>CACYQX010000006.1 GCA_902776725.1 uncultured Eubacteriales bacterium | reverse complement strand
TCAAGCCTCTCGCAAAGATGCTCTATATCTGCGCGGAAGGCGTTGAACCTCACGTCATGGGTCTCGGTCCTGCCGCCGTAATTCCAAAATGTCTAAAGGGTGCCGGTCTTACATTTGACGATGTCGATTATTGGGAAATCAACGAAGCCTTTGCGGCACAGTTCCTGGGCGTAGGAAGAAAGCTCAAGGAAGACTACGGATTTGATCTTCCGATGGATCGCTGCAATGTAAACGGTTCGGGCATAGCCCTCGGACACCCCGTCGGCTGCACCGCACTCCGCATCATCGTAAGCTTGATTTACGAAATGATTCACGAGGATTATAAGATCGGATGTGCATCGCTCTGCGTAGGCGGAGGTCCCGCGATGGCCTCGCTCTGGACGCGCGAAATCTAATCAAACCCGATAAAAAAAAGAGGACTGCCTATCTCGGCAGTCCTCTTTGATTATCCGATTTAAAACTTTGGAAGTGCTGCGAGGCTCTTCGCAAGTTCCTCATCCGTCGGTTCTTGATCCGTCATCGTTCCGTCGTTAAAATTCTTGTACGCAGTAAGATCAAAGTATCCCGTGCCCGTAAGACCAAAGAGTATCGTCTTTTCTTCTCCGGTCTCTATGCATTTCTTTGCTTCGTCAAGGGCAGCCTTGATGGCATGTCCCGATTCAGGCGCAGGAAGTATTCCTTCTACTCTTGCAAATTCCTCTGCAGCGTCAAAGACATCCGTCTGAAACGCCGTAACGGCCTTCATCATTCCCTGATCGTAGAGTTCAGAGAGAACCGGGCTCATTCCGTGGTATCTCAGGCCTCCCGCATGATTTGGTGCAGGCATAAATCCCGATCCAAGCGTATACATCTTTGCAAGCGGGCATACCTTTCCGGTATCCGCAAAGTCGTAAGCGTATTTACCACGCGTGAAGCTCGGGCAGGATGCTGGTTCAACCGCGATGATTTCGTAGTCCGCCTCACCTCTAAGCTTCTCGCCCATAAACGGGGCGATTAGTCCTCCGAGGTTTGATCCTCCGCCTGCAGAACCTATTATAACATCGGGTTTTATTCCGTATTTATCCATCGCGGTCTTTGCCTCGAGGCCGATTACGCTCTGGTGGAGAAGCACCTGGTTGAGCACGCTTCCGAGAACATATCTATATCCTTCTGTGCTCGTAGCCGCTTCAACGGCTTCTGATATAGCGCATCCGAGCGAGCCGCCGGTTCCCGGGAATTCCTCGAGAATCTTTCTTCCGACGTTTGTAGTCTCAGACGGAGAAGGTGTAACACTCGCGCCATAGGTCCTCATTACCTCTCTTCTGAAAGGTTTTTGCTCGTAGCTAACCTTTACCATAAAGACTTTGCAGTCGAGTTCAAAATAACTGCAAGCCATGGATAGCGCAGTTCCCCACTGCCCCGCTCCGGTCTCAGTGGTAACGCCCTTTAATCCTTGCTTCTTGGCATAATACGCCTGAGCAATTGCGGAGTTTAACTTATGGGAGCCGCTCGTATTATTACCTTCGAATTTATAATAGATCTTTGCCGGCGTTCCGAGCCTCTCCTCTAGGCAGTATGCCCTTACGAGCGGCGACGGCCTATACATCTTATAGAAATCCCTGATTTCATCCGGGATTGGTATATATCTGGTTTCCTCATCGAGTTCCTGTTTTATCAGTTCATCGCAGAATATAGCCTGCATATCCTCAAACTTCAAAGGTTCACCCGTTCCCGGATGTAGTAAGGGTGCAGGTTTCTTCTCCATATCCGCACGCAGATTATAATAATGCGTCGGCATCTCACTTTCTTCGAGGTATATTTTATAAGGTATTTTTTCGTTAGGCATCTCATATCTCCTTTCTTTCGCGGAAACGCATGTGCCCATTTCGCGCTCCGCATCCTTGCCATTTGGCTCGCGTTGAGTTCAGACAGGAGACTAATAAAAAACTCCCGTCCCTGATGCTGGGACAGGAGATGATTTCCTGCGGTGCCACCCGGCTTGACGCTAATGCGCCCACTCATACGCGTACTGACATACGCTGACTTTGATTACGGAGAATCACTCCGTCTCCCCTACTAAAACTTCAGTCCGTTCGGTTTGCCCTCAGGAGTCCATTCACAGAAGCCTTTTGGTCCGCGCTTCCACCGTCCGCGGCTCTCTCTTCCTAAGCGTCATCTGCTACTACTCTCCCTCAAAGGTTTGTTATTGAATTTAGGTAATCTTACACCCGCACTTTAACTCTGTCAAGCGCAAAATCAATGCGTACACCAAAAGATTTAAGAAATAATTAAGGCAACTCTCTCCGAAAGTCGTGTAAAATAATGATATGGCTAATTTAATCAACAAATTACTGATAGTTAAACCCCTTAGCCCGATGTTCATAGCCCTGTTCCTTCTCGGAATTATTCTTCTCTGGGTTATGACAAAGATACTAAAGGGCGCAACCGAAGGTGCTAAAAGGGGTGTTTATATAGCAATCTGCCTTTTGACAATCGCAGGTTTCTTTTGCTATAAATACGCACTCTCCCTCGATACGGAATACGATATCGTCGCAGACAAATACGGCGGATTCAACTGGTGGCAGGAGCTCCCGCTTCACCTTTGCAATATCCATATGATGCTTATGCCCATTGCCGTTGCAACAAAGAAACGCTCCCTCCTGAGCTTCTGCTTCTTTGTCGCACCGCTAGGCGCTCTCATGGCTATTTTGATGCCGGCACTCGGTTTCTCCGGTTATTCGATTCTTCTTCCGAGAATACTCGGCTTCTACGGAATACATATCATCATAATAATGGAAGCCATCGCCCTTTATACCCTCGACTTCTATAAACCGGAATACAAGGATCTTCCCGGCGCGGCACTTATGCTATTAATCGTCGCAACCATCGTATTTGGAATAAACCTTATTCTTAAATTCTTTAAGCTATGCCCAAATCCGAACTATTTCTTCCTAATGCAAACCGAAGGAAATCCGATACTGGAGTTGTTCTATAAATACATCCCCTGTCCTTTCCTCTATGCACTTCCATGCATCCTGATTCTGGCTGTGTACATGCTCTTAGTGACCTTTGTAATCAGGACATTCATTTCAAAAAACAAATAGTAAGAAATTCATAAGAATTTGCCCACTTTTTCCTTAATATTGGTATGCTACATTATTCCTGTATTAAGGAGAAAAAACATGGACAAAACAGCAATTTCCACAAAGAATCTGGCAAGGCGCAGCACCACGATTTCTGCGGGCTTTCTTTTTGTTG
This sequence comes from uncultured Eubacteriales bacterium, assembly GCA_902776725.1. Lineage (GTDB taxonomy): Bacteria > Bacillota > Clostridia > Peptostreptococcales > Anaerovoracaceae > Eubacterium_B. The sequence goes on along the minus strand of CACYQX010000006.1, from coordinate 56,469 downwards.
TGGCGGCTACCGTCGCCCTTCTCGTACTATGCGGAATAATCTGGCTTACAAGCGTCAAAAGCAGTACCGAAACCCTTAACTCCTATGGGTATACATATCTTACCTACGAGGGTGAAGTTGTAGAGTATAATTCCTATCACTACGATGTCTACTACTACAGCTATGATTTATCCGCCGAGAACCCCGAGGAATTTGCCAAATACAAAGCCGAAACCAAATTCTTCGACATCAAGTTTAACGATAATATTTACCGTGATTATATGGGCAAACTATGGCTCATCGAGATAGCAGCCATTATAGTCTCCCTTCTCTCTCTGGCACTGGCAATAGCAAAGACAGGACCGAAGGACGAAAACGGAAATGTTAAACTTGGCTGGTTCGACAGAATCTTTGTCGAGGTCGATATAATCGTAGCCGCAGCTGCCACAATCGGTTTATATTTTGTATTCCTACTGGCACAGACATGGCTCTTCAAGAGCAATTACGGCGAAAACCTTTTCTTGACTCTCCTGAATAACAACCCAAATTTTGAAACGATAAGAAATTGGATGGACTACTCCTTTGGTTTGCGTATTCTCGACTATGCCTTTGAACCAAGATGGATCCTTCTCGTAATCGCAAGCATAGGCACACTCGCAATCGTCTCGATCGATTTGATTGCCCTACTCTCAATCGTCAGAAGAATCAAGGCAAGGAGCTTCTTGCGCACCACCATACTCGGTTACATCGCATGCAACGTAATTGAGAACGCAGCCTCAAGCCCCGCGCTCAAAGGCAAGGTTCTCGGGACTCTGATCGGCGCCGTGGCACTGATGTTCATTGCGGCAGCAATCGCAATAGGACTCCTCGGCTATGAATCCGTAATCCTAATCGGAATCGGTGCACTAGTAATGATAGCTTTGATCTGCATCTTTGTACCTAAGCAGATAGGAAAATACGAAAAGGTAAGAACCGGAATCAGCGAACTTCAAAAGGGCAATTTCACATATAAGGTTCCCGACCTCGGTAACGGCGAGCTCGGACGTCTTGCAAGCTCCGTAAACTCAATCTCCGAAGCGCAGGACCTCGCAATTCAGAAGGAACTCAAGAGCCAGAGGCTTCGCACCGAGCTCATCTCCAACGTTTCGCACGATATAAGAACTCCGCTTACATCTATGAGTTCCTATGTAGACCTCCTGAAGAAGGAAGGACTGGACAGCCCTCAGGCTCCGGAATACGTAAGGATAATCTCCGAAAAAACCGAGAGGCTCCAAAAGCTAACGGATGACCTTTTTGAGGCAGCAAAGGCCGCAAGCGGCGATATCCCCGTCACCATCGAAAAGCTGGATATGCACGCGATGGTAGAGCAGGCCCTTGCAGAGCTCGACGAAAGCATAAACAGGAATAATATAGACGTGGTTCTCAGCAAGCAGACGGATAATACCATGGTCTATGCCGACGGAAAACTCCTCTGGAGAGTTATAGAAAACATCCTTACAAATGTGACCAAATACTCCTTAAGCGGTACTAGAGCATATATGGACATTTTTGAAAAGGACGATCAGATAATCCTCGAAGTAAAGAATATGTCCCGCGATCAGCTCAATATAAGTTCTCAGGAACTCCTCGAGAGATTTAAACGCGGCGACGATTCCAGAAATACAGAAGGAAGCGGCCTCGGCCTTGCAATAGCGAGCGACCTCACCGCACTCATGGGCGGAAACTTTGATATTTCCATCGATGGCGATCTCTTCAAGGCCATCGTTTCCCTTAAAAAAGTCGACAGCAATATGATATAATTGAATGGTCTAAGAAAGAGAAAGGCGGAAATGTATGACCAAGACTAAGAAAATAATTCTCGCAATATGCCTCATAGCGATAATCGCCGCTGCGGCATTTTTTGCTTGGATGAAATGGGGCGGATCGGCAGCTTCAATGGAAGACGCAGTATATATGCAGAAGATATCCGACTTCCAAAACTACGGTTTCACAGTCGACCGATATTCAGGCGTTGTCGAAGCGCAGAAAACGCAGAGCTATAAGCGCGACGGCGAAAGAACTGTCGAAGAAATCTATGTAACAGTAGGACAGGAGGTCAAAATAGGAACCCCCCTCTTTAGATATGACGTGCGCAGCGCGGAAAACAGCATATCAAGCATCAATCTTGATATAGAAGGTCTGAACAACGAAATCGAAGTCCTTCGCGCAGCCGGAGGCTCAACCGAAATCCAACTTCAGATAAGTGAAAGACAACTGGAGATAAGACAGAAACAGGCGGAACTCGAACGTTATCAACAGGAAATCGAACAGTCCGAGGTTCTCTCCACAATCGACGGTGTCGTAAAGGCCGTAAACCCTGACGGAGGAACGGATTCCATGGGAAGCGACCTTCCGGTTGTTGCGGTAACCGAAACCGGAGAATTCAGAATCAAAGGAAAGGTTACCGAGCAAACCATCGGCAGCATATATCCGGGCATGGAAGTAATCATCCGCTCCCGCGTTGACGAAAGCGTCACCTGGCCGGGAAAAATCAGCAATATAGAAACAGAACCCGCAAACGAAAACAATAACGGCTATTTCTACGATGAGAGCTCCGGCGAAAAATCGTCAAGCTACCCCTTCTATGTCCAACTCGAAAATACCGAAGGCCTTATGCTGGGTCAACACGTGTTCATCGAACCCGACTATGGTCAAGGCGAAACAGAAAAGAAGGATGGACTCTGGCTCGATATGAGTTTCATAACATACGACGATAACGGAAATCCATTTGTTTGGTCCGCAGAACGCGGAAAGACAGTCAAGGTATTTGTCGAACTCGGAGAACTCGACGAGGATACATATACCATCGAAATCTTGAGCGGACTAACAGAAGACAGTCTCATAACCTGGCCCGACGAAACGCTTACGGAAGGAATGAAGGCCGTAGATATATCGGAGGTTTGGGAATGATACTTGACTTAAGAGATATCTGCAAAACCTATGGTCAGGATCAACTCGAGGTCCCCGTACTTAAGGATGTAAATCTCAAAGTTAACGAGCAAGAATACCTTGCCGTTATGGGACCGAGCGGATCGGGAAAATCAACTTTGATGAACATCATAGGCTGCTTGGACAGAGCAACATCCGGAACCTATTATCTCGAAGGCGAAGATATTTCCAACCTCAGCGAGAAACAGCTTTCCGATGTCAGACTTAATAAAATCGGATTCGTATTCCAGACCTTTCAGCTTCTTCCGCAGGAGACGGCACTCGACAATGTCGCCCTCCCTTTGATTTATGCGGGCGTAAGCAAGCAGGAAAGAACCGATAGAGCATACGAATCTCTTAAGCGCGTGGGGCTCGAGGACAGAACAACCTTCCTCCCCACTCAGCTTTCCGGCGGACAAAAACAGCGCGTCGCAATTGCTCGCGCAATGATAAACTCGCCCAGCATTCTTCTCGCAGACGAACCTACGGGGGCACTTGATCAGACCAGCGGAAAGCAGGTCATGGAGCTCTTCCAAAAGCTAAACGAAGAAGGCACGACGATTCTAATGATTACGCACGATGCAAATGTAGCATCTTATGCACGTCGTATCGTAAATATTATAGACGGAAAACTTTTTGACGATGAAGGTATAGGTGCATAACTATGAAGGCTTATAAAAAGATACTGATACCTATAATCATACTCGCCCTGCTCGTTGCTGCGTTTTTTGGCGCGAGGGCATTTAGGAGCACAACGGCAACTGCTGATGTGGTCCCCGTTTCCACGATCAATATGAATTGGTTCGACGAGGAAGTTTCACTTGATGGATCCGTCTATGATTCCGACAGCCAACAAGTCTACGTAAGCAGCACGCAGATAATCACCGACATATATGTAACAAAAGGCCAGGAAGTTAAAGCCGGAGACCCTTTGATCGGTTTTGATATGACCGGACAAGAGATAACTCTTCAGTTGATGGAGCTGTCCGTTCTTCGCGCGGAAAACGATCTCGACAACGCATACACAGAACTGAGAAGACTTCAAAATACAACCCCTATCCCGGATCCGCAACCTATGCCGGAACCGGAGCCCGAACCCGATCCCACACCCGTAAAACCTGCGAAATCAAAGGTAATAGATGCATGGAATTATCTCGACGGTGAGAACGGCGATTTGGAATTCTATTATCTTTCGCCTATCATCCTGAAGCCTGAAGACAGCGAACCGGATAGCAGCAATGCTGAAAGCAACGAAGGCGATAGTTCCGGCGGTGATAGCACAGGAACCGGCGAAGGTTCAGGAACCGGCGAAGGCTCAGGAACCGGCGAAGGCACAGGCACAGGCGAAGGCACAGGCACAGGCGAAGGCTCTGGCACGGGCGAAGGCTCAGGCTCAGGCGAAGGTTCGGGCTCAGGCGAAGGCTCAGGCACAGGCGAAGGTTCGGGCTCAGGCGAAGGCTCAGGCACAGGCGAAGGTTCGGGCACCGACCCCGATCCACAGCCGACACCAGACCCGAATCCACAGCCGACGCCAGCCCCTGCTCCGACACCCGATCCTATCGTAGTTCCGGACGCGGGCACTCTTTACAATCCGCTCAGATACCTTGTCGCTGAAGACGGAAGAATATACGGTTCCTTCCTCAATAAACTTCGCGAAGAGAAACCGAACACTTACGTAGTGATAGAAGTAAGGAGCGAAAACAAAACATCAGGTCCCCTTCTCGCCTCTTGGACGCTTTATACGAGTCTCCTCACGGAGCAGGACCCCGATGCAAGTTGGTCCGTCGCAATGCGTCCACTCGAGGACGACACATCAAGTCTCGACGATTTGAACGGCATCACTGACGACAGTTTTGAATACCAAGACGGATATACTGCCGCGGAACTTGCCGCAGCAATATATCAACAGCAGCGACTTATTAAAGATCTCGATCTCGCCTTAAGGAGAAGTCGACTAAATCTTAATATGCACAAAGAACAAATGGCCGATGGCATCGTAAGAGCAAAAAGAGACGGTACGGTTACTGTCCTCGGCGATCCAAACAATATGCCTAAGGATGGTTCAGCCTTCTTAAAGGTCGAAGCCGGAAACGGAATGGTTATACAGGGAGGCATCTCAGAACTCCTCCTTGATCAATTCAGCGTCGGACAGGAAGTCACGGCCTACGTTTGGGAAACCGGCCAGATGTACAGCGGAACCATTTCTTCAATCGACGAATATCCGATGGATAACAATTATTACTACTACGGCGGAAACCCCAATTCGTCCACCTATGGCTTCCTCGCCTATTTTGAGGATATGGGTGACCTGGATCCTTGGGCTTGGATTCAGCTGAAGCTGCCATCCAATTCTTCTGACGAGTCTTCGATTCACCTTCCAACCGCATACGTCAGAAGCGATCCTTCCGGTAAATACGTAATGATGGATGTTGACGGAAAACTGGCAAAACAATACGTGCGCTGCGGCAAGACCTGGTACGGAGAATACGTCCAGATACTTGAGGGAATCAGCCTCGAAGACCATATAGCATTCCCCTACGGAAACGGCGCCGTTGAAGGAGCCAAGACCGTGGTAAATGAAGACACATATTATTGGTAGAGGAGGTTTTTCATGAGAGAGAACATTAGACTTTCCCTTCGTGGCATATTCTCGCATAAGATGAGATCCATCCTCACCATGCTTGGTATCATCATAGGAATCGCCGCCATAATAGCGATCGTTTCGACGATTCAGGGAACAAACGAACAAATCAAAAAGAACCTCATCGGTTCCGGCGTAAACAACGTTAACGTGCAACTGATGCAAGGCGACTGGACTTACGAATTCTACAATGGAGTCCCAAGCGGAGTTCGCACCATAACAGACGAGCAGTACGAAGAGCTTAGAAATATAAACAATGTCGAGAGCGCCGCCATCTATAACAGAAGGCAAGACTACGACGGCGTCTATTACCTAAGCAATTCGCTCAGCGGCGGATATATCTATGGAGTTGACACAAATTATATATCGACTGCCGGTCTCACCGTATCAAAGGGACGCGGTATATCTCAGAACGATCTCGATGGTTTCCACAAGGTCTGTCTCCTCGACGAAAACAGCTACGAATCGCTCTTCCAGGGCGCAGATGCTGTCGGCAAGACAGTCGAAATCAAAGGCGAACCCTTTGTTGTAATCGGAATACTCGCAGAGAAACAGAGCTTTGAACCTACTATAACCTCAATCGAGGATTATTACACATTCAGACAGGACAAAGCCGGAAAAGTCTATATACCGATTACGACATGGCCTTCCGTTTATCAGTACGACGAACCCGAGAATGTTCTACTGAGAACCGCAAGCACCAACGATATGACGCAGGTCGGAAAAGATGCAGAGAACATCATGGCGGCTTCTATTCTCAGTTCCGATGAATTCTCATATAAAGCACAGGATCTTCTCGAGCAGGCTCGTCAGATTCAGCAACTCAGCCAGAGCACCAACCAAATGCTTATCTGGATTGCTGCGATATCGCTACTCGTAGGAGGAATCGGCGTAATGAATATTATGCTAGTTTCCGTAACCGAGAGAACCAGCGAGATAGGACTAAAAAAAGCCATCGGTGCACCAAAGAGTGCAATAATGGCTCAGTTCCTCACAGAGGCAGTTGCCCTCACCTCCATCGGAGGCGTGCTCGGTGTAATAATAGGAGTGATACTTGCCGAATTTATATCTCAGCTTAACGGCGCTCCTGTCGCCATCAGCTGGCCGGCAACAATCATAGCCGTCGTATTCTCTATGGCAATAGGAATCGTCTTTGGTCTTCTCCCCTCAAGAAAGGCCGCAAACCTGGATCCTATCGAGGCTCTGAGGCACGAATAACTACAGCGTGAACTCTATGTAATCGTTTGTGCACGGAGCGCCACAGCATATATGCGCCGTGCGCGCATCGAGATCATAGATTACGGATGCGATTGTCTGCCAATTGTCGTTTTCATCACAGCCGTGCGAACAGATGCTTCCAGGATACCCTTCGTGGTCCGAGAGGCATCTTTTTATATAGTCCAAATCGATTCTGCCCGTAGCCTCAGAGAACAGTATCTTGAGATGAGTTCCGCGCGGATGTCCGTGCCTGTACATATCTACCTGTGGAACGGATTTGATGCTGTTATCGTGGGTAACAGCTCCGCTCATCGGTTCTATTATGTAATAAGGATCGACGAGTAGACTGTTCTCCCTATCCACAACTTCCGGAAGAAGCTCTATCGCACATATTTCGTTTTCCGTCGTTGCAACATTTATGTTGGAAGAGACGCTTCTTGCCGAACCTGTAATCAGGTTTAGTATGTTTTCCATGCGTCCAAACGTAAGAGTCTTTCTCCTCAGTACGCTCGTAGGACAGCCTATTCCCACCTTATCAAGATTGCTTAAAATGCTGTTACCGCATACCGCGGTTGCGGAATCGTCCTTGTGAATGCATATACCACTCTTGATGAGCTGTCCTGCCTCGGAGAGACCAAAGATATGATTGCCCGTCTCCTTCTCAAGAATATCAAGGAGTACCGCGTGCGCACCAAAGGTCGGATCCTGATCCCAGTTTTGACCCAAGATCACATGACCTTCCAGCGTAGCTTCCCTTTTAAGTGCAAAGGCTGTGCATTCGTTGGGAAAATGCAGCAGTTCATAGGCGCAGTTTATTGCCGCAATATCCATTATGTCCCTTCCTGCACCGGCCGCGATTCCTTTGATTTCCTCAACCATATCGGGCATGTTTTCATTTTCCTCTGCCCATTTGAGATAGCGCATCGCAACTTCCTGCGCTATTTCCCATTTGAGTCCGGCTCGCGCAAACCTTGTTTTATATGTGTCGATGCACATAGAAACAAGCGGTGAAGCCTGGCTACCGTAGCTCTCTCCACGCTTAAAAGGAGTCTTCTCTGAAATTGTAATTGTCGGGAATACTAACATATCGTATACCTAAAGAGGCTTTCAAACGAAAGCCTCTCCTTTCAAACTCGTATTATAAACCAAAGAGCTCAGCAGCCTTTTCGAGTTCGCTGACAATCTCTATATGCTGCGGGCATGCACCTTCGCAGGAAGCGCATTTGATGCACTCGTTCGCCCTTCCCTTGCCCTGACTCTTCACGTTCCAGGATTCTCTTCCCTTTGCCGCATCGAGGTTCTGATAAACCTTATAATGGTTCACCGCCATGAATGTTCCGGAAATCCCTATATTCATCGGGCAAACCTCCGCACAATAATTGCATTTTGTGCATGGGATGAGCGGAATGCTATTGATTGCGTCCGCGGCATCCTTCATAACAAGCTGCTCCTCATCGCTTAGCGGAACAAAGTCCTTCATAAACGAAATATTGTCTTCCATCTGCTCGATATTGCTCATGCCTGACAGAACCATGCTAACTCCATCTAAGCTAGCCGCAAACCTTATAGCCCATGAAGCATATGACACAGCCGGATTGGCCGCATCAAAAACATTTGTCACAACCTCAGGCGGATTCGCAAGCATGCCGCCCTTTACCGGCTCCATAACTATGATCGGCTTATTGTATTTACGCGCCGTCTCATAGCAGAGTTTGGATTGAATAAAGGCATCTTCCCAATCCGCATAGTTTATCTGGAGTTGAACGAACTCCGCTTCGGGATGAGCCTCAAGTATCGGTTCCAGCACTTCAGCCTTGTCGTGGAAGGAGAAACCGAGATGCTTGATCTTGCCCTCTTCCTTGAGCTCGCGTGCATATTCCCAGATGCCGAACTCATCAAAAACTGCCGTCCTCTTATCACCGAGATTATGCATGAGATAGTAGTCTATATAGTCGACTCCGAGACGCTTGCATGACGTATCAAACTGAGCAATCGCAGTTTCTCTGTCCTTTTTATCAACCCACGGCGCAAGCTTGCTCGCAATCGTAAAGCTATCTCTGGGATAACGTTCAACGAGAGCTTCGCGCGTCGCTTCTTCAGATCCGTCATACACCCATGCAGTATCAAAATAAGTAAAGCCATTCTGCATGAACAGATCGACCATCGTCTTTGTCTGCTCAACATCTATAACTTCTTTATTATCGTCTAACCTAGGAAGCCTCATGAGGCCAAAACCGAGTTTTTTGGCACCGTTAAAAATATCGCTCATAAACGCTCCTTTCATCAATATATCTCTATTATATCATAAGCAATCTGCTCTTTTTATCGTTAAATTAAAGCTGCTTCGAGAAGCTTTTTGGTGTAGTCGTGCTGAGGATTGTTGTATACATCCTCGACCGCTCCTTCCTCGACAACTTCGCCGTGATACATAACCACAACTCTGTCGCAGATCGAATAGCAGACGTTTAGGTCGTGCGTTATGAACATATAGGATAGGTCGAGTTCGTCTCTAAGCTCAAGGAGCAGATGGAGTATCTGTCCCTGAATAGATACGTCGAGCGCCGATACCGGCTCATCCGCTATGATAAACCTTGGTCTCTGAATGAGCGCCGTCGCAATCGAAACTCTTTGTTTCTGTCCGCCGGAAAGCTCTCTGGGCTTATGACTTGCGAGTTCTCGCTCAAGTCCAACCCTTTCCATCATGTCGTAGACTCTCTTTTTTCTCTCGCTTTCATCGTATTTTCCGAAGATGCGAAGAGGTTCCTCCATGATCCATTCAATAGTCTTTGCCGGATTTAGGCTGCCCGCAGGGTCCTGAAACACCATCTGCGGCCTCTTTGTATAATGAATGATTTCACCGCTTAGCTCTGCTCCCTCAATCATTCCAAGCACCGCCTTTGCAAGCGTAGACTTACCACAGCCCGACTCACCTACGATTCCGAGTATCTCTCCATTATCTATGTGCAGATTGACATTATGCAAAGCATCATAGCTGCTCGTTTTTCCAAAAATAGTCGAATCATTGTATGTCAAAGATAGATCCTTTACTTCGAGAACCTTTGATGTATCTTCTATTACGGTTTTAATTATGGAAGTATTATTTCCCATCTTTCCCTCTACTTTTTGGCCGTCTGTTTTTCTCTCTTTGGAATTGCGTCTATCAGCCTCTTGGTATATTCATGCTGAGGATTGTTGAATACCTCTTCGGTATCGCCTTCTTCAACGATATCTCCCCTATACATGACCGCCACCTTATCGCAGAGCTGTCGTATTACCCTGAGGTCGTGGCTAATCAAGAGTATTCCTACTTCAAATTCGTCGCTCACCTCTTTTAGGAGCTTGAGTATCTGCGCTTGGACTCGCACGTCGAGTGCCGTAGTCGGTTCGTCACAGATTAAGAGTTTCGGTTTGATTACCATTGCCGACGCTATCATGGCACGTTGCCTCTGTCCACCCGAAAGCTGATGCGGATACTTGTCATATGCCACCTCTGGTTCAGGTATTCCCACCTTTTCAAGAGCCATAATCGCAAGTTCCTTGCGTTTTTCCGGCGACGCTTTGGTATGAATTCTGAGGGTCTCCTCAACCTGATAACCTATCTTCATGAGAGGATTAAGGCTGGTCATCGGTTCCTGGAAAACCACTCCTATCTCCCTGCCCTGAACGGATCTCAGTTCTTCACGAGAGCAATTCCAAATATCTACCCCGTCAAAGATAATATTTCCGCTCATCTCGACGTTATTCTTTTCTATCAGTCCCGATATCGCCATCGCGGTTACTGTTTTACCGCTTCCGGATTCACCCACAAGGCCTAGCCTCTCGCCGGCATTCATAGTGAGGTTAATCCCGTGAACAGCTTCCTTCCCCGTCGAGAGGAATTTAACCTTTAGATCCTTCACTTCGAGCAAAACCTCGGATGACTTTCTTTGATTATTATCTTGCACTGTCATCACCTCCAAGTCCTTCGCTCAAAAGACCAAAGCCCAAAATCAGGAATATAATAGCAACGCCAACGGAAATTGCATACCATGGCGCACCCGAAAGAAATCCCTGAGCTTCGCTAAGCATTCTTCCAAGGCTCGGATCAGGCGGCTGAACGCCAACTCCCAGATAACTCATTGATGCTTCCGCAAGCACTGCGTTGTTGAAACCTATTGCAATTGAAGAAAGAAGCACCGGAACAATATTGGGAAGTATATGAAGAAGAAGTATTCTCATATCGCTCGCTCCCATGAGCTTGGCACTCCTCACATAATCCGTATTCTTTTGCTTCGCGACTTCAGTTCTCACGATACGCGCAAAGCTCGGAATAAACAGTATTCCGAGAGCCGCTATGATATTGTATTTTCCCGGGCCTATAATGGCTATCAAGACGAGGACCAAAAGAATGCTCGGGAATGCCAGAATACTGTCGTTTATACGCATCAGGACCTCATCCATCCATCCTCCGTAGTATCCCGTGATTGAACCAAGCAGAATACCAATCACGAGGCCTATTGCGACCGTCGCGGCAGCAATTAAGAAGGTCGAGCCGGCGCCCTGGACAACTCGCGAAAAAATATCGCGGCCAAAATTATCCGTACCGAGTATATGACTCATGCTCGGCGCCTGCATCTTTGCCGTTCCATCCATGGCATTTGGATCATACGGCGTCCAAAAGATACCGATTAGTATAATCAGCACCATGATTCCCGTTATAATGGCTCCTGCCCTAAAGTGAGTGTCTCTTTTGTTAATCATTATGCCAACCTCACTCTCGGATCCACGTACTGCGTGATGATGTCAGCAAGATAGTTCATGAAGACAACAACAAACGCTATTATTACGACGATGCATTGCGCAACAGGATAATCTCTGTTTCCTATACTCGATATCAAAAGCCTTCCGAGACCCGGAAGAGCAAATACCTGCTCAACTATAATAGAACCCGCAACTATATCGGATAGCGTCATCGCTATATATGTAATCGCAGGGATGATTGCGTTTCTAAGTACGTGATTTCTGATTACAGCCCAGCGTGAATTTCCCCTGCTGTAAGCTGTTCTCACGTAATCGTTTTTCATTTCATTTAGTATGGATGCCCTAAGCAGCTTTGCAACCTTAGCCGCCTTGGGTATTGAGATGGCGAGCGCCGGCAGGATTAGAGATGCCACAGCTCCCCAAAAGCTTTCTTCGAATCCTATGAATCTCCCCGGCATAAACCACCTGAGGACCTGCCCAAAGATATAAACAAAAAGTATCCCCAGGAAGAACGGCGGTATAGCCATAAATACCTGATTGGAAACGACGTTAAACTTATCTATCGCCCCACTCTGGTATCTGGCCATCGCAATTCCAATTGGAATACTTATAGCTGTCACTATTATCCACGATAACAGCGCCAGCGTAAACGTGACGGTAAGCTTACCCTCCATGACCTCCGATACCGGCATAAAATAACTATAGCTGGTTCCGAGATCGCCAGTTATGAGTCCTGTAAGCCACTTTCCATATCTGATTATCCAGTTTTCATTCAGACCAAGTTCTTCCCTCAGCGCCTCTGCCCTCTCAGGCGTATAGTCCGTACCGAGAATCTTGGTAGTCGGGTCGCCGGGTATGATCTGAAAAGCCAAAAAGGCCAGCAGGGATATCATAATCAAAGTAATTATGAGTATCCCCGTTTTCTTTAGTACGTATTTCATTTACTCTCGCATATTGCTTACGGCGCGGCATTAGCCGCGCCGCATATCAAACATTATTCTGCTATCTTATATATCTTGGCAAAGTCGCAGACATACAGCGGATAGAATTCATATCCACCAAAGCCCTTACCAAGAGCCACAAATGACGCAACATCCTGGATATATACGTTTGCAGCTTCTTCTGTGAGGATGCGCTCGCACTCCTTGAATGCCGCAGTCTGAGCGGCATCGTCCGTAGTGGAAACTGCCTCCTGATACTTTGCATCGTAAGCGGCGCTGTTGAAGTTTATCATATTCTTTCCATGCGCGCTCTGGAATCTTGCAAGAAGATCCGATGCGGCAACACCGTGGGAGTCAAAGCTTATGATTGTAGCTTCGAAGTTTCTTCCCTTATAGGTCTCGTCGTACCAGGTAGCCCATTCAACCTGATTGATTTCCGCAGTAACTCCTATAGCTTTGAGTTGCTCCACGATTACCTGAGCCGTATCAACATGCTGCTGATACGAAGACGGAACGGTGATAGTGAACTCGAGCGTTCCATCATAACCCGCTTCCTTCAGGAGCTCCTTTGCTTTGTTCGGATCATACTCATAATAGTTCGTAAGTTCTTCCATGAAGTATTTTCCGAACGCCGGGAACATACTGCTTCCGAGCAGACTTCCATGTCCGTCAAATGCCAAATCCAAAATCGCCTGCTTGTCGATACCGTAGCATAGAGCCTGACGAACTCTAACATCCTGGAACGGCTCAAACGCATTGTTCAGATACATAGCCTGAACGGCATTGCTGCTTCCCTCCAGAACATTCATATTGTCAAGTTCGCTTATCTGACTTGAAATCAGATGCCCTGCCATATCTATGGCACCGGACTTAAGGCTCATGACCAAAGTCTCGGCACTGTCTATGAGTTTCAGCGTAACCTTGTCGAGATACGCAGGTTCGCCCCAATAGTCCTCGAACTTTTCAAGAACTACGCTCTCCTGAACTTTTCTCGATGTCAGTTTAAATGGACCGGTTCCTACTATTTCGGTATTGTGATCCAAACCTTCGGGGATAATCGCTGTAGTAACATGTGCAAGGAACTCCGTGTCGGGACTTGCAAGTTTAACTACTACAGTCTTATCATCCACTGCTTCAACGGAAGCGATTCCTGCGACGTCGGATACAAGGGGTGTTCCCGTATCAAGGCCTGCTGCTCTCGAGAGAGAATAAACAACATCCCCGACAGTAACCGGATTTCCGTTGTGGAAGAGGACACCTTCACGAAGTGTAAAGGTATATTCGTCCGCTTGATCGTTCACAACGTAACTCTCGGCTATAGCGGGGATGAGATTTCCATCCGAGTCAGGCTTAACAAGCCCTTCGAATACATTGAATAGGATTTCCCTAGTTCCTGCCGACGACGATGATACGTGTGGGTCAAGACTTGCTTCCAAATCAGTTTGAATACCCACGATCAGTTCGCCACCGTAGGTAGGTTCACCGGATCCATCAGGATTAGTGGTGGGATCCGTAGGTTCCTTCGGCGTATTACCCTTGCATGCACAAAGTGTAATCACCATCACCACTGCCAAAACCATAACGATTAATTTCTTTTTCATTTCGGTGTTTCTCCTTATGGCTCCGATATTAATTTTTTATTTAAGACTTATTTCTTCTTAGCTGGAGCTTTCTTAGCCGGCTTCTTAGCTACTGCCTTCTTAACAGTCTTCTTTGCTGGAGCCTTCTTTGCTGGAGCTTTCTTCGCTACTGCCTTCTTAACAGTCTTCTTTGCTGGAGCCTTCTTAGCTACTGCCTTCTTAACTGTCTTCTTAGCTGCTGCCTTCTTAGCTGGAGCCTTCTTAGCTACTGCCTTCTTAGCTGGAGCCTTCTTAGCTACTGCCTTCTTAGCCGGAGCTTTCTTTGCAACTGCCTTCTTAGCTGTTGTCTTCTTAGCTGCTGCCTTCTTAGCCGGAGCTTTCTTTGCAACTGCCTTCTTAGCTGTTGTCTTCTTAGCTGCTGCCTTCTTAGCTGGAGCCTTCTTAGCTACTGCCTTCTTAGCAGCCGGTTTCTTTGCAGCTGGTTTCTTTGCTGCTGGTTTCTTTGCTGTTGCCATTTTTTCGCCTTCCTTTACGATTGCGGAGTTTTCTTTACCCCTTCTCAAAAAACTTTTTACAGTTATATAAGTATACTTATAATAACTTACGAATTAATAATACCACGCGTGTTTCAAATTTCAAGAGTTTTCTTGCATTTTTTTAAAACGTTTTTTGCACTTCGTTTTTTGCTTTTCGGTTTTGTTTTTTTATTTTGGTTTTTGTTTTCGATTCGCAAACGCAATTTGCATTTTCACTTTTTGTTTTTTGTTTTCGATTTTTGCTTTTCGTTTTTTGCTTTTCGATTTTTGTCTACGCTTTTCTTTTTACTTTTTGATTTTCGTTTTACACTTTTTGTTTTTTGATAAACCCATTAAGCGTTGTTCTCAGCCTCTGCCTTGGCCTTGATTTTACCTACTGTTTCGGGCACACCCCAGTAGATTGCAGGCCTGTATTCGAGGTCCATATTCGGCGCTGCAATCATCATCAGGCAGCATATGATCGAGAACGGAAACGCAGTGCATACAGCACCTACCAAACCAAAGCTTACGGACATCCACGCAGCGAGTATAGAAGTCATGCCCGCAAGAATCAGATTGAGTATATATGACTTCGGAGTAATCTTAAATGCCCTGCCGTTAAGAACGAACATGAGAAGCATTCCGTTATATCCATAGAGACCGATCAGCACAGGTATATTGGGTACACCGAAAAACATCGCGGTCAATGCTCCAATCGCAGCACCGAGTATAGCAGATATAAAATCTATCCTTGATGACATCAAAAGCGCAACTCCGATAAGCGCCGCTATGATCCATTCGGTTCCTCCGAGAAGTTCGCTGATGCCGGAATATATCGCCTGAATTATTTCTCCGCTTCCCCACGGAAGAATATCCTGAGGAGATAAATTGGACGCGGCATGCGCGACTATTGTTTCCGACTGAGAAACAAATCCCATATTCTGAGCAGCGCCCATAAACACGAGAGTCGTAAATCCAAACGGAAGTCCCAGCGCAGATGCATTCCATGTTGAAAAGATATGACTGCATGCAAGAACGGTAATCGTGCAGAAAATCGACGAGAGCGTAAAGAATATAAAGAATCTCACATCTATTCCATCTACAAATACAAGTCCGCCCATAATGATTCCGGAAAGAGTCGAGCAGAACGAATGAACCCCCATCCTGGTAACAACGGGAGGCGCCTCAACTATCTTGCAAAAGGCAACCGATACTATCGCCGACCAGAGTCCAGCTATGCCTACCTGAGGCGACACCAAGAAACTGGCTATGAGAAGTACGAGTCCCGAAAACGAATTGTCCGAGAAGATAATCTGCGCAAACGCACATAGAACCGCATCAATAAATCCAAGTACCTTGTTTGCGTCCACTACATCCTTCCACTTATTCAAAAGCGGAAAATCACATGAAGCAAGTGCCCCCATTTCACCCTCCTACAAACCGAGCTAAAGTTTACAGAGACATTTTGCCACAATACACATGACAATGCAATAGTATATACACCTTTCTAGGCATTATTCTGTGGTATAATACATAATATAATGTAGAAAGTAGTGTTCTTTTTATAGGAGGTTTTTATGTTGGATCTTCTTATAGTCAATGCTCTTTATCCCGACTTTGGAAATTATCAGACGGGTAAGGCCAATTCAGGCGCTTCACTAAAGAAAGCAAATATAGGAATAAAGGACGGAAAAATCGATTACATCGGAGAAAGCGAACCCGAAGCAGCTTCTTTGTTTGATGCGGAAGGCTTAATCGTCTCCCCCGGATTTATAGACATCCATATGCACGAGGAGCGCTTCCTCACGGAAGGCAAGAAGTTCTATGCCTCCAAGTGCATGCTCGAGATGGGCGTCACCACAGCTGTCGGAGGAAACTGCGGAACCCAAAGGCAGCCTCTTGATGTTTTCAAAGGAGTTCTGGACGAACTCGGCGGCGCACCCGTAAACTATATGATTCAGTCCGGATACAATTTCTTCAGAACAGAAATGGGGATCGGTCGTCATGCCCCCTCCTCCACCGGTCAGCGCGTAATCCTTAGAGATAAGCTCATGAATGAAATCGAGCAAGGCGCGTGCGGAATATCATTTGGAATCGAATACGACCCGGCGATGACATTTGACGAGATGCTATTTGCGGTAAGCAGACTCGAAGACCCGAACTATATAGTTAGCGCCCACTACAGGGACGAATGCCACGAGAATATAGATAACGTTGACGAAATGATAAGGTTCTCGGCAGCCATCAAGCCAAAATTCCAGATTTCTCATCTTTCAAGTTGCTCCGCCTATGGCGCAATGACAGAATGCCTGGAACATATAAACAAAGCGATGGACGTCGACGAGACTTTGAACTACGATACCTATCCATACGATGCCTTCTCAACATATATAGGCTCCGCCGTATTCGAGGACGGATGTCTCGAGACCTGGGGCGTCGACTACGACAAGATAATGCTCACGGCGGATCCATATAAAAATGTCTTCTGTGACGAGAAGATCTTCCACGACGCAAGGGAGAATCATCCTACGATGCTCGCCGTCGCCTTTGTTATGAGGGAGGACGAAATAAGAGAAGCCATTGTCAATCCCAACGGTATGGTGGCATCCGACGGAATCATGGCATCGGGACACGGCCACCCGAGAATTGCGGGAACCTTCCCGAGAGTCCTCGGAAAGTATGTAAGAGAAGAAAACGCCCTGCCACTTATCGACGCATTGCGCAAAATTACGCTTGAGCCGGCGGAGCGCATGAACTTAAAAAACAAAGGGCGAATCCTCGAGGGATGCGATGCGGACTTAACAGTATTCAACCCGAATACCATAATCGACAAAGCCGATTTCTCGCATTTGGAAGCACCCGCGGGAATTGTTCGTGTATATAACGGAGGAAAACTTGCCCTAGACAACGGAATAATCATTGACGACAGGCTCGGAAAATTCATTCCATACCAAGGCAATAAATAATAATCGACAAGCACCGAATCAGCTTACTAAAGTAAATTAAAATCCACTGTTTAATAAGAAAGGAAGCGTTATGGGAATCGATCTTAAAAAGTATCTCGAGGAGCTCGAAGTATTGGTCAATATCGATAGCGGAAGCTACGATGTGGAAGGTCTTAATAAGATGGCCGATGCGCTCGAGGAGATGTATAAGAATGACGGTCTCTTTGTCACAAGGAGACAGCTGGAAACGGAAGGTCACCCTCACCTCGTCGCAACTACTCACGATATGAAAGAATTGGATGGTAAAGATAAGCCCTGGGACATCATGTTCATCGGACATATCGATACCGTCTTCCCGGCCGGAACAGTGGCCGAAAGACCCTTCTCCATCGACGGAAACTATGTCAAAGGTCCCGGTGCAGCCGATATGAAGGCCGGAGACTTAATGGCACTCCACCTAATAAGGGAACTGAGGAACGAGTTTCCGGACAAATGCTTTGCGATAGTAAACAACGGCGACGAAGAACTCGGATCGCCTTACAGCGGAGAACTCCTACTAGAGCTTGCAAAGAACGCGAAATACGCTCTCGATATGGAGCCCGGAAGAATAACCGGCAATTTTGTTCACGAAAGAAAAGGTTCGCTCGAATACTGGGTTGATATCCACGGAGTAGCATCGCATGCGGGAAGTTACCCTGACAAAGGCGCAAGTTCTATAAGAGAAGCAGGCCGATGGATCGACTGCTGCAGTAAGCTTCATAAGAGCCTCCCCGGGCTCACCGTCAATGTCGGCGTAATAAACGGCGGAACAGCTTCAAACGTAGTTCCTGAGCATACGCATATGAAGATAGACGTAAGAATCATGGACTATAGCCAGGCAGAAGTTGTGGAAGCCGCGTTTAATGAGCTTGTAGCCAATCCGTTTGACGAGAGAATAAAGAGCGAATATATCAAATACAGCGATATGCCGCCTATGAGATTCACGGATGAAACAAAGATGATGGTTGAGATTCTAAAGGAAGAAGCCGCAAAGATGGATTACGAATTCGATTTCGAGAGTTCAGGCGGTGCGTCGGACGCAAGCTTTGTTTCGGGAGGCGGAACGCCGATAATCGATGCATGCGGTCCGCACGGCGACAATCTCCACAACGAGAACGAGTACTTCCTTCTCGATACGGTTGAAAAGCGCTACGACCTCATCGCAAACCTCATCAGGAGACTGCTTATGAAATAATTACCGCGGCTGTATGTTCTCACTTGCTTACCTCAGTCATGCAATTACATACGAAAACTCGAAAAGACCTTTGGAAGTTGCGCGAAGGTATTCTACCCGCTGCCAACTTCACAAAGGTCCTTCTTTCTCGTTTTCGTGTAATTGCTATTCCTTCGACGCTAAGCTCGAACACACACCCACGGTAACGCGGGTTATTTCATATTACTGAACTCCTCTTTGATGGCCGCGATGTGTTCCGGCTCAGTCATGAGCTTGCAAGCCGTGAGGACGAAGCCTTCGATGAATTTGAATGCATGCTCTATCGCCCAATCCGTGCAAGCGAGTTCCGCGAACTCCGTCGTATGAGCAACGTATTTCTTTCCACTCGGATGAACGCCGAGCGAATTTGTGATCTGAATCGACGGACATCTATAGCTTACGTTTCCGAGGTCCGAAGATCCCATCGACGTCTCGGCTCCCATCCATGTCATAGGAACACCCAGTTCTTCCATGGTATCGCAAGCAAGTCTGTTTAGATACATATTGCTGTTGGTATCCATGAAGTCAACTTCTTCGTAGTTCCATTTATATGTGGTTCCGGTTGCCATAGCAGCTCCGGCAGCACAAGCCTCTACCCTCTTTTCAAGTTCTTCAAGCTGTGCCCATTTAGGCGATCTGATATAGAAGAGCGCTCTCGTATAGTCTGGAATTATATTCGGAGCTTCTCCACCGTGCGAGATAACTCCGTGGATTCTCGTTCCGTCCTTTGTCTGCTGTCTCATAGCATTTATAAGGTTGAAGAAGTTAATCATAGCATCCAGAGCATTGAGTCCCTCTTCCGGCGCTGACGCAGCGTGTGCGTTTCTTCCAAAGAACTCATAGCTTCTGCAGATCATAGCCATTGTATTCCAAGAACTCGCATCTTCATATGCCGGATGTGCCATCATAACTACATCCATTTCATCAAACGCTCCGGCGTTAGACATTGCGACCTTGGCACCTTCTGTCTCTTCGGCCGGCGTACCTATTACATAAATCTCGCCACCGAATTCATCGACATATTCCCTCATCGCAATTCCTGAACCCACGGACATCATGCAGATCAAATTATGTCCGCATCCGTGTCCGAGTTTTGGAAGAGCGTCGTATTCAGCGAGCATAGCGATCTTTGGTCCCGGCTTTGCCCCCTTATAGACAGCCTTATATGCAGTCTCTATATCACAGTAATGCTCGGTGATGTCAAAGCCATATTTCTTGAGAAGTTCCAGTTGCCAAGCATAGGCCTTATGTTCCTGATTACCAAGTTCGGGATTGCTGTGAATATTCAGCGTGAGTTCCTTTAACTCAGGCTTCAGAGCTTCAACCGTCTTTTCTACTCTTTCAATCAAAGCTTTTTCCATATGCATTACTCCTTTCTTATTCTTTCCAAATCTTTTCTTCACAGTTTGGACAGTTCTTTGGGAGCACAAACGGACTCCAAGTGACCATTCCCTGCTTTATTCCCACTGTATTGCAATCGTCCAGGAAATATTTTCTGCCACACTGTCCGTCTCCGTTTGAGCTGTAAAGATAATATGCAAAGCCTTCCTTGCAGTTCGGGCATGCACATTTATTCTTTAGGAACGTCTTCTCTCTGATGAATAACGCGGCAAATGCGATAAAGCAGACTATCGCCACCATCGCAAGAAAGAGAGCAAGTCGAGAATTCTCAAAACCTCCCGCGAAACTCTCTCCAAACAAAAGACCTATCAAAAACCTCGCAGCCAGTGCAACAAGAAATGTAAAGAACGCGCCCTTCCAGAGTTTTGAATTCTCTTCAAACTGACGCATGCTCTTTAAAACCGGCGCTGAGACGATATTCTCATCGGTTATTCTGTGAATAAGAACTCTATCAATCTGTTTAACTTCTTTTTGCTTCAAAACGCTTCTCCAATCATATGTATTTCATATAGATTATAGCATTTATCCGAGCATCATTCCACCGTCTACCAGGATATTGGAGCCGTTTATATATGAAGCTTCGTCAGTGCAAAGGAAGTAAACCACATTGGCGATTTCCTGTGGTTCTGCGGGTCTTCCCATAGGCCCAAGCGTAACCTCTCCCTTGCCGAACTGCGCAGCATAGTCCTCGAGTGACTTCTTGAACATACCGGTATTAACCCAGCCCGGCGCTACGGAGTTTGCACGTATTCCAAACTCGCCGTATTCGTTGGCCACGTTCTTGGTCATTCCTATTACCGCCCATTTACTGGAGCCGTAACCGATTTCATATGTATAGCCCGTCATTCCCGATACTGAAGCAAAGTTGACGATTGCACCACTCCCCTGCTCCTTCATAATCGGTAGCGTATACATCATAGTTAGGAATGGTCCAAATACGTTGATTGAATAAATCTTTTTGAAATTATCAAAGCCATATTCCGCGGTCGTATTGTACGTACCAAGTATTCCCGCGGCATTTACAAGCGCATCGATTCTGCCCTTGCTTTCTTTTATGTTTTCTATTGTTTCCTTGACGCTTTCTTCGCTGGAAACATCAATTTCGTACCAGCTTACGCGCTCCTTTTCATATCCTTCTCTTTCGGCAAGTCCTGCGAGAACTTCTTCTTTGATGTCCAACATAACAACATCAAAGCCGTTATCATAGAATTTCTTAACCATTGCGGCGCCTATTCCACCGGTGGCACCCGTTATTACACAAACCTTACGCTCGCTCATCCGTAAACCTCCCATAAATTAAAACCGAATATCTTTTAAACGATTATTTTCATTCGAATTCTAGTCGAGCAATTCGTCGAATATAGCCGCGGCATCTTCGCAGTATTTGCCACAGTTAGCCCAGGTATCGTCTTTGCTTACTCTATTCGGATCCGCATTGTCATATCCGTCGAGCAGATCTCTGCAGAGAACCGAACCGTGCTTTTCTATAAACAGTTCCTGGAGCCTCCTCGCTTTTCCTTTGATGATGTCATCTTTCTCTCCGGGATTTTCTTCGCTATATCCGTAAGCGGCACCGAGTCCAATAATGGCTCCCGTTATTGCACCGCATGTATCTCCGTGATTGCAGCCACCGCCGAGTCCCGATGTAATCTTTAGCCATTCATCCTTATCGAGACCGAGCTTATCCGCGATATGATAAGCGAGCACCTGCGAACAGTGATAGCCGACGCTCATTAATTCCTTTGCTTTTTCTTCAGTCATCTTGTTCATAGCAGCCTCCAAAACCTCTTATCTGAAATTATACTTATCCAATATCGGCTTTCTTCCTTCTGTCTGATCGCGGAAGTATTCATAATAGCTTATGCCGAGAAATCCTCCGCTCACATTGTAGAGGTCCTTATAGCCGTGACCCGCAAGATATTTAAGAGCATAATAGCTTCTCTGTCCCGACCTGCAATGAATGTATATGGTCTTGTTCTTGGGAATCTCCTTCATGCGCTCCCAAAGCTGCGAAAGCGGAATGTTAACGGAACTTTTGATGTGTCCCGCCTTATATTCACCCGGCTCTCTTACATCCAGAATAAATGCCTTCTTTTCTACCAGGCCTCTTACTTCGCTTACGTGAACCTGCTTGAAGCTCTCATATAGAATATTTAGACCTACGAGAGCTGCCATATTAACTATATCCTTTGCCGTACCATAGATCGGCGAATAGCAGAGTTCGAGCTCCTTGAGATCCTCAAGCGTTCCGCCCATAGTAATCATGGTTGCGATTACATCTGCTCGCTTTACTGCCTCGCCTCGGCTTATCGATTGCGCACCTAGGATCTTTCCGCTCGGAACTTCAAATACGAGCTTAAAAGCGACATAATTGCTTCCCGGAATAACCCCCACGTGGTCGTTTGGATATAGAAGAACAGAATCATAATTATATCCTGCGGCGGCAGCGGCTCTTTCATTAAGCCCCGTCGATGCTGCGTTCATTGAAAACACCTTTAGACACGATGATCCTATATAACCCTTATTGTCATTATGTATTCCATACATATGATCTGCGGCTTGGCGTGCCTGACGCTGCGCAGGTCCTGCGAGCGCGAGCTTACCGGGCTTATGCGCGAGTGCATTATATATTTCTACAGCATCACCGACGGCATAGATGTCAGGATCCGAGGTCTGATAATTGTGATTCACTTTGATGCATCCGGTCTCACCTATTTCAAGACCGGCATCTCGCGCAAGTTTTGTCTCCGGCATAACGCCAACAGCCATTACAACTGCCTGCGCGGGAACCTTGACTTTCTTTCCGTCATTCTCAGCAACGACATGAGCCTTTGCGATTTCCTTTACCGTATGCGAGAGATAGAGTTCTACGCCATTATCCAAGAGTTCCTTATGGAGCATCTGCACCATATCATCATCAAAGGGCGCAAGAATCTGCGGCATGCCTTCTATGAGCCTTACCTTCTTTCCAGCCTCAGCGATATTCTCGGCAACCTCTATACCGATAAAGCCGCCGCCGACTATGGCTACATCGCTGATTCCTTCCATGTCGATATATGCTTTAAGTCTCTCGATGTCCTCTACGTTCCTTACAGTAAATACGTGGGGTGAATCGATTCCCTTGATGCTCTTTGGAAGAATCGGGGATGCACCCGGAGCGAGCATCAGTTTATCGTATTTTACTTTTCTTTCTTTTCCCGTATTCAGATTCTTTACGCTAACAGTTTTATTCTTTCTGTCTATCTTGGTGACCTCATGTCTGGTTTTAACCTCTATGTTATGGCGCTCTTTGAAATCGACAGGATCCATAAGAATGAGCGAGTCGCTGCTCTTGACGACATCCGACAATCTATATGGAAGCGCACAGTTGGAGAACGATACATCCCTTCCTCTCTCAAAAAGAACAATTTCCGCATTGGGATCAAGCCTTCTTACTCTTGCGGCAGTCGATGCACCGCCCGTCACTCCGCCTATTACAACAAGTTTCATTTTTTCACCTCTCACAATCGTAAAACAATTTATCTACATGACTTACATATAAAAATTCCTGCGCATCAGTTAACGTTCAAGCCTGTCGAACTCCGCCCTTATCTCAGCAAGGAATTCCGGCTGGGTAAGGACATCTTCCGCAGTCGCAACAAATGCCTTAGCAACTATAAACATCTGCTCATATCCGTAATCAGAATCCGCACCGGCACAAAGTTCCTCGGTATGAAGTGGAACATTGGGATCACCCACTACATCAAACCACTGATGTATGCAAGGACATCTATAACTTACATTACCAATATCGGACGAGCCTGTATGCTCCCTCTTTGTTATCTCCTGAGTCACACCAAATTCATAAGTGTGCTCGATATTTCTCTTTGAAAGAGTCTCGTTGGTTGCAAGGTTATCGTAGAAACCTTCGAAATTTGTTATCTTGAGTTCCGCACCGGTCGCAAGCGCAGCGGCTCTCGCGCAATTCTTGACGCGATCGCTGAACTCGAGACAGTATTTGGAGTCCTCGGCCCTTATATAGAATTCACAGCTCGCATAATCCGGAACTATATTCGCAGCCTGTCCGCCATCTCTTATTATCCCGTGAACACGTGCGGAATCTACGGTATGCTGTCTGAGCGCATCTATGCTTCTGAATGTAAAGAGCACAGCATTTAACGCGTTTATTCCTTTATCGGGACTCGCAGCGGCATGCGCGGCCTTGCCAAAGAACTCGAACTTCTGAGAGTCGATTGCCATCATATTGCTGCTAGCCGCATGAACGCTCGCCGGATGTCCCATGATTGCAACCGCGAGATCGTCATAATAACCGGCTTCCGCCAAAGCGCATTTTCCGCCCATGGTCTCTTCCGCTGGCGCTCCTATTACTCTTATCTCTCCACCGTATTCGTCAACGGCATCTTTCAGTGCAATCGCAGCCACACACGCGAGAGTTCCGATCATATTATGTCCGCAGGCGTGCCCCATTCCGCGAAGAGCATCGTACTCTGCGAGAAAGCCTATGACAGGTCCGGGCTTATCACCCTTATATGTTCCTATAAACGCTGTCGGCATATCGCATTGACCCGTCGCCACGCTAAAGCCGTGCTTCATAATGAATTCTGTCAGCAGCTCAACGGAATGAAACTCTTCGTTTCCGAGTTCCGGATGTTCATGAATCTCGTGCGCTATTTGTCTTGCCTCATCACGCAGTACATCCACGCGTTCACTTATGCTCTTCATCTAAACCTCCTGCAATTAAACTCTTCCCATCACTTCCACTGAAGCTCCGGATACTTTCTCTATCGTCTTTTTGATATTGTCAATTCTCTCGTCGGGCGGTGCCTTAAACTCGAGCGGCGTTCCGCCTATATGACGCTTCTTTGAAATGCCGAGTATATGGTACGGAAGAAGCGTAACCCTCTTTACACCGAGTTCCTTATAAAACTCAGCCGTCCTCTTTATTATAGCATCTCCGTCGTTAATTCCGTTAATGAGGGGCATGCGCATGAGAATCTTGGGCGCAAGTTTTTCGTCCTTTGCCAGCTTCTCGAGGTTTGAAAGAATCAGTTCGTTGTCGACACCCGTATATGATTTGTGAACAGCGGAATCTATAGCCTTCATATCGTAGAGGATGTCCGTAACATTCGGATATGCCGCAAGCTCCGCGAGCACGTTTCCATCTCCGTGCCCTGACGTATCCAGGCATACGTTTATCCCCTTCTCTCCCGCAAGTTCTATAAGCTGACGAACAAAGTCCGGATGTGCGAGCATTTCACCACCGCTTATGGTCATACCACCTCCGGTGTGCTCATAGAACTCTTTATCCTGCTCGACCTTCTTTATGATCTCCTCTGCCGTCATCTCAGTCGCTACTGTTCTCAGCGCATTTGCAGTGCATGCATTAACGCATATCATACAGCGATCGCATTTACTTCTGTCGATTGCAATCTTATTCTCTTCATCAAAAAAAATTGCATCCTGCGGACATTTGCTTATGCAATATCCACATTTGATGCAATTGTTTGGCATTTGAATAAGCTCCTGCTCAAAATTTATGAGTTCAGGATTATGGCACCAAGCACAGTGAAGCGGACAGCCCTTCAGAAATACTGTCGTTCTGATACCCGGGCCGTCCTCGGTGGAGAATTTCTGTATTCCGCCAACCAGCGCAGTCATTTTTTCTGACATTCCATCTCCTTAGTCGAAATAATCCGCTTCTCCCCTTTGATATCACTTATGCCATATCGGCTTCTTTGAAATGAGTTGTTCTGTAAATAATCGTATCCTGTGCAGACTTGTCGAGTTCCGTGAAATACGCCATATATCCCGCAACTCTTACCATGAGTCCGCGATACTTTTCAGGATTCTTCTGCGCAGCCTTGAGCGTTTTGTCATCCACAACGTTGATCTGAATATGCTCCCCGCCGTGCTTGAAATAAGTCTTGATTACTCCTTCGATACTCGCAAGACCCTTCTCTCCCGCTACGCCCTTTGGATCGAATCTGAGATTGAAGAGCGCACCGTCGTGGAAGTTTTCCTGTCCCATGGAGGCAACGGATTTTACTGTCGCCGTCGGACCGCTCACGTCACGACCCATCATCGGAGATGCATTGTCGCAGAAAGGATCGCCCGCAAGTCTTCCGTCCGGAGTCGCACCCGTAACAAGACCATGCGATACGTTTACAGTCTGAGAGTGAACGTTGAAGGAATACTTTCCGCCTCTCGCATCGGGCCATTCCTGAACGTTCTCCGCGATGAACTGCATCATCTCACGATAGATTCCGTCAACATACTCGTCGTCGTTTCCGAACTTTGGTGGCTTGTTGAGAAGCAGCTGACGCATTCTCTCTTCGCCCTCAAAGTTCTTGTCGAGCGCATTAATGAGCTCGTCCATCGTGATATCTCTATCTTCAAACACACATTTCTCAATAGCGGCAATCGAGTCCGCAAGATTTGCAGCACCCGTTATATAAAGTCCCGCCGTCGTATATTTGGCACCGCCGTGCTGAACCGAGCGTCCGCTCTCAACGCAGCCCTTTGTGAGCATTCCTGCAAATATAACCGGATATCTCGTCTGATGCATGCTCTGCATGATATTGTATCCGTCGCAGACCATTCTGTAATGGTGAAGAATCTGCTTCTTGAGAGCATCCTTGAATTCTTCTATATTCTTGAACTCTCTCGGGTCACCCGTCTCGAGTCCCATCTTCTTTCCTGTATCCGGATCGATTCCGTTATGCAGTACAAAGCCCAGCATCTTGCCCATATTTACATAGCCGGCATCCGGCGATCCGTCCGTCGCTCCACCTCCCGGACCCGGCTGAATGCATCCAACGATTGTCCAATCTCTGGCTTCTTCTATTGTGCAGCCTTTGCCGAGCGCCATCTTCATCGCGGCGTTGTCATTAAAGAATCCCGGATTCGCCTGTCCGTCCTGAATCATCTCGCAACCTTTTCTGATAAGAGCTTCGGGCGTCTCTTCCCAAACTCTTACCGCCATTACTGGCTGAGTTGTCTTGAGCTGATTCGCAGCTTCGAGACATACATACGAAAGTTCATTGGTCGCATCTTTCCCGTCAGGTGTCTGTCCGCCGACAACGAGAATCTCCCACATCGGATATCCCGCAAACGATGTCGCATACCAACGATCTCTAACCTCAAATACTTCGCAAGCCTTAAGATATAGGCATTCGAGCATCTCTAGAGCCTCTTCTTCAGTGATATTCTTTTCGTCGATTACGTCCTTCTTGTAATAAGGCCACATATACTGGTCAAAGCGACCAAAGCCGTTAGCAGTGGTGCAAACCTCGATGTGGAAATATACGTGAGCAAACCAAACCATCTGGAGTGCCTGCTGGAATGTCTTTGGCGGATTCTCCGGAACTACGCGGCAGTTCTCGGCAATCTGAAGAAGTTCCTTCTTACGCTTTTTGCTCTTGCACTCGGCAGCCTGGCGCTCAGCCTCATCCGCCATTCTATGAGCATAGGTAATAAGTCCCTGCGACTGAATGATACAAGCCTGCCAGAAGTTAATCTTCTCTTCGTCGAGCTGGCATTTTGGCATGGTCTTGTTGATATTCTCCTGACATTCTTCCATATAGCCCTTGAGACCGATGGTAAGGAGTTTTTCGTGATCACATGTTGTTTCGCCCGAAACTCCGTTGGTAAGACCCACGGTAATGATATCGTCGTTCATGCACTCTACCGTATGCGGCGGAAGCGAGGGCTTTGCTATATCCTGCATCGCCTTACCTTCCCAATAAGGAAGAGTCTTCAGGATGAGCTCTCTGTCCGCAGGAGATATGTCGTATGGATCCTTTGTTCTCACGGGGAACTCGTCGAGCTCTTCGAGATAGAATTTGGTGCTCGACTGAAACTCCGGGAAGAGGCTCGCACCCTTGAACTTATTCGTTGCGGTACCAACAATAAGCTCGTCATCGAGAATGAGCGTAGTCATATTTTCCATGACGTAATTTGTTACCTTGGCGCGGAAAATCGGAACCGCTTCTCCCGCAAATTTCTGATATGCTTCGGTTGCAAGAACCAGCCTTTCTGCCGTAATGCTGGGACGAGTCGAAATAACTTTTTCTCTCATTTTGGCGACTCTGGGTGTAAGCATCTTATCCTCCTTATAAAAATCTGCCTTTGGCAGCCTATAAATGCGTTGTTTTCAATAATTAAGTATAGATTTTTTGGGGATTTCGTGCAATAATTAAGTTGCTAAATAATATAATTATCTTGCTGAGATACTGCCATCACGATGGGCCGATATTATAACAATCAGCATATTTAGGAGGACGACCATGCTTCTTCAGAACATAAACTATCCGGTGGATTTTCCGGTAAACATCAGGATTGCCAGGATAAAGAATATTCCGCTGCATTATCACAGCGATATCGAGTTTATCTTTGTTCTTTCCGGCAAAATCAACCTAACAAACAGCTACGGAAAGTTCATACTCTCCGAGGGCGATATCTTTACCAACAACGGAAACGAGATTCATTCCCTATCCGAAACGGAAAGCGAAAACATAGTAGCTGTAATTCAGATAAGCAATGAGTTCTTTGAGAAATACTTTCCCGACCTCAGAAAGAGCGCATATAGAACAAATGCCATACGCGCCACCGACTCCAAGCAGGACGATCTCAGAAAGCTCGTCCTCAAAATTCTTCTCCAATATATGCGTAAAGGTCCCAACTATAAGAGCGAATGCATAAGCGGCACGGTGGATTTGATTAAATATCTCAATCAGAATTTTAACGTCTTTGTCATCGAAAACCAAATCCCCGTTTCGGTAAGAGAGGAAAACCCGCTCACGATAGAGCGGCTTTCGCGTATCATAAGTTATATTTACGAGAACTACCCAAACAAAATCAGTCTTGAGAATATTGCCGAGATGGAGCACCTCTCAACCTTCCATCTCTCGCATCTGATCAGAAAATATACAGGGATGAGTTTCAGAGACTTTCTCTGCTTTGCAAGAGTCGAACGTTCGGAAATCCCCCTTCTTGATACCAATAAAAAGATTTCCAGGATAGCCAAGGACGTAGGATTCTCCACCACGGCTTATTACGAAAAGTATTTCAAGAAATGGTATGGGCTCTCCCCCGAAGATCATCGCGAGAATTACCAGCCTCTCGTCATGAGCATCGTTAACCCCGAACAGATTGACGACTGCCCGATTTCACACGCCATTAAAAGCATCAGAGGTATGCTTTACGGACTGAGTTCGGATGCGGAGAACGAACTTACATCAAAAGAAAAAGGAATAGTCTTCTTGGATTTCTCCGAAGAAAACCATTCCGAAATGCCAAAGCAACTGTTTATCAAAGTCACCGATGAAAACGGAAACCCGCTCGGCGATACCTCAGTTGAATTCACTATGGAAGGCGCCGAGATTGAAGTTGTGGTGCGTCTTGAATCTTCTTACGCCAGCGGCCTTTAAAATAGACGATGGTGGACACAATTGCACCATTCACCCAAATAACTAGGAGCGAAACAAAAATCATTCTCTCCTGCATAATCACATTTGCACCGAGATGCTTTGCAAGCGCAACCAAACCGTAGGCTAGCGGAATGCGCAAGAATACCGTGTTCAGAATCGTTATCCACATCGGTGTCATGGTATCGCCCGCTCCACGGATAACTCCCTGAAGCGACTGCGTCACACCTACCGCTATATATCCAAAGGCAAGGATGTAGAGCATCCCCATCGCAAGATTTATAAGTTCCGTATTTCCAGGTGCAAATAAATCCATGAGGTACGGTCCCGCAAGTATTATCAGCGGTACCAGTATCAATGACGTTATAACCGTCATCGCTGTACCCTGCCTCGTTCCTGTCTTTAGTCTATCCAATCTTCCTGCACCGACATTCTGTCCGGCGAATGTACCCATAGCCTGACCAAAACTGAAGTTCGGCAGCATAGCATATCCGTCAACCCTCATTACCATTATATTTGCAGCCACAAACATAGCATCGCCAAAGCTGTTGATGAGAGCCTGAACGAACATCATGCTCGCACTCATGATTGCCTGGGTTATACCCGATGGAACTCCGAGTCTTATGATATTTCTTATGAATTCCTTTTGCGGTTTTATGTATTCAAGTTTAAGTGTGAATACATCTTTCATTCTTCTGAGTTTAAGAAAGCAGAGAATTGCGGAGATGATTTGAGATGCCACCGTAGCGATTGCGACACCCATAACGCCAAGCTTCTCGACCAAAAGAAGATCTCCGATTACGTTTAATGTCGCGCAGATAATCAAGAATAAAAGCGCCGAGAACGAGTCACCGAGTCCTCTCATAATTCCGGCAAAAATATTATAGAACATGAATCCCGCTATGCCGATAAAGAAAACGCTTAAGTAGTTATGGCTTGCCTCATAGAGTTCCGGAAGCGTATTTACCGCACGAAGCATCGGTCCCGTAAGAAGCGGACCAACCGTCATTATCACAACCGTTGCCACAAAGCAAAGGAATATGCACGAGCCAATCGTCTTCTCAAGGCGTTCTCTGTCCTTTGCTCCGTAATACTGCGCTACGAGGATTCCCGCGCCTGTTGCGATGCCTATAAAGAGTGCAAGCAAGAGGTTTAGAATCGGAAGTGCCGTTCCAACAGATGCCAAAGCCGTATATCCCCAATGACTTCGCCCAACAACTACGGCATCAACCGTATTATAGAGTTGCTGCGCAAAATTCCCGATAAGCATTGGGAATGCAAATCGGGCAATTGTTTTCCAGGGAGTACCCTGCGTCATATCGTTTGCTGTAAATAAATTTGCAATTT
This sequence comes from uncultured Eubacteriales bacterium, assembly GCA_902776725.1. GTDB lineage: Bacteria > Bacillota > Clostridia > Peptostreptococcales > Anaerovoracaceae > Eubacterium_B. The sequence goes on along the minus strand of CACYQX010000006.1, from coordinate 25,518 downwards.
TCATAACTAAGGAATTATATCACAGTATAAAAAAATGGCAACGCATAATTGCCATTGATCTTTATCTTTTTAATATTCAATACGCGTTTATCGTCTTTTGCTTAAGAGCGCTGCGATGTTCGATGATGATTTTACACCACCTGCAGTTTTTAGCGCTTCGCCGTTTAAGTCGCGACCAATGAAGACAGCCTGGATTACAGCTGAGTCGACATCTTCCTCTTTTATCGCATATGTACTGTCGGCAACATCAAATCTTAGGAGTTCATCGCCTGCCCTGACTATGCCCTTTGCTCTCACTATATTTCCAAAGCGGCCCATAAGAATCGCCTGGAGAAATGACACCAATGCTCCCGGAGAATCAAAACTCATTCCGCGGAGGCTAACTTCATCCAAGGGGTTCTCCTCCGCTTCACCCGCTACAATTTCTCTGGATGTCTCTTCTTCCGCTTCCAAAAGATTCATAAACCACGCCTTATCCATATTGGAATAATGTTCGCTCTGAATCTCAAGGTCAGGTCTAATCTTGTGAATCTCCGCTTCGATCAAAGAGAGAAAGCCGGGATCGGCATTCTCATGTTTTGAGAATACGACAATCCCGGCATTTTCAATTTGGTTTCTGTAAATCTCCGGATAGTCATTAACGTATTCATTAAAACTCTGAGGGCAGAGAACAACCACAGGCGGGAGGAGTTCAATTCTGTCGTACACGACAGCGCGGACGTTCTCAAGTATATTACCGAGTTTGCCTACTCCCGTCGGTTCCACAATTAAGTACTCTGGATCCAATGATGAGGATACGGCAAGTATAGAGTTTCTAAATGTGTCTTTCTTGGTACAGCAGACACATCCCTCCATAAACTCCAGGATTTTGAGTTCTCCCGGGGCTGAGCCCGCAAGATCCCTCTTATCCAAATCGTTATCCCCGTATTCGTTTTCAAGAACCACGGGATTAACAGCGGTCTTCCTTATGAGTTCTTTGATGAATGTTGTTTTTCCGGCTCCTAGGAAACCGGAGACTATCAGTACTTTCATTATTGATTAGTCGAGCTTAACTACCGGCTTAATGAGTTCTGCCGGCTTATCCTTCATGAGCTGAAGAGCTTCAGGAATATAATCCCAACCTTCAAATACATGAGTTGCGAGCGGGCTAACATCAAGCTTTCCGGATGCTACGAGAGCACCGAGCTTCTCCATGCGGAGACGTCCGCCAGGCATAAGTCCGCCAACGATTTGCTTGTGACCCATACCTACACCCCATTCAACTCTTGGGATGGAAATCATGTCGCCGCTTCCGAGATAGTTTACGTTTCCGATCTTTCCGCCCGGCTTCAGAGCCTTTACGGCGGAGTCAAATGTATCTACGTCACCGCCAGCGATGATAACCTTGTCAACACCCTTGCCGCCTGTCATATCGAGAACCTGCTCCTCGATTGATCCGTTCTTATAGCTGATGAATTCATCTGCGCCGTAGAACTTGGCAACCTCTACGCATTTAGGACGTGTGCCTACTGCGAGGATTCTGGATGCGCCTCTCATATGAGCTCCGGCTACTGACATAAGTCCTACAGGACCGATTCCGATAACGAGAACTTCATCGCCGAACTGAACGTCAGCAAGTTCTACGCCGTGGAATCCAGTAGGCACCATATCGGATAGCATGCAAGCATCGACCGTGTTGATATTCTCAGGCAGATGTGCAAGGTTTCCGTCAGCGTCGTTTACGTGGAAGAATTCTGAATCGAGACCATCTTTAAAGTTGGAGAACTTCCAGCCAGCGAGCATTCCGCCCGAGTGCATTGAATATCCACCCTGTGCTTCGAGTGAATTCCAATCCGGTGTAATTGCAGGAACCAGAACCTTATCGCCCGGCTTAAAATCCTTAACGCATTCACCAACTTCAACAACCTCTGCGCAGCCTTCATGTCCAAGGATCATGTTGTGGCGGTCGCCAACAGCACCTTCCCAAACAGTATGTACGTCCGACGTGCAGATAGCAATAGCCAGTGGGCGGCAAATAGCGTCCATTGGACCACAGGTAGGACGTTCCTTCTCAATCCAACCTACCTCGCCGATTTTTAGCATTGCAAATCCTTTCATTGAACTACTCCTTTCATTAATATCTGTTCATTTACTTTGCATATGCATTATACTACTATTTGTGTGACGAAAAAGTCCCTCAAATGAGAAAAAACCGCGAGATTTACCCACGGTTTCATGCGATTTGTTTTCGGTTCAGGCATTGTTGCGTGAACCAAATTTGCTTCTATTTTTTTATTCTTCGCTCTCAGCCATTATCGCCTCAAATTCGGCAACAACCTTTCCAAAGAGTTCATCATCGAGAATATCCAGTATCTCAAATGCATCCTCTCCTACTTCGCGATATCCGTAGATATAAACGTCATCTGAATCATCGAGCGGAATGAGTGCGATGTACTCGTTTCCGTCATAGTCAAAAATTCCCATAATCTCACATTCCAGATCGACTCCGTCATCAAACTCCAGAGTTATGATATCTTCTTCATTCTGAACCTGTTTATTTTCAGCCATTTTATCTCCTCCATTATCAATAATAATACACTTACACTATACCATTATTTCTTAAAAAACGCCACTATATGTTCGGCCGCAGAGCGGTTCATACCGCTAACTTGAGCGAGTTCCTCGACATCGGCATTTTTGATGGCATCAACGGAGCCAAAATATGCCAAAAGTGCATTTCTGCGGGCCGGCCCAATCCCCTGTATTTCATCCAGAACCGATGTTATTGCACGCTTTCCTCGAAGATTTCTGTGGTATTCGATTGCAAACCTATGAACTTCTTCCTGGATGGTTCCGGCATATTTGAAGAGAAGCGGATGCTCCTTAAGATCCAGTTCTTTGCCGTCAGCAAAAACTATCGCTCGTGTTCTGTGGCTATCGTCCTTTGCCAGTCCTACGACAGGGAGTTTGACACCCGCATCATCCATAGCCTTAAGGCATGAAGTAACCTGGCCAATTCCTCCGTCCATAAATATTATGTCGGGAAGAATCTTAAACGCAGGGTCTCCTTCATTGGCACGAACGAGCCTTCTGTAAATCATCTCATGAAGACTCGCATAATCATCGGGTCCTTCAACCGTCTTGATTTTGAAACGTCTATAATCCTTTCTTATCTTGCTTGCACCTTCAAACACCACCATGGCCCCCACAGAGTCAACGCCGTTTGTATTGGATATATCGTATGATTCTACACGGTATGATTTGTTCTGCTCCTTAACGGAAAGCCCCATCGCTTCGCAAGCGCATTTGACAACACCATCCATCTCTTTCTTCAGGTTGGCGCTCTTTTCTTTGCTGGATTTTTGTCTATCCTTTATGGTTCCCAGCATTTCAATTACGTCCTTCTTGGCAAGCTTCATTATAGCAAGGCGCTCGCCCTTTCTCGGAACAGAAATTTTGACCTTATGCTTATTGCGTCCCAAAAACTCCTCTATCAGTTCGGCATCATCCGGGAGTTCAGGTACGAGTATGTCGTGCGGTACATCCGCCCATTTCTCATAATACTGCTTAAGAAATTCTGCCGTAAGAAGCTTCTCTTCGTCTCCATCAAGCGAGGCAACATCAAAGGTCTCGCGTCCTACAAGCTTACCGTCTCTTACGGTGAACAGAACCACAAACGAGTTCTCCTCATCCTTCACGGGGATGACAACATCCATATCTCGACCCGAGACCATGGTTACGCGCTGCGCCTGCGAAAGCGCCTCTGCAGAAAGGAGAAGGTCCCTGGCCCTCGCCGCATCCTCAAATCGCATTTCTGCCGACGCGGTTTCCATCTCCGCCTTTAACTCGCGCGTAAACTCTTTGTTCCTGCCCGCAAGGAAGGATATGATTCCATCTATTTTCTTACCGTAGGCCTCCTCGTCCACGTCACCCCGACATATCCCTTGGCACTGCTCGATATGATAGTTGAGACAAGGTCTAAAGCCATCGGGAAAGTCTTCCGCACTGCAGCGCTTAAGCCCGTACATTTCGTTGAGCTGGTCCACTATCAAGTTTACTGCGCCGACGTCGCTGTACGGACCAAAATATCTATTGCCATCCTTCTTAATGATTCTCGTCTTGAGAACTCTCGGATATTTTTCTGAAGTAGTTACGAGAATATATGGATAGGTTTTGTCATCGCGCAGCAGCACATTATATTTGGGCTGATACTTTTTGATGAGATTGCATTCAAGAACAAGGGCTTCCATCTCGGAACCGCAGGTTATATATTCGAATTCCGCTATCTGAGATGTGAGTGCGGCGAGCTTTGGCGTCGACTTCCCATAGCTTTGAAAATACTGTCTGACTCTATTGCGCAAAGAAACAGCCTTCCCGACATAAATCACTTGTCCAAGGCTGTCTTTATGCATATAAACTCCCGGAAGGTCCGGGAGTTTTTTTAGATTTTCTTTGATGTCAAACATATTATCTATAGAATTTTCCGCGATGCTTGTTGAACTCTTCCTGTTCTTCTTCGAGTTGCTTTCTTGCCATCGCTCTCACCCTTGCTCTATGCTCCAATCTTCGAATGCGTCTGTTTCTTATACCGACAACTATTCGCGTAATTATTATTATAAGCAGCAGGAGCAGCACGCCTGCGCCGATCAAAGTGGCCTTGTTCGAAATGCCGACATACGACGGAAGCCATCCTTCTTTGATACCCTTTGCCGCAACGAGATTGACCTCGTCCACGAGTTCGTTCGCAACATAGACCTGGTACTTTCCGACAACATCGCCTTCTCTGATCGGAGCTGTAACATCATCATTCATAACCGCTTCGCATCGTATAAGTTGCTCCGAAGCCGCCTTTGGTAAATACGTTACACATTCAGATACCGTAATCGCATCTACCCTCGTCTCCGCACCATGCCTTACGCGCACCTTGCCGATTATCTCTCCGGCAGGAAATACTGTTACGCCCTGAATGTTTGCGGCTGCATATTTTACGAGGTTTTCGCAATCGGTCCAACGTCTTTCTTCATTCGAGTCAAAGAGAACTATTATGAGATCCAAACCATCTTTCTTATAGTTCATTGCTACCGACGCATGCTTCTCGTCCCACGATCCACCTTTTCCGGAAACGAAACCCTGTACCGCGGTTGTCAAAAGATTATTCTGCGACTCCATCACGCGCTTATCGCTTATATTAGTCTCGGGCATTTCGTATTTGATCGTGCCCGCTATTTTATTTACCGTCTCGTTCGCAAAGGCAACTTTGCAGATGTCCATCATATCCTTTGCCGTCGTATAATTCTCAGTCAAATCGTTGGAGAGTCCGTTGCAATTGCTAAAATGCGTATTCCTGCAGCCCATATTTGCCGCCGTCTCATTCATAAGCTTGACAAAGCTTTCCATGTCGCCTGAAACGGTTTCACCCAAAGCATAGGCAGCATCGTTTCCGGACATCACGAGCATCCCATAGAGGAGCTGCTCAACCGTAAGTTCCTCTCCTTCGTAGAGGTCCATCGTTGCTCCACCTTGCGCCGCAGCTTCCGCAGAAACTATAACCTTCTGACTCATAGGCAATCTCTGCACAACCAAAAGCGCAGTCAAAAGCTGAGTAACTGAATACGGAGAAATCCTCTTGTCGCTGTTTCTTGTGAACACCATTTCTCCTGTGTTTCTGCAATATATAGCGGCACTGCGAGAGTAAAGCGTTGGCGGTTTTGTCGTATCTATATAAGGCTTTGGTTTTCCATCCTTATCGAGATCTTCCTCTCGCTCGTCTTCCTCTTCCTTTGTTTCGGGTTCCTCGTAATACTCGCCGCTGTACTCATCCTCTTCCCATGTCTCTTCTTCGTAGGACTCTTCCTCGTAAGACTCCTCTTCGTACGATTCTTCCTCCCAGGTCTCCTCCTCGTAGGACTCCTCTTCGTACGATTCTTCCTCGTAAGACTCTTCGTAGGATTCTTCTTCGTAATACTCCTCTTCACCCTCTGCAAAGACGGAAATACCGCTCATGCTCACAAAAACGCATAAGAGAAGCCCAAGCACCAAAAGACGGTACCCTAGGCTTCTCTTTGATTCTGTTTTTCTTCTATCCCCTGCTCTCATCCTACTTCCCCTTTTCGGATATCGCCTACTGATTGGCCTTTCTGAATTCTTCCATGAACTCAACCAAAGCTTCTACACCCTCGAGCGGAACTGCATTGTAGATGCTTGCGCGCATTCCGCCGACAGTCTTATAACCCTTGAGATTGTAGAGTCCTCTTTCCTTTGCTTCTGCGATGAACTTCTTTTCTATTTCCGGATCTCCGATAACAAAAGGTACGTTCATGAGCGAGCGGTCTTCTTTGTTGACCGGAGCCTTATAGAATCCGCTTCCGTCAATATAATCGTAAAGAAGATTTGCCTTCTTGAGATCGTATTCGTGAATTGCCGGAAGTCCTCCGATGCTCTCGAGGTATTTGAATACTTCGCCGGCAACATAGATTGCAAAGCACGGCGGAGTATTGTACATCGAACCGTTGTCCGCATGTGTCTTATAGTTGAGGTAAATCGGTGTATCCTCAGGAGCAAAACCAATGAGGTCTTCTCTTATGATTACAATCGTTACGCCTGCCGGAGCGACGTTCTTCTGAGCGCCCGCCCAGATGAGACCGTATTTGCTTACGTCAACTTCTTCCGAGAGGATGCAGCTCGACATATCGGCAACTAGCGGAATGTCGCCTGTATCGGGAACATATGGATAGTGAGAACCAAAGATCGTATTGTTGGTGCAGATATATACATAATCCGCATCAGGTCTAAAGTCCTCTCTCGTGCACTTTGGTATATATGTAAAGTTCGCGTCGCTTGAGTCGGCAACGATTCTGATGTCACCGAACTTCTTTGCTTCGTCGGCAGCCTTCTTGGACCACTGTCCCGTTATGATATAATCAGCCTTTTTTGAATTTCTAAGAAGATTGATCGGAACCATCGAGAACTGGAGTGTTCCGCCTCCCTGAAGGAAGAGAACCTTATAGTTTTCAGGAATGTTCATGAGCTTTCTCAGGTTGGCTTCAGCATCGTCAATAATCTGCTGGAACTCCGCCGATCTATGGCTCATTTCCATTACGGACTGACCCGTTCCATTGTAGTTTGGAAGGTCTGCCGCAACCTTTTCAATTACCTCCAAAGGAAGCATCGATGGACCTGCCGAGAAGTTAAAAACACGATCGTATTTGGACATTTCTTTCTCCTTTGTCAAAACACATAAAATCAATTCACATACATAATAAAGTGTACCACTTAAGGCATTGAAAGTAAAGATTTCAGGTGCTATAATGTTGCCGCGAGGGAGCCTTTTCCCAAGCATTTTTTGAAGCCTTACAGCTGTTTATTAGGAGGACAATCGATGTACAAGATTTCTACACTGAACAAGATTTCTCCCGTAGGTCTAGAGAGATTCACGGACAAATACGAAATCGTTGACGGAGGAGAAAGCGTAAGCGGTGCTACCGGTATTTTGGTAAGAAGCCAGGTAATGCACGATATGGAGTTTGATGCTGACCTTCTTGCCATAGCAAGAGCAGGCGCGGGCGTTAACAATATTCCGCTCGAAAAATGCGCGGACCAAGGTATCGTGGTTTTCAATACCCCGGGTGCCAACGCAAACTCCGTAAAGGAACTCGTACTCGGTTCAATGATTGTCGCCGCAAGAAATATAGACAGTTCAATCGCCTGGGTTAATTCCCTCAAGAACGACCCGAGCATAGACGATATGGCCAAAGCCGTAGAAAAAGGAAAGAGCATGTTCGCAGGCCACGAAATCCTCGGAAAGACGCTCGGCGTCGTAGGACTCGGTGCAATCGGAGCCATGGTCGCAAACTCCGCCGTTGACCTCGGAATGAAGGTTTACGGTTACGACCCATTCCTCTCACCCGAGGCCGCAAAGAGACTCAATCCTGCAATCCAAGTTGTTCAGACGACGGAAGAAATGTATCCGCACTGCGAATACGTAACCCTCCACCTCCCTGCAACAAAGGACACAGAAGGAATGATAAACGCAGGCGCGCTCGGACATTTCAAAGACGGCGCTGTTCTCCTAAACTTCTCGAGAGACAAGCTCGTGGCTGAATCTGATATCCTGGCCGCCCTTGAAAGCGGCAAGCTCAGTAAGTATGTTACGGACTTTGCCACAAACGGAATACTCGGAAACGACAAGGTTACGGTAACCCCTCATCTCGGGGCTTCAACCGACGAAGCGGAGGACAATTGTGCAATCATGGCCGCTGACGAGATTATGGACTACGTCGAGAGAGGAAATATTGTTAACTCGGTTAACTTCCCGAGGGTGACGCTCGACACCGATTCCAAGCATAGAGTTGCCGTGCTCACAAAGGGAGTTTCGGATCCCGCGGGTCTCGCACAGAGCCTCCTGGGAGTATCCGTAAAGGCAGTAAACGCCGGCGTACGCGGTGACTACGGCTACGCACTAATCGCAACGGATGATGATATTGCGGAAGTACCGGCATCAGATGGCGTCACAAAGGCAAGAATCGTATTCTAGCGCAAAGCCAACCACATGGATTTTCCACGGCATTTGCAATTTGAATTATAAAGCGCCGCGATAAACAGTTTTCAAAAAAACAATAAGGGGACGGTCACTGCCGTCCCCTATTTTAAACCCCTTTTAGGTTTTGCGATTATTCCGTTATAACTCTAACCGCGTTGTAATAGCTGCTTACATAGCCGACAGGAGTAATGCACACCCCACAGTTCCAGTTAAGCGCGCTTATTTCCATACCTCCACCGATATAGATGGAATAGTGGTCCGGATAAGAGATGATATCTCCCGGTATGATTTCATCCATGGAAATCGGATAGAAATCTTCGAATCCGTTTCTCGGCACATCATATCCGCAAGCATTGAATACCGCATACACGAATCCTGAACAGTCGCAACCGCCCGTCAAACTCGTTCCGCCCCATACGTATGGCGTACCGATATACTTAAGTGCAAAGTTTACGATTTCTCGTCCGCTCTTGCCGCCTTTGCTCTCATCGGGAAGAGATACATAGACAGATTTGTCGTAGACCGCCTCTATGGCCGGAATTCCATCCTCGAACGTATAGTTCATTTCCGGAAGATCCCAGAGGCTTCCTATGAGAATAATCTCATCAACGGCTTCTTTGATAACGGTTGTGAGGACTTCCTTTCTTCCGACGATTTTGCCGTCCTCAGTAAGTACCTTTCCCACTACCTTCTTGGTGCCGTTTTCACCCTCTACGCCTACTACGGATTCACCGCTTGCGAGGTCCGAACTATATTGGTAAAACGTCTTAAACGGAATCTCTTCGATTCTTTCTTCGGTATACTCAACCGTCTTTTCCGATTCTGAGGAGGAGTTCGATCCGCCCGCGTCGGAGTGATGAGTCTGAGCCGCATATGTGTTTACTGTCGCTCCCGCTACCATCACCGTGATAATAAGCGCCGCGATAACTAGTCTAATTCCCTTGAGCTTAACGCTCTTTAAAATACCCATTGCTATAACTACCTTTCCAGCCGCGCCCCATTACGCGGCTTGCGACATCGGCTTTTCGCTTGTCGCAAGTGCAATGGTAGGTTATATGCATAGCGATGTCAATGCTTTTTTGAATTCTTCACATAGATTTCACATGGCAAAATCGCTATAAATATTGAATTTTCAATGTTTATAAGCAATTTCAATTTCTTAAAATCTCTTAAGAATTTGGCTTTCCCCATGTATATTTATAAATAAAAACGAAAATACCCCGATAAATATGCAATATATATACATAAATCAGGGTATTTTTTACTGTTACACAAGCGTTTCTTAAGCGTTCCTTAAGAGAGAGTCTCCGTTTCTTAAGTTTCTTAATGGACTATATACCTATAACCTATCGCCTTTCCTTTTCAACCTTGTCGGCACTCGTATCCAGCCATACTTTGTTCACGAGGATTCCAAGGCACATGACCCAAGATATCAGATAGAACCAGAACATAAGTGCCGCAATACTAGCCATAGAGCCATAGAGCACGTTCTGGGTAACCGCATGTGCCGTATAGCTGGAATAGACCATCGTCACAAGAAGCATTCCAATGGCGCAGAATATGCTCCCCGGAAGAATCTCCTTAAAGCGCCTCCTGTTCTTGTTTGCGGGAAGCACATAGTAAATAAAGGAGATCAAGAGCAGGAACAAGGCTCCCGCAACCGGCCATCTAAATACAACCCAGGCCCAGTCGAGCTCATCGCTTATCAGGAACTTCTTGGAGAGGAAGTTCATCACAAGCTGCCCGTAAGCCAAGATTATTACCATAGCCATCATAACGAGAATCGTCAGGATAACCGTAACTATGGATCTTATCCTATCCTTAAAATAGCTTCCGGGGTCCTTTCCTCCGGAAAGCGTATAGTTGGTAATCCTCATGAGCGAAAACTGCAGGCGAGACGCCGCCCATATAGCCGTAATCATAAGGAGTATATTGGTTCCGGGCTGAGGATCAAAGGACAGGCTTTCCTGGAAGCTCGTAAGTATTTCCGGTGCGATTTCCGTATCCAAATACGCATTTATCGTGTCCAGGCTAAAGTGGAACATGCTGAGAAGCTGCGAAAGCAGAATCAGCGTCGGAACTATCGAGAGCATAAAGAAGAAGGCTATCTGCGCCGCGATACCCTGATAATACGGGTCCAGAAGCTGCTTGAACCCCATATATATCATTTGTTTAAAGCGTTTACCCATTCTTCATTACCCTACTGCTAAACTAGAGCCCGCGCTCCGTAAGTAGCTCCGTAAGCTTTTCAAGAGCCCTCGCCCTATGCCCAATCCTGTTTTTGGCATCCGTCCCCATCTGAGCAAAGGATTCACTATATCCTTCCGGAACAAAGACGGGATCATATCCAAATCCGCCCTCACCCAAAAAGTCCTCCGCTATATGACCCGGGCACTCTCCACGGGCAACAATGACCTCTCCGTCCTCGAGTATCATAGTGATTACGGTCACAAAGCGCGCCGTACGCTCATCGCAAGGAACTCCCTCGAGAAGCCCCAGAAGCTTTTCGTTATTCCTTGTATAATTGCAATCCTCTCCCGCAAAACGCGCAGAATAAATTCCGGGGGCACCGTCGAGATAGTCCACTTCGAGCCCTGAGTCATCCGCAATCGTGGTCTTATGAGAGATATCCCATATTGTCTTTGCTTTGATATATGAGTTTTCCTCAAAAGTGGTGCCGTTCTCCTCGATATCGTCCACGAGAATCCCGGCCTCCTTCATGGATACCACTACCATGCCAAAGCGCCTTGTGATTGCCTCTATTTCTTTAATTTTGTCCTTATTGCCGGACGCAGCTATAATCTTTTCCATATCAATGTATTCTACCACATGAAAACCCAATTAACATCGTCTTTTTTTACTATTATTTGTGTGATATACTTTGCTTTGCGCCAATAATGGCCAGTTTTATTTGCGAGGTTTTTAAATGTTAACCGTTCTTGTCAAGATACTCGGCATATTCGCAATCATCGTTGTTGGATATATTGCCACCAAATTGAAAGTACTAAGTCACGAAGCAGAACCGGCAATGGTGAATCTGCTCATTATGATTACCACGCCTTGCATGATTTTTAGTTCCATCGTGACCAAGGAGCTCGATGACTCGATATCCGGCAAGGTCACTTTGATTCTCATAAGCGCCTTCGCCTATTTCATCATCATGGCGCTTCTTGTTATTCCCATAAGCAAAAGAATATTTACCCGCACTCCGCGCGAGGATATCGGCATGCTCATGACGATCATGGTTGCCGCCAACGCCGGTTTCATGGGTTTCCCGATAACAAAAGCAGTCTTCGGAGACCACTTCTTTTTTCTCATCGTGGTCCACAATATAGTACTTAATATTTATCTGTTCTCGATATCCATACTTCAGATGAATTACGGACAAAAGAGCAGCTTCGATATAAAGAGCATAGGTAAATCTGTTTTAAACCCATGCGTAGTCGTATCGCTCGTAAGCATGGCTATACTCTTTGCCGGAATCAAAATGCCTGATACGCTTCTCGATGTCACGGGAATGCTCGGAAACGTCACGACACCGCTATCAATGATAGTTGTGGGAATGCGTCTGGCAAACAGCAAATTCATCGACATCATCAAAAACAGAGACCTCATCATAGCATCGGTCTTCAATGTGCTGATCATTCCGATCATCGCATTCCTGATGGTCAACTGGCTCCCCTTCCTTCCCAGCGACGTAAAGCTCCTGCTCGTATGGACATCGGCTTTCCCCTGCGCAGTAATAATCGGCGGAGTTGCGGCAAAGGAAGGCAAGAATGCAACACTCGCTTCCGAGGGAATCGCACTCACGACGCTTATGTCTCTCCTGACGCTACCAATAGTCGCAAGCATACTTTCATCGATATATCTGTAATACAAAAGCCGCACCCTGCGCCTCGCAGGATGCGGCTCTTTTATATTTATTGCTATTATTCCTTATAATTCTTCCACATAGCGTCTGTTGCCTCTCTTATGGATTCAGTCATATCCGCTATGTTTTCTTCAGTCCAGAGGGCTTTTTCCTGCCTCAGGAACGAAGTCTTGTCAACTCTGTTGTCGAATACTCCGATAGGAACATTCCACGTCTCCCCGTCCTTCTTTATGGTAATCGTTCCGGGAATCTCCGCGTGCTCTCTCAGATACTCCATATCGTCGCATCCGTAGTCTCCGAGCATTACGTTCATCGGAACACCGTGGAAGAGATTTGAACCCGGATCGTCCGGATTGGCTCTCTCGTTATTCTTTCTTCTGGATTCTTCAGGAGTTACCCAGATATATAGAATTGCCGCGTCATCGAGAACTGCTTTGGAGAACATGGGAAGCGAATACTGATATCCGTATCCACCCGTAAGCGGCATTGACGATCCGTCCGGGCCGCCCCTTGCGCACTCTATTACGAGCGTCTTTCCCTCGTAGCTATCCGCATATTGAACCTCGGTCGCGAGCGTAATCTTCTTTGCCTCTTCCTCGAGCTCATCCGCGAGCTCAACAATGAGTTCATCGTCGAGCATGGCTATTCTCGGTTCGATTCCGGCTACCGTTGCGGCTCTATCCATTCTCTCAAAGAGCTCCATGGCATAGCTCTCGGGATTGATTGCCTCCCTCGACATTAGCCTATCATAGTCCTCGTTAAGAAGCTGGATGAGCGTACCCCAGTCATAGTCGTTGAAGAATGGATCCTCGTCCGACTGATAGAATATGCGCGGCTCACCCTTTCTCTCCAGAGCGTTGTCTATGAGACGCATAAAATGCACATAAGGAAAATCATCGAGTTGAAGATTCTCTCCGATGTGGAACTCCTTTTTTAGGCGCTCTCCCTCGATATTTGCCATAAAATTTCTTACTTCTGATTTTCCACTTGCGGGAAGTGCCACGAGAAGTACTGTCTTAAAAACTCCACTTTCAGGTTTCATAATTATTCCTCTCTTTTGTGATTGATCTTACTATCTGTACGCTTTACGCATTATTAAACCTTGATACTTACATTATATACCGGCTCAAAATCTATTTCACCATGCTCTTCTATATATTCAGCAATGACATCGACCATATTGGTTAGATCCTCGGAAAGAATCTCAAGTTCCGCGAGCATGGGATAATTTCCGCCGCCAGCGGCTCTATAATTGTTTATCACTATGCCAAACTCATCGTCATCATTAATTGTAACTCCGTTTCTTTTGAGCTTTGTTAGACGGCTACCTTTTGGTCTGGAAATTTCCGCAGCATATTCTATCCCATCAAAGATATCATAATTGAAATGCTGAGGAATGGGCTCCAAATAGTCCTGCGAGATTATGATATATCCATCTTCAACGTCCCAGAACTCCAGTGTTTTTTCAATATACTCCCTAAGCACCTTTCCGCTTATTCTCTTTTTCACTAGAGTATTTGGAAAAGCGTATGAGCCGACTATATTCCTTAACGTAATGTGCTTTTTAAATCCCGTTGCGCCCTTAAAGAGGCTTGTAGAAGAAATATCTCCATTAAGCCGATCCATCTGAACTTTGTTTATGAAAGTAATGAACTGAGACTTTTCAAGTCGCTCTTTGTCTTCATTATAGATTCTGAGATCTATTTTGCTTGTTCCTATTGGTTTATCCAGCCACTGCTGACATGCATCTTCCACCCTCGCGAGATCCATGCATATATCTCCGTCCATAAGCATCTCTTCATCCCTAAGAGAAATGAGTTTTACCTCCATCTCTCTCGTTTCAGGGTCAATATCTATTACAGATATATGCGTTCCGTCAACTCCCGGCTGGCAGTAGGCCTTGCCATTATAGACGCCTGCGCTAAGCGTATGCTGATGACCCATGACAATCACATCTAGCCCGTCGATTTCCGAGAGCATTTTATATCCCTGGTTTTCACCATCATCTCTTCCGAGATCCATACCGGTTTCCGGGTTTTTCTCAAGGCCACCATGGTAGCAGCAAACTATAAAATCAGGGTTTTCTTTCTCCTGTATTTTCTTCACTGTTTCCTTGGCGAGAGTGAATGCATCCGGGAACGTTGCATCCCCAAGTTTTTCAGCGGACTCCCATCTTGTCGTTAAGTGAGTGAGCACACCAAAGAAAGCAAATTTATATCCTGCAATCTCTTTGATGTCGTAATCATATCCAATATTAAGATTTATGCATTTGGCGCCGCACGCCTCTATATGTTTTGCGAGTTCAGGTCTCCCAAAATCAAAATCGTGATTTCCAATGTTTATATAATCATAGCCCATAAGGCTCATCGCATAGGAAACAGGAGAAGCCTGATATCTATACGCACCACCTGCTTTAGCGTCGCTTACGCAATTCCCCAGGTTCCTATAATAAAACGACTGGAGCGGCGAACCCTCAAGCGTATCTCCGTTATCTATAAGAATGCTATCAGAAATACTCTTGTCATTTCTTAGGCTCTTTACAAGCATCGCAAGCTTTGCAAACCCATATTCAAATTCAAGGGCGTAGGCTTTTTCATAGCTATATTCATGCGGAAATACTTTTCCGTGCACATCTGAAGTTGATATAATTCTTATTTTGTCTGACATATGCTGTAACCCTTGTAATAAATCTGCGGCAGCCCACTCATGGGCTGCCGCATTTCCTTTTTATTCTATCTATTGTCTTCCTTGCGCCAGTCTTGCTCTTATCTTAGTCGATGCATATTCGATTACAACGACGAGAAGAATCAGGACTATCAGGAAGGATCCAACTAGTGCCCAACGTCTTGAGTTGATTGACTGAATCATTGCGGCACCTATACCACCGGCTCCTACAATACCGAGCGTTGTTGCATCCTTTAGGTTTATATCAAATCTATAGATGATAGTCGATATGAAGCTCGCGGCCAGCTGCGGAAGTATTCCGCAACGTATCTTTTCAAATGTATTGCAACCCGAAGCGTCGAGCGACTCAAGAATCCCTGAGTCCAGATCTTCTATCGCTGTGATATACATCTTGGAAATCATTCCTATCGAGCATATCGACTGCGTTACGACGCCGCAGAATGGTCCCGGCCCCGTTACCCTTATCCAAACCAATGCCCAAACAAGCGCAGGGATTGTTCTGATAAACAGGATAAATACCCTAAACACTCTTGCGAGCCACTTTGGAACTATATTGGTGCTTGCGAGAAAAGCAATCGGTATAGCAAGGATTCCGCCGATGAATGTTCCGAGAACAGCAATCGCGATTGTCTGCGCAATCAGATACGGTACACCATCCGTAGTGAGATTAAATATCGTGTCCCAGTTCGGATGTGTAAGACCGTGGAAAATACCATAGGCAATTTCGCTTCCTTTTTGGGTTACACCATTATAATTAATTCCGGTCGAGCTCCAGATTACAAGTCCAAGCAGAACAAAAATCACAAGGAGGGTTTGCCATAGTTTCCTAGGTCTATTTTCATATGTCTCTACTATTTTTTTATCGAAGTCTTCTAAAAATGACATTATTTATCCCCTCCTCCCTAAGACAGTTTGGATCTGAAATAATCGGTCAAGAAGTCGATTATCAGAACAAGAATAAACAACGACAGAAGAACCATTCCAAGTCCCGCGTAGTCTCTCCAACCTATACGTTCGTTTATGAGTATGCCAAGTCCACCGGCTCCTACGTAACCGAGAATGGATGCTGCACGCACATTCATCTCAAAGCAATATAGGCAATGCGAGAGATATGTCGGAAGTATCTGCGGAATGCATGCTGCCCAGAATGACTGTAAAGTGCTTCCGCCAAACGACTGCATAGCTTCGTAAGGCTTCATATCTATTGTCTCTATGCTTTCAAAAAGCATCTTTGCAACGATACCGAGGGTAAAGATAGTTATCGCAACAGTACCGGCAAATGTACCGAGACCAAATATGAGCGAACAAGCGGATGCGATAATGAGCGTCGGCACAGATCTTAAAACCGACAGAATCAATCTAACAAAAAGCAGCGTAGGCTTGTTTTTGTTAATATTGCTAGAAGCCAAAATTGCAAACGGAAGTCCAAGAAGTGATCCAACAATAGTTCCGAGAAGAGACATCTCTACCGTATCAACCAGCGGTCCCCAGACCTTGTCGAAATAGCTAAAGTCCGGGTGGAAAATCCTGCCCAGTATGACGAAGAACTCTCTTCCTCTGGATATGATGATTCCTATATCAAATCCCGTTACTATGACCGAGATAATCAATGCGATGCATACAAAGAATGCGATGAGCGGCAATCTGCTTTTGGCTCGCGTCACCGAATGTCCGTTTTCCAGAACTATTACTTCCGGTTTGAATATACGATCAAACAAAGGGGTCTTCTCGACTATTTCCGTTTTGTCTTTTCTCTTATCTCCGGTTTTAGTCATTATTAATCACCATACCTTCGATTTCGATTTTATCCGTGGATTTCGGAACTGCCTTGCCCATATATACGAGGTTCAGCACCTCTTGAGTAACTTCGCTCGTCGGACCATCAAATATGATCTCGCCGGCTCTTATTCCGATTACTCTCGTTGCATATTTGAGCGCGAGATCCACATGGTGGATATTCAGCAGGATGCTGATATTAAGTTCTTTGTTAATGCGAGCAAAGTCCGACATAACAACATCGGCAATAATCGGATCCAAAGATGCTACCGGCTCATCCGCCAAAATAATCGACGGATTCTGATTGAGAGTTCTTGCAAGTGCAACTCTCTGCATCTGTCCGCCGGAGAGCTCGTCGCAGCGGCTGTATGCCTTGTCAAGAATATTGACCTTATCCAAAGCCTCAAGCGCTTTAAGTTTTTGTTCCTGCGAATAGTATCCCAAAAGAACCTTGTACCAAGGCATATCCGGGACATTACTCGTAAGCACGTTGTTTATGACGCTGGCTCTTGTAACCAAGTTAAAGGATTGGAAGATCATTCCGATCTTTCTTCTGAAGCGCCTTAGGTCCTTTCCCTTTAGCGTCATAACATCTATTCCGTCAACAATCAACTGACCTTCCGTGATATCGATCATCCTATTGATTGTTCTTATCAGTGTTGACTTGCCGGCACCAGACAATCCGATAATCGCAACAAATTCGCCTTGCTCGATTTTTAGATTGACGTGCTGCAGACCCTTTGTTCCGTTAGGGTATGTCTTTGATGCATCTATAAATTCAATCATAAATTGCTCCTCTATATAGCCTATGGCGACTATACTAAAAAGTAATAAAAAAGCTCTATAAACAAGTATAGAGCTTTTTCTATCGAATAACAATGCTAATTATTTGGTAGCTTCGAGTGCCTTTCTTGCACCATCATAATCAGCGTCTGTAGCCTTTGCATATCCTGTGTGCGAATATACGTCAAAGATTGCAGCGCCTTCAGGTGTTCCGATGATTTCAATCAAAGCATCCTGCATAGCAGCAATGAATTCAGGATTGTAAACGTTTTCGTTAGCCTTTGTGATAGCTACTGTATCGTTGTAGATACCTTCGGTTACGCCGATAACATTGAGCTCATCCCAGATAGGCTCTTCTCGTCCCATGCCCTGCTTTTCTGTTGCATCCTTCTGATCTACAGGAAGCATCCAAGCATCTTCATAGTCGTTTCTTCCGTCTGCATAGCATACGATGATGTCGCACTGCTCAGCAGCAGCATCAGCAAAAGCTGTACCGTAACCACTGTCAAGCGGCTTAACGTTTGAAAGGTCGGAGAGCTTCTTGCCATCGTAGTTTTCCATGAGCCACATTGTTGGATAGATGTAACCAGCGGAGCTGGATGTCTTCTGAACTTCCCATGTAGCCTT
The DNA here is from genome assembly GCA_902776725.1 of uncultured Eubacteriales bacterium. Classification (GTDB taxonomy): domain Bacteria; phylum Bacillota; class Clostridia; order Peptostreptococcales; family Anaerovoracaceae; genus Eubacterium_B. The sequence goes on along the minus strand of CACYQX010000006.1, from coordinate 7,258 downwards.
GTCGAGGTCTTCCCATGTAAGAGCTTCGCCCGCATTTACCTTTGCAGCAAGTTCTTTACCATATTCAGACGGTGTTGCATAGATAAGTGCGCGATAGAAAGTAACCTGTGGGCCATCTTTCTTTGTTGCGTTATCGGAACCATTCCAGTCAGCCGGATTGGTTGAGTCATTTGAAAGACCGTTACGTGTTGCTGTAAGTATTACATCAACTTCGTCGGAGAACAGAGCATATGTACCGCCCGGGAGCCAACCGAGGTCGATTGATCCTGCGCTAAGTGCTTCGCCTGTTGCGTCGTAGTTTGTACCAACAGTAACCTCAACAGCATCAATGGTGTATCCCTTTGTTGCCATTGTGTCGATGATCAGCTTATCCAATCCCTTTGTTCCTGTGATGATAACATCAGCGTCCTTGGAAGGAACAAATTCGATCTTAAGTGTTTCAATGTGCTGTGCTTCTGCGTCTGTACCAGCATCTGTACCACCGCCTGACGGTGTTTCACTCTTTGCACAAGCTGTAGCTGTAAGAACGAGAACTACCACCAGGAGAACTGCAATTAATTTCTTCTTCATGCTTTCTTAATCCTCCATTAACAAACAATTATTTGTGTTGCGAGAATTCGCAACACCATATATCTTGTGTTCTTCCTCTTATGGGAATACCCTTTGATTATAGACCAATTGCAAACCAAAAGGAAGAGGAAAAATCAAATTTACCAACTCTGTTTTTACAAAAAAAATGATGCCGATTGCTTATCCCCTGCGCGTCATGCGCCGTGGCCTCGCTCGCCACCAATCTAAGTATGGCAACTATCGCGACTGACCCTCTAACTGCAACCGACATCATTTCGTGTAATTCTTTGTTACTTCCTTTGGATCCACCTCCCATCTTGGCTTGATACTTCTCAGGGTATCAAGTTATTTTCCGGATGCCCCCATGGCATCCCTGCTCTTCTGTCCCTTTCTTTGACTGTATTGTAACACTTTATTCACAAAAAGTAAAGCGATTATTTCAACTTTTCTGACAATTTAACGTAAAAAATAAGGAGGGCTGAATTTCAACCCTCCTATGCTTCACCTATGCAAATTGCTGGTATATGGCCTTGATGGCATTTTCGTAATCCTTCTCATCGACGGCCAAAATCATATGCAGATTCCCTGCCCCGTGATCGAGGAATTTGATGTTTATCTTAAGAGCCGCAAGCGCCGACAGAATCTTGATTGCGATATTCGGAGATGTTCCCATATCGCGTCCGACAACACCTATCATCGCTAGGCCACCGAGCGTCTCAGCCGTTGCGCCATCCATGCTTCCCTTGATTTCGGATATGGCATCCTCCACAGCATCCTTGAAGGATTCCTTAACCAGGAAGCTCATGGAGTCTACCCCTGTCATCATGGTCTCGATTTTGATTCCCTTTGATGCGAATACATCGAGAACCTTTTCCCTCAGGTCGCTGTTTTCGTTTAGATGAGCAAGCTGCACCGTTACATTCATATATCCCCTGGCTCCGGAGAGTCCCGAGATATCCTGCGCGTCGCTATAATACCTCGCATTGTTTACTATGAGAGTTCCTGCGTCTAGCGGCGCATTCGTATTCTTTATATTGATAGGAATGCCCTTGCTCGCAACCTGGAATACAGTGTCCGCATGGAGAACCTCCGCGCCCAGATACGAGAGTTCCCTCAGCTCCCTATACGTAATTAAAGGAACCGAGACAGGCTTCTCAACAATTCTCGGATCGGCCATCAGAAGTCCCGATACATCCGTCCAGTTCTCGTATAGGTCAGAACCGGTCGATGCCGCAACTATCGCACCTGTGATATCTGAACCACCGCGACTAAAGGTCTTTATCCTTCCGTCGGGCATGCTTCCGTAGAATCCCGGAATGATTGCAAATTCGTGCTTAAAGAGTTCGTCGGAAAGAAGTTTTTCGGTCGTCTCCTTATCGTAGTTTCCTTCGGCGTCAAATTTGATAAACTCTCCCGCATCGATAAAGTCAAATCCCATATATTTGGCAAGCAGCTTGGAGCCGATGTATTCGCCCCTGCTCGGAACATAGTCAAGGAGTTCCTCTGCGGTTTCACTCGCAAGTTTTTCTCTTATAGCGTCAACTTCCGCCTTGGCGTCAAATTCGACGTTCAGCTCGTCAGCAATTCCTCTATATCTTTCTTCAATCAGATTGAGATATTCGTCCGCACCATCTCCTGCCGCCTGCGACTTTAGCAGCAAATCCGTAATCTTAATATCGTCAGAGTTTCTCTTTCCCGGTGCCGACGCAACGACAAATCGTCTTCTCGAGTCAGACTTAACGATTTCGGCAACCTTCCTGAACTGCCCTGCATCCGCAAGCGAGCTTCCGCCAAACTTAACGGTAATAAGATCAAAGTCATCAGTCACCAGCTCGTGCTTTGGTTTATTTCCCGTCTTGATATCGTTGAGATCAAACGGCGTTGACTGATATACAAAATAGTTGAGCCAGTTTGAATAAAGCAGGTTCGCACATGATCTCCATGAAACCTGCGGTTCCTTCGATGGATCGTCGTCCGGGAAATAATTGTACGGAACCTCTGGGTCCAATCCGTTTTCAATATCCCTGAGGTACTCTTTTCTCAGCGTATCCCCATCGTATTCCGAATGTCCCGTGATGAATATATGCTTATCGTCATTAGACTTAAGGGCAAATATTCCAACGTCCGGGGATGTTGAAATTACACGCAAATCCGGATGCGCAAAAACCGCCTCGTCATCGAGACCCGTATATCTTGAATGCGGAACATAGAATTCGTCATCAAATCCACGGAAGAGCATTCCCGTCTTGTACTCGAGCGTATGAAGGAAAACTCCGAATGCCTTCTTTGGAAGAACCTTCTTCTTTATTCCGTAATGATAATAGAGTCCCGCCTGTGCGCCCCAGCAAATATAGAATGTGCTGTGAACGTGAGTCTTGGACCACTCCATAATTTCACAGAGCTCATCCCAGTACTCAACTTCTTCAAACTCCATCATCTCTACCGGCGCTCCGGTTATAATCATTCCATCGTAATATTTATTTCTGACCTGATCAAAAGTCTTGTAAAAGGCAATCATATGCTCTTCGGAAACATTCTTTGCCTTATGCGTGCTTGTCTGAAGCAGCTCCAGCTCGACCTGAAGCGGCGAGTTTCCGAGCAATCTCGTAAGCTGTGTCTCCGTTTCTACCTTTGTCGGCATAAGATTAAGAATGAGTATCTGAAGCGGACGGATATCCTGAGTCATAGCACGGGTATCCGTCATAACAAATACGTTTTCCTTTGTCAGTATTTCGACTGCCGGCAAATTGTTTGGTACTTTAATAGGCATATTCTCACCTTCTCTTGTTCTCATTAGCGCACTAAAGCGATTTCCGTATAGTATATCACAATTAGACCAAAAGAAAACATTGATTTATCAAGTTTTTTCTTGATTTTTCTTGGGCTCTCATATATAATTCTCTCTGCACGTTGATTTTCTATTATGAAAAGCCAGAGAATCTATAAAGTGGGGTGATGAATCGTGGCAAATATTAAATCAGCAAAGAAAAGAATCAAAGTAATCGACAAGAAGACCGCTCGTAACAAGCGTGTCAAGGACCATGTAAAGGAAAGCCTTCGCGCATTTGAAGATGCTATGGCATCCGATAATCTTGATGAAGCTTCCGTAAAACTGGTTGCGGCTGAGAAGGAACTTAAGCAGGCTGCTAGCAAGGGAACTCTCAACAAACATGCCGTTGCCCGCAAGGTAAGTCGTCTTACAAAGAGATTCAACGCTGCAAAGGCAGCAAAGTAAGCTCACCCGTCCCCACCAGTGTATAAGTTAAATACACATACGAGAGCTAAGCGATGGAGTGTCTCCCATCGCTTTTTCTTTTTGGCGAAAACAATGGCGAGTTTTTCTCACGGGTCCTCCTTTCCGCTAAAGAATAATCGCTTATTCGTCGCAAGCTTTTATGGGGGCGTCGAATGGGAACGACGGCATGAGTTCGAGTTTAAACTTGTTCCAGCGGTGTTTGTTGTCAATCAACGCCTTGACATCTTCGTCCTCGCAGACGCCGGTTCTGATATACTCGTCGAGGACCGCGTATGTGAAGCCGAGGTTGTCTTCGTCGGTTAGCCCTGTGAGTCCATCGATTGGAACTTTTTCGACGAGTTCTTCGGGAAGACCGAGAACTCTTCCGACAGCCTTTACTTCCTGAACGGTTAGCTTTGAAAGCGGACTAAAGTCCCCTGCACCATCACCGTATCTCGTCGAATATCCTACCCAGTCTTCAGAGAGGTTCCCTGTATTTGCGACGCGACCGTTCATAGACTGCGAGACGGCATATGTCATTGCCATTCTTATGCGAGCCGGAAGATTAATCGTCGTCTGCTTGCTGATCTCGACATCCAGATTTTTCTCCATCTCCGCAATTGCAGCATCGTACATATCCTTGATATTGATTGTCGTGTGAGCGATACCGAGATGATTGACCAAAAGATACGATTTATCTATATCACCTTGTTCTCCCTGCGGAAGGAGCACTCCGAATACTCTGTCCGCTCCAAGCGCGGCAACGCATAGAGCGGCCGTTACAGAGCTGTCCTTTCCTCCGCTTATTGCAACGACCGCATTACAATCCTTGCCATTGTTCTCGAAGAAATCCCTTATCCAGCGAACTATCTCGCCTGTTGTTCTCTCTGCATCAAATCTGTACATAGCTTTATCTCTCTATATCTCCACCCGAAAGATGTTCATCATACACCGCACGGCTTCCGCCGACAAATTTGGGACGCGTCCTCGCGCATACCACGTGCGCGCATCCTATTTCCTTTGTTGCTATTCTAACCGGAACCGCAACCGGCTTTAGGTGCATTCCTATCAGAGTATCTCCTATATCCATTCCCGCCGCTGCGCGTATGCATTCCACGGCAACGGGATCTTTAAGATTCTCATAGGTTGTTACGGCAAAGGATCCACCCGCATGAAGCTGTGGGACCACATTGACAATATCCTGTCCCGGCAGAAGCGCCTCTCTCTCAACTATAACAGCCCTGTTAAGATGCTCGCAGCACTGCGCGGCAAGGAATACTCCCTTCTCATCCAAAACAGGCTTAATCGCCTCAAAAACAGCCTTTGCGGCATCTATATCAGAACCCTTTCCTATTTGCTCTCCCTTGATTTCGCTGGATGAACAGCCGACGATAAATATATCGCCCTTTTCAAGATGTGATTTTTCAAGGAGCTCTTTAATCGCGCTCTCTGCCTGAGCTTTGATTTCTTCGTAAGTCATGTTAAACCTTTCTATTCAACCGTTACACTCTTTGCGAGATTTCTCGGCTTATCGATGTTTTCGCCGTTTTCCTTTGCTACGTAATAAGCAAAGAGCTGAAGCGGAACCACCGAGAGGATTGGCGTCACGTCATCATCGCATTTAGGTATATAGATAACCTCGTTGCTCTTCTTCTTGATATCCTTATGCCATTCTTTGGTAATTGCAACTATATGTGAATATCTCGCCTTGATTTCCTCGATATTCGAGAACATCTTGTCATAGAGCGCATCCTGAGTGGCAAGTGCAATTACTATTGTCTCAGGTTCCATAAGCGCAATCGTTCCGTGCTTGAGTTCACCCGCCGCAATCGCAAATGAATTTATATACGAAATTTCCTTTAGTTTTAGCGAACCTTCGTATGCAACCGCCGAATCAAGTCCGCGTCCTATAAAGAACATCTGCGTTCTGTTATAGAGCAGCTTTGCAAGTTTTTCTATATCCTTGGCTGTCTTCAGCACTTCTTCCATCTTCTTCGGAATTGCCTTTAATTCCTTTACAAGATTGTTATACTTTGCTGCGCTTATAACACCCTTCTTGTCCGCAAGATAGAGCGCTATCAGATACATGCATACGAGCTGCGTCGTATATGCCTTGGTCGATGCAACCGCAATTTCGGGACCCGCCCACGTATAGAATACATCGTCGGATTCGCGAGCAACTGAGCTACCAACAACATTGACAACAGAGAGTATGCGTGCGCCTTTTCTCTTTGCCTCCCTCAGAGCCTCCAAGGTATCCGTCGTTTCGCCCGACTGGCTTATCGCGATGAACAGCGTATGATCATCAACAAATGGATCTCTGTACCTGAACTCTGAAGCAACGTCTATCTCGACAGGAATTTTTGCAATTCTCTCTATTGCGTATTTACCTACGAGACCCGCGTGATATGCGGTTCCGCAAGCAACTATGCATACCTTGTCGTATTTCTTGAGATCGGCCTTTGTTATGGAAATTCCGTCCAGATTAACCTTACCCTTTGCATCAAGCCTTCTCATAAGGGTTTCTTTGACCGCATTGGGCTGCTCGTAGATTTCCTTGAGCATAAAGTGATCGTATCCGCCCTTCTCGGCATCCTCCATGCTCCATGTGACCTTCATGGTATCTCTTGCGACGCGCTTGCCTTTGCTGTTTACAATCCTAACCTCGTCCGGCGTAATAACCACCATCTCGTCGTTCTCGATTAGGTAGATATCGTTCGTATACTTGAGAAGCGCAGGAATATCGCTGGCGAGAAGATTGAATTTGCTTCCCGCACCTACGATGAGCGGAGCATTCTTCCTATAAGCAACTATCTTCTGCGGCACATCCTTTGCTATAACCGCAATCGAAAATGCCCCCTTGAGATCCTTTGCCACCTTCATAACGGCCTTCTCGAGATCTCTTCCGTTCTTCCTGTATTCGAGGGAAATCAGATTGACTATAACTTCTGTATCAGTCTGGCTCTTGAACTTGATTCCGTATTTGGAAGAAAGATTTGCCTTTAGTTCCGCGTAGTTCTCAACTATGCCGTTATGAACTATTGCAAGCTCATCGTAATAATCCTTATGCGGATGCGAATTGACATCCGAAGGAACACCATGCGTAGCCCATCTCGTATGACCAATTCCGCATGTTCCCGTAATCATATTGCTTCCCAGGAGTTTCTCAAGGCCGTCTTTTATCTCGCCCTTCTTCTTCTTTAGCACGATGCCTTTTTTACCCTGAACCGCAATTCCCGCAGAATCATACCCCCTGTACTCGAGCTTCTTGAGTCCGTCGAGGATGATCTCACACGCCTGATTATTGCCTACATATCCAACTATTCCACACATAACTGACCTTATCTACCCTTTCAACTTACCCCTTAGACGATTAGCTGTATTTACGGCTTATGAGCGCCGCCAAGTCTTCAGCCATTTCCTTAATGGCATCCAAGTCCTTACCTTCTATCG
>CACYQX010000005.1 GCA_902776725.1 uncultured Eubacteriales bacterium | reverse complement strand
TCTTGCACAAAGAGGCGCTTCGGTTGTCGCTTTTGATTACAGCAAAAAAATGATAGAATTGGCTAAAAGACGGCAATCACAATATGCAAAACAAATTGATCTTTGGGAGTATGTTCTTTCCCTCGCCTTACTCCTGCAAAATCTACACCGATAATGGATATACTTTTTTCGAGCAGAGCGTCAATCAAATGATCGGAAAGCTGTGGATGTTCTGTAAAATATACCTTTCCTCCATAACCTTCTTTCTCAATAAAGCCTGTATAGAAACCAACAAACATATCCGCCTCCACTTTATCAAGCAAGATATCCTCAATATCAATATCTCTGCCCTCAACAGTGGAAACATCAAAGATGATACCTTTACGCTTTGTGTACTCTAAAGGAAATTCCTTGTTCATTACGTCAAAATGTGTTCCAAGATGTCCAACAAGCGCCTTCTTCTCATTACCTTGAGCATCTGTCACCATTTTCCGTGTAATCTTCAATGTAATGTCAATAAGCATATTTATACCCCCGTAAATACCGTGTTTTGACCTGACATCTATCTCACAGCCACAACTCCCCGACATCTAACTCGGCAACTCAACATAGTGACATCTATCGCGGCAACTCAACTCTCACACTTTTTGACCCGGATTGCCCTTGGATATGTTACCGAGAAGCGTTTTGTCTGTCCGATGCCAAATTGCCCGATTGCCCGAAAACCGCAGTATTACTGGGCTTTCGTGGCTATTTTCCTTCGACCCTTGACATCAATACTACCGTCTCAACGTGCTTTGTCCATGGGAAATTGTCGTAGGCTTTTATGTATTTCGGTTCGTAGCCTGCCAGGCGGAAGTCATCTATATCTGCCGCGAGTGTTTTTGAATTGCAGGAGATGTATAGGATTTCCGGTACGCCGTATGTTGCGACCTTATTTACGGTTTTGGTTTGAAGTCCCATGCGCGGCGGATCGACGATGATAACATCGGGTGCAGGCAAACTACCCTCGGCGGCTTCTGAAAGCACCTTATATACATCGCCTTGGATGAATTCACAGTTGGCAATTCCGTTAAGCGCCGCATTGGTTTCAGCAGCCTCCACGGAGTCCGCAACAATCTCCACACCGATTACGCGAGCAGCCTTTTCTGAAACTATTTGGCTTATGGTTCCTGTTCCACAGAACAAATCGTAAACGACTTTTCCGTCTATGTTCTGAATCAAAGATACCGCCTCGGTATAGAGTCTTTCTATTGCTTCCACATTTGTCTGGAAGAAGGAAAAGACGTTTACTTTGAAACGCAGTCCGCAGATTTCTTCGTAATAGTAGTCGCGACCAAAGAGAATTCTCTGCTCGTCGCAGGAGACAGTATCGGCAAGCCCGTCGTTAATCGTATGCATGATGCCGACAATCTCCGCATCTAACGGTAGCGAAAGAACACTGTCTTTCCACGCCTCCGCATCAAAGCCAAGCGAACCATCACCCCTAACGGCATCACATTCCGAGGACGTAACTATATCCACAAGAATCTCACCTGTTCTCACTCCGCGTCTTACTATGAGATTTCTAAGGAGCCCTTCGTGGCTCTTTTTGTTGTAATGCGTATAGCTGCGCGATGTGCAAAAGTCCAGCGTGCATTTAAGAATCTTGTTAAAGTCATCGGGAACCAGCTGGCATTCATCCACGGTTATTATGGACATGAAGTTCCCCTTCTTGTGCATGCCGAGTTGTAGTTCCCCGCCCTTGACAAGATCACCGAAGGTGTATTCCATTTTGTTTCTGTAAGCGAATAGATGAGTGGAATCCGCACCGACTATGCCTTGAAAGATTTCCGATATATCGATATCGCGCGAATTAAAACAGCCGCGTACTTCTCCCTCTTTCTGCTTGAGTACGTCGCCATAATTTCCGCTATCATAAAGACAGCCCCCGCAAAACTCGCTGTGAGGGCATGGTCTCCTATTATCTTTGTTAAAACTCTCCGTATTTGTCATAGAACTCTTTCTTGTATTCCAAAAATCTATCTTCTTCGATTGCTTTTCGAATGTTCTCTGTCATCCTCTCCAAGAATCTGATATTGTGAATGGAAAGAAGTGTTGCCGATATCATTTCACCGGCCTTATATGTATGCCTGAGGTATGCTTTGGAATAATTCCTGCAGGTGTAACAGTCACATTCGGAATCAAGTGGACCGAAATCATGTTCAAATTTGGCATTCTTTATATTAAGCCTTCCGGTGGAAGTCATGGCCATTCCGTGCCTTGCGATTCTGGTAGGCTCCACACAGTCAAACATATCGACACCGTGCTCCACTGCCTCAAAAATATAGTCGGGAGTACCTATCCCCATCACATATCGCGGCTTGCTTTCAGGCAAGAGATCTACGGCGTATTCCAATACACCCACATACTCTTCTTTGGTCTCGCCGACAGAAATTCCACCTATGGCGTAACCCGGCAAATCCATGTCCACAATAGCTTTGGCGCTTTCTTCACGGAGATCCTTATAGAAGCCTCCTTGCATAATGCCGAAAAGGGCTTGCTTCTCAGGATACTTATGAGCATCCACGCATCTTTCCAGCCACCTTGTGGTTCTGGCTTGGGACTGAGCGATATATTTATAATCCGCTTTTGGTTCAACGCATTCATCGAATGCCATTATGATATCCGACCCCAGTGCGTTCTGCACCTCCATCGATTTTTCCGGACTCAGCATATGCTTGCTTCCGTCGATATGCGATGAAAAAGCAGCCCCTTCCTCCGTAATCTTGCGGAGCTTTCCGAGGCTGAACACCTGAAATCCGCCGCTGTCCGTAAGGATGGGCTTATTCCAATTCATAAACTTATGAAGACCGCCTGCCTCCTCTACGACCTGATGCCCCGGTCTAAGATAGAGATGGTATGTATTGCAGAGCAAAATCTCCGCACCGGTGTCCGCAACCTGCTCCGGCGTCATGGACTTTACCGTAGCCTGCGTTCCGACCGGCATAAAGCAAGGCGTCTGGACATCGCCGTGCGGCGTATGAACAACTCCGCGGCGCGCCTTTGTCTTTGCATCATTCTTTTTCAGTTCATAGGTTACGGCAGGTTTCACCGTCATAGTTATCTCCGTTCTAAAAATATATTTCTATCAAAGTATCAGCATGGCGTCGCCATAACTGAAGAATCTGTATTTCTCTTTTACGGCTTCTTCGTACGCCGCGAGAATCTTCTCCCTATCATAAAGTGCCGATATAAGCATTATAAGCGTTGATTTGGGCAGATGGAAGTTCGTAATAAGCGAATCTATGATTCTGAACTCATATCCCGGATAGATGAATATATCCGTGCTTCCGCTTCCCGCTTTCAGAAGATATTTTCCGCTCGCCTCATCAAACTCAGCTGCGCTCTCCACCGTCCTTGTGGAAGTCGTTCCCACCGAGAATACTCTTCCGCCTGACAGAATCGTATCGTTTACGATTTTTGCGGTTTCTTCGCTTATCGTATATTCCTCAAAATGCATATGGTGATCTTCCACGGTATCGCTCTTAACGGGGCGGAATGTTCCGATGCCGACGTGAAGCGTGAGATACGCAAGCCTGACACCCTTTTCCTCAGCCTTTGCAAGAAGCTCATCCGTAAAATGAAGTCCCGCTGTCGGCGCCGCAACTGAGCCGTCGATTTTGCTGTATACAGTCTGATAGTCTTCTTTGTCCTCGTCTGTACTCGGGCGCTCTATATACGGAGGAAGCGGCATTGATCCGACTTCTTCGAGGCGTTCCATAAAGATTCCGTCGTAGGTGAACCTCACCTTGCGCGTTCCGTCGTCGCCGTAATCGAGAATCTCGGCAATGAGTTTGTGTCCGTCTTCTTCGTTAAATATTACCCTGTCGCCAATCTTAAGCCTTCTTCCGGGGCGCACCATTGTCTCCCAGATTTCACCCTGCTTATCATTGGAAAACGCTGAGTCCAAAGCATCGTCAGCTGCAGCATCGCAGGCAAACTCGCCATCCAATCTCTTGATGAGAAGGAACTCTATATTGGCTCCGGTCTCTGCCTTTGTTCCGTAGAGCCTCGCGGGAATTACCCTGCTGTCGTTCATTAAGAGGCAGTCGCCGGGATTAAGATAATCGAGCACATCATAAAAATGCCTGTGACTAACGGAGCCCGTCTCCCTATCCAAAACCATAAGGCGACAGCTGTCTCTATCTTTCACAGGCTTTTGTGCAATCAGTTCTTCAGGTAATTCGTAATCAAAATCAATAACTTTCATTTTTTATTGTTTCGTTTTATTATTTAGTTCGTATCCATGCAGTCGCAAATCGCTCTATTCAATCGCGTCAAAAATTGACTGCTGAACATCTCCTTCGGGGATATTTTCGTCCAAAGCTTCGATTTCCGCGCGTTTTGACTCCGGAATTTCAAGACCCATATGCTGATATCCGAGCGATGTCACCATACGCCCCTTCTGCGTTCTGTATAACAAACCCTTCTGAATTAGATAAGGTTCATAAGCATCCTCAATCGTGACTTTCTCTTCACCGATTGATGCGGCAATCGTATCGATTCCAACAGGGCCACCGTTAAAGCGTTCTATGATGGTGCTCAAAATATCTCTATCAAGTTTCTCGAGTCCGAGTTCATCGACTCCCATTGCGGAAAGTGCTTCCTTTGTTATCTCCATATCGATGTTTCCGGAACCCTTGACCTGCGAGAAGTCTCTGATTCTCTTTAGAAGTCTGTTTGCAACACGCGGAGTTCCACGCGAGCATCTCGCCATCTCCATCAGCGCATCCTTATCCGCGGTCATTCCGAGAAGGCTCGCGGAACGCCTTATGATTTCCGCAAGTTCTTCTTGATTATATACTTCAAACTTGGATATTACGCCAAATCTGTCGCGAAGCGGTGCCGAAAGACTTCCCGCCCTCGTTGTTGCACCTATCAAGGTAAACTTTGCGATGTCGAGTCTTATCGAGCGCGCAGACGGTCCCTTTCCGATAATGATATCGAGGGCATAGTCTTCCATTGCGGAGTAAAGAACTTCCTCAACGGAGCGATTTAATCTATGAATTTCGTCGATGAACAGAACATCGTTATCGCTAAGATTGGTAAGGATCGCAGCAAGGTCTCCCGCGCGTTCAATCGCAGGCCCCGATGTAATCTTGATATCAACGCCGAGTTCGTTTGCAATGATTCCCGCAAGCGTTGTCTTTCCGAGTCCCGGAGGTCCATAGAAAAGCACGTGATCGAGAGGCTCATGCCTCATCTTGGCCGCCTCTATGTATATCTTCAGATTGTCCTTGACCGCGCTCTGACCGATGAAGTCCTCGAGGTGCTGTGGCCTCAGAGTCACTTCCTGTCTCTCTTCCATTGTCGTTGCGCTCGTCTGCGTTATGCGTTCGTCTTCCTGAAACATAATCCTTGTTTCCTCTTTCGTTATCTAATCCCTTTTTAATTCCTAGAGTTTCTTCAATGCCTGCTTGATATAGTCTTCTACGGTTAGGCCATCACCCTTGATCTTTCCTACTGCCGCCGCGGCCTCGTTCTTGGTATAGCCGAGCGCTATGAGTGCGGATACAGCCTCCGTTCTATCGTCGCCGAGCGCATCGTCATCGACAAAGATTGCAGCTCCGTCACCGACATCAGCAAATGCGCCCATCTTGTCCTTGAGTTCAAGTATGAGTCTCTCGGCGGTCTTCTTACCTACGCCGTTTGCCTTGCATATAGTCTTGGCATCGCCCGATGCAATTGCAAAACGAAGTTCGCTCACAGATAGCGAAGACATGATGGACATTGCACCCTTTGCTCCGATTCCGTTTACGGTAATCAGGAGTTCAAACAGCTCAAGCTCCTCTTTCTCCATGAATCCGTAGAGGCTTATATCGTCCTCTTTCACCTGCATAGACGTGAAGACCTTGACCTCGGTGCCCTCCGGCATCTTATAAAGTGCAGATCCCGTCGGAACAAAAATCTTAAAGCCGATTCCGGACGCGTTTTCTATTATCACCGTTCCATCCATAGCCGGATGGAGAAATCCTTTTATATATCCAATCATTTTTTGATAATCCTCGTTCCTCTAGAATGTCCGTGGCAGATTGCACAGGCCACGGCATCAGCGGTATCGTCAGGCTTGGGTACTTCCTTGAGATTAAGAATTGATTTGACCATCGCCTGAACCTGTTTTTTGTCCGCTCTTCCGTATCCGACGAGAGCCTGTTTGATCTGGAGTGGCGTGTATTCGGCGACCGAAATGCCTCCGTTTACACAAGCCAAAATCGCAACACCTCTTGCTTCCCCAACCTTAATAGCCGTTGTCTGGTTGTGCGTGAAGAAGAGTTCCTCTATGGCCGCTTCTTCGGGCTCATATTGAGCGATTATGGAGCTAAGCTGCGAATATAGATGCTGGAGCCTCACAGGCATTTCCAGATCCGCATCCGTCGTAATAGAGCCGTAATCGACCACATCAAAGTGGTTCCCCTTCATATCCAATATGCCCCAGCCCATTATAGCATAGCCCGGGTCAATCCCTAATATTCTCATACTCCATCCTTTCCAATTACTACAATTTTAACACATGAACAGATGTTCGTCAATGTAGATGAATAATTATACTTACCTATTATCTGCCCATGTGATATACTCAAAAAAAGAAAACGTTATGCACAGTTTATTTAGGAGAGAAAGATGAGATATTCAAGGCAGAACAAAATACTTGAACTTATTGCCAACAACGAGATAGAAACTCAGGAAAGGCTTGTTTCCATGCTCAAGGCCGAAGGCTTTGATGTAACTCAGGCCACGATTTCCAGGGACATAAAGGACCTTCAGCTGATAAAGGTGCTTTCTCCGAGCGGAAAGTATAAATATGCAGTAAGCACTCAACAGAATTCACCTATTTCCGATAGATTCGTAAAGATTTTTAGAGAGACAATAACCTCTTTTGCCTCCGCGCAAAATCTTGTAGTCGTTAAGACACTTTCAGGCTGCGGACCGGCTGCCGGAGAAGCAATCGACAGTATCGGCCTTCCTCATGTAGTTGGATCTGTCGCCGGCGACAACACACTTCTTATAGTCATAGACAAAGAAGAGAACGTCGAAGAGATTCTTTCTATATTCAACAATATGCTGATTAAGAGCAAATAGGACATACCATGATTGAACATATCTCCATTCGCGATTTTGCAATAATCGAAAATACAGAGATAGACTTTTCCGATGGCTTTTCCGTAATTACCGGTGAAACAGGAAGCGGCAAATCCATCGTCGTAACAGCCATCAGCCTCGCTCTCGGAAGCAGGGCTGATTCTTCTTATGTCCGTCATGGTGCCGAAAAGGCAGTAGTTGAGCTCGCGGGAACTCTCGACGGAAACGAAATAGTTATTTCCAGAGAAGTAAATGTGAGCGGAAAGAACCTTTGTCGTCTCAACGGACATATAGTTACGCTTGCCGAGCTCTTCGATACCTGCAAGCGCCTTGCGGACATTCACGGTCAGTATGACAACCAGTCCCTACTCGACCCCGTGACCCACCTCGCAATTATCGATGACTATCGCCTCGACAAAATCTCTCCGATCAAAGAGAAATATCAAAGTTCATATAACAAATACGTAGAAAAGAAAAAGACGCTTAATTCTTTGCTTTCTATGGAGGCCGACAACAATAAAAAACTCGACTTCTACAAATACGAAATAAAAGAAATAGACGACGCAAAACTTAAGCCCGACGAATATACGGAATTGAAGGACCGCCTTTCCCTTCTTCAGAACGGAGAAAAGATTTTTGAATCCGCAAACAAAGCCTACGAATTCCTTAACGGTTCTTCTTACGATTCATCGGGAGCCTATTCGCTTCTTGGAAGCGCGCTGTCGGAGGTAGAGAGCATCTCCGCGTATTCAACGGAACTCGAAAATGCAAAGGAAAGCTTAAGCGATATTTATTACAAAGTAGAAGATTTGAATTCCGTATTGAGAGGAATCTGCGAAAGCATGAACTTCTCTCCGGACGAATTAGATACGACAATAAGCAGGATTAATCTTTTGGAAGGCTTAATCAAGAAATACGCATCGGGAAACACGAACACCGACCCGATTGCAAATATTCTTTCTTACAGGGATTCTATTTCAGAAAGCCTCAAGATGATCGAGAACTACGACGAGGAAAAAGCGAGGCTAACTTCCGAACTAAACGCCTTGGAAACCGAGATGATAGAAAACGCCGCAGAGCTTACCGCGGCACGTCAGGTAAGCGCAAGTGACCTATCCAAGAAGATTACTGCGGAGCTTGTTGACCTAAACTTCGGCGAAGCGAATCTCGATATTAATTTCACCAAAACAGAACCTTCGCCAAACGGCTTTGATGCTGCGGAAATGCTTATCTCCACAAACCGAGGAGAACCGCTAAAGCCCCTTGTTAAGACCGCTTCCGGCGGCGAAATAAGCAGAATCATGCTCGCTATCAAGAGTATAGTCGCAAACTACGACAGCATCCCTACTCTTATCTTTGATGAAATCGATCAAGGCATCTCGGGAAAGACCGCTGCCGTCGTCGGCAAAAAGCTTAAAGAGATTTCCAAACACCATCAGGTAATCTGTATCACCCACCTTCCGCAGATAGCGGCAGTCAGCGATACGAGTTACCGCATATATAAAGAATCCGACGAAAGCAGCACATACACGCATGTAGAAAAACTCTCGCCTGATGCAAAAATCGAAGAAGTCGCCCGACTTATAGGCGGCGAAACGATAACCGATGCCGCACGCGAAGCAGCGCGCGAACTCATGAAATAAGAAAAGCCCTTGCTTTTGGCAAGGGTTTTTGAATTTTTAAACTTCCGCTATTATCATCTCCATCGCTATTCTGCCGCTTATATTTCCGGTCTTGATATTCCTGTCAATCTCGTAAATCTTGATGAGTAGATTCCTGAGCTTTTCCCTGCTCATCTTCTCCGCGAATGGTCTCAGCTTATCGTAGCGCCACTTCTGAAGTCCAAGCTTGCTTTGGATTACGCTCGGTATGACCTTTGCGTCTTGGAGTTCGCGGATTACAAGTATTAGTTCAAACTGAGAAACCATAAGTCCTATAAGACGATAAGCATCATTGTCTTCATCCAATATATTGTTAAGAAGCTTGAATGCCTTATTCTTTTCACCCGAACAGAGATGATTTATAAAATCTATCGCGCTCGACTCCACGTCGCCTTCGATTGTTTGCTTTGCGATTTCTTCGGTTACAACAGCGCGCGCATTTGCTCCGACATCGGCCTTTGCCAGCGCTATCATCTTGGTTACATCGTTATTCAAAGCGTAGAGGTTATAATCGCTCTCCCTGTTGAAGTATCCCGTCTCTTCGATTATTATTCGCATAACGGAATTAGGGACATCAAGATTCTGAGCCTTGAATCGCTTGGAAACAAAAGCTGCAAGATCCTCCCTGGGAAGTCCATCGAACTCGTATAGCCTTCCGACCTTAGCCACTGCGGCGGGGAGCTTCTTCTTGGCATTTATCTCATCTGTCCTGAAAATCAAAAGAGTGGTGTCCGGAACATCGGAAATATACTCTGCTATCTTCTCCGCGTCGCGCCCCGTATCACCGGTAAAAACCTTGCTTCCCCTAACTACTACGACACGCTTTTCGGAAAACAAAGGAAGCGTTTCCGAAGCAGCGATAACAGCGTCCGAAAGGCTTTGGTCCTGAAGATCGTCCTCATCTATAAAGGTGCAGTCCATGGTCTTTGCCACGGGATTTATATATAGAGAAATAGTACGCTCAATAGCCCAATCGACAAGATACTGCTCTCTTCCGTAGAGCAAAACGACACTGGGCAGTTTTCCCGAGCTCAGTTCACTCTGTATTCTTCTATACGCATGTTCCTTCTGTTGCCACATACAAAAAACTTTCCGTCTCCGATTATTATTCCTATCGCACCGTCGATATCTGTCCTATATACAATTATACCTTTGCTTTGCAATTTTTCAATTACAGATGGCGCAGGATGTCCGTAATTATTCTTGCCTACCGAAATCACTGCGATTATAGGATCGACAGCATCCAGAAACTCGCTTGAACTGCTGAATCTACTGCCGTGATGAGCTACTTTAAGTATATGACTCTTGAGTTCACCGTTCCTATAATAACGTATGAGCGCCTTCTCGCCCTCTTCGGTTATATCGCCTGTAACAAGCGTCGTTATCCCACTGTCGAAGACCTTAAAAATGCGGCTGTAATAGTTCTCGTCCTCGCTGTCCTCATACCCCGGAATCGGCCAAAGAATATCTATCCACCGATCGTCGTCCAGGACTATTCTTTCGCCCGCCCGTCCTCTTCTTATAACATCTTCTATCGGATAAACTTCCGAAAGCTCCTCAATTCCGAGAAAATGATCTGTATGTTCGTGCGTGGATATCGCCATATCGAGCGATTCCGCACCAACGCGCAAAAGATATGGCCTAAGAGTTTTCCTGCCCACGTTATAATTCTGATTCCCTCCTCCGTCAATCAAAATATCCGTCTCGCCCCAGTTTATATGAAGCGAGTCCCCCTGTCCGACATCCAAAAACACCTCATCGGCAAACTCCAGAGGATTGAACGAAAGAACAAATGCAAATAGCGATGCAACAACGACGATCACTATTAACCGAATAAGCGCAGCGCTCGGCAGGCGCCTGCATTTGATTTTGAATTCTTCGGATGCGAAATAAAAGACTCCCGCGATGATACCGACTATTAAATATGTCTTTGGCGAAACCAAACTCATGACCGCTCGTCCTCGCATTAGGAGAGCCTTGTTTATCCATATCATGATGCTCCCCAGATTTGTCAGAGATATTCCAATATACGAAGAAACCGCGGAAGATATATGTTCCGCGAACGGCAGATAAACAAAGAAACCATAAACAGCAAACGCTGTAACTCCAAGCGGCACGTATATTCCGGCAAGCGCAATCATTATCCAATTATTGAGCAGTGTCAACACCGCAAACCTATTGTAAACATATATCGTATAAGGAATCATCATGACCTGAACTGATATCATTGTGGCGATTGCGGATATCCACTTATCAGATTCGGAATCCATTCTCCGATGCTTTTTCCGAATACATTTCAAAAGATATACAATCTTAGGTCTCATAAAACAAAGCCCCAGTATTGCAAGAAACGACATCTGAAATCCCGTTGCAAATATGAGATACGGACGGTACAGGAGCATGATATCCGAGGCTATTGCCAGCGCCGTCAAACCATCAAAACGAAGATCGAATATATCCGCAAATTCTTTTATAAGAATCAGAAGCACGGCCCTGGTAACCGAAACCGACCAAAGAGCCAGCGTTCCGTAAACCAAAAATGCCGAAACAACCATGACCTTTCTTATCGCAACGCTCTTGATTCTCAATCGCTTTTCGACAGCCTTATAAACCGAATAGAGTATGCCGATATGAAGTCCGCTTACTGCAAGGATATGACCTGCTCCACCCTCCATGAATTCTTCCCTCACGTCGTCAGAGATATTGCGCCCCATACCGAATAATATTCCGCCCGCGAGGTCCCGAGCGTCTTTATCCTTGAAGGCAGATTCAAGAAACGCTTCACGCGCAGATAAGAGCTCCGCCGTAAATCTATATAATAAATTTGTCTCGCCGTAAATAACTCTGATATCCGACTTCTTAATGCTCCCATATCCGTATATCCCTCTACCATAGAGATAGCGCCTATAATCAAACCCTCCGGGATTGCCCGCGGACTTCGGTTCTTCTATTTCCATAACAAATTCCATTTCAAGCCCCAAGTAGTCCAAAGGCACGACATCTCTATCCCCATCGTAGACACTTACAAGAACCCTGCCTTTTTCCGAATCGGAAAGCAAATCAACCACCAATTCCGTTCTGTCGTCGAGCCTTTCAATTCTTATTATCCGGCCTTTGATTATTTCGTCTTCACTCACAAAAGACCTTGCCCAATCAAGCGAAATCGTGGCTGTATACATGGATATGAGCCCCAGGATTAAAAATACTGCCGCAAGTTTAAGCCTGACCTCGACTTTTCCCATATAGATAAAAGAAAAACACCCAATTATTGGTAATAAACCCATAATCGGGTGCTCGTTCACAATGTATATTCGGCAGATCCACTCTTCCGCGAGAATGCCAACAACCAGCATAATCGACGGAACTATCAAAGGTCGCCGCTCTTTTTCCTTTTTATCCCAAAACACCTAATTATTTTAACATTATTTCCCTTTTCTTACAATATCCTTACTTTATTATATTCATCGTCTATGAGGCTAAATTATGGTATAATTGCTGTGTATTATGCTTTTTCAGAGGCGAGGTACTGAGATATGAGTCAAAACAAGAAGCCACCGGTTGATAATGAGGTAAAAACAGCCTCACCATCATATCCCGAGTGGCAAATGAGCACAACGGTATATAACAGATCCGACCTGGATGCCGCAGAGGCCGCTGATAAGATCACGGTCACTGAGGTTCCTTTGACGCACCATGAAAAACCGGCGAAAGAGACTCCAAAAGAGGCTCCCCTCTCCAGAAGAAACCGCACCAATGTCAAAAGAGATGGTGCCGCTGCCGGAGTTGCCGCAGGTGCTTCTGCTTCTGCTGCAAGCGCAAGAACCAGAAAACAGGCTTCAGGCACAACCTCTAAGAGCAAGTCTGCACCAAAGGGCAAATCATCTGCCAAGAGCAAGGCTGAACCTCAGACAGAGGAACCTATAAGAAGAAGCAATTCAAATAAAAATAAAAAGAAAAAGAAGGGGCACCCTATTCTCAAGGGAATCCTCCTCTTCCTCATTTGTTCTATGCTTATCGTAGGCGGCATAGTGTTTTACTATGTCTACTCGGTAATCTCCGAAACACCACCTATCGATCCAACAAATATAGCGGATATGCTTAACGAGACATCCGTTATGTATGATGCCAACGGAAATGAAATAGATGCCATATTCTCCGGAACAAACCGAGAGATGGCTTCTATTGACGATATACCAAAGCACGTCCAAGATGCCTTTATTGCAATCGAGGACAAAACCTTTAGAACCCACCACGGCTTTAACTTTAGACGTATAATCGGTGCGGTTTTGGAATACGTTCTCCCGGGCGGCGGCGGACAGATCAGCGGTACGAGTACCATCACCCAGCAGCTCGCAAGAAACGTTTTCCTTACTGATTCTCAGTTCGAATACAGCATCAAGCGTAAGATAGCCGAGGCATATTACTCACTAAAAATAGAAAAGGCCCTCAGCAAAGAAGAAATTCTCGAGGCCTACCTCAATACAATCTATTTTGGCTACGGCAGCTGGGGAATAGAAACTGCAGCCCAGTCCTATTTCAAAAAGAGCGTAAGTGAGCTAACCATTGCCGAAGCCGCGACTCTTGCGGCTCTCCCACAGCTCCCCGACGGCTACCAGCTCGTCAATTTCGTAGAGGGAGGAACCGCAGATCAGTACCCGGATATTGCACTTAAGGAGACTGCCGACGGCGTTTATATAGCAAACGATATAAGCCGCGAAAGAAGAAATCTCTGCCTTGCTCTCATGCTTGAGCAGGAGCTTATTACGCAGGAAGAATATGATGCCGCAATCAAGGTCCAACTCATGGATATGCTTAATCCCGACTTCACCACTTATAACAGCGGTCCTGCAACATATTTTGCCGACTACGTAATAACCGAGGTAATCAATGACCTTCAGGAAGAAAAAGGCTTGGATTATACTTCCGCATGGAGACTCGTTTATCAGGGTGGTCTTACCATCTATTCAACAATGGATCCTGTAGCACAACAGGTAATCGCAAACGAGTTTGCAAACCCCGAAAACTATCCTGAAGTCTATCCTGAATTCGATTCTGAAGGCAACGTAATCAACGAACACGGTATGATTACTCTTCGTTCCTACGATAACGCCTTTGACGAAAACGGCAATTACTATCTGCACGCGGATGAATACGATCGTTTGGCCGACGGAAGAATGATTATCTTCTACGGAAACTTCCTGAAGATTTATAAGACAGACGTTCACGGCGAAACCGACTATAGCCTTGAGTTCCCATCGATGTATTATTACGACGACAACTGGGACTACTATACGATTTCCGGCGGATACATAAATATACCGATGAACTATAAGTCCGCCAACAGCGATGGCGACCTTATAATCAGCGCCGACTTCTTCAACGACTACCCGGACTTCTTTGTCTTTAACGATGACGGTTCATGCATGGTTCCATCCTCGTCATATTCGCTTGGATCCAAGACCATTCAGCCGCAGGCTGCAATGACCATAGTAGAGAACAAGACGGGACATATCATCGCAATGGTCGGAGGACGCACCGCTACGGGAAGACAGATATTCAACAGAGCTATCTCCCCTCGTCAATCCGGTTCTTCTATCAAACCGCTTGCTGTTTACTCTGCGGCTCTTCAGCAGAGTGTCGACGAGATGAGAAATGGCGAAAGACATACCTTTGTCAATTACGGAATCGACAAGCAAGGCGCAAACCTTTACGGAGCTTACCTAACCGCAGCATCCATCGTTGTCGACGAGAAGACAACAATCGGCGGAGAAGTTTGGCCTGTTAACTCGGAGAAAAAATACGTCGGTCCTGTAACATTAAGACAGGCAATGATAGATTCCATCAATACCTGCGCCGTCAAGCTTTGGTACCAGGTAGGTGTTGATTATTCATTCGAGAACGTAAAGAAATTCGGAATCACCACACTTGTTGAGGAAGGCGACGTTAACGACCTAAACGCCGCGGCTCTTGCCCTCGGTTCTCAGACCTACGGCGTCACAACGCTCGAGATGGCAAGCGCCTTCAGCACATTCCCCAACAACGGCGTAAGATACGAAACAACACCTTATACCAAGGTCCTCGATAGGCACGGAAACGTCCTTCTTGAAAAGACACCTGTGGCACACGAGGTTCTCGATCCCGGCGTTGCATGGATTATGACAGACATAATGCATGGTGTAGTTACAAGAGGAACCGGAACAAATGCCAATATACCCGATACATTTGTCGGAGGAAAGACGGGTACAACCCAGGACTCCTACGATATTTGGTTTGACGGATTTACAAACAATTACTCGGCATCAGTATGGATCGGAAGCGATATCACCTCCCCGCTCAGCACCATGAGTTCTACCGCTGCATCAATGTGGGGAAAAATCATGTCACAGCTCGAAGGTAGCTATCTCGGAGAAAGGGCTCCTATGCCTGATGACGTTATCATCGTCTCCGGAGAATACTTTGTTGCCGGCACTGAGAAGGAACTTAAGTCCATCAAGGATTATGAGAAGAAGATCAAAATCTGCAAGGAGAGCGGATTGCTCGCAACTCCTGAATGCAAGGATGTCGAAGAATCAAAGTATATAAGCTACGACGATGAGGCTCTTAAGGAGCTTCCAAAAGAATACTGCCACCTCCACAACCCCGATCCTTCCAAGTATCCTACTACCCCTGAAGGTGAAAAGATCTATGAGGAAAAGAAACAGAAGGAAGATGCAGACAATAAGGCCGCTGCCGATCCTGTAATCGCGCTGATAAACGCCCTGCCCGCTTCGCCTACACCGGCAGATGAGGCAGCGATTGTCGCAGCACGCACTGCATATAACGCGCTCAACGACAAGCAGAAGGCCGCGGTCGGAAATGATCTCATAGCCAAGCTCTCGGATGCGGAAACAAAGCTAGCCGCTGCCAAGCAGGCCGCCGCTGATGCAGCCGCACAAAAGGCCGCCGAAGAAGAAGCCCGCAAGGCCGCTTGTCAACAATGGCTTGCCGACCGTGAGAATCACAAAAACACATGGGTTGAGACCTCTCCTGCCGAGTATTCTTATTACACCCAGCAAGACTGGGATGATTACGTAGCTCAGAACGGTTCGAATCCAACTGACTGGAAGGTTGGTGATGTAAAGGAATTAATTAAGCAGGCCGAGGGCTATTACGATTACGATGATGGATATCGTGACGGACAATTCCACTCTCCGCCATGTCCATAATGACGATTAAAGCAAAGCAAACGGCTTTTGTCGTCTCCGCTGTATGAATGGGCGATTACATACTCAATAAAATTGAACCTCTGGAGGGTTGCATCGAAGGTCTTCGACCCGCTGCCAACCTCACAGAGGTTCTTCTTTTGTTTCGTGTAATTGTCGCCATTCATCCAGAACTGCGCGACAAAACCATTCACTTTGCTCACCCGCAGAATGGTTATTCGATTATTGCCTTGAACTCCTTCACGCGCTTTGCGATATCATCCGCCCCGAATACCTGCGACCCTGCAACCAGAATATCACATCCCGCTTCCGCAATCTCCTTGGCATTCTCAAGGTCAACTCCTCCGTCAACCTCTATCACAAAATCATAGCCTTCGTTCGCTCTGATCTTTGCGAGCTCGCGTATCTTCTCGAGGGCGACCGGTATGAATTTCTGTCCGCCGAATCCCGGATTAACCGACATCACCAAAACCAGATCCACATCGCACAATACGTTTTCTATTGCGCTTATCGGCGTAGCCGGGTTTATGGATACACCTGCTTTTACACCTAGTTCGTGTATTCCCTGAATCGTTCTGTGAAGATGTGTGCACGCCTCTTGATGAACGGTTATATATTCCGTCTTCTCAGTCACAAATCCCGGTGCGTATTTATCAGGGTCCGTAATCATGAGATGGACATCGTATGGTGCCGTATCGCATTTATTGAGCGACTTCATAACGAGCGCACCAAATGTTATATTTGGAACGAAATGTCCGTCCATAACATCGACATGGATATAGTCCGCCCCATTTTTGCTCACGAGTTCAGCCTGCTCTCCCAGTTTTGAAAAATCAGCCGAAAGTAATGACGGTGCCAATTTACTCATACTTCTTTCCTCTTTCTCTTAATTCCTTGACTAATTCCAAATATGTTGCGTATCTTTCCTTTGAAACGCCTCCGGAAGAAAGCGCGTCCTTCACGCCGCATTCCGGTTCATTTATATGCATACAGTCCGCAAACTTACAGCTCTCTGCGGCATCTCTTATCTCGGGATAGTAATCGCCGAGCTCGTATTCACCTATATCTCCGTCCAGATCGAGCGAAGTGAATCCAGGTGTATCAAATATATACCCATCGTCGACCCGAAGTATCTCGACATGTCTCGTCGTATGCTTACCCCTCGATGTTTTGTCGCTAATATCTCCGGTCTCCATATTGCCTTCAGGCGCGATAGCGTTCACAATCGTGGATTTGCCGACTCCCGACGGACCCGCAAGCGCAACCTTATATCCAGTGATTTCGGCTCGGACTTCACTGAGGCCCGCTCCCGCCTTGGCATTTGTTACAAAGGTCTTATAGACGCCCTCGTATATCGACTTTATATGAGCAACTTCATCGGGCGCTGCCAAGTCCGATTTATTGATGCAGACTATCGGTTCGATTCCCTTTCGCTCTGCCATAACGAGCATCTTATCTATTACGACAAAGTTCGGAGCGGGATTAGCTGCGGCAAATACCACCATGAGTTTGTCGATATTGGATATCGGAGGTCTCGAAAAACTATTGCGTCTCGGAAAAATCTCTGTTATCCAAGAATCGTCCTCGGCGTTCTCCGCAATCTGAACTTCTACCTCATCGCCGACGACAAGGAGATTTCGATCCTTTTTGAATACGCCCCTCGCTTTTGCTCTGACTATGCCTTCACTCGTTTCGACAAAATAGAAACCGCCTATACCTTTAAGAACCAATCCTTTCATCAGCGATTAGCCCCCATTGTTTTCGCCACCGGCTTCGGAATTCTCACCGCCAGATTCTTCGCCCTGGTTCTCGCCGCCGCTTTCACCTTGCGATTCGCCTTGGTTTTCCTCAGGCTGCGGTTCCTGTCTGTCCTTTATTACACTCAGCGTAATATACGATTCATCGGAACCCGGCTGGACCCGGGTTCCTGCCTGTCTGTTCTGTCCTATGATTGTTCCCGGCGTTCCCGTTCCCGTAGGATCGTCAACATAGTCCGGAATAACAGTTAACCCAAGAGCATTAGCCTCAGCCTCTGCTTCTCCCAAAGTTTTCCCTGTAAATGACGGTATCTCAACGTCCGTTATCAGCTTTGCTATTACTACGTCTATAGCCGTGCCTTTGTTGGCGGTTTCGCCGGCGGCAGGGCTTTGCGATATGATTGAACCGGTCGGATTCTCGCTTTCCTCTTCGGTCATGCTTCCGAGGTCAAACGAATAGTTCTGCAGATATGAACGTAGCTCGCTTTCCGACGCAAACTCCATACCATAGAGATTTGGTACAAGCTCTGTCTTTGACTCCGGTCCGTCGCTCATTATAAGAACTACCGTCTCGCCCGGTTTCATCATCTTTGTGGCTTCGGGATCACTTGTAAGAACAAGATTCATTGCAACGGAGTCGCTGTATCTGCTTTCGCCCTTGACGCCCTTTAGACCTCTTGCCTCGAGCTGCGCCCTAGCCTCCTCAAAGGTCATACCCTTGAGATCCGGAACTTCAATTTCACCCGGTCCCGAGCTCAGCTTAACTTCTACAATGCTGCCCGTCTTAACATTGGATCCTTCAATCGGAAGCTGCTGCGCAATATCTCCGACTTCTACGTCGTCGCTGCTGACATCTTCTCCTCGCGAGATATTAAGACCTACCTTTGCGAGTTCCGCCTTGGCCTCATCGAACGTCATATTGAGCACGTTCGGAACCTTGACTTCTTCCTGTTTCCCTCCGGTCTTACCTGCAAATATTATTCCGATAAGCGCCGCCAGAATCAATAGAGCGATTACGAGAAGGAGAATCGGCTTCTTCCTTCCGTTATTTCCCTTTCCATTGGTACCGTCCGAACCTTGATCTCTCGTTTGTCCGGATGAGGCTTGAATCTGCTCTCCTCCCGGCTTACGACTCGGGTCCACTACGGGTTTTTGCTCTGACTTGGGTGCGGTTCTTGCGCCTGGCATTCCCGCTGTAATTAAATCGGGCCTATCCTTTAGGTAGTTGGTTACAAATTCTACACTGTTGAGATCCTCAAGCATCTCGTCAGCCGACTTATATCTATTCGTCTGGAATTTATCCGTTGCCTTAAGCACCAGGCGTTCCAAATTTGGCGGCACGCCCTTCACGAGCTTTGAAGGAGGAACTATATCCTCGTTGATATGCTTGAGCGCTACCTCGACAGGATTGTCACCGTCAAAGGGAACCTTGCCGGTTAGCATTTCATAGAGAACAATTCCGAGCGAATAAATATCCGAACGCTCATCCACGTATGAACCTCTTGCCTGTTCCGGCGAGAAATAATGAACGGATCCTATTATCTTATTGGTATCCACCATGGATGTGGAGCTGCTAACCGCACGCGCAATACCAAAGTCCGTAAGCTTTGCGATTCCGTCCTCGGTAACCAAAATATTATGAGGCTTTACGTCTCTATGAACAATTTGGTGTTTATGCGCAAGCGCAAGCGCAGATGCCATCTGCTTTGCATAATCTATGGCAACCTTGTAATCCATGGGTGCCTGCTCATCTATTACTTCGGAGAGAGTCTTTCCTTCGACGAGCTCCATAACAATAAAGTTGATGCTTCCCGCAACACCTACGTCATAGACGGCAACTATATTCGGATGCTGAAGACCGGCCGCAGCTTGCGACTCGCTCTTGAAGCTCTCTACAAATTTTTCATCCTTTGTGTACTCAGGTCTCAGAATCTTTATTGCGACATATCTGTTAAGCAGTCTGTCCTTGCCCTTATACACGACGGCCATTCCGCCTTCGCCAATCTTATCGACCAGCTCGTACCTTCCCGCTAATAATTTGCTCATCTGTCACCCTCCCCCAATTTGGCGCAGATAACTGTGATATTATCATGTCCCCCGTTTTCGTTGGCCCTTTGAACGAGAAGTTCGCAGACCTCACTCATATCTTCTCCCTCAAGGAAGATCGCCTCTATCTCCGTATCCGTAACCTCACCATAGAGTCCGTCGGTACAGAGGAGCAGCGCGTCTCCCTCGCTTATTGTCGTATGGAAAAAGTCAGGATCGACGTTCTGTTCGGCGCCGATCGCCTTTGTAATCATATTCTTATCCGTATGGTTTCTGGCTTCTGCCCTGGAAATCACGCCCGCCTTTACGAGTTCGTTGACATAGGTATGGTCTTCCGAAATCTGAGTTAGCTCAACTCCGTCAAAGACGTATGCCCTGCTGTCTCCGACATTGCAAATATAAACGTCGTTTCCGCGAACGCAGGCTATTACCATGGTAGTCGCCATTCCACGGTTGGTTATATACCTCTGGGCCGTATCATAAACCCTGAAGTTTGCCCTCTTTACCGCAGTCAAAAGCTCGGTGCAGATTCCCATCTCGTCGGTTTCTTTAAGCGGCTTGTCTTCAAAATACTGAGCCACCTCGTTTACCGCCGTATGGCTTGCAATCTCACCCGAGCGCGTACCACCCACTCCATCGGCAATAATGAGGATTCCGTCATGCTTCATTACGAAGAATGCGTCTTCATTATTGCTTCGCATTTTCCCTTTGTCGGTTTTGAATCCAACATCCATAAGGATGTTCTCCTTTCTTTCCTAATGACTAATTATCGCCGCATAGAATCCTTTGTATCCCTCCTGCGGCAAGAGTTGCTTTTCAAACTCTAATTTAAACCAGTGATTCTTTCTTAAAAACTCCGCAACGATCAATTGATTTTCTCGCGCGTTTATAGTACAAGTGCTGTAAATTATTCTTCCGCCCGGCTTCACATACTTTGAGCAGTTATCCAGTATCTTATACTGAATGTCCGGAAGCTCATCTACTTCGCGCATGCTCTTATATCTGATTTCCGGCTTGCTCGACATGACACCAAATCCCGAACAAGGGGCGTCCACGAGTACGGCATCAAAGCCCTCAAACAGCTCCGGTATATATTCACCCGCGTCGCATACCTTTGCATCGGCTATGACGATTCCGAGTCTCTCCGCCTGCTCTCTAATCTGCTCTACCCTATGATCGTATATATCCCAGGCAAGGATTTTGCCCTTGTTCTCCATGCTCTCTGCCAGCGCCATTGTCTTGCCCCCGGGTGCGGCACAGGCATCTATGATTCTCTGACCCGGAGCAGCCTTTACGAGATCCGCAATCCACGTCGATTCCTGACTCTGAATCGATATTCCTCCTCGCCTGTAGATGTCCGTCTCGGTAATTCTTATGCTCCCCGTATCCTTCACGATTAAGGATCTTTGCGAAAGCGAAGAATCCGCCGTATCTATCCCCAGAGCCGCAAGTTCGCGCTTTGCATCTTCACGAGAATTCTTCATGAGGTTTACTCTTAGATTAACTCCTGTTTTGGATGCGTCGGCGTCGATAGCCGATAGCATATCTTCGCATTCATCCAAGCCGAATTCGTCAATCCAGTTTTCAATTATGCTCTCGTCTACCGAATGCTTGATTGAAAGCTGCTTAGCAACGCTTTGATCCTTACTCGGAACCTCCAAATTCTCTTCTCTGGAATAATTCCTTAGGACGGCATTTACGAAACCGTCTTTTCCGCGAGCCACATCCTTTGCGAGCTCCACGGAAGAGTCAATCGCGGCGTACTCCGGAACGCTATCCATAAAGAGCATCTGATAGAGCCCCATCCTGAGCAGCGTGAGTGCTTTTTTGTCTACCCTTTTGATTCCCTTTGATACTAGTCTATCGAGGATGTAGTCCAGATAGAGTTTCTTCTCCATCACGCCGTAAACCAGGCGACGCAAAAATCCTCCGTCAACTTCGCTCCATTCAGCCTCTCTTGAGAGAATCTCGGTGCTTCCGTATGCTCCCTCTTTCTCAATCTTGAGGAGTATCTCGTATGCTGTTTTACGAGTAATATCGCTCACCTTCTGTTACCTCTAAGCGAAAGAACACGCAGCAGATTCGCAACTGACACGGCGAGCGCAGCCACATATGTGAGCGCTGCGGATGAGAGCACCTGCTTTACGCTCTTGATTTCTTCTCCTGATGTTATCCCGAGCGTCTCCATCGAGCTTATGGCTCGATTGCTCGCATCAAATTCAACAGGAAGCGTAACCAAATGGAATACCACAACCGCCATAAAGGCATACACACCTATATTGAACAATGTGTTTCCGAGCATTCCGTACTCTGTTGTACCCATTGACAGAAGAAGTATTCCGCCTATTACGAGAAGCCAAGACATGCTGCTCGCAATACTCGCAACGGGAACTATGCTGTTCCTTATCTTTAGCGGTGCATAACCTCTTGCGTGCTGAATTGCATGTCCCGCTTCGTGGCACGCTACCGCAATAGCACTGATCGAAGGAACATCACAAACAGTCTGCGAAAGATGAAGTGTTTGAGTTCTTGGATCGTAGTTATCCGTCATGCTTCCCGCAACCTTCTCAATAGGCACATTGTTTAAGCCGTTTGCATCGAGCACAAGTCGTGCAGCCTGTGCACCCGTAAGTCCGCGCATTCCTCTTACCTGACTGTATTTCTGGAATGTGCTCTGCACTCTCGCGCTTGCAACCATTGCGAGAATCATCGCGGCTATTAATGGAATTAGTCCTGCATACATTGTTTCTTACCTTCTTTCAAATACACATCCTGCAAAAAGATTTTTTGTCAATCTTATGTCCCCTTAGGAAAGCTCCGGCTTCCACTTTGTTCTTGCCTGGTAGCTGGAGTTCCTCTATGATGAGGACGCCGTCTTTTGTCATCACATATATCCCCGAATTATCCGCCTTGATAACTTCGCTGGGAGTTCCGCCTTCCGACATTTGCTTTTCATTGCAGACACTGACCTTGCAGAGCTTCATCGGAGTTTCTTCGTATACCACGCTGACGCCCGGCCAGGGACAATAGGCTCTCGTCATTCTTTCTATTTCCAAAGCGCTGAAGTCCGCAAAATCAATTTTTCCGTCGTCCTTTTTTATCATGCCCGTATATGTTGCAAGAGCTTCGTCCTGCTTTTCGGGATTAAGTTCGCCTTTTTCAAGAGCAGAAAGTGTTTCCGCAATAAGTTTCCCTCCGAGATATCCGAGCTCATCCGAAAGTTCTTCCGCATTCATTCCAGCGATTTCTATCTCACCCTTCAGGAGCATATCTCCGGTATCCATACCTTCGTCCATCTGCATGATTGTCACTCCGGTGATTTCATCTCCGGAAAGAATCGCAGACTGAATCGGAGACGCGCCTCTGAATTTCGGAAGAAGCGACGCATGAACATTGATGCATCCGCACTTCGGTATATCAAGAATATTCTTCGGAAGAATCCTTCCGTATGCCGCGACAACTGCCACATCCGGACTAAAGGCCTTAAGAGTTTCCTCGAACTCCACGTTTCCCCGAATCTTCTCGGGTTGGATGATGGGTATATCGAGTTCCTCTGCCAAAACCTTCACTTCCGATGGTATTACTTTCTTACCTCTGTTCTTCTCCTTGTCGGGCTGTGTGACGACAAGTCCGGGCTTATATCCCGCGTCGACCATCTTACGAAGGACGTCGGCTGCTATCTTTGGTGTTCCCATGAAGACTATCTTCATTCGGTCTCCTCCAATTCCACTTCGTCCTCGAGTTCTTCTTCGTCCTCTTCGTAAGAAGGCTCTCTCACATCGGTCGCCTTGTCGATATAGAGAATGCCATTCAAATGATCGTATTCGTGACACATTATGCGCGCTTCAAATCCTTCGAATTCGTAATCCTGAAGTTCTCCGTTCAAATCCTTTGCTCTTATCCTGATGCGCTCGGGTCTCTCAACGGTGCCTATAAGTCCGGGAACCGAAAGGCAGCCTTCGTCATCTATCTCGCTTCCTTCTTCCTCGTAGATTTCGGGGTCGATCATATAGTAAACAACCGGTGGATCCGCCTCGGGATTTGGCTCGGCAACAAAGAGCCTACGCATGATCCCAATCTGCGGACCGGCAAGGCCCACACCATTGCTTTCCCTCATGGTATCAACCATATCACCGAGTATTTCTCTTATTCTGTCGGTTACCTCTCCCACCTCGCGACTCTTTCTTCTGAGAGCGGGATCGCCTTCCGTAATTACATTTCTTAAAGCCATCTTTCCTCCTAAAGAGCGCCGTACGGATTGACATCGACCAGTATCGACGCACCCTTCTCCGCGAGTTTCTTCTCTATATAAGATGAGATTGCCGCGAGATAAAGGTTTCTGTTTCCTTTGCCACTCTTTATCAAAATATAATATCTAAACGAGTTTCCGTCCTGTCCTTTGAAATGCGACTGAAGCCTCGGTTCAAAGACCTCGTCTTTTTTCTTTGTTACAAGCTGCGAAATATATGCCCTGAACTCATCCGCGGAGCTTATCGCAACCGTTTCCTTCTCGTGCGTAAACTCAACGAGTATCAAATCCGTATAGGGCGGATACTTCATCATCTTTCGGAAACTTATTTCCTGATTGAAGAAGCCCTCATAATCGTATCGCGCCGCGGATGTTATCGCGTAGTTGTCCGGCGAATACGTCTGGACTATAACCTTGCCCTTCTTGTCTCCTCGCCCCGCTCTTCCGGCAACCTGAGTTATTAGCTGGAATGTGCGCTCGGCAGATCTGTAGTCCGGAATATGTAGACTTCCGTCCGCCGATACCACACCGACAAGACCTACGTTTCTAAAGTCCAGTCCTTTTGCAACGAGCTGCGTTCCTATCAGGATATCCGTCTTTCCGGATGCAAAGGACTCTATTATGTTGCTGATTTCCTTTGCGCTCTTTGCGGTGTCGAGATCAAGCCTCGATATATTTCTGTCCGGGAATATGCTGCGAGTAAACTCCTCCACCTGCTCTGTCCCCACACCGATATATCTCATCAGCTTACTTCCGCACTTCTCGCAGTTTGAAATCGGATATATGCGTCCGCAGTAATGACATATCCCCGCGTTCTCTTTCTTGTGATACGTGAGGGTTATTCCACAGTTCTTGCAGGTTAGTGTTTCACCGCAATCCTTACAAGTGACTACGCTCGAATAACCTCTCCTGTTCAGAAAGAGAATTATCTGTTCGCCTCTTTCAAGGGTTTCTTCCATCTCGCGTCTGAGGAATTCGCTGAACATAGTCGAATTTCCATGCCTTAGTTCATCCCTCATATCAGCTATCTGGATATCCGGAAGTTCGGTTCCGTTATATCTGTTCTTGAGCTCTAGGATTTCGTATATGCCATCCTTTGCTCGCTGATAAGAAACAACTGACGGTGTTGCACTTCCGAGAAGGAGTATCGCCTTATGCGCAATCGCGCGCTTCATGGCAACATCCACGGTCTCGTATTTCGGATTCATATCGGCTTTATACGTGGCCTCATGCTCCTCGTCCATGATGATTAGACCGATGTTTTCCATCGGTGAGAATACCGCCATCCTGGCACCGATTGCAATCTTGGCCTCACCGTTTCTTATCCTGGTCCATTCATCAAAGCGTTCGCGCTGGGTAAGTCTGCTGTGAAGGATCGCAACCGCCTCTCGCCCAAATCTACCGATGAACCTCTCCGTTATTTGCTTTGTGAGTGCAATCTCCGGAACAAGCATTATTGCGGTCTTGCCTATTTTTAGCACGCGGTCTATCGCCTGCATATATACTTCGGTCTTACCGCTTCCCGTGACTCCGTGAATCAGAAAACTCTTCTGCTCGCCCTTTTCTATCGCTCCCTCGATTTCGCCCACGGCATATTTTTGTTCTTCCGTAAGTTCATCGATATTCTGTTCTTCTATCTTTGCGTCACGTACAGGGCGCTTCTCTTTTCCTTCCTTTGTCGGTTTTCCGGGCGGAACAAAGCATTTAATGGCGTCTATATACTTGATGCCATACCTCTGCTTCATCCATATGCATGTCGAAACGATTTCTTCCGTGAGCGATATGCTTTCGTCCTTCTCCGATATCTCTTTTATCTTTGAAACATCGTACTCGGGATTCTCAACCTCGGAGAATACATATCCCCTAAAAAGTTTCTTTGATCTTGCAAAGGATACTTTTACAACGTCGCCGACCTTTATCGCATCATCAGCCTTATACGTATAGAGCGCATCCGTATGTCTTGTATTGTTTTCAATTACAATGTTTACAAACTTCATCTATCCTATAGGAGAACTATATTGTTCTCTAAACATGTCTTTTCCATTTCGGAAGGCCAAACGCTTACCTGAACTTCTCCGATATGTGCCTTCCTTAGGAAGAACATACAGAGCCTACTCTGTCCTATTCCTCCGCCGATTGAATAAGGCAGTTCATCATTAAGCACAGCCTTTTGGAATTCCAGATTTCTTCTGTCGTCCGCACCGGCTAGACTAAGCTGCCTGTCCATGGCTTCCGCGTCAACTCTTATCCCCATGGATGATATCTCAAAGGCTATTCCGAGAACATCGTTCCAGAGAAGGATATCGCCGTTGAGTTCCCAATCGTCGTAGTCCGGGGATCTTCCGTCATGCCTCTCGCCCGACTTCAGTACTCCTCCGATCTTTTCGAGAAATACCGCGCCGTGTTCCTTGCATATCAGCGCTTCCCTTTCTTTTGGCGTCTTATCCGGATACATATCCTCCAATTCCTGACTCGTTATGAAGAATATCTCGTTGGGAAGTTCCGTGTGGATTTCTCTGTATAGTCTGTTCACATAGTCACCGAGATTCTTGATCGAATTGTAAATCGTATCTACGGTCTCGTGGAGGTATTCCGTGGTTCGCTGTTCTTTGGTGATTACCTTTTCCCAGTCCCACTGATCAACATACGCAGAGTGAATATTGTCAAGATCCTCATCTCGACGTATCGCATCCATATCGGTATAGAGACCGTGGCCGGCCTTGATGTCGTATTTTCCGAGAGCCATTCTCTTCCACTTTGCAAGAGACTGTACGACCTCTACCTTTTTTTCTCCTATTCCCTTGAGCGTAAACTCAACTCGCCTCTCGGTTCCGTTGAGATTGTCGTTAAGGCCTCTCTCCGGATCAACAAAGAGCGGCGCCGTGACACGCCTCAGGTTAAGACCATAAGCCAGCTCCTGCTGAAAATAATCTTTGATTTTTTTGATCGCCCTCTGCGTTTCCATCTGGCTTATTACGGGCGAATATTCCTTTGGTATGATTAGTTCACTCATTTCTCTCACGTCTTTCACACACTTTGACTTTTTATCTTTTTGAAAACTCACATCCGCAGTAATCCTGCCTGTAGAGTCCGTGTTTTTTTGCAAGCTGTATGCTTCGCTGGAATCCCGCTTTCTTCTTGAAATCTATATCGAGGAATTCCACGCCGAGCTCTTCTTCCAATTCCTTTCCGATTCCGCTTATTATTTCGTAATCCTTATGCGGGCTGATCGTAAGCGTTGTCGTAAAGCAATCCATCTCAAGAGATTTTGCCATCCTTGCTGTTTCTTCGAGTCTCTGCCTAAAACAAACCTCGCAGCGTTTTCCTCCTTCGGGTTCTCCCTCTAGTCCTTTGACTCTTTCAAAATATACTTCCGGCTTATAATCACCTTCGATGAATTTAACCTTTCCCACGCAGGGCGTCTCGCGATTGAACGCATCAATAAATGCAATCTGATTCGCTTTTCTCTTTTCGTATTCCTCCCTATCCGTAATGCAGGGATTGAAATAAAATACGGTTATCTTGTAATCCGGCATCAGGCGCTCTATGACAGCCGTGCTGCATGGACCACAACAGCTATGCAAGAGAAGCTCGGGTTTGGTAAGCTTTGATCCCATTCCCGTAAAGGAGTTTCCAACTTCTTCGAGCGTCGCGCCACGAAATCCGGTATTTGATTTTAAATTCTTCTTTCCGTCAGTCATTTTCGCCTCATCCGTGCCTAAAAATGCACATAAATATAGATACTATATTATACTACAAAAAACACAAATAAAAAAGCCGCAGTTATGCGGCTTAAAAGCTTATTTTTAGGGGTTTTGGGCTATTCTACGAGCTTGTCCGGACCCAATCTTCCATCATTATAATGCTTTCTGCAAAGCGATACGTATAAATCATTGCCTCCAACGACTATCTGGGCACCCTTTCGCTCTATCTTTCCATCCACAACTCTGGCTACCATCGTGGCCTTTCTTCCGCACCAGCAGATAGTCTTGATCTCCTCTATCTTGTCCGCGTAGATGAGCATATAATACGATCCCTCAAACATCTCGTTTCTGAAATCGTTCTTGAGTCCGTATGCGAGAACCGGAACCTCAAAGCTATCTACTATTTCAACGAGTTCAAGGACGTGGTGTTTCTTGAGGAACTGCACTTCATCCAGAAGCACGCAATCGATTTTTCTCTTCTCGTTTTCTTTGATGAAGAGTTCCAATATGTCGGTATCTTCGCCTACGATCTTTGCTTCTCTCTGAACGCCGATTCTTGATGTGACTACGCCTGTTCCGTATCTGTCGTCGACGGACGGCATGAGAGTCAGGACGTTTTTGCCTCTTTCTTCGTAGTTGTATGCAACTTTGATCAGCTCGATTGATTTTCCCGCGTTCATCGTACTGTAGCGGTAATAGAGTTGTGCCATATGATAATCTCCTTCACGATTTATACAAGTTAATCATAATGCATTGACTCCCAATATGCAAGGTGCTCACGGTATATGAGTGCATAAAAAAACAGCCCTCCCAGCGCTAAGCTTAGGAAAACTGCTTTTGTGGTGCCCAGACTCGGAATTGAACCAAGGACACGTAGATTTTCAGTCTACTGCTCTACCAACTGAGCTATCTGGGCGAATATTGGTGGGCCACCAGGGACTTGAACCCGGGACCTGCCGGTTATGAGCCGGACGCTCTGACCAACTGAGCTAGTGGCCCACGTTTTTGGTAATGGTCGGGGTGGCAGGATTTGAACCCGCGGCCCACTGGTCCCAAACCAGTTGCGCTACCAAACTGCGCTACACCCCGCTATAAAATTGGCAGGGGCAGAAGGACTCGAACCCTCGGCACGCGGTTTTGGAGACCGCTGCTCTACCAACTGAGCTATACCCCTGCGTTTGGGGAAGTGGCGGAGAAGATGGGATTCGAACCCATGCGGCCCTAATCGAACCCTAACGGTTTAGCAAACCGTCCTCTTCAGCCTCTTGAGTACTTCTCCTCGCTTGTGATCTCATGGCGGAGAGGGTGGGATTCGAACCCACGGTCCCTTGCGAGATCACTGGTTTTCAAGACCAGCTCCTTAAACCACTCGGACACCTCTCCACGAAGATGCCCTCGTGGGCAGATTTTATTTTGGTGACCCATCGGAGACTCGAACTCCGGACACCTTGATTAAAAGTCAAGTGCTCTACCACCTGAGCTAATGGGTCGTATACCTAGTTGGCTGGGGTAGCAGGACTCGAACCTACGAATGACGGAGTCAAAGTCCGTTGCCTTACCACTTGGCTATACCCCATCATCTTATAAGTAGTGGTGAGCCCATAGGGATTCGAACCCCAGACACACGGCTTAGAAGGCCGTTGCTCTATCCAACTGAGCTATGGGCCCACACTGTTAAAAAAATGGAGCGGATGATGAGAATCGAACTCACGCCATCAGCTTGGAAGGCTGAGGTTCTACCATTGAACTACATCCGCAAATAATTGGAGCGGAAGACGAGATTCGAACTCGCGACCCTCGCCTTGGCAAGGCGATGCTCTACCCCTGAGCCACTTCCGCGTATTTAGTTGGTCGAGGGAGATGGATTCGAACCATCGAAAGCTCAGCTAACGGATTTACAGTCCGCCCCCTTTGGCCACTCGGGAATCCCTCGACGACCACATCAGATTTACTGCCCCTTACGAGACACATATTATGAAATTTGATGATGGAGCTGGCGGAGGGAATCGAACCCCCAACCTGCTGATTACAAATCAGCTGCTCTACCGTTGAGCCACGCCAGCATATTACGTCAAATTGAATTGGCGACCTGGAACGGGCTCGAACCGTCGACCTCCAGCGTGACAGGCTGGCATTCTAACCAACTGAACTACCAGGCCGCATACCGCCAAAATCGACACCTGTCCATCTGACGTACTCATAAATTCTATAATGGAGCGCACCTTTTGTCAAGGATTTTTTAAGCCCCAAGAGCCCTCTATTACGCCGATTTATGTGATATAAGCTTAAACCTCTCAAGGCCTTCGGAGAAGGATATATTTCCTCCCGAAATCTCGGTAAGAAGCCCTTTGATTTCCCCTTCCATTTCCCTTGTAACCGAGAGAATAAAGCTCACGTTTTCCCCAAAAACGGCATCGCCCATAAGCATATTGTCCTTAAAACTATCGGGGAATCTATAGCTTATTATTCTGTTATATATGCTGTAGTCCACAGCCACACTGTATTCCACAAATGGAACCGCAGAAACGATGCCCGCCTCCGCTATCCCGAGCTCTGCGCTCGAGGTATAAGCCCTTACCAATCCGCCCGTTCCGAGCTTTATTCCGCCAAAATACCTAGTAATCATGACGGCGGCGTTGGTTATACCCTTGTTGACGAGGAGCTGCACTATTGGAGCTCCCGATGTGCCCTGTGGTTCACCGTCGTCCGATCCCCACTGGAGCTGCATCTTCTCGCCTATGACCATGGCCGGAACATTATGCGTGGCATCCTTGAACTCCGATCTTATCTCGGTAAAAAAAGCCTCCGCCTCTTCCCGCGTTTCCACTGGACAAACGGTGGCTATGAATTTTGATTTTTCTATTATCTGCTCTGCACGAGCTCTTTTGCCGAGAGTAAGATAACGGTATTCCACTAGATCTCCATCTTTTCTATTTCGTCTCTCAGGAATTCGTTGGTGATTTTGATCCTTGTGCCCTTCATGCCGAGCGACTTTGACTCTATCACGCCTGCGCTTTCGAGTTTTCTGAGAGCGTTTACAATTACGGACCTTGTAATTCCGGACTTGTCCGCAATCTTGCTTGCAACCAGAAGCCCTGAGTCACCATCGAGCTCTGCAAAGATTTTGCTGACCGCATCCATCTCTGAATAAGAGAGCGTTTCGAGCGCGACTATGACAGCGTTCTTCTGTCTGTTATCCTCTTCCTCTTCGAGAGCAAGACCTCTGGAGACTTCGATTCCTACAACCGTTGCCCCGTATTCGCATATAGCTATATCCTCATCGGAGAAAGCTTTGTTCTCTCTGACAAACAGCATAGTCGCAACACGCTTTCCACCAAAGATAACCGGAACTATAGTATGGAACTTCGCAGCCATGGTATAGTCTTTTCCGTTGAATTCTTTGATGGCATCGTATGTTAGGTTCTCACGCGTCTCGTTGAGTTCGAGATATTTTTCGTAATACTTATTGGGAAGCACATACGCTTTGCTCTTTTCGTCGTAAACGAGAGGTTCCTCCGCGCCATCGTCAAACTTGGCCGCAAGAATCTTTCCTCTTTTGTTCATGATATATACATTACCCTGCACGAGTTCGTACATCGTATTGCATAATTCTTCAAAAGAAACAAAACCCGTAGCGCTCTCCGAAAGCACCCAGTTAAGTTTTCTAACCCTTGTTAAAAGATCATTGCCCATTAAACTACCTCTAATTCCTTTACAGTATATATTTGTCCACGTCGTCCTTATCAATCGTATCGCTGAACTTATCTCTTACGTATTCCCTGTCGATAGTAAGATCGCTCTCCGTTCCCGGAACTTCAAAAGAAATATCCTCGAGGAGTTTTTCCATAATCGTATGAAGTCTTCTCGCGCCGATATTCTCGGTCTGCTCGTTCATAAGGAACGCCATGCTCGCTATCTCGTCGATAGCATCGTCCGTGAACGCAAGGCTTACACCTTCGGTTTCCAGAAGCGCCTGATTCTGCTTTATTATCGCATTCTCCGGAACCGTGAGAATCTTGACAAAGGAATCCTTTGTGAGACTCTGGAGTTCAACCCTGATCGGGAAACGTCCCTGAAGTTCAGGAATGAGATCCGTCGGCTTTGCGGTATGGAATGCACCCGCTCCGATAAAGAGAATATGGTCAGTCTTAACCGGACCGTATTTGGTGTTGACAACGCTTCCCTCTACGATAGGAAGAATATCTCTCTGAACACCTTCCCTCGATACGTCCGCACCGTGATACACGCTCGAGCTCGACGCGATCTTATCTATCTCGTCGATAAAGATTATTCCGTTCTGTTCGGCGTTCTGAAGCGCCTCATCGGTAACCTGATCCATGTCGATAAGGTTCTGGGCCTCCTGCTCGCGGAGAATCTTCTTCGCCTCGCTTACTCTCACCTTTTTCTTTTTTGTTCGCTTCGGGCCCATATCGCCAAAGATATTTCCTATGGCTATGCTCATGCCTTCGTTGCTCATATCGAGCTGATTGCCCTTTGGCGTATCGGTAACCTCTATTTCTATGAACTGGTCTTCCAGGAGTCCGTCTCTCAACTGCTGTCTAACCTGCTCACGAGCCATGGAAACACCGGTATCCTCCTTTTCGGGTTCCTGCGACTGTGGCTGCTGTGGCTGCTGGAAGTTATTCATGATAAACGCAAAAGGATTGTTCGGGTTTGTCTCTGCGGGATTGGTTTTACGCTTATGTCCCGGGATAATCGCCTCAAGAATCTTTTCTTCCGCAATTCCGTCAGCGATATCGTATTTTTCTTTCAGCTTCGCCTGCTTGGTAATTCTGATAGAAGCCTCAACCAAATCCCTTACCATGGAATCGACATCACGGCCTACGTAACCGACTTCGGTAAACTTGGTGGCTTCAACCTTAACAAAGGGAGCCTCCATCAGCTTTGCGAGACGTCTTGCGATTTCCGTCTTACCGCAGCCCGTAGGTCCCATCATAAGAATATTCTTCGGTGTTATTTCTTCCCTCATCTTCTCGGAAAGAAGTGATCTTCTGTATCTGTTTCTGAGCGCAATCGCGACAGACTTCTTTGCCTCTTCCTGACCGATGATATATTTATCCAGTTCCGCAACTATTTCCTTTGGGGTCATCTGTTGAATCTTATTCGCCATGTCATGCCTCCTATAGTTTCTCAACCGAGATGTGGTCGTTTGTGTAGACGCAAATCGAAGCCGCTATTCCGAGCGCTTCCTTTACGATTTCTTCCGCGGTCATCTCCGTGTGGTTAAACAGCGCGTTCGCCGCAGCGTACGCATAGTTTCCGCCGGAACCTATCGCAACAAAACTCTGGTCAGGAACGATAACCTCACCGGTTCCCGAGATAACGAGAAGATCGTCCTTGTCCGCAACGATCATGAGCGCTTCTAGATTTCTCATTCCGCGATCCGATCTCCACATCTGGGCAAGGTCAACCGCGGCGCGCTTAAGATTTCCTCCGTGCTCCTCGAGTTTCTTTTCGAATTTTTCCGTAAGAGAAAAGGCATCGGAAACCGTTCCCGCAAATCCCGTGAGAACCTGACCGTTATATATTCTCTTGACTTTCTTTGCGCTGTTCTTCATGATGGCGCTTTCGCCCATCGTGACCTGACCGTCGCCGCCTATCGCGACATCGTCCGGACCTCTTCTTACAGCGCATATCGTGGTTGCATGAAATTGAACCATAGCGTCCTCCACTTTACTTACCCTTATTTACCCTCGGTATATCCGCAGTCCTGGTTGGAGCAAACTAGGTCTCCCTTCTTGCTCTTCTTCTCTGTCATGAGACTTCCGCACTTTGGACATGTCTTGTCGACAGGTTTATTCCAGAAGACCATATTGCACTTGGGATATCCTGTGCATCCGTAGAAAAGTCTTCCCTTCTTGCTTCTTCTCGCAACGATTTCGTTTCCGCAGCTCGGACATTTTACACCTATGCTCTTGATGATGGGCTTTGTGTTTTTGCATTCCGGATAACCACTGCACGCGATAAAGTCTCCGAATCTTCCTGTCTTGATTACGAGCGGCTTTCCGCATAGCTCGCAAACCTCGCCTGTCGGCTGATCTTCAATCTTTACCTTCTCTATTACGGAGTCAGCCTGTTTTAGTTCAGCAGAGAATGGACCGTAGAAGTCCCCTACTACCTTCTTCCATTCCTTCTTGTTCATTTCTATATCGTCGAGGCTGTCTTCCATCGCTGCCGTAAAGTTGACGTCTACGATATCTCTGAAATGCTCTTCCATCATATCGTTTACGAGGAAGCCGAGATCGGTAGGCTTAATTGCCTTCTTTTCCTTAAGCACATATCTTCTCTCCGAAAGCGTACTTACGATTGGAGCGTATGTACTCGGTCTTCCGATGTTCTTTTCCTCGAGTTCCTTTACAAGGCTTGCTTCCGTATACCTTGCGGGTGGCTGTGTAAACGCCTGCTCGCCGGTAATCTTCTCCGCCTTGAGAACTTCCCCTTCTTTAAGTGCCGGAAGCATCTTGTCGTCATCATCATCCGTAACGGGACTATATACTTTTCTGAATCCGTCAAAGATAACCTCTGAGCCATTCGCCTTGAGGAGATAATCTCCGTTTTCGATTCCGACCTGAACGCTATTAAACTTTGCGGCGCTCATCTGGCTCGCAACAAATCTTGACCAGATGATGTTATAGAGCTTGAACTGATCCGCCGTGAGAGATTCCTTGATCATCATCGGCGTCAAAGTTACGTCCGAAGGTCTTATCGCTTCGTGCGCATCCTGGATGTCTTTCTTTTTGTTGCTGTAAAAATTGTTTCCGAAATATTCTGCGCCATATCGTTCTGTGATGAAATCCTTTGCCGCAAATCTTGCAACGTCCGCAACTCTTACGGAGTCGGTTCTCAGGTATGTGATGAGACCCGTGGTTCCTCTACCCTTGATTTCCACACCTTCGTAGAGCTGCTGCGCTATCATCATGGTCTTCTTGGTATTGAAATTAAGTCTGTTGCCGGCTTCCTGCTGCATGCTGCTCGTTGTGAACGGCGGAAGCGGCTTAACAACTCTTTCCTTTTCGGATATCGACTTTACCTTGAACTCTCCGCTCTTGAGATCGGAGATAATCTTGTCGTTCTGTTCTTTGTTGTCTACGGTAATCTTCTTGCCGTTACATTCTGCTAGCTTTGCAGTAAAAGTTCTTCCTTTCTTGAATGTCGCAGCGATGTTCCAATACTCAACAGGAATAAAGGCCTGAATTTCCTTTTCTCTGTCGCAGATAATCTTGAGTGCCGCGGACTGAACTCTTCCTGCGGAAAGTCCCTTTCTTATCTTACGCCAAAGTAGCGGGCTGATTTCGTATCCTACGAGTCTATCGAGGACTCTTCTTGCCTGCTGCGCGTCAACCAGACCGAGATCTATAGGTCTTGGATTCTTAATGGCTTCTTTGATTGTGTTTTTGGTTATCTCGTGGAACTCGATTCTGCAGTCCGACGCCGGATCGATTCCAAGAAGATATGCGAGATGCCAAGAAATAGCTTCTCCTTCTCTATCAGGGTCCGTTGCGAGATAGATCTTGGAAGCCTTTGAAGCCTCCTTCTTGAGAGACCTTATGAGCTCGCCCTTTCCTCTGATCGGAATATACTGCGGCTCAAAATCGTTATCTTTGTCGATTCCGAGCTTGCTCTTGGGAAGATCCCTTACGTGTCCTACAGATGCGATTACGCTGTATTTACTGCCTAAATACTTGGCAATCGTCCTAGCCTTGGATGGAGATTCTACGATTACGAGAATCTTTCCGTTATCTGCGCTTTTTTTCTTTTTAGTAGCCATTTTTCCTCCGAAAGTTCTTACTATTATTTGTCAAATGCACATTTTACATAAGTTAGAATGATTTTGCAATCATAACTTTTCCCATTTCGCTAAAAACCATTCCTTTTATTTCCAGCACAGATACCAGTCCATTGAGCTCAGCCATGCCTATTCCAAGCGTCGCCGCAAGGTCCTCGAGCGACAATTCTCCGCTATTTTTCAAGGCATAGAGCAGTTCCTTCTCCTGCTCACCGAGGTTCCTGTTTGATTCCAGAGCCTCGCTCTCCATAGGAGCCTTCAAAATTCCTCTGTCTATGAGGTCATGAAATACCTGATCAACATAGACGAGAGGCCTCGCCCCATCCGCTATGAGCTTGTTTGTTCCAAGGCTATTCTGACTCATTATATTTCCCGGAACCGCATAAACCTCTTTTCCCTGCTCTATCGCGCACTCCGCAGTTATGAGCGATCCGCTCCTCGTATTTGCCTCAACGACGATTACTGCGTCCGCAAGCGCGCTTATTATCCTATTGCGAGTGGGAAAATGCCAAGGCATGGATTCCTGCCCCTCCGGATACTCGCTGAT
The DNA here is from genome assembly GCA_902776725.1 of uncultured Eubacteriales bacterium. Taxonomy (GTDB): domain Bacteria; phylum Bacillota; class Clostridia; order Peptostreptococcales; family Anaerovoracaceae; genus Eubacterium_B. Next base: position 56,069 of record CACYQX010000005.1, on the reverse strand, counting down.
CAGGAGTCCTTCCTTTGCAATCTCCTTCTGAATCCTTCTGTTCTCATAGGGATAGAATATGTCCAGTCCGTTGGCAACCACACCTATTGTCTTTCCGCCCGCGTCCATCACGCCGAGATGCCCGGCGCCGTCAATCCCCTTCGCAAGTCCGCTGACCACATTTACACCAAATGCCGCAGCTCGCCTCCCGATTTCCACCGAGACTGCCCTTCCGTATGCGGAACACGCGCGACTTCCAACCACCGCTATCGAAACCTCATCCGCCATCGTGATATCTCCCAAATAATATATAGTCTTTGGGTCTTTCAGAAACTCCTTTAGCTTTGCCGGATAGTCCCTATCGCCAAAATTAAGCGTTTTGATATTTTGCTTATCCGCCATATCTACACCTCCTGCCTTACCGTTCTCATGCGATATTGAAGCGCTTCCGAGAGCTCTGAAACTCCTATCACTTCTTTCTCAGCCAAATCCGCAATCGTTCTCGAGAGTTTTTTGATTTTTACAAGTGCCCTCGGATCGAGCCCCATGGCGTTATATGCTGTCCGCAGAAGACCCTCGGACTCTTTATCCATCACGCAATATTTCTCAACCCCTTTTGAATCGAGTTCGCCGTTTAGACCGTAGGGTTCATTCTTGTATCTTTCCTTTTGGATATCCCGCGTCCGCATGATCATCCCTCTCATATCTTCTGATGACATTCCGGGCTTCCCCCTCACTTCGTCATACTCGGGATTTCCGAGTTCCAGATGGATATCGATCCTTCCCATAATCGGTCCCGAGAGCTTACTCCTATACGTCGCTATCTCTCTCGCCTTGCACGTGCACGCGCGACGCTGGTCGCCATAGTATCCGCATTTGCAGGGATTTGTCGCCGCAACAAAGAGAAAATCCGCGGGATATTTATACGTCTCTCCCATCCTGTTCAGAACTATGTTTTTCTTCTCCATCGGAACTCTCAGGATATCGACGGCATCGCGTTTTCTTTCACCGAGCTCGTCCAGAAAGAGCACGCCTTTGTGTGCAAGCGTAATCTCGCCCGGCTTAGGCGGAGCTCCGGAACCTATCATTCCCGGAATAGATATCGATGTCCCCGGAGCCCTAAATGGCCTTTCGGATATGATTGGGCGATTGTCGTCAAGCCCTCCGGCCACGGAATAGATCGCCGTTAATTCCAATGTCTCCTCTTTTGAGAGCGGCGGCATAATATACGGAATTCGTTCCGCAAGCATTGTTTTTCCCGTCCCGGGGCTTCCGTACATCAGTATGCCGTGGCCTCCCGAAACACCGATTACTATTGCACGCTTTCCCGCCTCCTGCCCTTTGATATCCGAATAGTTAAGGCTACCCACCTTGCCCTTACTTTCTCCGTCGCGTCTCTTTTCTTCAAGCAGATAGCCTTCGTCTCCCGTCCTCAAAAACTCCGCTATATCAAAAAAGCTTTCCGTAGAGAGTACCCTAACCCCCTCCACCACAGATGCTTCCACAGCGTTCTCAGGAGGAACAACGACCACCTTTATTCCTGAGTTTCTCAGCGCCATAACCATAGGCATAATGCCCCTGCATGGATTTATTCTTCCGTCGAGACCGAGTTCACCCAGAAATGCCATGGCGTCAATATTTGCGGCTTCGATTTCGCCGCTCGTCTTTAGTATTCCCACTGCCATCGCGAGATCGTAATGGCTTCCGTGCTTCTGAAGCCACGCGGGAGCGAGATTGATTGTAACCTTGCCGTCCGGAAACTCGAGCTTGCAGGAATTAAACGCCGACTTTATTCGCGACGCCGCTTCCTTCACCGTTACGTCTCCAAGACCGATAATAGTTACGCCGGGAAGCCCTCTACCGGACTCAACCTCGACCTCCACTCTCCTTCCTTCGATGCCTCTGAGGGCCGCACAATTCACTTTTGCGAGCATTTCTACACCCCCTCTATATGATTTACCAATATTTCAATTACATCGATAGAAACGGGCCCATCCACCTTATGCTCTCGCATATAGAACGCTGCCACATTCCTGATATGGGCGAGCTTGTTTCTGTCAACCGCTTCGGCCGGTCGCCCAAACCGCGCGCTGCTTCGGGTCTTGACCTCTATAAAGTGGAGTCCCCACTCGTTTCTCGCAATCACATCGACCTGACCGATTTTTAGGCGATAATCCGTGGCTATAATGTCATACCCCTTTGCCTTCAGGTATTCAACCGCAAAGCTTTCGCCCGCGTTTCCTATGTTTTTCTTATACATGCCAAAACCTCCGTAGCCAATATTTTACAGTCTATTTTTTACATGTCAATATTTACCACAGTTTTGCCATAAAAAAATCACCTGCTCAACACAGGTGAATAATATGCTGATTTGCCAAAAATAAGTTTTCTTATCTACGAGTCAATTACTACAGAACAAAACGTTCAATAGCTTTTGCGACACCATCCTCATAATGGGGCGCTGTTATATAGTCCGCTATCGCCTTGACCTCTTCCGTGGCATTTCCTACCGCCACTGCTATCCCGGCCAGTTCGAGCATCGCTATGTCGTTCGGACTGTCGCCACAGCACATAAGTTCGTCCGAAGTCACCCCAAGCATCTCCATCATATACTTTAGACCTTCAGCCTTGCTGGTGGTCAATCCTCCGATTTCATTATTGTACTCAAAGGATGACGTAACCGTTATATTTGGTATTGCCTTTAGTTTAGATTCCATCTTTTCTTTGTCGGCAATAGTTGAATAGCATATGCTTATATTCTCCATTCCCGATGCTCCTTCAAGAAGAAGTCCATATATATCCGCAACCGGTGTCCTGGATTTTAATATATACTCTCTGTTTCTCATCTTGCGAGTCGGTTCGCCGTCCAAAACCAACTTATAATCGTCCGCGTCCATATACGCTCTTCCGCTATAGAATATCTCTATCGTCGCATTGTTTTCTTTGAGTATTCTATGCGCAGTCCTTACAGATTCCTCATCAATTAAGTTGGCGTATATCGTTTCCTTTGTATCGAGTTTTATTATGCGCGCACCATTTGAAGTAACGGCATATTCAAGAAAAGGCATATCAAACATTTCATCGGGAAGAGAACAAAGAGTCCTTCCCGTTGAAATTATAATATGCACTCCCTTTTCCCTTGCTTTTTTAAACGCCTCGATTGTTCTCTCCGAGAAACGACCCTCGGCATCCAATGTCGTGCCATCAAGGTCGAGACCTATCATTCTGATTGACATCTGTATTCTGCCTCCAAAGCACTTGCTACTCAACTATTATCTGACAGGATCTCATCGTCTCAAGCGCAGCCTCATGCTTCTCGGGAGTAACTCCCGCACAGCAGCTGGAGTCCACCTTGATCGGAACCTCGTGGAATCTTGCCTTAAGAATGAGCGCGTTAGAAACCACGCAGATATCGGTGCAAAGACCGATTAGCTCGATTTCTATATTGCCATCCTCTTCCTCGTAAATATCTTCTATCAAATCTCCAAGTCTCATCGATCCGAATGTTGGCTTTACTACCATATTCGCCATCGCAAGAAGCGGCTCGAGCCTCTTGTTGAGTTTCCACCCTTCCGTTCTCTCGATGCAATGTTCGACGGGAAGGAATTTTCCCTCCTGCGTTTCCATATAGTTTTCTTCATGCGTATCCATCGTATAGAATACATCTTTCGGGTTATACTCTTTGATTTTCTCAGCAACATTATCGAGAATCGCTTCGGCTTCCTTTGTTCCAAGCGCTCCATCGATAAAATCGTTCTGCATATCCACAACCACAAGAATCTTTCTCATAATTACATCCTCCCAAAACTTTTACAAAGCGAAGATTATATTATTCACCGATAAAATCGTCGTTCTCCCATTTTCCTGTCTGCTCGTTTCCGTCCGCATATTTCATGGTTCCGTTCCCTTGACGCTTTCCGTCCACAAAGCCTCCCGTATATGTGGCAAAGAGACTTCCGGATTCGTCGTAATAGACCTGCGTTCCTTCGCCGTTTCGTTCATCGTTGGCCCATGCGCCTTCGTAATAAGATCCATCGGCAAAGGTGAACTTACCCTGTCCACTTCTAACATTGTCGGCCCACGATCCTTCATAGCGCCATCCTTCGCTGCTCACAAAGACACCCTGTCCCTGCATAGCTCCGTTTACAAAATCACCTTCGTATGTAGATCCGCTTGTAAATACAAGCTTTCCTTTTCCGCTTCGGATACCCGCAACCACGCTGCCTTCATATTTTGTTCCGTCACCGTACAGCATAAAACCTGTTCCTGTGACTTCACCTTCTGTGAACTCGCCCTCGTACGTCCATCCTTCGGGGCTCTTAAGAATCCCTTGTCCGGAATACAGGTCATTCTCCCATCCGCCTTCGTACTCGAGCCCGTCCGAACGCGTGAGTTTTCCCTGCCCCGACTTTACATCGTCCTTCCATTCGCCATCGTAGACGGAGCTTCCCGCTGTATAAACACCGTTTCCTTCGCGCTTTCCGTCAACAAAATCGCCCTTATACGTCCATCCGTATGAGCTAGTATATTCACCGCTGCCGTTCCACAGGCCGTTCTTCCACTCGCCTTCGTAGACGGATCCATCGCTGTATTCAAATCTTCCCGTTCCGTTCTCGGGCGGTTCAGGAGCTTCTTCTTTCTCTTCTGCCTCTTCCTCAACCGCTTCTTCCGTCGCATCCTTAACATCACCCGACTCCGGAGGTAGCGACGCATCATTTACCGAATTACATCCCGAGCACATAAAGATCAGCGCCATAGCCATCAGCACCAAAATGATCTTCAGCTTATTATTCTTTCTGCTTCTGTCCTTTGTTTCTGTCATTTATTCTCCTACCATACCACCTTTGTTTTCTATATAAAATTTACCATATTAACACCAAAAAGAGCAAGTCCCCGCTGCCTTTGCTTTAATTGAATAAAGACCCTCCATAGTGTATAATTGGCGTATTGGAATTCACTACGGAGAAAGATAATAATGCTTAAATACATGAAGAAGTATTGGATCTTCGCGATACTCGCCGCAGGATTCATGATAGCCGAAGTATATATCGATATGCTCCAGCCAAAACTCATGGCAAGAATAGTCGACGAAGGAATACTTGGGCTTAACAATAACGGTACTCCCGATCTTTCGCTCATAACGACGACAGGAATCAGAATGATTCTCGTAGTTTTGCTCGGCGGTATCTGCGGAGCACTCTCCGGAGTCACCGGAAATATCTGCAGCCAAGGCTACGGAAACAGAATCAGAAAGGTCTGCTTTGAACGCATAATGCACCTCTCCTTTGAGCAGACGGATAGATTCACCACAGGTTCTCTTATCACAAGAATAACAAATGACGTTTCGCAGGTCGAAAGACTCGTCCAGCAACTCGTAAGAGGCTTTATAAGGAGTTTCATGTTCCTCGTCGTGGGAAGCATGACCCTCCTCTCTCTTAACGTTCATTTCTTGACCGTAATAGCGATAGCATTCCCGCTTGTAATCTTGGACGTTGCAATCGTGCTCATCCGCGTAAGCCCGATGTTCACAAAACTCCAAACAAAGCTTGATAAATTAAACACCGTAATTCAGGAAACCATAGGCGGCGCTCGTGTTGTAAAATCCTTTGTTCAGGAGAAGCGCGAGAAAGATAGATTCGGCGATGCAAACGAAGACCTGGTTGACACGCAACTAAAGGTAATGCTCACCATGTCCTTCTTAAGACCTGCGATGAATATAATCCTTAACCTTGCTACCGTTGCCCTCATCCAAATAGGTGCAATCCAGGTTGAACAAGGCGGAATGCTCCCCGGCGAAGTAATGGCCGCCGTAACATATATCACGCAGATCTTGGGCGGCATGATGATGCTCGCAATGATTTTCCAGGTTATGACGAGAGGTATGGCGTCCGCAAAGAGGCTTAAAGAAATAATCAACACCGAGCCTTCAATCAAGGGCGGAAATGCCGGAAAAGATACAACAACGGCTAACGCCAGCGCTCCTGCAATTTCCTTCAAGAATGTATCCTTCACCTACCCCGAAGGAAACGAAGAGATTCTCCATAACATAAATCTCGACATACAAAAAGGCGAAACCCTCGCAATCGTAGGTTCAACCGGCGAAGGTAAGACGACACTCGTAAATCTTATAGATAGATTCTACGACCCGACAGAAGGCCAAGTCCTGATTGACGGAATCGACATCAAAGAATATGACCTCACCGCCCTTCGCGACAAGGTTTCCTTTGTTACACAGAAGAACGAACTCTTCAGCACGACCATCAAAGAAAATATCGCAATCGGTAAGCCCGGTGCTACCGACGAAGAAATAATCAAAGCCGCGACAGACGCACAGGCACACGGCTTTATCATGGAGCAGCAGGACGGCTATGACACGGCTGTCGCCGAAAAAGGTCAGAGTCTATCCGGCGGTCAGCGTCAGAGAGTAGCGATTGCAAGAGCATTACTCAAGCATTCCGAGATAATGATCTTTGACGATTCCTCGAGTGCGCTCGACTTAAAGACCGAGGCCGCGCTCTACAAGGCTCTCGACGAAGGATATTCCGATATAACCAAGGTCGTAATCGCACAGCGTATCGCAACCGCCAAATACGCGGACAAGATCGCCGTTATAGACGATGCTTCCATAATCGCATACGGAACCCACGAGGAACTCTATGAGACCTCACCTGTCTATAAGGACATCTGCGATTCCCAGATGAAGTTGGGAGGTGCTGCATGAGTCAGAAGAACCAGAATGCACAGACACCTCAATCTCCTATGGGAATGATGGGCAGAGGCCGCGGTCCCGGTGCGATGGGACAGCAGATAGAAAAACCAAAGGAAGCAAAGGTTACGCTTTCGAGACTCCTCGTCTACTTCAAGGAAGAACGAAAAGTCGTCGCACTGCTATTCTTTATCGTTGCCATTTCCGTAATCCTTCAGATTGCGGCACCGGCACTTCAGAGTAAGGTGATCGACTTCCTCACCACGGGACAGTTCTCCCTCATACCGAGGTTCCTCACATATATGCTCGCGGCCTATGTCGCATCGAGCATCTTTACCCTTATTCAGGAACGCACGGGTGCACGTCTCAGCCAGAGAATAGTCAAGAATATGAGAGCAGAGCTCTTCGATAAGATAATCGATCTTCCGATTTCTTATTTGGACAATCATTCGCACGGCGATATCATGAGCAGAATGACGAACGACGCGGAGAATATCTCCAACATCGTTTCGCAGTCTCTCACATCCGTATTCTCCGGCGCATTAACCCTCGTCGGAACGGTTGTTATAATGCTTTACTTCAGCTGGCAGCTTACGCTCGTATCCTGCTCTGTAGTAATCTTCACCGTTCTCTTTACACAGGTGATTTCAAAAATCATCAGAAAGTATTCGTTAAAGCGCCAGAGACTCCTCGGTACCATCAACGGAATCGTAGAAGAAAAAGTAAGCAATTACAAAACGGTAACCGCCTACAACCAACAGGAAAGCGTAATAGCGGATTTCAACGAAACTTCGGATGACCTCACAAAGACCGGAATCAAAGCGGAAATAATCGCGGCTTCCATGGGTCCCGTCATGAATATGCTTAACAATATTTCCTTTGTTGCGGTTGCGGTATTCGGCGGCTACCTCGCCATCAAAGGAATGATTACCGTCGGTGTCATCTCCGCCTTCATCGTCTATTCTCGTCAGTTCTCGAGACCTATAATTGAGCTTTCGCAGCTCTACGGACAGATTCAGACTGCGATGGCCGGCGCCGAGAGAATTTTTGAAGTCTTGGACGAAAACAAAGAATACGCAGGCGGCGACATAAGAATGTCAGAAACAAAGGGCGTAATAGAATTCAAGAACGTGGATTTCTCCTACGTTCCCGAAAAGAAAGTAATAAACAACTTCAGCCTAACCGTCCAATCCGGAAAGAAGATCGCACTCGTAGGCTCCACCGGTTCCGGAAAGACCACGATAGTAAACCTGCTCATGCGTTTCTACGATATCGATTCCGGAGAAATCTTGCTTGACGGTGTAAACATCAAAGACATCGCGCTCCACGACGCGCGAGACATGATAGGAATAGTTCCGCAGGAGACCATGCTCTTTACGGATACCTTAAGATCAAACCTCTGCTATGCAAAGCCTGATGCGACCGATGGTGAAATAATCGGCGCCGCCGAGAAGACGGGCTGCGACAAGATTGCAAAATCCCTCCCCGAAGGCTATGAAACAATTCTCGTGGACTCAGGCGACAATCTATCGCAGGGCCAAAGGCAGCTCGTAACAATAGGACGAGCATTCCTCTCCATGCCATATATCTTGATTCTCGACGAAGCGACGTCAAACATCGATACGAGAACCGAGGTAAGCATTCAGGATGCGATGTATAGGCTCATGGAAGGAAGAACGAGTCTAATAATCGCTCACCGCCTTTCCACGATTCAGAATGCGGATATCATAGTCGTAATGGATCAGGGAAGCATCGTGGAGGTCGGAAACCACACGGAGCTCCTCGAGAAGCAAGGAAAATACTACGAACTCTATATGACCCAGTTCGCAGGAAGAGAAACATAAAAAGACCGAGGCGCACGCCTCGGTCTTTTATTTATTGGCTAGGCTATAAGCTTTCTCAGTGCTGCGAGCTTGAGCGATACGCAGAAGACTTCCATGGCTTCCGCTACTACTTCCGGCAAAGGAAGGCTCGGCGCAATTCTTAGGTTGCTGTCCGCGGGATCCTTTCCGTACGGATATGTAGCACCTGCTCCCGTCATAACTACGCCCGCTTCTTTACAGAGTCTCCATGTCTCGGTTGCTGTTCCCGGCATACAGTTGATGCTTACGAAATATCCGCCCTTCGGTTTCTGCCACTCTGCAATTCCGAGAGGCTCTATTTCCTTCTCGAGCATATCGAGAACAGTTCTGAACTTTGGTCCGAGAACTCCGGCGTGCTTCTTCATGAGGGCAAGAAGATTGTCCTTGTCCTTTATATAGAGCGCATGACGAAGCATATTGAGCTTGTCAAATCCAATAGTATGTGCATTCCATACTTTCTTGACATGCGCCATATTTTCTTCGCTCGTCGCGAATACCGCAACACCCGCACCCGGGAATGTAATCTTTGATGTCGAAGAGAATTCGAATACCATATTTGGATTTCCGGCTTTCTCGCAGATGCTCAGGATATCAGGAAATGGAACATAGTCTCCCTCGAATTCGTGAATCACATAGGCATTGTCCCACATGATTGTGAAGTCCGGCGCAGCAGGCTTAAGATGCGCAATTCTATCTATCGTCTTCTCCGAATAGATGATGCCGTCCGGATTTGAATACTTGGGAACGCACCACATACCCTTTACTTCCGGGTCCTTTACGAGTTCCTCCACTACATCCATGTCGGGACCTTCGTCCGTCATCGGAACAACTATCATTTCCATTCCGAAGGATTCGGAAACCGTGAAATGTCTGTCGTAGCCGGGCGATGGGCAAAGCCATTTAACCTTGTCGAGTTTAGCCCAAGGCCTCTCGCTGTTAAGCATTCCGTGCGTGTACGCGAGAGAAATCGTATCGAACATAAGCTGAAGGCTTGCGTTTCCTCCAACAAAGATATTCTCGGGCTTTGTTCCGAGGACATCCGCAAAGAGTTTCTTAACCGGCGTAATTCCGTCTAGAATACCGTAGTTTCTTACGTCCTGTCCGTCGCACATAAAATCCGTGTTCTCGTTCACAATCGTAAGCATATCCGAAACTATATCGAGTTGCTCACGTCCCGGCTTTCCTCTCGAAATATTGAGGTCGAGTCCCTTGCTTTTAAGCTCGTTATACTTTGCTTCAACAACCTCAAGTTCCTTCGCAAGTTCGTCCTTTGTCATTTCTGTGTACTTTTTCATGTCTTCTCTCCTTTGCGCTTCACCCTATGCTCTTATAAACTGCCCTCTCGGCTCGCCTATTATATCTCCGTCCTTCATTACAGTCTCGCCTCTGAGAATCGTCTGTACGACTCTTCCCTTAAAAGACCTTCCGTCATAAGGCGACATCTTTATCTTGGAATGCATATCGTCCTGCCTGAATATATACTCCACATCCATATCCACTATTGCAAAGTCCGCATCCGTCCCCACTTCAAGCGACCCTTTGTTTGGATATATGCCGTAAATCTTCGCCGGATTCTCCGACATCACCCTTGCGAAATCGTTTATCGTAATCCTTCCTTTGCTCACACCGTCGAGAACTATCATGGACATGGTTTCCGTTCCTGAGATTCCCGCAGGCGCTCCCCAGAAACCGTTCGCCTTTTCTTCTTCGGTATGCGGCGCATGGTCGGAAGCGACTGTAGAAAGCGTTCCGTCACGAAGGCCTTCCCATACGCGTTCTCTGTCGTCCGCGGTTCTAATCAGCGGATATGTCTTCATTCGAGTTCCCGCCTCTTCCGCATCTTCATCAGTGAGATAGAGATAATGCGGACATGTCTCGGCGGTTACGTCGACGCCTCTCTTTCTTGCATCGCGGATTATATCCACTCCGTCTCCGCATCCGACGTGAAGTATATGCAGATGCGCACCCGTGGCTTCGGCAATCTTGATTGCCGTATCTATTACTATCGTTTCCGCAAACACCGGCCTCGACTCGAGAAGTGCCGCATAACTGTCTTCACCGCGCGCTCGGACCTCTTCCGTGAGCGCTTTGATGATAAAGAAGTCCTCAGCGTGAATCGCGACCTTCTTTCCGGTCCTTGCAACATCTCTGAATATCTTCATTACCTCGCCGTTATCAAGAGGTGGAATTACGCCCTCCATACCTGGCTCATAATTGTATATCAGCTGATACTCATTGGAGTCTATCGCATAGCCCCAGAAGAATTTATATCCGATAACGCCGCCCTTATCGAGCTTTGGGATTTCATCTTTGTTTAAGTCTCCAAGACAGAGTCCCCATACACCAAAGTCCACAAGCGCCTTCGGCTCAACTATCTCGACAAGGCTATTTAGGTTTTCTTCGCTGTAAATCGTGGGGTTGCAGTTCGGCATTTCGAAGATGGTCGTGATGCCACCCGCCGCCGCAGCTGCGGTTGAATAAGAAAAGTCTTCCTTGTGGTGAGCACCTATTCTTCCATCCCTTGAATGGACGTGGGTATCGATAAGTCCGGGAAGGACGTATTTTCCGCTCGCATCTATTACCTCGCGAGCGTCTTCCGCTGCATCCCGAGATGCCGGAGCCACCTTTGCTATCTTCCCGTCTTTGATATATATATCGGCATTTTCGCTATTCGTTCCGGTAACGAGAATTCCGTTTTTAATTATACGATCCCACATAGAAAAGCCTCCTCCTCTTGTGTAGATTTCCAATTATTAATTGTATCATATTATCTTGGCCCAAGCACCTAAAATATCTCTTGCCTTGCGACCTTGCTCCATGAGATAATTATACGTGGTGAGCGGTTTTTGCTCACGATTACATACAAGATAGGAGATAAATCACAATGGACAAAGTAGTTATCGCGCTTGGCGGAAACGCTCTTGCGGAAGCAGGGAAACCCGCCACCGCGGAAGCACAGTTCGAATCGGTGCTCAAGACAGCCGAGCACATCGCAAACATCATCAAGGACGGTTATCAGGTCGTGGTCGCCCACGGAAACGGTCCACAGGTAGGAAGAATCGTTCTCCAGAACGAACTCGCAAGTTCAGAGACACCTGCTATGCCCTTTGATGTATGCGGCGCAATGAGCCAGGGTTACATCGGCTATCACATTCAGCAGGGCCTAGCAAAGGTTCTCCGCGAAAAAGGCGTAAACAAGGAAGTTGCAACCATCGTAACGCAGGTCGTAGTCGATCAGAACGACCCGAAATTCCAGAATCCATCAAAGCCAATCGGCTCCTTCTACTCAGAGGAAGAAGCGAGAAAGCTCGAGAAGGAAAGCGGATATGTGATGAAGGAAGACGCGGGCCGTGGATGGAGAAGAGTTGTAGCCTCCCCTATGCCGACAGAAATCGTTGAGCTCGATGCCGTAAAATGCTTGGTTGATAACGACTTTGTCGTAGTTACTGTAGGCGGCGGCGGAATTCCTGTAATCAAAGAAGAGAATGGGGATCTAGTCGGCGTTGCCGCAGTTATAGATAAGGACCTCGCAAGCGAAAAGCTCGCAGAGGACCTAGACGCAGACGTTCTTCTTATACTCACCGCCGTAGAAAAAGTAAGCCTTAACTACAATACTCCGGATCAGAAGGATCTCGACACCATCACCGTTGATGAAGCAAAGCAGTATATCGAAGAAGGACATTTTGCTCCGGGTTCAATGCTTCCAAAAATCGAAGCAGCAATCATGTTCGCCGAGAGCAAACCCGGAAGAAAGGCAATAATCACTTCCCTCGAGAAAGCGGCTGACGCCCTTGCAGGAAAAGCAGGTACAACACTCGCATAATACTAATTTAGGAAGGAGAAATCTATGGAACCAAACACAAATTTTGCAGGTCGCGACGTAATCAACAGTTATGATTTTAACAATCAGGAACTCTGCCACATCATGGACACTGCCATGATTTACGAAAAACGCGTCAAAGAAGGTGAAGCCATCAAAGATTTGGATGGCAAGGTCGTTGCCACACTCTTCTTTGAACCGAGCACCAGAACCCGCCTCTCCTTCCAAGCAGCAATAGCGAGAGTCGGTGCAAGCTGCATCGACCTCGGAAACGCCTCTGTTTCCTCACAGTCAAAGGGCGAAACCTGGCAGGACACTCTTAAAACCGTTGACGGATATGTAGACGCAATCGTAATGAGACATCCTACGAGCGGAGCAGCCATCGAGGCAGCGGAGATTGCCGTTCATCCACTTATCAACGGAGGTGACGGAAGCCGTCAACATCCGACGCAGGCTCTTCTCGACATCTATACGATGAGAAAAGAAGCAGGACATATCGGAGGCCAGACAATAACCTTCCTGGGCGATCTCAAATACGGACGCACCGTTCACAGCCTTGGCGACTTCATGACCGGCTTCGGAAACAAGATGATCTTCTGCTCACCCGAAGAACTCAGAATGCCAAAGGCAGAAACACAGAGACTCCGCAAAGCCGGTGCTGAAATCGAAGAAACAGACGATGTTGCCGCAGCACTCGCAAAATCCGACTTCGTATATGTAACGAGAGTCCAGCGTGAGCGCTTTGATAATCCGGAAGACTACGAAAAGGTAAAAGGAAGCTATATCTTCGATAAGAAGCTTCTCAAGAAGGCAAAGAAGAATATCATCATCCTTCACCCGCTTCCGAGAGTTGACGAAATCGCACTCGAGGTTGACGACTATGCCGGCGCCGCATACTTCCGTCAGGCACATAACGGAATGTATCTAAGAATGGCTCTCCTTGGACTAGTAACAGGCGCAATCAAATAATTCCATAGATAAATAGACTTCAAAAGAAGCGGCCAAAAGCCGCTTCTTTCTTTTTCCCAACAGCCGAATTTAACTTTCCATTGGCAAAAGTATCAGTTCTGTGGTATACTTGTTTTCGCTTGCGGAGAAGTATCGAAGTGGTCATAACGAGCCGCACTCGAAATGCGGTGTACCCTATGGTACCGTGGGTTCGAATCCCACCTTCTCCGCCATTTTTATGCCCAATTATTTCTGTTATTCAACATCTTGCCCTATCGCGATAAAGCAATTCTTTCCCGATATCAAACAAATAATTCCCTCGTTTCCACATATAATAAAATTCCCCTTGCCTCTGTTTTTCAAAGGTAATATTATCTCAATTGACGCTATCAAATTGCTTGCACTAATGCCTGGGGAGAATGGAGAAACTATGGATAAGAAATGTTCCCTTTGCGGAAACATCTATAAGAATCAGGTTTTCAGAGGAGGTTTTATCTGTGCAGACTGCAGAGACCTGATAAAAAGGATAGACATCGCCTCCCTTACGATACAGGAATCCATCAATACCTACAAAAATAAAAAGCCCTGCATTGGCAGAGCTTGACTATCGCAATACCGCATTATTCCTGCGGAACTATAAAACTCAGCGCCTGTGGACAGATTTCTATCTTTATGCCCTTCGTATGCTGTATTTCACCGTCAACGCAAATCGTAAGGTCTTCTGAGCCGTATGGCAAGAGCTCTATAGACTTCATCCTGCGCATCTCGATAATATTTTCAATTCCCGGCATATCCCCCGCGTGTTCTCCGCGCCTGAATGCCGGAAAGAGTCTCGCAAATGTGAATCTGGAAACATCGTTTATGATATTCACATCGAACTCGCCATCGTCCATGACGGCAAGCGGCGCGGACTTGATTCCGCCTCCGCAGTATGAGCCGTTGCTCACCGCACAGAGAAGCATATCGCCTTCCCTTATGATCTTGCCGTCCTCTTTTATGGTGAGGCTGGTTCCCTTCTTCTTGATTACCATTCCGGCCACAGCCATAAGGTAAGCGAGGGAACCCGACAACAGCGGTTTTTGTTTGAGCCTGAGCGTGAGTTCGACAACGTTACAGTCAAATCCGATATTAAACATATTGATGCAATATCTGGTCTGCTCTCTTCCGTCTATCTTGCCAGAATATTTGAGTATGTCGATTTTCTTTGTTGAACCCCTGACCTGCTGTTCCAGAGATAAGAAGTCGCCCGCCTCCGTAAAATTCCTGACGGCATCGTTTCCCGTGCCGATCGGAATTACGCCTATGGAAATATTGTCGTAGCCAAAGACTCCGTTCAGCACTTCGTTAATGCTGCCGTCTCCGCCTGCAACAAAGAACTTTGCCTGTTCACCGTTGAGATCCCTGGCAAGTGCATGCGCTCTTATAATTCCGTCATCGTTACCCTTGGTGATTACGACCTTATAGTTGAATTCCTGTCCCATCTCGACCATGAGATTGTGGATGTCATCAACCAGTTTGTCGGCTTCCTTTCCGGTTCCTGCAACGGGATTAACAAAGAAACAATACTTCATATAATCTCCATGATTTTGTCGGCAAACTCGGCGCCCTTAATGCCGTCGGACCTTCCCGTGACCTTATAGTCGGGATTGGACGATATATTGACGAGTGCAGCCAGGAGCCTATCCGCCTTTTCCTTAAAGCCAAGATGCCTTATCATCATCTCGCTCGCCTTGATTATGCTCGCGGGATCGGCATACTCGCTCCTGCCCTCTTCTATCATCCTGACGGCCGACCCATGGATGGCTTCGAACATGGCGTATTGGTCGCCAATATTGGCGCTACCCGCCGTTCCGACACCTCCCTGAATCTCGGCAGCCTCATCTGTTATTATATCACCATATAGGTTTGGTGAAAGAAAAACTTGATATTTATTTCTGGTGGCTTTTTTGATGAGATTTGCCGTCATTATGTCGATATAATACTCCTCAACCGCTATTTCCGGGTATTCCTTGGCTATTTCGTGGCATATATCGGAGAAGCTTCCGTCGGTCTTTTTCATAATATTGGCCTTGGTTATTATGGCAAGGCTGTTTTTACCGTTATTTCGGGCAAAATCAAAGGCTGCACGCGCAATTCGCTCGGTTCCGGACTTGGTTGTCACCTTAAAGTCCATCGTGAGCTTTCCGGGGATTTCCACGCCCCTGCTGCCCAAGACATATTCGCCCTCGGTGTTCTCCCTGAAGAATGTCCAGTCGATTCCTTCCTCGGGAACCGAGATCGGTCTCACATTGGCAAAGAGGTCAAGCTCGCGCCTTAAGGTCACATTGGCGCTTTCCATTGTGCCCCCGTTTGGAGTCGTAGTAGGACCCTTTAGAAGCACGTCGCATTCCTTGATTTCCGCAAGAACATCATCCGGAACGGATTTACCTATCGCAAGTCTATTCTCGATAGTAAGCCCTTCTATATTCCTTATCTCGATTTTCCCGGATTCTATTTCTTCCACGAGAAGCTTCTCAAGAATTCTTACCGCCTGTTCCGTAATTGCGGGCCCTATTCCGTCGCCGCCGATAGCGCCGATAACGATCTTATCCATTGCGGCAAAATCCTTTTTGGCGGCGCCCTCTTCCATTCTGTTCTGGCGCTCGAGCTGCTCGCTTATAAGTGTTCTGAAACTCGCGCAGGCGGCGTCTATATATTTTTCATAGTCGTTCATACTAATACCTCGCTATTTTGTGCTGCTTGCTACGTACGGTAGAAGTCCACCGCATTTAAGAATATCCTTCTGTCTCTCTGTAAAATCACAGGTCAGTTCTATATCGACTCCACTACTCTTATCAAGCAGCTTTACTGTGCCGCTCTCCATGCCTGCGCATACGTCTTCGATGACGAGTTTGTCGCCTTGTGCGAGTTTG
The DNA here is from genome assembly GCA_902776725.1 of uncultured Eubacteriales bacterium. Lineage (GTDB taxonomy): Bacteria > Bacillota > Clostridia > Peptostreptococcales > Anaerovoracaceae > Eubacterium_B. The sequence goes on along the minus strand of CACYQX010000005.1, from coordinate 39,842 downwards.
TCGTAGTCGTCGGGATTTTTAAATGTAAGTGGTATGATTCCTGCATTTATCAGGTTCGCTACGTGGATGCGGGCGAAACTCTTTGCTATCACCGCACGTACGCCGAGATAGAGAGGAACTAGCGCTGCATGCTCTCTGGAGCTCCCTTGTCCGTAGTTTATGCCGCCGACAACAATGCTTTCACCCGCGGCCTTGGCCCTTTCCGAGAACGTGGCATCGCAGACCTCAAAACAGTACTGCGAAAGATGCGGTATATTCGATCTATACGGAAGAATCTTAGACCCTGCCGGCATTATGTGGTCAGTAGTTATATTGTCTCCAACCTTGAGGGTGAGTTCTGCCGAGATTTCGTCCTCTATCGGCTTTCCGACAGGGAACTCTTTTATATTTGGACCTCTCAGTATTTCAACCTTTGCCGCGTCTTCGTCTGCAAGCGGCGGAACGATTGCGCTGTCATCTATCGTAAACTTATCCGGAACCGAAACCTCGCTTACAGAAGATACCCACATAGGATCACCGGATGCAGCATCCAATGGATTTGTTATATATCCCGTAAGCGCCGATGCAACGGCTGTTTCCGGAGATACGAGATATACGTTTGCATCCTTTGTGCCCGATCGTCCTTCAAAATTCCTGTTGAATGTCCTGAGAGACACTCCGCCCGAGTTCGGGGAGAACCCCATGCCTATGCATGGTCCGCATGCACATTCTAGAACACGTGCGCCTGATGCTATGATATCCGAAAGCGCACCCGTATCCGAAAGCATCCTCAGCACCTGCTTTGATCCCGGGGATATGGAAAGACTCACCGATGGGTCTATCGTTTTTCCCTTAAGCATCGCGGCAACCTTCAGCATATCAAACAGCGAAGAATTGGTGCACGATCCTATGCATACCTGATCGACCTTTGTTCCTGCGACTTCGCTAACCTTAACCACGTTGTCAGGGCTATGCGGACAGGCTATCATCGGTTCGAGCGTGCTCAAATCTATATCTATCACCCTGTCGTAAACAGCATCGTCATCGCTTGCAAGCGGAGTAAACGCATCGCCTCTCCCTTGCGCCTCCATAAACGCCTTTGTTATTTCGTCCGCCGGGAATATCGATGTTGTAGCGCCTAGCTCGGCTCCCATATTGGTTATCGTTGCGCGCTCCGGAACCGACAAGGTTTTTACACCGGGTCCACCCCATTCGATTATGTTTCCGACGCCGCCCTTAACGGACAGAATGCGCAGTATCTCTAGACTTACATCCTTTGCCGTAACAAAGGGCCTAAGCGCGCCCGTAAGATTAACCTTATACATCTTGGGCATGGTTATGTGATATGCTCCGCCTCCCATTGCTACCGCGACATCAAGACCTCCTGCCCCCATCGCGAGCATTCCGATTCCTCCCGCTGTCGGCGTATGGCTGTCTGAACCTATCAGCGTCTTTCCAGGCACCGCAAACCTCTCAAGATGAACCTGGTGGCAGATTCCGTTCCCCGGGCGAGAAAAATAGAGTCCATATTTGGCCGCCATGGATTGAATAAACCTATGGTCGTCTGCGTTTTCAAAGCCCGACTGAAGCATATTGTGATCTATATACGCGACTGAGAGTTCAGTTCTGACACGCGGAATGCCCATGGTCTCAAATTCGAGATATGCCATTGTTCCCGTGGCATCCTGGGTCAGAGTCTGATCTATACGTATTGCGACATCCTCTCCAACCTCGGGAATGCCGTCTACCGTCAGATTCGGAAGGCCTGCACCGTCATCTATTAAATGCTCTTTGATTATCTTCTGTGCTATTGTAAGTCCCATATTGCGCCTCACACTTTCTTTTTGTATCTCTCTTTTACCTCTCACATTGCATCGATTACATTCTTGCGTGCTTCCTCGATATGCTTTAGCATGAGCGCATCGATTTTTTCTTTGTTTCCGCTCACGATAGCATCGAGTATAGCCCTATGCTCGGCAACGGATTCTAGGATTCTCCCCTCATGCTCGAGCGAAGCTTTTCTAAATTTCATAAGCTTATGGTGAATAGGCGCGAGTATGCTCTGGAGGGTAACCGATCCGCAACCCGAGTAAATCAAATCGTGAAACTCGGTGTCCAAATCCCTTACTTTCTGAACATCGCCTTTTCCCGCGTAGTATTCCTGTCTTTCGACAACATCCTTGAGCTCTGCGAGATGCTCATCCGTCATGCTGTCGGCAGCCTTCTTTGTCGCAAGAACTTCAAGTCGCTTTCTAACCTCAAAAATATCTTCCACATCGGAGAGCGATATACCTCTAACCTCGTTTCCGTTAGGAGTTTCGTTTATGAGCCTCTCATAGATAAGCCTCGTCATCGCTTCTCTGATCGGTGTTCTTGAAACTCCGAGTTCCTCCGCAAGACGATTCTCGCTCAGGATTTCTCCGGGCTGGTATTCGCCCGTCAGGATATTGTATTCAAGTTTTTCATAGACCTGGTCCGCCAAAGAGACCGGCTTGTATTCTATCATCATATCTCCCTCCACCTTCTACTCTATCGTCTGCGATGCGAGAAGTTCCTTAATTCTCTTATATTCCGCGTCGAGCTCCTTACTCGACATTACGGTGTTTCTTCCGTCCGCGTACATTTGGTCTACCCAATCCTTCATCATTACTACGACGGGGCTATCCTTTGTTAGGCTATCTTCGACTGAAAGTCCATAGTGTTCGTTTATCCAATACGCGATTCCCGCTGCGCCGCTCGTCTTGCTTACGCTTACGCCCGGGTTTCTTCCGAGAATCTTTTTGGTATCAAAGATATTGTAGATTTCCTCATCCTTCATGAGTCCGTCCGCGTGGATTCCGGCCCTCGTCACATTGAAGTTTTCACCGACAAAAGGTGTATTGGCAGGAACGTCGTAACCTATTTCATCTCTGAAGTATCTCGCGATCTCCGTGATTACGGTCGGATCCATTCCATCAAAGCTTCCTCTGAGCGAAGCGTATTCCATAACCATCGCCTCAAGCGGAACATTTCCCGTGCGCTCTCCTATACCGAGCATTGAGCAGTTGACCGCGGATGCTCCGTAGAGCCACGCCGATGCCGCATTGGCAACTCCCTTATAAAAATCGTTGTGACCGTGCCATTCAAGGCATTCGCTGGGAACGCCCGAATAGTGCTGCAAGCCGTAGATTATTCCGCCAACGCTTCTCGGAAGCGCCGCACCCGAATACGGTACGCCGTAGCCCATCGTATCGCAGGCTCGTATCTTGATTGCAACGCCCGCTTCCTCCGACACCTTCTGAATCTCGTTTACAAAGGGAACAACAAAACCGTAGAAGTCCGCCCTTGTTATATCTTCGAGGTGACATCTTGGAATTACGCCTGCATCGAATGCATCTTTTATGGTTTCAAGATAAAACTCCACAGCCTGACTTCTGGTTTTACCCATCTTCTTAAAAATATGATAGTCGCTGCAAGAAACTAGGATTCCGGTCTCTTTGATTCCGAGTTCCTTGACTAGCTTAAAGTCTTCTTTGTTGGCCCTTATCCAGCAGGTTATCTCAGGGAATTTGAGATCCATCTCGCGGCATTTCTCAATGGCTTCCCTGTCCTTCTCCGTATATACAAAGAACTCCGACTGCTTGATTAATCCGTAAGGTCCTCCAAGCTTGGAGAGAAGTCCATATAGATGGGCAATCTGCTCCGCCGTATAAGGCGCCATCGATTGCTGCCCGTCGCGGAAAGATGTATCCGTAATCCAAATATCCTCAGGCATATTCATAGGAACTCGCCTGTGGTTAAATACGACCTTTGGAACTTCGTCATAACTAAAAATATCCCTGTTCAGATTTGGTTCGTCCACGTCCTGCAGGGAGTATTTATAGCGTGCCTCCTCCAGCAAATTGGATCTTTTGTTAATCTCAAGCATAATATCGTCCTCCATCTCTATTCATGTATGCTTGTATACAAGTATACTCATATATTTTATTCTGTCAACGCTTTAAATAAAAAAAGCGCTCGGTTTTTCCATAAAACCAAGCGCTTTACTCAACTGTTTATTATGCCTATAGACCGATTGTTGTCTTGATCAGAGCCGGTATTTCGGGCTTTTTGGCGCTTATTACAAAGGCCTCGCCTTCCGCACCGTTTTCTTTTCCCCCGGCCTCAAGGACAGTGTCTTTAAGCTTCTTTTCTTCGCTTGAATAGAACATTGCAAGCCTGTCGCCCTTCTTTACCTCGTCGCCGACCTTTTTGAACAGCAGAACTCCGGCAAATGGGTCTATATCGTCCTCTTTGACCTTGCGCCCCGCACCTGTACGCTGTGAGCATAAACCTATCATCTGAGCATCTATAGAGGCTATATAGCCGTCTCTGTCGGCTATGAGCTCTTCCTGATAATCGGCAACCGGGACACTTCCCGATGCATCATGATAATCAAACATTTCAAGGCTGCCGCCCTGGGCAACAACGAGTTCTCTGAATTTGGCGAGAGCCGTGCCCGTTTCCATGGCCTCCTTGGCCTTTGCCGCGCCTTCCTCGGGAGTATCTGCCTTTCCTCCGAGATAAATCATGATTCCCGCGATATGGAGTGATATCTCAGTGATGTCCGCAGGTCCCTGTCCCTTAAGCGTATCGTAAGCTTCAAATACCTCAAGGCTGTTTCCGACCGCGCGTCCAAGCGGCTGGTTCATATCGGTTATAACGGCTACCGTGCGTTTACCGGCGGCATTACCGATCTTGCACATCCTTGCGGCAAGCTCCTCTGCCTTCTCCTGATTCTCCATGAATGCGCCCTTACCGCATTTTACGTCAAGGATGATAGCATCTGAACCCGCAGCGAGTTTTTTACTCATGATGCTTGACGAAATAAGACTCAGATTCTCGATTGTTCCGGTAACATCGCGGAGAGCGTAGAGTTTTTTGTCGGCGGGTGCTATGTGACCACTCTGACCGATGATAGCTATTCCGATATCTTCTACCTGCTTATAAAATTCCTCGGGTTCCAATGTTGTTTTGAATCCCGGTATCGACTCAAGCTTATCAACCGTTCCTCCCGTGAATCCCAGCCCGCGTCCGCTCATCTTTGCAATGGGAACTCCGCAAGCCGCAGCGAGCGGTCCAACGACGAGCGTAACTTTATCGCCTACACCACCCGTGGAATGCTTGTCAACTTTGATTCCCTTGATGGCGGAAAGATCGACAACATCTCCCGACGTCCTCATCGCGTCTGTCAGTGCAAATGTCTCCTCTTCGTCCATCTTACTGAAATATATCGCCATAAGCAGCGCAGATGCCTGGTAGTCGGGTATATTTCCTGCGGTATATTCTGAAACAAACCAACGGATTTCTTCTTCCGTAAGCTTGCCTCCGTTCCTCTTCTTTATGATTATTTCGTTCATATTCATATCGATTACTCCATTATCTCGCTCAGGAAACTCGTTCCGATAGAGAGTTTTTCGGTTCCAAGGTACTCAGCAATGGTTGCGCCGATATCCGCAAAGCTGCTTCTTGTTCCGATATTGGCACCTTTCTTTACTTTGGCGCCGGCAATTATAACAGGGATGTATTCTCTCGTATGATCAAAGCCCGGAGCCGTCGGATCGTTGCCGTGGTCTGCGCAAAGCATCAGTATATCTCCCTCACGCATCGCAAGGTATATCTCCGGAAGCCTTGCATCAAACTCCATTATCGCCTTGCCGTATCCCTCCGGATCCCTTCTATGTCCGTACTGGCTATCAAAGTCCACGAGATTAGTAAAGATAAATCCTTCCTCCACTTTCTCCATAGCCTCGAGTGTTTTATCAACGCCGTCCATATTGTCCTTGGTCTTGACGTATTCTGTCACACCGTATCCGTTGAATATATCGTTAATCTTTCCAACGGCATATGATGTCATACCGGCCTTTTCAACTTTGTTGAGAAGCGTTTCTTCCGGCGGACTTACCGCATAGTCGTGGCGGTCCGAGGTTCTTTCCCTCTCCCCCTTATCGTTAATGATATAAGGACGCGCTATTACTCTTCCGCACGCCCACTCTCCCTGCAGGAGATCCCTTGCAATCTGGCACATCTCGTAAAGCCTCTCAAGAGGGATTACGGCAGTGTTTGCTGCGATTTGGAACACACTGTCGGAAGAAGTGTAAACGATTGGCTTTCCGGTCTTTTCGTGTTCCTCACCGAGCCTGTCTATGATTACGGTTCCGGACTCGGGATAGTTTCCGAGAACCTCTGTACCGATTGCCTCCTCAAACTTCTTGATGAATTCCTCCGGGAATCCGTCGGGATATGTCTTAAAAGGCGTCATAGTCTCTATTCCGGCGATTTCCCAATGCCCCGTGATTGTATCCTTGCCTATGGACTGTTCGCCGAGTTTTCCGTATGCTCCTATGGGTTTAAGCTCTGCATAGTTCTTGACGCCCATGGCTTTGATATTTCCTATACCGAGTTTCTTTAGATTGGGAATCTTAAACCCTTCTGACAAAGCATCCGCAATATGTCCGAAGGTATCAGAACCTTCATCGCCAAAACGACCCGCATCCGGGAGTTCTCCAACTCCCATACTATCCAAAACTATAAGTATTGCTCTTCTTTTCATTTTACTACCTCTTATCGTTACCTCTTATTCGTATATCTTTATCGGCGTCGCATCCACATAGTCAAGCGATACCAATTTATATTCAACACCGTTCCAAGAACCCTTATACCCATTTTTAAATGCTTCCCTACCATGAAGATGACCATAAACGCAGGTTTTTACTCCATATTTGGTGAGCATATCCGTAAATCCCGACTCCTGAAATTTATCGTTGCTCGGCGGATAGTGAAGCGACGCAATCAAAGTCGTGGCACCTCCCGCTATCGCATCTTTAATCGACATCTCGAGCCTCATGAGCTCTCTCTCGTAAATTTTTTGATCGTGAGCATCAAATCCATCCGTTCCCGGACAAATCCATCCACGGGTTCCGCAGATGGCCACACCATCATCCATAACATATGCCGTATTCTGAAGGAATACCAAATCGTCGCTGATGGCGTTAAGCTTGCTCACCGACCCCCACCATAGGTCGTGATTTCCCTTTGTTATTATCTTCTTTCCGGGGAGCGCCTCTATGAACCTGAGATCCGCCATGGCTTCGTCCAATTTAAGACCCCAGGAGATATCACCGCAGATTATTACGGTATCTCCCGGGCCGACTGTCTCTATCCAGTTTGCATATAACCTCTCATCGTGATCCGCCCAGCTTATGCCGAATACATCCATGGGCTTCTCAATTCTCTCGTCGAGCGAAAGATGAAGGTCTCCTATCGCAAATATAGCCAAAGGTTACTCCTCTATATCCTCTTCGTCATCATCTATCATCAAAAGCTCAGAAGTTCCAAGTAGAGCTGAACTCCTGGTATCCTCCAAACTCTCAACACCGCGAAGCTTTCTCTTGATGCTGCGGGTTCTGGTTCCGATAAGCGTATCCAGATTCTTGCCCGCCTGATTGAGACTTTTCTGTGTCTGCTTGAGCACGTCTTCAAATTTATCGAACTCGGTCTTAACCGCACCGAGTGTCTCCCATACCTCGCTTGTATGCTTTTCAATCGCAAGCGTCCTGAATCCCATCTGCAGGCTGTTAAGAAGTGCCGCCATGGTGGTTGGACCCGCGATATTAATCTTGTATTCCCTCTGAAGAGTTTCGAGCATTCCTCGTCTTACTACTTCCGCATAAAGTCCTTCGAACGGCAGGAACATAATACCAAAGTCAGTAGTATAAGGCGGATCGATATATTTATCACGCTGTCTCAAGTTCCTTTGATGCGGCTTCAACAAGGGCCGGATCCCCAGAGTCATATGCGTCAAGAAGCTTTTCATAGGTATCGCCGGGGAATTTTGCATCTATAGGAAGATAGACAAAACTATCCTCATCGCCGTTTCCGGGAAGCCTCACCGCATATTCGACTCTGTCGTTGCTGTTCTTCTTTGTTGCAACATTTGTATCGTACTGCTCGGGTGCAAGTATCTGCTCGAGAATACTTCCGAGCTGAACCTCGCCGAGGATTCCCCTCGTCTTTACGTTTGAAAGCACTTTCTTGAGGTCGCCGACTCCGGAAGCCAGAGTCTGCATCTCTCCGAGTCCCTTATATACCTGCTCAAGTCTTTCGTTAACGAGCCTGAATGATTCCCCAAGTCTCGTCTCAAGAGTCTTCTGAAGCTTCTCGTCAACCGTCGCACGCATCTGTTCCAACTGCTTGCTGTTTTCCTGTGTCAGCTCGCCAATCTGCTTGGTCATGGCGTTTCTTATATTCTCGAGTTTGTTTTCGCTCTCGAGGGTAAACTTGGACAATGTATCGTTAATCTCGCCCAGTCGCTTATCCTGTTGCTCTCCCTGCGTCTTCTGCGTTGTCGCAACCAGATCCCCGTAATTCCTGAAGGACGTGCTTATATGATCCGTCGTATCCTTCTGAGACTTCTCGATGTCGTTTCTCAGATTCTCGCGGAGCAAATCGCTCTCTTCCTCCTGGATTCTGGCGAGCTCGTTAGCCCTCTTATCCGCACTCTGGTTTATCTCCAGAACCGTCCTCTTACGCCCCGTCACAGACAAAATAACGGCTATAACAGACATCAAAGCCGATAGTGCCACAAATACTATTATCAAAATTTCAAAATTGCTCATAATCCCTCACTTACATAAAAAGAACCGTGGTCCCCACGGTTCTATTTTACTATTTTTTGCCTATATTCTCAACCAAAATCTCAAGTGCGTGGGAGTATCCCGCTATACCCTCTCCTGAGACCGTCGCTATGCAGGCCTCCCTGACATATGAGATTTGACGCCATTCCTCGCGCGAAGAAACATCTGAGATATGGACCTCTACCGCGGGTATTCCGACGGCTTTTAGCGCGTCCAGAATCGCTATGCTCGTATGTGTATATGCCGCAGGATTTATGATGATTCCGTCATACATTCCATAGGCCTTCTGAATGGCGGTCACAAGTTCGCCCTCGTGGTTGGATTGGATAAAGTTCACCTTTACCATATCCTTGCCTTCTTCGTAGTTCTTTGCGGATATCTCCCTGGCCTTTGCCCTCGTCATATCGACTAGATCTTCATAGGTGTCTCGGCCATAGATTTCGGGCTCTCGTACCCCAAGCATATTTATATTCGGGCCATCAATTACAAGTATCTTCATTATTCATTCTCCTGAATCGCACGCGATGCGGCTATTATAGCTTCAAAAACATCGAGATCGTACTCCGCAAACTCCGGATTCGCAATAGCCTCCAAAGCCTCCAGCTTCTGCCACTCCCTCTCAGAATCCAAGATCGGCGCGCCACTTTCCTTCTTGCACTCGCCTATCTTGATTGCAACTTCAAATCTTTCCTCGAGCTTTGACAGAATCTCGGCATCGATTTCGTCAATCTTCTTTCTGTAATCCTCTATATTCATCATTCTCTCCCCCTTAATACCTACTAAAGCACCATGTCCAAAATAGCTATAGCAACCGCGGCCTCGACAACCGGAACCGCGCGCGGCACTATGCATGGGTCGTGGCGACCCTTTACCACTAGATTTTCCGACTCACCCTTGCTATAGCTTATACTTTTTTGTTCCTTCGCTATGGAAGGAGTCGGTTTAAATGCTACGCGAAGCGTGATGTCACCTCCGGACGTAATTCCGCCGAGAATTCCGCCGGAATTGTTAGTTTCCGTTCTGACATTTCCTTCTCCATCTATGACAAAGGGATCGTTGTTTTCGCTTCCCTTCATGGATGCAGCGGCAAATCCGGCACCGAACTCTATGCCCTTTACAGCAGGGATTCCGAACACGGCTTGCGAAATCCTATTCTCTACACCGTCAAAAATCGGATCTCCGACTCCCGCGTACATACCACTGACAGTACACTTTATGATTCCTCCGAGAGAATCCCCTTCATCCTTTACCTCTTCTATCAAAGCATCCGCCTGCTCGCGAGACTCTATTTTCTGTCCGCCTATTTCATCTATCTCCGCGGAGACTCTTATTCCGAGCTGCTCCAAAACCTGAAGGGCAATTCCGCCTGCTACGCAGAGCGGCGCGGTGAGTCTTCCCGAGAGATGTCCTCCGCTCCTATAATCCTCAAAACCGCCATATTTTATATGCGCCGTAAAATCCGCATGTCCGGGACGCGGGATATCCTTAAGTTCCTCATAGTCCTCGGACTTAGCATCGTTATTTCTGATTATTGCACTTATAGGAGCACCGCAGGTCACGAGTCGTCCTTGCTCGTCCTCCATAAATCCCGATAGGAATTCAGGCTTATCCTCTTCCTTGCGCTGCGTCATATTTTCATCCCTACCCGGAGCGCGTCGCTCAAGAAAAGCTCCGAGTTTTTCTTCGTCCAGCACCATGCCCGCAGGGATATTGTCTAGCGAAACACCGATTCCCTTGGAATGGCTCTGTCCAAAAATAGATACTTTGATTCTGTTACCGAATGTAGATGCCATACTTCCTCCTAAATTAGCTTGAGGTTTGAATCCAGTTCTAACTCTTTCATTATATCAAAGAATGCCGGATATGACTTTCGTACGGAATCATATCCTTCAAGTTTAATTGTCCTATTTGTGCCCGCCATAGAAACTGATGCCGCAGCAGCCATCATAGCTATTCTATGATCTCCAAAGCTTTGGAGCGTAGCTTCATTGAGCATAGTTCCGGGCGTGCCGTCCAAGTTCAATCCGCCTATCGCTAGCCCATCTTCCAATTCATCGGCCTTAACGCCAAGAGCCGCGAGGGTTTCCGCTACGGTACGCAGGCGGTCGCTCTCCTTTAGACGAAGTCGTCCTGCGTTTACAATTCTCGTCTCACCCTTTGCAAATGCTCCCATAAGCGCAACCGCAGGAACCATATCAGGAGTTTCGCTGGCATCCCATATTATCCCCTGCATGCGTTCCTTTGACGGATAAGCTTCTACGTAGCAGTTACTTCCTTCTATTCTGGATTTGCGATCCTCTCCGACTTCAAACCTGACTCCAAATACATCGAGCGCATCGAGGACTCTCTCGTCGCCCTGCATTGACCCTATTCTGAGTCCCTCTACTCTAATAGGCTCATCGCCAATCGCACCCATGGTAAGCCAGAATGCCGCATTGGACCAGTCGCCCTCGACCACGTATTTATCCGGCGCCTTGTATTTTTGATTGCCCTTGATGCGGAACGTTCTGCTCTGAATAAAGTCCGAACCCGAGAAACTCATATCGGTCTCATCATCGACCTCAACTCCAAAGCGCCCAAGCGTCTCCACTGTCATATCGACATATGGTGAAGACTCGAGTTCCCCTTCGACGATAATTTCGCTATCTCCGTCGAGAAGCGGAAGCGCAAACAAAAGCCCGCTTATAAACTGCGATGAGATATTTCCTGGAATCCTGTATATTCCGGACAGGAGATTTCCTTCCGCTGTTATTGAATCATTTAAAACGCTTACGCTCATACCGTGTGAACAGAGTTCCTCTTTAAGCGGTGACAAAGGTCTATCTATAAGCCTTCCTTCCGGACGAAACACTCCTCTTATGCCGAGCGCACCCACGACGGGAAGTAAAAACCTCAGTGTCGATCCGCTCTCTCCGCAGTATAGATTCTCATCACCCGAAAGCATTGCGGCGAGGCAGCGCTTTGTCGCCTCTATATCCTCCGAGGTTTCATCGCAGACGACATGCGAAAAATCCGCACCCGAAAGCGCAGTCGCTATATATGCCCTATGTGCATCTGACTTCGATGGAATGATTCTAATCGTCTTCAATGTAGTTCACGCTTTCAACTATCAGTTCTCACAGATGATACTCTTCAGCTCTTCAAGAAGGATTCTCTTTATCGAGCATTTGCCTATTTTTTCGGGTACTACTATTTCTATCTCTTCCCCTTTGCGTTTTTTGTCGCTTCTTATTACACCCAAAATTTCTTCACCCGTGTACGGAATGCTCAAATCAAATCCATACTTATTAAGGATATTTTCTATCGCGTCCCTGACATCGCGCCCACACCATCCCTGAGATGCCGATATCTCTGCCATTCTTAGCATCCCTTTTGCAACGGCATCTCCGTGGCTAACAGTATAATCAGAGAGTTTCTCAATCGCATGCCCTATCGTATGTCCAAAGTTAAGGAGCTGTCTCGCACCGTTATCGTGCAAGTCAAGAGCAACTATTTCGTTTTTAAACTTGGCGCAGAGTTCAATTATATCCGTGAGTTCTTCCATTCCGCCGTCGCTCATAAGCATATCTTTGCTCACCACATAGAAATTAAGCTTGTCAAAGAGTTCGGCATCAAAAATCACACCATATTTGATAACCTCCGCCATTCCCTCTCTGAATACTTCTCCGGGAAGCGTCTTGAGCATCTCCGTATCGCGTAAAATCAGACTGGGAAGATGGAATGCGCCGACGAGATTCTTACCCGCCGCAAGATCTATCCCCGTCTTTCCTCCAATTGAAGAATCGACCATCGCGAGAAGCGTCGTAGGCACCTGATAGAGTTTTATTCCGCGCATATACGTGGCCGCGATAAATCCCGCAAGGTCACCGACAACGCCGCCACCGAGAGCAACTATCCCGTCGGTACGAGTCAGAGGAACGTCCGCAAGTTTCTCCATAAGTTCCAAATAAACACCGCCGTTCTTACTCTTTTCACCCGCCGGTATAACAAAGGAAGCCGCCTTTAAACCCGCGGCTTTGATGCTCTCCTCGCATATTTCAAGATAAAGCGGAGCGACGTTGCTGTCAGTTATAATTGCAACCGTTCCACCCCTTTGTATATTAAGTATTTCTTTTCCGAGTTTCTTCAGTTTCATCATTCTATTGTTATCGTTCTATAATAATTCTATTTGAGTTTTACTTTTCTTCAATCGTTCGCTTGCGTTCTTTTCCTTCAACAAGGAGCTTGGTAAGCGCATCGCCGTCCTTATTTTCTATCGCCTCTCTGTAGCGCTCAAGTTCCCCTATAAAACCATCGAGCTCGCTTAAGAGATTGTCGCTGTTCTCCATAAAGAGTTCTGTCCACATCGCTTCATCGAGATATGCTACCCTGGTCATATCGCGGAACGCACCTCCCGACAATGCCGAGACCTCTTCCGCCTCCGCAATATCGCTCTTTATATATGCATTTGAAACGAGATGCGCAAGCTGTGAAGTGAACGCAATTACTCGATCGTGCTCCTCCGCCGTCATAACTATGAATCGCGTGAAGCCTATGTCGGCAAGAATATCTTTTATGCTCGTAAGAAGCCTTATGTCGTTTTTATCCATCGGCACAAGGCAGAATGTTGCATCTTTAAATAGATCCGCGCGGCTGTTCTTGTATCCGCCGACCTGCTTTCCCGCCATGGGATGACCGCCCAAGAATTTGAATCCGCATGCCTCTGAGAGTTCTTTTCCGCGAGCGCAGATTCTTCTCTTGACGCCACAACAATCAACAAGGACGCAATCCTTGCTTATAAGATGTGCTTTGGAATTGATCCACGCTTCCGCCTGGTCCAGCGTAATCGCAACAAAGATAACATCACAGGAAGATATACTTTCGTCTGTAAGTTCCCCATCGATGCTACCCGCCATCTTGGCAAAATCGAGCGTAATCTTATTCGTATCGCTGCCAAACACGGTATAACCGGAATTCTTTAGCGCAGCGGCAAGAGAGCCTCCTATGAGGCCGAGACCGACGATTCCAATGTTAAGTTTTTTGTTTTCCGCAGTCATTCTTTGTTCTCGCCCTCAAAACTTTTTGCATTGGTTTAGGCTTTACTTAACCGCCTCTTTTACTTTCATGACCTTCTTCATCACTTCATCGAACTGGTCGGGCGTCAAGCTCTGAGCACCGTCGCAGAGTGCGCATGAAGGATTGTTGTGAACCTCTATCATGAGTCCGTCCGCACCGCATGCCGCCGCGGCCAATGACATAGTGGGAACATAGTCTGCCCTTCCCGTGGAATGGCTCGGATCCACTATCACGGGAAGATGTGTCATCTCGTGAAGTGCGGGAATAGCCGATAGATCCAGCGTATTCCTCGTGAAATGATCGAATGTCCTGATTCCCCTCTCACAGAGGATTACATTTTCATTTCCACCCGCCATAATATATTCCGCACTCATCAGGAGCTCTTCGAGAGTATTCGCAAGTCCTCTCTTTAGAAGAATAGGTTTATTGGTTTGTCCGAGTGCCTTAAGCAGTTCGAAGTTCTGCATATTTCTCGCACCGACCTGAATTACATCCACGTCTTCAAAAAGCTCGAGATGGTTTTCGTTCATTATTTCACTTACAATTGGAAGTCCTGTTTCCCTCTTTGCAATCGAAAGAAGTTCAAGTCCCTCAGCACGCATTCCCTGGAATGCATAAGGCGATGTCCTCGGCTTAAAAGCACCGCCCCTAAGCATGGTCGCCCCGGCCGCCTTTACGCGCTTTGCAACCTCAACTATCTGCTCTTCTGATTCAACCGAGCACGGGCCCGCTATAACAGCAAAGTTTCCTCCCCCGACCCTTGCGGCTTCGCCCGCCTTTGTCGGAACCTCAATCACAGTGTCCTTCGGATGGAACTTTCTGTTCGACTTCTTATATGATTCGGAAATGCGTTTTACATCGTCGACGATATCGAGGAGGCGCAGCATATCCATGTCGATATTGCTCGTATCTCCCACGAGACCGAGAATCGTGACGCTCTCGCCCACGGAAACATGGACGGAAACGCCTTGCTCCTCGAGCCATTTGATAAGGTTATTTCGCTGCTCTTCTGTAGCATTTCGTTTAAGTACGGTAATCATAGTTTTCCTCCTACAACTTTACCCTATATAATACCACAAATTCCGGTATTCTCTATCAATTTAGAGCGAAACAGTACTATTTCCATATAATAACCCCGAGAATTTGATATTCCCGGGGTATAAGCTTATGCGCTCTGCTCGTACTGCAGCTTGTAGAGCTTATAATACATGCCGCCCTTGGCGAGGAGCTCCTGGTGGTTGCCCTGCTCCACGATCTCGCCCTTATGCATGACGATGATATTGTCGACGTTTCTGATTGTGGATAGCCTATGGGCGACGATTAGCGTTGTACGTCCCTCCATAAGCTTCTGCAGTGCGTCCTGAATCAAGATTTCCGTGTCTGTATCGATATTGGCCGTCGCCTCATCGAGTATCAGCACCGACGGTTTTGACGCAAGCGTTCTTGCAAACGACAGGAGCTGCCTCTGTCCCGCCGAGAACGATGCGCCGCGTTCAATTACCTCGTGTTCGTATTTATCAGGAAGCGTCTCGATGAATTTGCTCGCGTTAACGGTCTCTGCAGCAACGTGAATCTCCTCATCGCTTATATCCTCATTCAGCCTGATATTATCCTTGACGTTGCCAGAGAAGAGGAATACGTCCTGAAGCATCTCTCCGATATGACCTCTAAGATCCTCGAGTTTAATCTTTTTGATGTCCACGCCATCGATCAGGATTTGCCCTTTTTGTATGTCGTAGTATCTACAAATCAAACTTTGAATCGTTGTCTTGCCCGCACCCGTAGCACCTACAAATGCCACTCTCTCGCCGGGTTCGACCTTGAACGATACGTCTTTCAGCACCCACTCGCCTTCTTTATAGCAGAACCAGACATTCTTGAACTCTATCTTACCCTTGATGTCGGTAATGGAGATTGCGTCTTCAGCATCCACGATTTCGGGTTCCGTATCGAGAAGCCAGAATATTCTCTCCGCGCAGGCCTTGGCGGACTGAATGGTATTGAACTGCTCTGCCAGTTCCTCTATCGGCTGGAAGAATTGGCTTATATATCTCTGGAAAGTAACGAGGGTTCCCACGGTTACGATTCCCTGAAGAACCATTTTTCCGCCCATGACCACCAGTATTCCCAGCGCCGTAATATTCATTACATAGGTAACGGGACTATAGAAAGCAAATGCAGCAAGCTGCTTCATATTGTTCTTCCTCAGGTTCTCAGTTCTCTCCCTGAAGTCGTTTTCAACGTCCTCTTCCGCGGTAAAAGCCTGGACCACGCGTATTCCCATGACGCGCTCTGCAACAAATCCGTTGAGATCTGAAATCAGCGCCCTTATCCTTCGATAGATTTTGCTCGTAGTCGTGGTAAAGATAAAGGTTGCGACAGCTACTATCGGAAGTACTATAAAGATGTGAAGCGACAGCCTCACGTTATAGCTTAGCATCACCGCCATTATGCCGACGAGAACAAAGATGCCTCGAAGCATATTTACGATTACATCCATAAAGAGCTGGCTTACCGTCTCGCAGTCGTTTGTTACCCTCGTTACGAGTCTTCCCACAGGATTGTCGTTAAAGAATCCTATGTGGAGCTTGTTGAGCTTGCCAAAGAGATCGTTTCTCAAATTGAATATTATCTTCTGGCTCACGGACGATAGAATCAACGCCTCTATATAAGTGAGGGCCATGGTCGCGATAACCGCTCCCATATAAAGAAGTCCGAGCCTTATTACTCCCGAGAGATCTTCCGCGCGGATTTCCTTGATAGCCTCCACGCTGAGCCCTTCTGTGCTCATCTCCGCATATTTACCGATGAACTGGTCGACTGCCTGACCGAGAAGTCTCGGTTGATATAGCGTAAGGAAAACCGAACCCAATATCAAAATGAATGCCAAGAGGAACCATCCGGTATACGGAAGTCCGTATTTGAGGAGGCGGAAGAATGGATGCTTGCCGTTGCTCTTTAGAACTATGTCGTCGTTCATACTCCAAACTCCTCCTCTCTCTTCTTTTCCATAAGCTGACGCTCATAGAGTTTGGCGTAGAACCCACCGTTCTCCATAAGAGCATCGTGCTTACCTTCTTCGATAATCTTGCCGTCCTCGAGCACAATAATATTATCCGCGTCCTTAAGGCTCGAGAGTCTGTGCGCAATAATGATATTGGTCTTACCCTGTCTCTCCTCGCGGAAGTTCTTCTTTATCTGCTCCTCTGTATCCGTATCGACAGCCGAGAGCGAATCATCCATAATCAAAATCTCCGGATTGAGTATCAACGCTCTCGCAATCGCAATTCTCTGTTTTTGTCCGCCGGAAAGCGAAACTCCGCGCTCGCCGACTATGGTGTCGTATCCGTCCTTGAATCCGATGACGTTGTCGTGGACGCAGGCAACCTTTGCGGCCTCCTCTATCTCTTCCTGCGTCTTGCTTCTGTCACCAAAGGCGATATTCTCGGATACGGTTGCGGAGAACAGGAAGTCGTCCTGCGGAACATAACCAAATGTCTTTCTGAGCGTCTTAAGCGGAACCTCGTGAATCTCCTTTCCGCCGATATAGATCATATCCTTATCGCAGTCATAGACTCTGAGCATGAGATCCGCAAGCGTACTCTTGCCCTCGCCCGTACGCGCGACAACACCGAGAGTTTCGCCCTTCCTGACGGTGAAGGACACATCGTCAAGAACAAGTTTATCTGTGCCCGGATACTTGAATGTGAGATGTCTGACTTCGATGTCGCCTGAGAGATGTTCGGGGAACTCGCTATCAGCCGCATCACCTGCTTCTTCCTTAGCATCATCGCTTCCAGAGCTGTTTGCCATCTCGTCTGCGATATCAATAATATCCGATTCAGCGTCAAGAACGCCCGTAACTCTGTTGAGAGATGCCGAGCCGCGCGAAATTACGTTTAAGATTCGTCCTATCGAGGAAATCGGCCATACGAGCATATTGAGATACTGAACAAACGCCGAGAAATCGCCGACGCTTATTCTTCCCATGATTGATATATATCCGCCGTACATGATTGCAATCGCAATCGATATTCCGGCTATCATTCGCATAAAGGGGAATAGGAACGCGGCAACCCTTACCTCGCGCAGATTCGCCTGCTTGGAGGCCTCGTTCACCTTAAGGAATGCGTCGCACTCTTTCTTCTCCTGAACAAATGCTTTTACAACATGTATACCCGAAAGCTTCTCCTGAACAAAATCCGATACTGCGGCAAAAGCTTCCTGCCTCTTTGTAAATCTTGAATGGAGTTCGTTTCCGACAAAACGCGCAACAATCGCAACGAGCGTCAGCGGGAGTATTGCTACGATCGACAATTTCCAATCGATCTTTGTCACCATGTTATAAACGACGGCAATTCCGATGGTAAACATATCGAGGGCCATCATCACGGTAACAGCAAAAGTCATCCTCACCGCCTCTATGTCATTGGTCATATATGCCATGATTTCGCCGGCCTTATGTTCATGGAAATAAGAGGACGGAAGTTTCAGAAGATGCGAGAAGAGATCGTTTCTTATATCCCTCTCTATTTTTCTCGCCGCACCAAAAATACAATAACGCCATCCCAGTCTTCCAAGGAGAACAAGGATAGCGATAGCAATCATAGTCAAAATTGCGGTACGGAAATCAACAGACGTAGCGGTCCTTTGGTCCACCTTGTCTATAATTCCGCCCACAATAAGAGGAACCCTTGTCTGGGCGATGTCTATTATGATTAGAATCGCCATACCGGCAAGGTAATTCCACTTGTACTTCTTTATGAACTTTCCGGCGTACCGACTTCTAAGGAAGTCTGATACGCCGGGTTTCTTTTCACCTTGTTTCATCTTACCTTTTAAGAAAAGTGAAAGAGGTCCAAAATGCGCCCGTGGACCTCTTTCTAGTTATAGTCTCCGCCTTTTACAAGGCGGTAAACTAACGGTTAGTCATTGCCATGCGCATGGCATGATTGAATTATGCTTTGTCGTAGCTGTCCTTGAGAGCCTGGAGATGTTCGAATCTCTCCTTTGACTGCTTTTCAGCTTCCTCAAAGAGTGCTTCCGCCTTCTCCGGGAATCTGGCTGCGAGGGAGTTATAACGAACTTCGCCCATGAGGAAGTCTCTATAGCTCTCTGTAGCTTCCTTGCTGTCAATTGTGAGCGGATTCTCACCCTTCTCTGCAAGTGCAGGGTTGAAGCGAAGCATGTTCCAGTAACCGGAAGCTGTAGCCTTCTTGGCTTCTTCCTGTGATCTGTTCATGCCGACCTTGATACCGTGGTTGATGCAAGGTGCGTAAGCGATTATGAGAGATGGTCCGTCATAAGCTTCAGCTTCCTTGATAGCCTGGAGTGTCTGGTTCTGGTTTGCACCCATATTGATTACCGCAACATAGATGTATCCATAAGCCATGGCAATCTGAGCAAGGTCTTTCTTCTTTACGCCCTTACCTGCGGAAGCAAACTTAGCAACTGCTCCGAGCGGTGTAGCCTTGGAGGACTGTCCACCTGTGTTGGAGTAAACTTCCGTATCGAATACCATTACGTTTACGTTCTCGCCGCTTGCAAGTACGTGATCGAGTCCGCCGTAACCGATATCGTAAGCCCAACCGTCACCACCGAAGATCCATACGGATGGCTTGATGAGCATGGACTTGTTCTCAACTACATATTCGGCGTCCTTGTTTCCGGACATCTTTTCGCATGCAGCGAGGAGAGCTTTTCCTGCTTCTTCAGCCTTCTCGGCATCGTTCATTCCGTCAATCCAATCCTGTGCTGTGGCACCGAGTTCCGGAACGAGTCTCTCAACTGCGGACTTCATCTCCTGACGGCGTGCCTTCATGGAGATTGCGATACCGTAACCGAATTCAGCATTGTCTTCAAAGAGCGAGTTAGCCCATGCAGGACCTCTACCCTCTTTGTTTACTGTATAAGGTGTGCTCGGGAGTGAGTTACCCCAGATGGAGGAACATCCCGTAGCGTTTGCGATATACATTCTGTCACCAAAGAGCTGAGTGATGAGCTTAGCATATGGTGTCTCACCGCATCCCGGGCAAGCGCCTGAGAACTCGAGGAGCGGCTGCAGGAACTGTGAGTTCTTTACGTTGTTTGTAGCCGCAGGCTGAGTCTTAGGATCAACATTCTCAAAGAGATAGTCGAACTTCTTCTGAGAATTCTCAAATACATCGGAATCTACCGGCGTCATTGTGAGAGCCTTCTCCTTTGCAGGACATACGTATGCGCAGGATCCGCAGCCCGTGCAGTCAAGAGCGGAAATGCCCATTGTGAAGCATTTGTCTTCCATATCCTTGATGCCCTTTACAGGAGCGCAGTCATTACCGATTGCTTCTGCCTGCTCGCCGTCGATTACGAACGGTCTGATTACAGCATGCGGACATACATAAGCGCACTGGTTACACTGGATACATTTATCCTTGTCCCATACAGGTACGTCTGTAGCAATACCTCTCTTTTCAAAGGCAGATGTTCCGCTCGGGGAAATACCGCTCTGTGAATCGAGGAATGTGGATACAGGGATGGAATCTCCGTCCATATGGCTATACGGATAGAGAACCTTGTTCAGGAAGTCCGTATGGAATTTGTCGCGGCCCTTGTATTCTTCAGGTGCTGCGTCGTCCGGACAATCTGCCCATGAAGCAGGAACGTCAACCTTGTGAATCTTTTCAATTCCCTGGTCAACGGCTGCCATATTCATGTTTACGACTTCGTCGCCCTTGCGGCCGTAAGTCTTCTTGATGGCATCCTTCATGTATTCTACTGCTTCGTCGATAGGAATAATGTCTGCGAGCTTAAAGAATGCAGCCTGAAGTACCATATTGGTGTGGCGTGCGCCGAGACCGATTTCCTTGGCGATTTCTACAGCGTTACATGTGTAGAACTGAACGTTGTTCTTGGCGATGTATCTCTTCATCGTTGCCGGAAGGTGCTTGTCAAGTTCAGCATCGTCCCATGTACAGTTCAGAAGGAAGATTCCGCCCGGCTTAACGTCCTCTACCATCTTGTAGAGATGTACGTAAGCTTCGTTGTGGCAGGCAACAAAGTCAGCCTGCTTTACGTAATATGTTGACTTGATCGGCTTGTCACCAAATCTCAGGTGGGAGATTGTAACGCCGCCGGACTTCTTACTGTCATACTGGAAGTATGCTTGAGCCTTCTTGTCCGTGTGGTCACCGATAATCTTTACGCTGTTCTTGTTTGCGCCTACTGTTCCGTCAGCACCGAGTCCCCAGAACTTGCATGCCTTGGTTCCCTCAGGAGCTGTATCAGGATAGTGGCTTGGCTTGATGGAAAGATTGGTTACATCGTCCTCGATTGAGAGTGTGAACTCTTTCTTCGGATTTGCGCTTTCCATATTCTCGAATGCAGCGAGGATGTCTCCCGGCTGAACGTCCTTGGAACCGAGTCCATAACGTCCGCGGAACATCTCAGCATCTTCAAACTTGCTTCCCTTGAGTGCGCTTACCACGTCGATATAGAGTGGTTCGCCTACGCCGCCGGGTTCCTTTGTTCTGTCAAGAACTGAAATCTTCTTAACAGTCTCAGGAAGAACCTTGAGCATATACTCTGCGGAGAATGGTCTATAGAGGTGAACCTCAAGGATACCAACCTTCTTGCCTTCTGCCATCATATAGTCGATGAGTTCTTCAGCTGCGTCGCAGACCGAACCCATAGCTACGATGATGTCTGTTGCATCAGGCGCACCATAGTAATTGAAAGGCTTATAGTCTGTGCCGATCTTGGCATTGACCATATCCATATACTTAGCAACGATGTCAGGAGTCTCCTCGTAAGCCTTGTTGCTTGCTTCTTTGTGCTGGAAGTAAGACTCAGGCTGCTCAGCAGGTCCCATGATATACGGATTTGTCGGGTGGAATGTTCTCTGCTTGAATGCCTTTACCGCATCCCAGTCAACCATTGATGCGAGTTCATCATAGTCCCACATCTCGATCTTCTGTTGCTCATGTGATGTTCTGAATCCATCAAAGAAATGAAGCACCGGAAGATGTCCGCCGATAGCTGCAAGATGTGCAACAGCAGCAAGGTCCATTACCTGCTGAACGCTGTTACTTGCTATCATTACAAATCCCGTCTGACGAACGGCCATTACGTCTGCCTGATCGCCAAAGATTGAAAGAGCGTGTGTAGCAAGCGCTCTTGCGGAAACATGGAAAACTGCCGGCGAATGCTCACCTGCGAGCTTATACATGTTAGGAATCATAAGAAGAAGTCCCTGTGAAGCTGTGAATGTAGAAGTATATGAACCTGCTGCCACGGAACCGTGAACGGCACCTGCGGCACCTGCTTCTGATTCAAGTTCTACAATCTTTACCTGCTCACCAAAGATGTTCTTACGATCTTCTGCCGCCCACTCGTCCATGCTTTCGGCCATGGGAGAAGACGGTGTGATTGGATAGATGGCAGCTACCTCTGTAAACGCATAAGCGACATGCGCAGCAGCGGTATTGCCGTCCATTGTCTTGAGTTGTCTCATAGCGAAACTCCCTTCCTTATCAAATATATATCTTAAATGTGCACTAGAATCGTATAACCAAAACCTGATCTAGAATAGTCTGAAGAACAGGAAACCTGCTGCCACGACAGCGAGCAAAGCAAGAGCGGCGATGGGGAGAATCGTAAGCATGCCCGATATCATGAGGGACAACATATCACCTTTTTCTATATTGTCCTCGATGGTGGGCTCATACAGTTTCTCTCCATCGTAATCCCTATATTCTGTTTCGTCTTTCAGGCCTGCCTGCTCGCGCTGGATCTTTCTGGCCCTCTCGTATCTGCCGTTAAACAGCATATCTCTTTCCTCTTACTGTTCTTTATCCTGACCTTCTGTCAAAGGATGGTGACAAGCAACGAAGTGTCCCGGCTCGAGTTCTCTCCACGCAGGAACGATGTTCTTGCATATATCCGTGCAGAATCTGCATCTAGTATGGAACTTGCATCCGCTTGGAGGATTAACCGGACTCGGAATATCACCTTCAAGAATCTGCAAAGTCTGATCTACATCCGGCTCAGTTGTCGGAATCGCGACTATGAGCGCCTGTGTATAAGGATGCAGCGGTCTTGAAAATATCTTCTCGGACTCAGATAGTTCAACCATATTGCCGAGGTACATAACGCCGATTCTGTCGGAGATGTATTTTACAACCGATAGATCGTGCGTAATGAATAGATATGTCAGGTCTTGCTTCTCCCTTAGATCCTGAAGCAGGTTGATAATCTGCGACTGTACCGATACGTCCAATGCCGATACGGCTTCGTCGCATACAACAAACTTCGGATTAACCGCGAGCGCTCTGCCGATAGCTACACGCTGACGCTGACCACCGGAGAACTGGTGCGGAAATCTGTGCAGGAAGTATGGCTGCAGTCCGCAGTCATCCATAACCTTAAGTATGTATTCCTGCATTCTCTCGTTGTTCTCCTCGTAGATATGGTGGGCCTTAAGGCCTTCCCCTATAATCTGACCGATGGTCATACGCGGATTGAGCGAGGAATATGGATCCTGGAAGATAATCTGAAGGTCCTGTCTCAGAAGACGAATCTCGCTATAATCGAGACGCGCAAGGTCTATTCCCGAATCCCTCAGTTCTTCGTATTTGTCATAACCTTCAACGTTCTTGTATTTCTCGCGCAGCGCATCAATTTCCGCTGTAGCCTTGGCAAGAGCTTCGTCGTTGGCTTTTATCTTTTCGTCGATAGCAGCAAGCTTTGAATCGTAGGAAGAAGTATTCTTTCCTGCAAATTCCGCATCGTCTCTCTTAACCTGGATTTCTCTTCTCTCCGTGTCCAATCCAACACCCGTGTGAGCGAGATTCCACTGCTTCTCGAAAGCCCTCTGAATTTCGGACATATCGTCGACGGCCATAAGTCCGCCAAAGATATTTCCTACGTCGAGCAGTACGTCGTTTGCGGCCTTCTTTGCTGCTTCGAGTTCTGCATGCTTTGCGTATTGCTCCTGCTCGGACATCTTGTTGTATTCAGCCTGAAGCTTATCCCTCTTCTCAGCCAATTCTTTGATTCTGGGTTTAAGCTTGTTTACGTCCTTGATGGTCTCGAGTACGTATTTAGGCGAAATTTCCTCCAGAGACTTTCCGTAGTACATCGTTCTACCGTCGGTCTGCTTATAGAGCTGAAGGAGAGTTCTACCCAGAGTGGATTTACCGCAACCGGACTCACCTACGAGACCGAATACTTCACCCTCGTAAATATCCAAGGAAATGCCGTCGTTGGCTTTGACGTATAGACCTTTTTTCTTAAGAGGGAAGTATTGCTTAAGGTTTCTAACCTTTAATAAAACCTTTCTATCATTTTGTGACATGACGATCCCTCCTATTCGGATAGAAGCAACGTATCTGCTGGTCTTCAGTTACCTGCTGTAGTTCAGGTTCTTCTTCCTTGCATTTATCCGTTGCATACTTACATCTCGGCGAGAACTTGCATCCCTTAGGAAGATTTAGCGGATGCGGAACCGCGCCCGGAATTGACTCCAAGCGTTTACCCTGCTCCGTGTTCAGCCTCGGGATTGATTCGAAGAGGCCCTCTGTATATGGATGCATGTATTCGGGATCGGCAAAGATTGTCCTTCTCGGTGACATCTCTACAACCTGTCCACAGTACATAACCGCAACATCGTCAGCCATCTGATTGATAACGCCAAGGTCGTGAGTAATGAACAGGATAGCAGTTCCCTTTTCTCTCTGAAGCTCGTTCATGAGGTGCAGAATCTGCGCCTGAATAGTAACGTCGAGCGCCGTTGTCGGCTCGTCCGCTATGAGAAGCTTTGGCTTGCACGCCAGAGCCATAGCGATCATTACTCTCTGTCTCATACCGCCCGAAAGCTGGTGCGGATACTGCTTGGCTACGACTTCAGGATTTGGAATCTTAACGTCAGCCAGAATCTCGACAACCTTTTTCTTTGCTTCTTCCTTGGACATCCCTTGGTGAATGATAAAGGATTCCGATACCTGCTTCTCGATTGTGAAAACCGGGTTAAGGCTCGTCATCGGTTCCTGGAAGATAACAGAGATATCGTCGCCACGGATCTCATAGATATCCTGAAGCGACATCTCGGTAAGATTCTTTCCATCAAAGAATATTTCACCGCTGTCGATATAACCGTTTCCGTCGAGGAGCTTGATTATACTCATCGCGGATACGCTCTTTCCTGAACCGGATTCTCCTACCAGTCCTAGAGTCTTACCTGCGTCAACTTTGTAATCAACGTCGTTTACTGCTTTAACTATGCCCTTCTTCGTCGTGAAGTAGGTATGTAAATTCTTAACTTCCAATAGTGCCATGATTTACCTCCTACCTTCCTAACGACTTCGGATCGACTGCATCTCTAATGCCGTCACCCATCAGGTTAATGCATATTGTACAGATACCGAAGATAGCTGCCGGGAATACCCAACGCCACCAGTATTGCTGGATTACGATTGAGTTATTGGCACCCTTCAGCATATTACCCCAAGTCGGTGTCGGCGGTGTTACACCAAATCCGAGATAACTCAGGGACGACTCTGTCAGCATGCATGTGGCAAAACCGAGAGTTGCCTGTACCAATAGGATTGATAGCACGTTCGGAAGAATATGCTTAAATATGATTGCCGCTTCCTTTACGCCCATGGCCTGAGCAGCAATAACGAATTCTTTTTCACGCTCTGCAAGTATCTGCGCACGGATAAGCCTGCATATTCCCGGCCATGTCAGAAGACCGAGAACTACCATGATGAGATACATTCTAAGCTGCGGATCGATTCTTGAACCGATGATGGCAGAAAGCAAAAGCGAGAACGGGAGGAATGGAAGTCCTCCGACTATCTCGGATATACGCATGATGAGCATATCGACCTTTCCGCCGAAGTATCCCGAAAGACCCCCCATGATAATTCCTATAACAACTGCGATAATTTCGGCTATAAAACCAACCGTCATAGTTGTCTTACCGCCGTTTACCATTCTTGTTAAGAGGTCTCTTCCGAGTTCGTCGGTACCGAGAACGTGACCCTTTAGGCCCCAAGCCTTGATGTCTTCGCTCTTTGTAACGGCATAGTTCTGATAGAAGCCCGCATATACGGTTTCGATTTCTTCGCCGTTAACCGCAGAAGGAACGCTAGCTTCACCGTGAGAATCATCACCCCACGAAACAACGTCTCCGTTGTCCATAAGAACAGTGTAGTGATATCTTCCACCATAGATTTCCACCGGCTTACTCTCTGTTTCCGGAATATTCTTCTCGCCGTGGGAGGCATTGCCCCATACGGTAATCTTTCCGTCTTCCTTTACGGCAGCCATGGTTTCACCGCTCGCAGCGATATCCACAACTCCGCTCGAAAGCGTTTCCGGAATTCTTGTAAATGCGTTGGCAGCTTCCAAACCGCCATAAACAACGGAACCGTCATCCAAGAGCAAGCAATAGTTATATGTAGCTATGGCAATCTTTTTGATATGGCCCTGATACTGAGATTTTACCTCTATATCAGCCATATTGCTGTTGCCCCAGAAGTATGCGTAGCCTGTATCCGTTACCGCACCTGAAATCTGATATCCTGCTTCGATCTGAATAATGGTATCTGCCTTCTTGGTCTTTCCATCCTTGAGTTCATCCGGAATTCTATCCTGACCAAGTCTGGTATTTCCCCAAACGTGCAAGCCGTTCTCGCTGTCGAGTGCAACTACATGGTCATAACCTGCAGCCAAGTCAACTATCTTAGCATTCTTAACATCATCAGGAATCTTGGCTACATCGAGGACTTCCGTTATCTTGGTATATCCCCATACATAGACCTTGCCGTTATCGTCGCAGCCAACGCCGTAGGTTGGACCCGGGGCAATCGCCTGAACATGTCCCTTCATTTCTTTTGGGACACTGAGCATGGATCTTGTTGGCGGTACATTTATCTGTGTCGGGTCGGAATCACCCAAATTGATTGGTACGAACAGAGGCGCCACGATAACAAATAGGAAGATGGCCAAGAATCCAAGCAGACCTATCATTCCCAGCTTGTTGTGAAGGAAGTTATCTACCATCATCCTTCCCGGGCTCTGAATCTGTTCCTCTACC
The DNA here is from genome assembly GCA_902776725.1 of uncultured Eubacteriales bacterium. Classification (GTDB taxonomy): domain Bacteria; phylum Bacillota; class Clostridia; order Peptostreptococcales; family Anaerovoracaceae; genus Eubacterium_B. Next base: position 13,076 of record CACYQX010000005.1, on the reverse strand, counting down.
ATTACGTCCACTTCTTTGTTGCGGTTACCAAAGAGTCTGGTAAGAAGTGAAAATTTCTTTTTGTTTTCGTTCATCTTCTTATCCTCCTATTTGTTAACCCTTACGCGTGGATCGACGAGACCATAGCTAAGGTCCGTAATCAGCGCGCCAACAAGTGAAACAACTGTATAGAACATCTGCATGGCTAGTGCCAAATCGTAGTCGTGGTTATTAAGACCCTTGATATACAGAGAGCCCATACCGTTGATATTGAAGGTATTCTCGATGATAACCGATCCGCCGAAAATGCCCAAGAACCAACCGATGATAACCGTGATTACGGGAAGAAGCGCATTTCTCCATGCATGTGAATATATTACTGTCTTTTCTTTTACACCCTTGGCTCTTGCGGTCTTGATATGATCCATGCTGAGAGCATCGATCATTGCGGCTCTGACGTATCTCGTCATTCCGCCGAGCGAACCAAAGGTCATAACGATAAGCGGTAAAGCGAAATAATAAAGTCTATCCGCATAGAACTTAAAACCTGTATATTCCTCACCCGGCGTACCCATGCCGCCGACCGGGAACCATCCAAGGATTACCGCAAATAAGAATATGAATAATAACGCTATGATATATACTGGAATACTGTATCCGACAATCGTAACTACCTGCGTCGCTTTATCAAAGGTACTACCCTTGTGCACAGCACAATAGATACCCAGCGGTATCGTAATACCCAGCGCAAGTATCGTAGCAAATATGTTTATGAAAACCGTCGTCTTGATCGGTTCCTTTATTACTTCTACAATTGGTTTTTTAAAGAATGAAGAATCCCCAAAGTTTCCTTCCAATAAACCGTCCCATTCTCCTTTTTTGTTTGGGGCAAGTCCCATCCACCTTGCGTATCTGACAACGATAGGATCGTCGAGACCCATCTCTTCTCTCAGCTGCTTATACAGCTTGTCATACTCTTCAGGTCTTAGTGAACTTTTTTGTGCTTCTAATTGATTACGAGCGGGATCGCTTGGAATAAGATTATACAGGCTATACATTAAGAATGATATTATGAAAAATACCACAACTATGTACACAATTCTCTTTAGAATATACTTTGACAAAGTTATTGCCTCCTTTTCCGGAATAGTCAGGATATGCTGCTTTTCTTATGAATAAAAGAAGCCTGTCTACCTTTATTCATAAAAGCACGCTCTAGCGGGATGCTTGGAGCACCCCACTAGAGCGTTAACCTTTTTAGTCCAACCAACTAACCATTACTGGAATTAGTCGTTTACAGTACCATATACTACGGCCTGGTCGAAGTCGAACAAGCTGTTGCACTCGATTCCTTCGATCTTGCTAGCCATTGCATCATAGTAAACGTTGGAGTATAGCGGAACTTCCGGTAGATAATCGTTCCACTCTTTGATGAAGTCTACCCAAATAGCACGGTAAGCTTCGCTGTCACCAGCTTCAACGCCGTAAACCATATCCATTGAGAGCTGGTCGAGCTTTACGTTATCTGTAAAGTTGCTGTTGTATCCCTGCTCATAGTACTCCGGATTTGTCTCTGCTGTTACCCAGTTATAAGCCTGGCTGTAAGCAGCTGTGAAGTTTGTAGCAAGGTTGTACATTCCGTATGTCTTAACGCCATACTGATCGCCTACGGACGAATCTCTGTACATATAGTTGAGAAGGTCGTCGAAGGACATAACGTTCTGGTTGATCTTAACGCCAGCTTCCTTTGTCTGGTCTCCGTTAGCAAGCATTACTGCGAGGAGCTCAGATACGGAGTTACCTTCGGATGAAGACCACTCAATGATCAGCGGCATAAGGATTCTGCCGTCAGCCAATGTTACATTGTGTGCATAGTCACCAGCTTCTTCAGCTGTTACTTCTTTATGACGGATCTCTCCGGAACCATCTACATAGTCACTACCGTCTGCGTTGAGTACCCAACCGCCGTTCTTAAGTTCTTCTACTGCGCTTTCAACGCTGTAGCTGTACTTGTTAAGGCTGGAAGCCAACTCTTCCTTGGAATCCTTGTACATCCACATTGCAAGTCCATAAGGACCGTCAACTACGGAACCAAAGCCCTGGCAGAACTGGTTAGCAAATTCGTTTCTGTCAAGCAGATAAGCGATTGCGTGGCGAACTTCCTTGAACTGTGTCGGACCAAAGTCGCACTGGAACATGAGTTTACCATAGCCGTTACGCTCATAGCTTACTGTACGAACGATACCCTGATCTTCAAGGTCGAGTGCAGCGTTAACCTGGTCGCCGTCTGTCAGTGTTGACAGGAAGTCGATACCACCGGTCTTGAGCTGGTCGATCATTGTTTCCTGGTTAGCCTTAACCACGATGATCTGATTGATTGTCGGCTTTACGCCTTCAAAGTTTCCTGCATAGTTAGGATTGAGAACCAACTTAGCGGAAAGGGATGCGAGGTCCAGGTCAGCAAGCTGATAAGGGCCTGCAGAGATTCTGTCAGCATAGATGTAACGAGCTGCATCAATTTCGCTGGCTACGAGTTCGCCACCGTCAAGATATGCACCTTCGCCATCATCCTTAACTTCGAGAGGTGCACTTGCATACATCTTGAGCGGCAGTGGTTCAAGTGAAGCATATGTGCTATCGAAGTAATAAGGGATATAATCTGCAGAAATCTGGATGGAATATGTGTAATCGTCAACTAGTTTTACACCGGAAAGAACTGTTGCTTCTCCAGCCTGGTACTCTGGAGCACCAACAACCGAGTCTGCCGTTACCTTACCGCCAGCTTCCTTTGTTGCTGGGGAGTAAGCTACCAATGCGTATGCAACATAGTCCTTAGCTGTAATAGGATCGCCATTGTTATAAGTCAATCCTTCGTTGATGGTTACAGTAAATGTCTTTGTTCCATCTTCATTTACTACGCTCTCGATGTTCTTAACAACTGTAGCGTTCTCAATGAATTCACCGCCCTGATCGGAAACGATAACATGATAGTCATTGATCAGGTCTCTAATCATCTTGTCGCTTGCGTTGTTTGTCCACCAAGCATTACCAAGGTCTCCACCGAGTTCGGTTGTGGAACCATAGATAACCTGACCCTTAGCGTCATAGTCGATATCCGGTTCAACTACCTCTTCTTCAGCTTCTTCTGCTGGTTCTTCTTCAGCTTCTTCTTCAGCAGCTTCTTCTTCTGCTGGTTCCTCAGCCGGCTCTTCCTTCTTGGCGCAACCGGTAAGAGCTACAGTGAAGATCATTGTGAAGATTAGCAATAAAGCAACCAACACTCTTGTCTTTTTCATATAGTTTCCTCCTTAAAAATCTAACTGCTCGATGCATATAAAAACGAGTTTACACATCTACATAATAGTACAATAATTGGGGCTTCAAGTCAAGAATTCTTGGAAAAACATGGGTACGCTTCATGCACGTTTTTTGGCTGTTTTCTCACATTTCTAGCCCTATTATGAAGTGCCACATATTGTCGGCTCTTTTGGTGTGAGAATCACACAAAACTCAGCCTTATATGAACATTTGTTCTACGCCCATGTAATCTCGAAATTATCGAGATATTCCTTGGCCTTTTCGCATACTCCGCGGAGCGTATTTTCGTCGAACGGACTCTTAAGTCCTGCGTTCTTTAGAAGCTCTGTAAATGTTGCGCTTCCGCCCTGCTCTGTATAAGCCATATAGTGTTTCCATGCGTTCTTTGGATCTTCCTGAATCATTGCCCAGAATCCGAGCGCAACCGTCTGCGCAAGGCAATAGTCTATATAGTAGAACGGACTTCCGTATATATGGAGCTGTCTCTGCCAACCCTCTCCGTCTGAGTAAACAGGAATCTCTCCGTCCAGCTTCATCCAAGGCATATATATTCCGAGGAGTCTCTTCCACTCCGCATGTCTCTCGGCCGGCGTCAGATCCGGATTCTCATAAACTATGTGCTGGAAGTGATCGACCATCGTTCCGTAAGGGATGAACGTAATTGATCCCGAGAGATGGTTATAGAGATACTTATCTTTGTCATCGCCGAAGAAGTCTTCCGCCCACGGGTCCGCAAAGAATTCCATGGACATCGAGTGTACCTCGCATCCCTCCATGCTCGGCCATACAGTGCTCATCGGAACCCTGTTTCTATTGGTCCATGCAGCAAAGGCATGTCCCGCCTCATGCGTAACAACCTCTACGTCGTGCTGCGTGCCGTTGAAGTTGGCAAATATAAACGGCACCTTGTAATCAGGAATCGAAGTGCAGTATCCGCCGGCACGTTTTCCTTCCGTAGAAAGAAGATCCATGAGTTCGTTATCGAGCATGGTATTGAAGAATAAGCTCGTCTCCGGAGAGAGTTCATCGTAGAACTTTTTGCCCGCGGCAACTATGTCGTCAGGCGTTCCCTTTGGACGCGGATTTCCGCTTCTGAAGCTGAGCGCCGCATCCGCAAAGCTGAGAGGATATGTCTTACCCAATCTCTCCGCCTGTCTCTTATATATATCTTCCGCAACAGGAACGAGATACTTAACTACTGCCGCGCGGAATTCTTCTACGTCATTCTTATCGTAGCAGTTTCTCGTCATATGATCGTATCCGAGCGGAACAAAGTTCTCATGTCCGAGCATCTTGCCCATCTCTGTTCTCAGCTTGACGAGTTCATCATAAATCGCATCAAGTTCAGGCTGGTTTTCCTTATACCATTTACCCTCTGCCTTCCAAGCGGCGAGTCGTTCCTCGTCATCGGCGCCGGTCTTGAATGTGCCGAGCTGCGAAAGAGTATAGGTTCCGCCGTTAAACTCAATCTGTGCTGATGCGATGAGTTTACTGTACTTTGTATCCAGCTCGTTTTCCTTGACCATTAGCGGAACCATCTCCGGCTTGAATGCCCTCTTATGGATTTCCGCATTTACAAACATAAGGCTTCCGAACTCTTCCTCAAAATCCTTTCTAAAAGGAGATTCCAAAAGCGCGTCGTTGAACGGCTGAATATACTGTCTTAACTCAGCACCAAATTTATCCCAGAATTCTTTTTCCTTTTCGTAGAATTCATCCTTGGTGTTGATTGAGTTTCGGATGCTCGCAAGATTAGCCATAGTATGGACATGCTTTGACTCCTCTTCCTGCTCCAAAAATACTTTTTTTGCTTCTTCGTAGGTCTCTGCCGATTTAAGTCTCTCAACGAACTCAACCAGCATTTCTTTGATCTTGTCGGGATTCGGTCTTTCATAGACCATGTCTTTGAATTTCATATATCCCCCTCTTCTGTCAAAAAGAGCGGGCAGGATTGCCCGCTCTCAAAATAAGCGTGGATTGGAATTATTCTTCTTCCATCGGCTTAAGATCGTCAGCAAAGATAAGCTTGCAGCCTGTAGCAGCCTGGATGTCTTCCTTTGAGAAGTCCGGGTGGAGTTCCTTTACCACGAGTCCTTCAGGAGTTACTTCCATAACGCCCATCTCTGTAATGATCATGCTTACGCACTTTTCAGCTGTAAGCGGAAGTGTGCATTTTTCCAAAATCTTTGGAGCACCCTTCTGTGTATGCATGGTAACTACGATTACCTTTCTTGCTCCTGCAACAAGGTCCATAGCTCCGCCCATGCCTGCAACCTTTGCACCCGGAACAATCCAGTTGGCAAGGTCGCCGTTCTCTGCTACTTCCATAGCTCCGAGTACTGTAGCATCGAGGTGTCCTCTAGCCATACCAAAGCTTGTAGCTGAGTCGAAATAGTTAACCCATGGAACTGCTGTTACATAAGCACCACCGGAGTTAACGATGTCAACATCCTCATGGCCTTTCTCTGCCATTCCAGCAAGACCGGCAAATCCGTTCTCGGAATGAAGCGTAACTGTTACTCCCTCCGGGAGATAGTTAGCTACCTGTGTAGGAAGACCAATACCGAGGTTTACAAATGCGCCGTCCTTAAATTCCTTTGCGCATCTTCTTGCAATTCTTTCTTTTAGATCTGCCATACCGGTTCTCCTTCCACAACTCCTTCTACTACTACGCCAGGAACATCCCATCTGTCAGGATCGATCTCAGCGATGTCAACAACCTTCTCAGCTGCGATGAATGTATGATCAGCAGCTCCGGCCATTACATAGTTGAAGTTCTTTGTTGCCTTTGCACAGTAGAAGTTACCAAATGTATCAGCTACGGAAGCTCTGCAGAATGCATAGTCTGCATGGAGTGGCATCTCAAGGAGATACTTTCTGCCGTCGAGCTCCAATACCTGTTTATCTCTTCCCAATTCGTCCTTTTCTGTTTCCATCGGTGTGCTTACACCTGTTGGAGTGAGAACTCCGCCCAGACCATAGTTGGCTGCACGAATCTTCTCAGCGAGTGTTCCCTGTGGAACCAATGTGCACTTGATGGATCCGTCATTCATGCCTTCACCGATAAGTGGATTCATTCCAACGTGGGAAGCAATAATGTGTTTTACCATGCCCTTTTCGAGCAGCTTGCCAACACCTCTTGCCGTCTTAGCATCATAGGTGCCGACCGGAAGACCGCCGTCGTTGGCGATTACGGTAAGGTCCTTAACGCCCTTTGCAATCAGTGCATCGATGATGATTTCCGGGGAACCTGTTCCAAGGAAGCCACCGATCATGATTGTCATACCGTCCTTTACGCCGGCAACAGCTTCTTCTGCAGTGATTATTTTGTTGATTGCCATATCTAAATCACCTTTCTCCACAAAAATATGACTTACATTTTGTTGAGTTCTGAACCCTCAAAACCCAACGGAACTATTGTACCACATTAAAGTAAGAAATACAATGCAACGATTAGAAAGATTTGTGGATTTTGCCTATGCGTCCTCGCCCGAGCCATCGCCCTCTAACGCCTTATCTTCCATCAAAGATTCCATGCTCTCGAGCTCCGCTTCATTGGCTCTCTGCTGGGCAAACGGCGAGCGCTTGCGTTTCTTTTCTTCCTTTGCCGCCTTCTCTTCTTTATGGTGACGTACCATATTCATAATACATCCTATCGATAGGACTATAAAGATTGCCAGAATAATGAAATTCCTTACTGTTTCCATGTGGTTTTATCCCTTGTCTTAAATGCTTTCCTATAAAAATCTAATTGATACTACCTCAAAGCCAAATCAATACTGTCTCAATGTGAAAGGGACGGCCCCTTTTGGGACCGTCCCATAAAAGTGTGCTTTTACACTTAGATTGCTGAGATTCCCAGCGCACCTACGAGGAGGAATCCTACGCAGGCAACAACACCCATTACGAGGAGTGTGAGTACGCAGTAACCCATGATGTCCTTTGCGCCAAGGCCTGCAGCACCGAGTGCCGGAAGAGCCCAGAACGGCTGAATCATGTTTGTCCACTGGTCACCCCAAGCAATAGCCATACCTGTTACAGCTGGCTTTACTCCGAGAGCGAGACCTGCAGGCATCATGATCGGACCCTGTACTGACCACTGTCCACCGCCTGATGGTACGAAGAAGTTTACGATACCAGCAGCAAGGAATGTCCAGAGCGGGAATGTAATCGTGTTGGAAATGCTTACGAAGAATTCCGAGATTACAGCTGCAAGGGATGTTCCTGTGGAACCAGCCTTGAATACCATCATAGCCTGAATACCAGCATAGAATGGGAACTGGAGGATAACGCCAGCTGCACCCTTTGCTGCGTCGATAACTGCATGGACGTAGCGGATTGGTGTTCCGTGTCCAAGGAGACCGAGGATCAGGAAGATGAAGTTTACAGAGTTCAGGTTAAGACCATTGAGGCCCTTACCATATGTTACTCCATTAACTTCCATCTTGAGGAAGAAGAATACAACGATCCATACGAGACCGCAGAGACCTACGATCCAAGCAAGGATTGGGCTGTTTTCGATCTTCTCAGCAGGAGTTACAGGAGCTGGATATTCGCGCTCTTCATCCTGAAGGAGAGCTGGATCTACTACGAAAGTATCTTCAGCCTTCGGGTGGGAGATAGCGAACAGAACTGCTGTAATAACGATTACTGCAACGAGCATGATAAGGTTCCAAACGGAGAAGATTGTCTCTGTTGTTGGAATGAGCTCTGTAACAGCGCCACCTGTGTTAGCAACAGCACCGTCAACAATCTGACCAGGTGTGTTCAGGTTTAGCGGAATAGAACCGGACATACCAGCATGCCAGATTACGAAGCCGGAGTAACCAGCTGCGATAAGCATACGATAGTCAACGTTCTTCATCTGTCTAGCAACCGCACGACCGAGGAGTGCTCCGACGATAAGTCCGAATCCCCAGTTGAGGAAGTTAGCGATACCGCTGACGATTACTACGAGCGCAACACCCTGTGCAGGTGTCTTAGCCAGCTTTGCGATAGCATCAAGAGCCTTCTTGATAATTGGAGCTGTAGCAAAAGCTGTACCCGTTACTACTACGAGAGCCATCTGCATAGAGAATGCGAGCAGTCCCCATACACCGTCTCCCCAAGCCATAGCCATCTGGAGCGGATTAGCACCAGCAGCCGGCATTGCTGCAATAAATACGATAATCGTAAGGATTACAGCGAAGATGAATGCGTCCGGTAACCATTTGCTCATTACCTTAACGCATCCGGCGGTAAATTTTTTCATAAATTTTCCCTCCTAATAGTACTATAGAGATAATATCGCACCTATTATAAACCCCAATGAGAAAATTTGTCAACTAGCTAAAGCGTTAAAAGTTTGTGCAAAAACACCAAGATTTCGCCTGTTTATATTAGTCCCGCCACCATATATAGAAAACCCCGGAGGCTTATCCCCGGGGTTCTACGTCCTTCTCCTATCTGCACTAACCTTACTTAAGCGGCGGTCTTTTCTGCCAACCGCGGTTAACAATTTCCGTCGCGATATAGCTCATGACGTGCTCGGCATAGGTATGCGGACCAAATCCCGCATCATATCCCAGCTCCTGAGCGAGCTCGTGGGAGATACGCGGTCCACCGCAAAGCAGGAGAACCTTGTCGCGAATCCCCTCCGCCTCAACAAGCTCTACCATATTGGTTAGGTTTATTATATGTATATCCTTTTGGGTTACGGTCTGCGAAACGAGGATTGCGTCGGCGTTTACTTCTTTGGCCTTGGCAATCAGTTCCTCATTTGGAACCTGTGACCCCAGGTTATATGCCTCTACGTTCTTGAAGCGCTCAAGACCAAAATGCCCGTGGAAGCCCTTCATATTGATGATGGCATCTATTCCTACGGTATGAGCGTCGGAACCCGTGGACGCACCCACGACTACCACGTCGCGACCGATGTTCTCGCCGATATAGTCTCCGCACTCTATACGGTCCATAACGTCGACCTCTACCTTGACTACTTTGATCTTGGTGAAGTCAACAGTATGTCTGCATTTGCCGTACACAACAAAATATGTATAACCGTTACCCATATCATGCGAATAAGTAACGTTTGGCTCATCCCACCCCATCTGCTTTACGAGTTGGCGCGCAGCCTCGTTGGCTTCTTCACCGTAAGGTACGGGAAGCGTAAACATCGTCTGCATCATTCCGTCGTTAAGCGTATCGCCGTACGGTTTTACCTTGGTGAGATCCACCTGTGATGTTGCGTTTGAGGTGGAAGATCCAGCCTCTTCAGGCACAGCCTGTTCAAATGCTTTTTTCTCTTCGTTTGCCATTATTCTTCACCTCTCAGCATTAGTGGAATAAACGGATTGAAATACTGGTCGTCTTTTACGCAAACGCCATCTAAGCCTTTGCCTCCGTCCATAGGACGTTTGACGCCACCGAATTTGCCCTGTTCGATCGTACTGAAGAGTCCGTCCTTTTCAACTTCGGCAAGTAGCGCATCCGCCTTTGCGAGTACGTCCTGCGCACGTTTTTGGATTATTCCATCCTTCTTGAACTCAACCTCTTCACCGAGATCTCTACAGTTATTGAATATATAGTTCGCATTTTCTATGGAAAGATATCTGTCCTGCATATGCGGAGTGTGAACGGCCTCCGTCAGCATACCGAGAAGCTGGAGACTCTGTCCCGACCAAACCGCAACAAGGTTAAACAGCGCATCCTGAATATGTCCCTTATAGATGTTTCCTGTCATGAACTTTGTAGGCGGCATATACTTAAGCGATGCGTTCGGGAAAATTTCCCTGGCCATAACTGCCTGCGCAAGCTCGTAGAGGAAACCGTTTTCGATATCCGGGTCCATCTCAAATGCGTGGCCCAGTCCCATCTGCCATTCCTGAATATTCGCAAGCACCGCGAACTGCTCGTTGATGAACTGCGATGCGGTTACCGTATGCGCAGCCTCATAAGCATCGTCTGTCGTCAAGTAGTTATCCTCACCCGAGTTAAATATGATTCCGCAGTAACCGATGATTACACGGCTCATAAACTGGTCAACGATAGTCCTCTGCATATTGATGTCGCGGAAGAGGATTCCGTAGATAGCGTCGTTAAGCATTACGTCGAGTCTCTCGAGAGCGCCCATGGCCGCAATCTCCGGCATGCAGAGTCCTGAGGAATAGTTACAGAGTCTTATATAGCGTCCGACTTCTTCACCAACCTCGTCGAGAGCCTTACGCATGATTTTGAAGTTCTCCTGGGTTGCCCATGTACCACCAAAGCCTTCAGTGGTTGGTCCATATGGAACGTGGTCGAGTAGCGACTGCGCTGTCGATCTTATTACGGCGATTATGTCAGCACCCTGACGCGCAGCAGCCTGAGCCTGGATAACGTCCTCAAAGATATTACCCGTAGCTACTATTACATATAGATAAGGCTGGCGTCCCTCTCCGAGTTTATCAAGATACTCAAGGCGCTTCTTGCTCTGTTCTTTGATCTTATGCAGAGACTCGTGAACGATGGGCATGATAGCAGCCTCGGCCTCTTCACGGCTTGCGGTATCGAGCTTTGTTATATCGAGTTCGCCCGTCGCAACCTTCTCCGCAATCTCCTGCGGCTTAAGCCCCGTCTGAATCATGGCATTTCCCATCCAGTATGCGACGCCACGCGGAAGTCCGCCCGCTTCCTTTACGTGATCAACCACCACGTTTGGGAGCGGAGTCTCTACATCGTCAATTCCATCTACCCCGAGGAGTCTCAGTATTGTTCTCTCGGTACTTACCGTGGTATGTCTATCGATAAAGTCCAGCATATCATGCGCAATATTTCTCGCATGCGCTCTTGCACTCTCCACGACCTTTGGATCAAGATTAAGCTTGCTCTTCATTCTCTTCTCCTTCTCAAAACTGTAACTTATATATTCTTCTCAAGATGCTTTCGCGCATCGTCTATTATCTCTCTTGGGATGCCCAGCATGTCCGCAATATTGAGTGCGTCCTTTGGAACCTCTTCTCCCGACTCGACTCGCGAGAGCCTATAGTCCATATACTTTCCGATGATGTCTATGCGCTCGTTTCTTCCCGCGCCCGAGAGTTCGCTGTTAAGACGTCTAAAGTCCGCATCGGCGAGTCCCCTCACCTGAAGATTCACAGCCCTCTCATCCATCACATCAAAATGCGTCGTAATGAGACTTATATATGGCTTGTCCACGAGGAATTTGACTATGCTCTCCGTAAGAGCTTGTCCTTCCACGGGGTTTGTTCCACTTGCGATTTCATCTATCAGTATGAGCGAGCGGTCACGCGCTCCCGAAAGGATGTCTTTCAGTTCCTCCATCTCGCTTCCAAAGCTCGAAAGTCCCCTTTCCATCGACTGACTGTCTCCGATTAGGATTCCTATAAAATTAGATAGTCCCACTTCCGCGGCTTCCGCCGGAACAAAGAATCCATACTGCGTCATCAGCATTACGAGTCCCGCAAGCTTAAGAGATATGGTCTTACCTCCCATATTGGCACCCGTTATGCACGTAACTCCGCTTTTCAGCTCCATGCTTATCGGGCAATACTCTTTACCGCGAGACTTTAGAATATCCTCTGCCTGGATATGACGTCCGTTTTTAATAGAAAGAATATGCTCTGACATAATCTTTGGGCGAATGAGCTTATGCGCGGTCGAGTACTCAGCCTTTGCCAGCATGAGGTCGAGATACCCGATTCTCCTTCCGTTCTCGAGAATCGTCTCCGCAAACGCCCATATGCGCCTCGAAAGATGCACACAGCAGTTTTCTTCTTCCTCTTCGATTGACATATTGAGACTCTCGACCTGCTCTATGAGTTTATATGTATCTTCATCGGCCTTAAGAGCAAATGTTATCGAAGAATAGTCCTCCGCGGTTATCTCTAGATTATCGATTGCCTTTGCAGTCTCTATATCCTCGCTGGACTTTGGAATAACTATATCAAATTTCGGAGTAAGTATAATTCCGTAGTTTTCTTTAATTGAATCTTTCTTTGTCTTCTGAATCTTCCTTATCTCTGAATCGAGCTTCTTCTTGTCCGCACGGAGCGCGGCAAGCTTCTCCGAGAACTCGTCATAGATATAGATGTTTTCCTTTTTGAATCCAAGCATTGCAGCACAGTTACGTTCTCTCTCGGCTGTTTCCATGCCAAGTAAACTGGCTATGGGGATTATGAGCATATTTCCTGTTTTGTCTGCTATGATCTCTCCGATTTTTAAGCGAACCTGTGTTGTGCTAAATCCACTGGAGCTAAGAATAAGCATATTTTTCCTCCTGACTCGTTATCATAATATTTGGGATTGTAACATTCGTTTATTAAGTTGCTTTTTATTTAAGAATATTAATCAGATTAGTCCAATTATCCAGATGAAGATATTCTACGTCAGCATCTAAAGCATCATTTTTCTCATGTATCTTGCTTGGTACACTTCTATCATCATAGAAAACAGGGAATAGTCCTGCACTATACGCACCTAAAACATCAACAGCAAGGTCATTTCCGCAATACCAAATATCATTTGGATCGAGTCCTGACTTGTGAATAGCCATATCAAAAATGTGCTTATCAGGCTTTCTGAATATGTATTCACTGGATGTGAGTATGAAATCAAAGCTATGTTTTGGAAAAGCCTCTCTGAGTCTGCGTGTCAGTGCAGATCCCGACCAGCAAAGGTTGCTTATAACTCCTGTACGGATCCCTGTTTCTTGCAGGCAACTTAGCATCTCAGCTGCACCTGGAGTAGGTACACCTCTTGATATTCCATTCCAGATTATCCATTCTGCTTCTTCAATAAAG
>CACYQX010000004.1:19213-113464 GCA_902776725.1 uncultured Eubacteriales bacterium | reverse complement strand
CAGATACGTAACAGTACCGCGCCGTACCGAAATCATTCCCGACGGTGACGGATGACGGGTTGTTCCTCCATAGTGAATATTTCCCTGCAGCCACATGTCATACAGCGCAGGACTGTAGAAATGAGTATTTTTCCCAACCTCAATTCCTACATCAAGCAGCATCGGAGGAAGCTCCCCTTCGCTTTCCGGTATAGATGGAACAGATATTGTGCAGTTATCCACCTTTGCATTTACGAGAACCTGCGGGAAGAGTTCTATCTCCTCCGCAAGTTCCGATGCCTTCTTGCCCGAATTAACCATAGCCTTCATGAACTGTAGCGACGAAAGCGTGCCGTCACCGGTCGTCGTATATTCGGCAAAAATTATATGTCCCGACTGCTCGCCGCCGATTACGCTTCCCGTCTCGAGCATGGATTCTATTACATAACGGTCTCCAACCTGAGTAACATCGACGTCGCATTCAATGACTTCCTTGCAGTATTTATGGAATCCGACATTGCTCATAACAGTTGTCGTGACTCTGTTATGCGCGAGTTTCCCCTGATCCTTAAGCATCTTCGCACAAATGCATATTGTCTGGTCGCCGTCGATTACATTTCCCTTTTCGTCGACAACTATAAGTCTGTCCGCGTCGCCGTCATAAGCCATACCCACGTCAGCACCTACCTCAACCACTAGTTTCTGCAGTTTCTCCGGATGTGTCGAACCTATGCTTTGATTTATGTTTACTCCGTCAGGTTCATTGCCTATCACATGGACGGTAGCACCGAGAGCCATGTACACCTTTGGTGCAGTCTGGAAAGCTGCTCCGTTTGCGCAGTCGAGAGCAACCGTCATTCCCTCAAGCCTCGTATCTATTGTAGTCAAAAGATAGTCGCAATACATATCGGTCGCACCGGCTTCTTCTCTCAAGCACTGTCCTATTCCATCTCCCGTTATATTGCTCGTTACATTTATTCCGCGAGCTATTATATCTTCTATTTTCTCTTCAATTAAATCATCAAGCTTATATCCTTCACCGTTAAAGAATTTGATTCCGTTATATTCGAACGGATTATGAGAAGCGGATATAACAACGCCCGCATCAGCCTTATAATATCTCGTCAGATAAGCAACCGCAGGTGTCGGAAGAACGCCAACCTTTATTACGTTACCTCCAACCGAAAGTATTCCCGCGCAAAGTGCATTGTCGAGCATGTCACCCGACTTACGCGTGTCCTTCCCGATTATAAAAAGAGGACGCTTATTGTTCTTTGATAGCACCGTGGCTCCGGCCCTGCCCAGTTCAAAGGCCAGTTCAGGTGTGAGCTCATAATTGGCAATACCTCTTACTCCGTCCGTTCCGAATAAAGTTCCCATATTTCTCTCCTATACGCACAAAAGCCGGGCAAAGACGCAAATCGCGCCTTTGTCCAGGCTTTTCATTGATTAGTTTCCGCTGCCTTCAGTAACTACAGCCATTTCGACATTCACGCTTTCCGGACTTACGCTGATTGCAAAAACGTCCTTATTGCATTCAACCTTAAGCTCCGCCGTTCCGGAATTACCCATCTTGCTAACATCGACTGAAAGCTCGAAATCTTCCTTTGTCAAAGCATCAATAACCGATTTCTTATCTGATGCGGTTACCGTAATCGATAAACCGGCCGGCAAAGTATAACTGTTGCCGTCGCTACCGCCTTCGATTATCACTTCCTCAGAAGTGAAAGTAAATTCCTTATTCTCTATAGGTGAAACCTTGACCTTTGCCACAGGTTCCTCGCCTTCCGCAAGAGTTACTCCATCCGGTAATGAGAACTCGAGCTTTATTTCTGCATCCTCGGTGATTGCAGATAGATCAACCGCATTCGCCACCATCTTCTCAACCTTCTCAAGAGCATCCACGTTTCCGAAAATCTTCACGGTCTTCGGCTCCGAAGTTTCTCTAATATATTTATCTTCCGGATTGGATTTATAAGTAACCTCGAGCGGTACTTCCTTTGTTCTTGCAAGTATGGTTGTCACAGAAATATTTCTCTGCGAGAGTTTGATTCCGTCCATTTCCTTATTGTCTTTATCGACAGGATATAGCTGACACTGAACCGCAGAGAGTTTCTCTCCAACACTTGCGGCATCGATAACACCGCGAACTCCCATAACTTTTTCGACCAGGGACTCGGCACCGCTTACCAAAACCTGATTTGAACTCATATTGACAGTGCTCGCCTGATCGCCGGATTCAAAGTCTCCCGAATAAATGATTTCAACCGGCACCTGTTTCTGCGTTAGATTTTCAACGGTCACCGTGGTCTTGGCAACGCTCTGTTTATTTACGGTAATTCCACTCGGTACTTTGATGGTTATGCTCATCTCGTTATCGCCCTTTTGAGCCGATGCCACATTGACCGTCGCCGAGATGTCGTTTGGCGTAACATAACCGAGGATTGCTCTCGCACCGGAAATCTCCATGCTCAGATACTCATCAGTTGCGCCGGAAACCGCAAGTCCTCGTTCATTGAGCGCCTCTTCATACGTATACGTTATTGGAATATTTCTTATCGTCTTTGTCTTTGATGGATTTACTTCACCAACTACATATCCCCAAATGAGCACAGCAGCAATGAGCGCTATGATCAATCTTGCCGTTTTACTGTTCAGCATTCTGATCACCTCCCATAAACGCCTTTAGCCTTGCCCAAAGGTTTCTGCCGTCTTCTTGCTCCGTCAAATACAGATTGAGAAGAAGTTTCTCAAGCTCCTTTGCATCGAGGAATCTTGTGAGCTTTCCTTCTTTGGCCATGGAAATCACGCCGTTCTCTTCACTCACTATCAAAGTGGTTGCATCCGAGTTTTCCGTGATTCCTATCGCAGCCCTATGCCTTGTGCCCAGATCCTTGTTCAGGTCAAGCCTTCCCGAAAGAGGAAGAACGCAGCCCGCCGCATAGAGTTTGTCGTTTCTTATGATTGCCGCACCGTCATGCAGGGGAGATCCTTTGTAGAAAATGTTTCCAAGAAGCTCCGATGTAACTTCCGCATTCAGGATTGTCCCGCTCTCTATAACATCTCCAAGCGGAACCTGATTCTCGATAACTATGAGAGCGCCTGTACGTGTCGCCGAAAAACCGTCGACAGCTTCGACAATTGCATCGATTACTTCCTTGGCCGTGCTCTTGTCAAGTTTCGCAAATCTTCCACTCAGTACAGATCCACGCCCCATATACTCCAGCGCTCGCCTGAGCTCCGGCTGGAAGATGATTATGATGGCGATAAGTCCGAATGTTGTAGCTCCCTTCAGAATCCAGTTTAGGGCATTGAGCTCAAAGAAATCCGACAATAGGAAAAGCGCAGCAAGCACTATAAGTCCTCTTACGAGCTGCTGCGCTCTCGTCTCTTTGATGAATCCCAGTACCAGATAAATTATGAAGGCAACAACAAGCACGTCCAAGACGTCCGCGATACCTATATCACTTGTTATGTTGGCAAAAAAGTCCTTCATTTTCTAATCCTTTGATTTAATACACTTCCCTCGGTTTCGGCTTGCGGCATCCCCTTGCCGTAAGCTTTATCGCTTATTCAGCTGTTGTCAGAAGACCGTAGTCCTCGTCGTTTCTCTTGTATACTACGCTGACCGAATGTGTGTCCACGTCCTCAAATACATAGAAGTCATGTCCGATCATTTCCATCTCCAGCGTTGCTTCCTCTACGCTCATCGGCTGGAGGAAGAGTCTCTTGGTTTTAACAACCTTTGCTTCCGCCTCGTCCTCAACTACAGGAATTTCTTCGAATCTAACGGACTGATTGTCCTGATATTTCTTCTGCAGTTTGCCCTTGAATTTGGACATCTGACGGGAGAGTTTGTCGATGGCCTTGTCAAGGCCTTCATAAATATCGTCAGCCACCTGCTCTGTTCTGAACTGAGCACCCTTGGCATTAATGTTGATTTCGATTTTCTCTTTGTTCTTTTCTTGGGATAATACTACCTTTGCATCGATGTCATCAGAAAAATACTTCTCTAGCTTCTCGAGCTTCTTGTCAATGGTATCCTCCAAATGCTGATATGTGTTGAAATTCTTACCGGTAATTTTGATGTTCATCCGATACCTCCTTAACTTTGCCCCTGATGGGGCGACACTTTTTTCTATTCTATCATATATTTATAGAAAACAAAAGACGCGACAGCCATAAAGTCGCGACTTTTCAACAAAAAAACACGTTTCTTCAGTATTTCTTCACAAAGGACCCATTGGGACTGCCTGCCTGACCTGGTCTTTGCCCCCACACTTGCCTTGATCGGGTTTCCCGAGGACTTACTTCTAAGCTATGCCATGATCACTACAGCCTCTTGCCGTAGCTTACGTGGATCCTTTTGCCCATAGCTGGCTTGGATTTTCAACCACAGACACAGACAGTCCCGATGGGTCCTTGTTCCACTCTCTACCCGCGAAAGCTATTAGGCTAATGCTCTTTGGATTTGCCGCCTCGAGCGCTCGCCTGCACTCCTTGGCAGTGCTTCCCGTCGTGTAGAAATCGTCTACGAGCATTATATCCCGATTGCGAATCAAATCAACACCTTCTTTTGATAGTTCTATGCTCCCGGTGATGGTCTCAAGGCGCTCCGCAGGACCGAGGCCCCTTAAAGCCTTGGTTTCTTTAGTTCTCGCGAGCACATCCTCAAGGTCCCAATCCATTTCCCTCGAAAGATACTTGCCTATGAGTGCCGATTGATTAAAGCCCCGCAAAAAATACTTATTCTCATGTAGAGGCACCGGAACGATTAGGTGTTTACACTCAAACCCTTCAATCCGCAATCTGTCCGCCATAATGCGTGCGATATCCCTCGCTATATATCTGTGCCCATCGTATTTGAAGGCAAAGATTATGCTCCGCTCATAGATTCCGTAATCCACGCACCTCATCACCCTCATACCATCGATGTTCTTCGGTTCGTCGACATTCCACCTGATATGCTCCATACAGTGGTCGCAGAGCGAATAACTTCTCGTAGAGTCGATTATATTTCCGCAGCAAATGCAATATATCGAGTGCGGAAATATGGCTCCTGTGATTTCTCTGATTAAGTCCTTTGCGCGAATTGTAATTCTGCTTTCTTGTTTGTCGCTTTTCATTTATCAATCATACGCGACAAACGTGTAGATTATGTGTCAAATGTTGTATGAGATTTTCCCATACAATATTTCTACATTCTCTTTTAAAAATATGGCGTAACCGTCTCCCATACATCAACCTCTTGTATCCTCACATCTACCATCTGAATAGTGATATCGCCCGCTGCTTGAACCTTATACCATTTCCCTCTTTCAAGCTTAATTGTCTCCGACATTCCGGGAGTAATATAACCAATTTGATACGTGTTTTCCGGATTTTCCGCATCTATAAATACTACATCGGTGTCCTGCGTTCCATATACCCTTACCACCCCAAACAATGGCTGTATTTCTTCATCACTCTCTTCTGACAATGTAAAGGTATGTGCACTCTTAAACTTTGAGTATCCTAACCCCATAAGAAGTATCACCATTAACACAACGAGTATCAAAATCATCTTCTTTTTCATAATTAATCTCCGCTATTTGCTTGCCATCCATCAAAAAGCTCGGAAAAAAAGGCTTATTAAGCCGTTCATTCCGAGCTCACTCGACACCTTATCCAACAGGCGGCCTGCAGAGTCTTAACTCTACTATCCCCTACGCTACGGCGTACTGTCCTCCGGTGATTACTACTTCACTTGCAAAGACATTATAACACTAGTACGCCTTTCCATTCAATTAAGGTTATATTAAGCTTCTATGAAGATTGTGCACATCCATAATCAATGTGCCAATGCTCTCACTTATTTCTCAACTGTGTTTATTATCATCGCCCTCAGGATTCCGGGCGGATCGTAGTCGCGCTTTCCCGCTCCCATACCAACTCGCTCAATTGTAAATGATTCAGGAAGTTCCTTCTTTGTCATGGTCGCTGCGAGGAAAGCCGCACCCGTCGGAGTTACAAATTCCCCTTCTCTATCCACTATCTTGAGCGGCAGTTTATGCGCTGCGGCGATATTTGCCACTGCAGGTACAGGAACCGGAATCACACCGTGCTGACATCTTACGCTACCCGTGCCTTCGCTGATTGATTTTACTATCACGTCATCAACATCGAGATTATCAAGGCATACCGCAGCCGCAACGACATCCACAATGGAATCGATTGCGCCGACCTCGTGGAAATGTACTTCATCAATCGATGTGCCGTGCGCCTTTGCCTCCGCCTCAGCAAGAATATCAAAGACCCTGCACGCGATACTTTTGGCGTTATCCGTAATATCCAGTTTGTTAATGATGGCCTTTATGTCGCTCGGATTTCTGTGTTCGTGGTGGTGATGGTGATGATGATCGTGGTCATGATGATGGTGATGTTCATGGTCATGGTCATGGTCGTGATGGTGCTCGTGGGCATGATGATGGTGATGCTCGTGATGATGTTCATGGCCGTAGAGATATTCCATATCGTGGTCATGAGTCTCATGCTCAGCATCAAGCACAACATCAAAATCGCAGCAGTCGAGCCCCGACTTCTTAACACGGCTAATCTTTACTTCAAAGCTATCATCCTCTATCCCTTTAAGTGCGCTCATAAGCACTTCTTCAGATGCACCCGCATCGAGAAGTGCCGCGACGGTCATGTCGCCGCTTATTCCGGTATTGCATTCAAAATACAAACTTCTTTTTGACATCTCATACCTCTCAAAATCTTTTTTCTCCACTGAGGACCTGAGCAAGACGAGCTCTGAGTCCTGAATATCTTTCTTTGATGCTGTTGTTATCCACCATCCCCTTCAGTATCTTGAAGGATCCGCAGAGCACAACCGCTTGCTTTCCCCTCGTGACCGCCGTGTAAAGAAGATTCCTCGTTGCAAGCATTGGCGGAACATGGGTAATTGGCATTACGACAATCGGAAACTCACTCCCTTGGCTCTTATGAACGGTAAGTGCGTAAGCAAGTTCAAGTTCATCGAGCATAGAGGCCTCATATTCAACATATCTATCTTCATCGAATATTACGGTAACCTTGCCGTATTCATTATCGATACTGCTGATATAACCCATATCGCCGTTAAAGATTCCTTCGCCCTCCGAGAAATCCCTTCGCCTACGCCAACCTATCTGATAATTATTCCTTATCTGCATAACCTTGTCGCCCTGGCGGAAGATTCGGTCTCCGGATTTCTTCTCCGGTTTATCGGGCGACGGAGGATTCAGTTTTGCTTGTAGCAATTTGTTGAGCGCGACTGTTCCGAGATCATTTCTTCTTGTCGGAGTCAGAACCTGAATATCCTTCTTTGGATCAACTTCCGTAAAGAACGCAGGAAGTCTTGTCTCAACCAGACTGACGACCAAATCCGAAAGCGCGGCATCTCCGCTCTGCTCCATAAAGAAGAAATCTTTTCCTTTCTCGTTTACGGACGGATATTCACCTTTGTTGATTCTATGTGCGTTTACAACGATTAAACTCTCCTCTGCTTGCCTGAATATTTCCGTGAGTCTCGTGACTCCGACAAATTCGCTATCGATAACATCAAGAAGCACGCTTCCGGCTCCTACCGATGGCAGCTGGTCGCTGTCACCTATTAGAATGAGTCTCGTCCCCGTCTTAATCGCATCCGTTAGACCCGCCATTAGCATCACATCTATCATAGAAGCCTCGTCTATGAGAATCACATCGTAGTCAAGCTGATCTTCGTAATTCTTTTTGAAACGCATGTCATCGATTTCTTCCGAGTAATAGTATTCGAGCAAGCGATGAATCGTCTGAGCAAACCTTCCGCTAGTTTCGGTTATTCTCTTTGCTGCTCTCCCTGTCGGCGCGGCAATCGCTGTCTTTAGTCCGCTCCTTTCAAAGATATTGATTATCGCATTAATTATCGTGGTCTTACCTGTACCCGGGCCGCCCGTGATTACAGAAACGCCGTCGGCAACTGACGCCGTAACCGCACGTTTTTGCTTTACAGAGAGTTCGATTCCATTTTCTACTTCCGCCTGACGTATCATATTGTCGAGATTGGTCGCAATAGGTTTTAGGCTGCCTCCGCTTAATCTGATCAAATTTGATACTACGCGAAGCTCAGCCGCGTAATACGAAAAAAGATAGCAAACTTCCTCGCCGTCGAGATTGTCCACTTTGATGTTGCCATTAAACGCAACCTCTACTATCCCCTCATCGACACGCTCTCGCGATACATCCAATATCTCGGCTACCGCATCCTTGAGTTTCTCGCGCGGGAGGTATGTGTTTCCCTCGCTCGCCGCAAACTGAAGCGCATATTTGATTCCGCTGTTAATTCGGAAAGGACTGTCCTCTTCTATTCCCATGATACGAGCGATATTATCCGCCTTTTTGAACCCAAAACCCGGCACTTCCTCGATTAGCCTATACGGGTTTTCTTCTATTATCGCAATAGCATCCGCGCCATACGCCTTGTAGAGCCTCATCGCCTGTGCAGCCGATATTCCATACTCCTGAAAAGCCAAGCTGACTTTGGAAAACTCACGTTTCTCGGCAAAGGATGCTCTAATAGTCTCGGCGGTCTTATCGCCTATTCCCTTGACGCTGGTCAGTCGTTCCGGCTCCTCATCTATTACGCGCAAAGTATCCTCACCGAACGTCGCAATCAGATTTGCCGCGGTTGACGGACCCACACCTTTGATCATTCCTGAACTCAAAAAATCAAAGATTGCGTCGATGCCCGTAGGAAGCACCTCTTCGAATTCCGTAAACGCAAACTGTTCTCCGTACGTCGCATGGGTTTTGAACATACCCCTAAGTTTAAAATGAGCTCCTTTCTGGCATTCCGGAAGATTTCCGACAATAGTAAAATACTCCGTCTCCGTTTCCATCACAGCGACGGTGTATCCGTTCTCATCATTTCTGAATATTATTTCGGTTATCGTTCCTGTTCTTTCTTCTGGCATAGGTTTATCAATAAAAATTTGCCCGATGGGTTCACATCGGGCTTTTGCTTATTCTTCTGAATCGCGCTCGGGATAGTACGGCATAAACGAAGGTCTATAAATCTTCCTTCCATCGAGCGTTCTCACTCTCTCAGAGAATGCACCCGGCGCGAGATTGCTTATAGCTTCTTCCATATCGTACATTCTCGCATCCATGATATCTAGATAGTGCAAGAGTTCTGCCTCGGGAAGCATCGGCTTCTTTGGGCTTCCAAAGTCCGGCTCATAGTGATGCGAGAGAACCATATGCTCGAGCACAATCGCCTTCTCCTCCGGAATTCCAAGTTCCTTGCAAACCTCATCCACCAAAGTTACCCCTTGCGTAATATGTCCAAGGAGCTGACCCTTCATAGAGTAACCCGTGCTGATTCCATTCTCGTTAGCATCGATTTCGTTCAGCTTTTCTATGTCGTGGATAATTACCCCCGTAACCACGAGGTCCTTGCTCACGAAGTCATATATTTCCGAGAGCGCAATTCCACTCATAAGCATTCTTTTGAGGTGCCAAAGCAGTCCACCGTATTCCGCGTGATGGTTCTTTGCGGCGGCAGGATAATACATTAGCCTATCCTTGTTTATATCAAGAAGATGCAAAGTAAGCTTTTTGAAATCGTCATCAGAGAGCGCCTCCGCACACCCTTTGATATATGCATACATATCCTCAGGGTCCTCGGGAGCCGACTTGATGAAATCCTCCATATTGAGATCGTCGGTCTCATTTGATTTTCTAACCTTGAGGACTCTAAGCTGCGTCTGATTGTTCCATTCGGAAACCTGCGCCTTGATTTTTACGATATCGCCTTCACGAATCGCCGAAAGCGCCGGAAGCTCAGCCTCCGCGAGGTCCCATTTCTTTGCATTCACCTCACCTGTCTTATCCGCAAGATTCATATCGAGGTATTGCTTTTTGTTTGTACCTACCCTTACCTCAATGGACTTCACCATAAAAAAGCTGATGAATTCCATATTGCTCTTCAGTTCATTTACGAATTTTTCCTTCATAGTTTCTCCACCTTATAACCTATGCCCCATACCACTTTCAGGTATTTGGGGTTCTTAGGATTAATCTCTATCTTCTCTCTTATTCTTCTGATGTGAACAGCAACCGTGTTCTCCGGATTGAACGCCGGCTCGTTCCAAACGCTCTCGTAAATCTGATCTATCGAGAATACCTTGCCTGCATTCTTTGTCAGAAGTTTAAGGATACCAAACTCCGTCGGCGTTACGGTAACCTGCTCGCCATCGACTGTAACCGTCTTCTCATTATCGTTTATTATGAGTCCACCGCTCTGATAGATCCCCTCTCCCTCTTCACTTTCAATGCTTCCAAGGTTTGTATATCGTCTAAGCTGAGATTTTACGCGAGCGACGAGTTCAAGAGGATTGAACGGCTTTGTTATATAGTCATCTGCACCGACATTAAGCCCCGTAATCTTGTCGTAGTCCTCCGTCTTTGCAGAAAGCATTATAATCGGGATATTATTCTCTTCCCTAATCTTCATGGTGGCCTGAATTCCGTCCATCTTAGGCATCATAACGTCCATTATGATTAGGTGGATTTCGTTCTCTTTAAGAGCCTCCAGAGCCTCCACGCCGTCATAGGCTTTAAATACGTCGTAACCCTCGTTCCTTAAGTATATCTCGACTGCACCGGCTATTTCGCGGTCGTCGTCACAAACCAAAATATTCATTATAACCTCGCTGTTAAACTAATTTTTGTCCGACAAATATTATATCATCCTTGCAGGTGGGTGTAAATGCAAGCTGTGGTATAATGATGCCTATGGAAGACAAAACGATTACGCGCAAAGATATTAATATTTCAACGGATGATATGTCTTTGACAAGAGATGAAAACGGCCTTTCACTCGCTTGGAACGGCATGCTTCTTCGCGGCGATTTTACCGAGATGATTCCGAGGATTCGCCCCGGAAAACTCGAGAGCGAACTGATTGTTAAAGCCTCGGGTATTTTGAAAAGCAAAGGCAACATGACGCATTCCCCGCTTGCCATTGATGCAACCGCCGGACTCGGCGAAGATTCACTTCTGCTCGCCGCCGCAGGCTTCCGCGTTAAACTTTACGAGAGAGACGAAGTTGTATTCGCTCTCCTTAAAGATGCTGTTGAGCGCGCACTCGAACTGCCCGACAATGATGAATATGCTTTGCTAAAGGATGCCGTTTCGCGCATGGAGATTATAAATGAGGATAGCATAGCTGCAATGAAGTCGATGGCAGAGGAAGATGAGCACCCCGACGTCGTCTTCCTCGATCCGATGTTCCCCGAGCGAAGAAAAAGTTCCTTGGTCGGAAAGAAACTCCAGATGCTTCAGCAGATAGAAAAGCCCTGCGACGACGAGGAAGAATTGCTTGCAGCCGCAATCGCACTAAAGCCCAGGCGCATCATAATAAAAAGACCCCCAAAAGGCCCCTGTCTCTGCGGAATCAAGCCCACATTCTCACTCGGCGGTAAATCCGTTAGAATCGACTGTATAGCCCTATAATTCGCTATTCTTCGTGGTTGACAAAGGGCGATTAACCATTGTATAATAACCCTTGCCGTTTTTAGCGGATATGGTATTCCGAGGTAGCTCAATGGTGGAGCAACCGGCTGTTAACCGGTAGGCTGTGGGTTCGAGCCCCACCCTCGGAGCCAATTTATTTTCTGCCTGATGTGCCGGTGTGGCGGAATTGGCAGACGCACGGGACTTAAAATCCCGCGATCCTCACCGATCGTACCGGTTCGACCCCGGTCACCGGCACCAATTCGGTAGATCGCAGTTATATATACGGACATCGCATCCGCATCGACGCGGGGTAGAGCAGCTGGTAGCTCGTCGGGCTCATAACCCGGAGGTCGGAGGTTCAAATCCTCTCCCCGCAACCATTAAACCCTGTAGTTTCAATGGCTACAGGGTTTTCAATTTAAATCAAAAAGTGCCCTTTAAGGCACTTTTATTGTTATTTTATCATTAAAGCTTTCCGCAGAAATATAGTCTATTGCAATATTTTCCATATTTGTTATAATTTATCACGGAGGCCGTGGCGGCTAAATCCTACCTCAGAAAAGAGGTGAGGCTTATGACAACATATGAAATACTGATGCTTCTGCTGACGTTATCACTCGTGTTCGTTAATGCCCATAAAGAGAAATAACCGCCGGACTGCAATCGACTGCGGTTATTCTTTAATAACTTCATGAGGTTAGCCGTCAGCGGCCTCCCTTTGTTAGTTCAATTTTAGCATTCTGATGCCATCCTGTCAAATCTTACCTTTGTCCCTGTGTCGCCCTTTATCTTCAGATATCACGCTCTATCTTTCAATGCTGTAGTAATAAAAGTCTTCATCTTCGTTAATCAGAGTGAAGCCAACTTTCTCTAATACATGCTGGCTTCGGGTGTTTTTCTTTATGGTATCTGCATACAGAACCGGAATATCCAATTCATCAAAGACGTACCTGACGGCAAGTTTCTCCGCCGCGGTTCCAATTCCTTGGTCCTTATACGAAGCATTCTTGAGAGCGAGCCCCATAGTTGCACACTTGCCTTCTTCTATGTTTTTGATGATAATTTCACCGACAATTTCATCATCGGACATAATAGCAAGAATAACCCTATTTAAATCTTTCTGGCGCTGAATGTACTTGGCCACCTTTTCGTCACTGTATTCATACGGGGTATATTCTTGCCCCTCAAAATACAAATCCGGATCGTTTTCGTACTCCTTAAAATAAGAATAGAACATCTCCTCCGTCATTGGTTTTAGACTGATCGTTTCCAAGTTTGAATTCCATTCTCTTTCGTTCATTGTATTTTCACGCCTCTCCGTTTACGATGGCGATGTATTGCTCATTTGGAATCATTGGTGTCTCGAGACTCGCGATTGTCTCGGAAGAAAGAGTCATGCCGGCAGCATACTCCACCCCCGCCTTTTCAAACCGCGCAAGCAGTGGATCCGCAACGATGGCCGCCTCGGGCACATTGAGCATCGGCGCTTCAGGTACACAGATCATAGTTAGGTTACCAAAGCAGACTTTGCATTGCAGCTTGAGGCTGTCAAAGTTTCCTTCCCAGTCCGGGAATCCGCATCCCGAGATCACCAAGGTATGCTTCTTTGAAAAATCGACGAGCGGCGCGTGTCTGACAGTCCCATCCTCTTCCTGCACCATCTTCATAGTAATCAAAGGAATGGTACGATCCAGCACTGCCTTTAGATGCGAAGGCATTCCGTAGCAGTAGAGCGGGAAACTCCAGATAATCAAATCGGCTTCTCTGTATGCGTCAAGAATACCGTTTTGGTCATCTTCAATTAAGCAGTGTCCCTCCCCCTTCTGCCAACATCCAAAGCATCCGCGGCAAGGAGCAATCTCCTTATTTATGACATTAACTATGTTTACTTCATGCTCTCCATCTTTGTTTAGCCCTTTTAAGAATGCATCTGTCAAGCGGAATGTATCGCTCTTCTCCTTGGGGCTACCGTTTAAAACCAATATTCTCATGTCTTTCTCCTCTACTTAGTTTCTACAAATCTGTCACCGACTTTGGGCAAATACTCTTCAATGTCCGCTTCTGTATATCCATGACGTACGCCTTCTTTATCCTTGATCAACTCAGGATCAATCTGTATGTCCAACAAAACTACTTCTTTATACCCTTCCGGATTGTCCTCTATCCTGAAATCCATTGATACAATGCCGTTCTCCCACAAGGATTTGGTAAGCGCATATAAATGATATTTTTGGATTTCTGAGTCATAATCACACCAGCCTTTTATGAATATGTTGCCATATGTGATTTCCATTACGCTTTCAGTTATGAGCATCTCGGCTTTTACGGAATCTCGTATAAGAGCAAACTTTTTCCCTTCTTCTATTTCATTCTCCGCTATAGGCTCTGCTTTTACCTTGCCCGAATCATCTCTCGGAAGCGGACCATATCCGGTCTCCTCTATGATTCTCTGTCCGTCGTCCGAAAGCAAGAAATCCATAACCTGCTGTACATAAGGGCTGTCGTTGGATGCAAGCCGCGCGCAGACCAAAGTTGCAAGGACAGGATACTCCCCGCTCTTTATGTTCTCCACGGAAGGATAAACCCCATCCACGGAGAGCATCTTAACGCCCTTCTCCTGATTAAGCCCTTCCAAAAAATATCTGAACGTATATCCTATGGCTCCGGCCTCATTGTGGTATTGCTTAACGTTTTCTATTACACCGCCCATGGCATTAACCATTGTAATAGTGTCAGGCTCCATCAAAGGCGTTTCTCCCATAAAATACTTCATCATCACCTGTGATCCCGAGTTCGCAGGCCTTTGGAATGCAATTATTTTCTGATTCTTGCCGCCTAACTCCTTCCAGTTGGTTATCTCGCCGCTGTAGATTTTACGAATCTCATCAGAAGTCAGGTTGTCTATGGGATTATCCGCCTCAACAAAGAACACAAACGCTTCACGACCAATTGGTTGAGATATTATTTGCTCATGAGTTACACTCGCCTCCACCTTTTGATCAGCGGATGGTCTTGCGCCAAAGAAGAGATCTACTTCTCTCTCTACCAGAGCACGATATCCCTCAACTGTATTTGTGAATCTAACAACTCTTCCGTTGTTATACTTCCAATACATTATGTAATCGCTCTCACGAGTCCATTCCTTGTTCTCAGCCTTCTTGATTATATCCAAAGCCTCCAGCTCTATTTTATCTATGTCCTTGTATATAGCCTTGGCCACTGCGGTGTAAAGCGGATAGCAGGCTTCCGCTCCGTCGAGCACAGGCATATTGGCTATCCCTTCTATGCTTATGGAAGCCGGATGATCCAGCTCCACCAGTTTCTCTCCATCATAAACATGGTAGCCGGTAAAATCCGTGGATGAAAAACCGTACATATATTTAAAACCGTGGCCATTATACTTTTCAAACTCAGCTTCATCGTGACGATTCTTCAGAATAACTCCAACAACAATAAGAGCTATTACCACGATAATCACGAGTACGATAATCGCAATCGTTTTAAGCGCCCGTCCCATGCACCCCTTATTACTATTTCCCTTGTCCATATTTAAGCCCCTTCGGCGTCAGTTCATATACTTTGGTTGCCACTTCATCTATAAATTTTCTGTCGTGCGATATGCTTATTATCGCGCCCGGGAATCCCGCCAGCATTCCTCTTATCACAGGACCCGAGAGCGGTGAGAAATTACGCGTCGGCTCATCAAGTATGAGCACGTCCGCTCCCGAAATCGTAAGCGAAAGAAGCATCAGCTTGGCACGCTGACCTCCCGAGAGATATCCTATTTTCCTAACCATATCGTCCGGCGTGAACCTCAGCGACGCAAGGCGGTTGTTTATCATAACGCGTTCTTCCTTGCTTCCGTCCTTCTCAAGAAACTGCATCGGCGTCTTATTGGCATCCATGAGTTCCTCGTAGTTCTGCGGCATATATGCCATGGATATGTCCTTGCGGTGCTCGAGTTCCTCTTTGATCATCTTAATCAAAGTTGTCTTACCCGCACCGTTTTTTCCGATTATACAGACCTTGTCCGAGCCCCTGACCTCGAGTCTGATATCCTTGGATAACAACCTGTCAGACTGCGGTGCGTATAGCTCCGGAATGTTCATATCCAATACCGTTTTGCCGCCGTAAATCTCCGGCGTGTAATCAAACATGATGTTTATCTCACGTTCAAACTGCGGAGCCTCGGTAAGATTCTCCTTTTGCTTTTCCAGCCGTCTCCCCTGAGATTTGACGGAATGCATTTTCTTTTTGAGCAATCTTCCTCCCGCAGGATCGCCTCGCGAAATCACGTTCTGCTCGTGTTCAACCCTTTGATAGATCCTTCGCCATTTTTCTTCTGCGATTCTCTGCTGGCGATGCTCCCATTTGGACTGCTGTTCTTGAAGTTCAAATCCATGCAGCCTCTCCGCCACGTAATCGCGGTAAGGAATATTGGCAACCGTATGCCTCGGTTTGGTCTTGTGATTCAGCTGTTCTATGTGAATCACGCGGTTGGCCGTCCGCTCTATCAAAGTTTCATCGTGAGAAACAAAGAGGATTCCAAGCTGCGACTTGGCTATATAGTCCTCCAACCACTCGAGCGTATCGATATCTATATCGTTTGACGGCTCGTCTAGAAGAAGCATGGATGGTCTTCCGGAAAGAATCCTTGCAAACTGCACCTTGATCTTTTCTCCTCCGGAAAGCGTCCCCATGAGTCTGTCGCTGTATATAAAGTCGAGCTCCAGACCTACGTCTTTGCATATCTTTGCAAGCTCCGCAGGATTGAGTTCATTAAAAAGATGCTCCTCCTGCATGAATTCATAAACGGTCTTGCCCTTGTCCTCATGAGCAAGCTCCTGCGGAAGATAGGCGATTTTCTCGCCCTTGGTTATGCACTCTCCCTCGGCCTTGGCATAATCATCAATCATCGCAGGGTTATAAATCCACTTTAAGAGCGTGGACTTGCCCTCGCCTTCTTCTCCGATGATTACAATCTTGTCACCGGGATTGACCGTAAAGGTAAGTCCATCTATGAGTGTCCTGAAATCTTTATCGTGTATGAGTTTTAGATCTTTTATCTGCAGCATATATTTTTCTCCAGAGTAGAAATACTATGTAACTCATCAGTATTAGCAAGCCGAGATAGATTACTATCTCAACCGGTATTCCGTAATTGACCGCTATATCGTGAAGCACCGGCTGTGTTGTCGGATACGCAAGCGTTATATAGAACATATTCGGTTCCACGTGTATGTCATTAAGAATCGCATGCGACACCACATTTATAACTTCAGCTATGGCAGCCATGGCGAGAAAAAGCACGGTTGCATGTCCGAAATTCGCTTCCTTGCGAGGTCTCTTTGACAGAATCATCATCGCTATCATGCTCTCCGTGATTACGAGTCCGTGGTACGCAAACGAATGAACAACCAGTGCTATCTGCGGACGGAGCATATCGTAAGGAAGCGCTATCGCGATGATATCCGCAAACAGTGAATACGTCGCGAGGAAAACGAGCGCAGCCATCTGCATCTTGCCCTTTAGATAAACAGCAAAGAAAGATAAATACATTGCCATCGAGCAAAGCTGCCACGGGAAAAACCAGAGATTTAACTCACCCTCAAAAACATATACATGGCAGAACCACTGCTTGAAAACCTCCGCGACTATCATCAGGAGGCCAAGCTTGTTCAGGATTCCAAGAAGCCTCTTCTCATCGCATCTGCGCAGAAGAAAAAACACCGCGATGTTAAACAACAGAATCCCAACAAAGGCAACTATATGAACCATTCCAAACAAAGTCGGTGTTTCAGAAAATACAGCATCTATCATAATTGTCTATCATCATTAAACAAGGTTTTCAAACGGCACCGATACTTGGAGTTTTCCTCCTCTCACCATCATCTTGCCCATTGCAAACACCATGTCTATATTCAGTTCATCGTCAAGAATCACAAGATCCGCATCAAACCCTTCTGCAATCTTGCCCTTTCTGTCATCAAGGTTAAGCGCCTTTGCTACGTTCTCCGTAACAGGCTTAATTGCTTTCTCCAGTGTACATCCCAGATTTTGAACCATATATTTAATAGTTTCATGCAAGGAACTCATCTTCCCCGCTTCTATACCTATCATTTCTTTTTTCTCGTTCCAGATAGGCATGCTGCCGTTACTATCGGTACTTAACGTCACAAGTCCTTCCGGTGCTTCGTCTAGCGCCTTAAGAACAGTTTTGGCAAGCCAATCCATATCCGGATCGCAGGTAAAGTCGATATATCCGCCCATCTTTGCAAATTTGATAGCATCATCGTATTTGTTCTCAACATGCGTCGGTCTAAAAGTAGAAATCGGGATGTCCGTCTTTTCAAGTACGTCAAATATTATCTTCAGCTTTTCCTTTCCGCTTCCGGTATGAAGATGTACCTCCCCAACCTTCCCTGCGAGAAGTCCCGAAACCCTCGCATCCGAAGCCAGTTTTGTCAGATCCTCCACGCTCATATTACTTCCACGGTGATCGCATATTGCAATCTTGACGCCTATGATTTCATCCACAAAAACTATGTCATCCGCGACACTTCCGGTAAGTGTCGGAGATGGATACATATAGCTACCCGTTAGACAAAAAGCTGTTAACCCAAATTCTTTGAGAGCTTTTGTCTTTGCCACGAGATTCTTTACACTTCTTGTTATGCCGTCGGTACCGAGAAGTCCAACCAATGTGGTTACTCCGGCAAGCGGAGGATCACTTAGCTTAAGCGGAGGCACCTGCGTTATAAAACTTCCCTCACCACCGCCTCCGAGAATATGCACATGCTGATCGATATAGCCCGGAATGATTCTCTTTCCGTCGCCGTCGATTTCTTCAACAAGTAAATCCGACATTCTATTGGAATTATTGCTAGCATCCACGTTCACTCTGACGTTATCCGCAACAAGCGCAATCTTGCTCCCCTCAATCAGAATATCGCTCTTCTTCCACTCATCATCTCTATACACAAGTACATTTTTTATTATCTTACTCATACTCTCGTACCTCATAATCAACCAAAGTTCACTTATCATTATTATACCACAGCCTTCCCTCCTGATGCCTGATACAACAACAAAAGACCGACAGGATTTCCTGCCGGTCTTTCTTTTTGTTTTGATAAATTTGTCCTAACTTATCCAGATCTCTTTAGAATGGTCCAAGCTGAATTGCCTGAGCGACAATTACAAATACGAGACCAACAAGATACTGTACAAGTATGAACTTGATAGCGAACTTAGCCCATTTGCTCCATGGAATCTTGGCAAGACCAAGCATAGCCATGAGAGGTCCGGATGTTGGTGTGATAGCATTGGAGATACCGTCACCAAGCTGGAACGCAATAACTGCTGTCTGACGTGTAACGCCTGTAAGATCTGCAAGAGGTGCAAGGATCGGCATTGTTACACCAGCCTGTCCGGAACCGGATGGAATGAGGTAGTTCATCAAGCACTGGAAGATGTACATACCAACTGCTGTTACCTGTGAAGGAAGCTTGGTGAGTACGCTTGCAGCTGCGTGGAGGATGGAGTCAAGGATGTTACCCTGTGTCAGGATCCAAAGAATACCTGTTGCAACACCGACTACCAAAGCGCCTGTAGCGATATCCTGCATACCGTTTGCCATAGCTTTTCCGTATCCGTCAAATCCCATCTTGTTGATGATAGCGATTACTACGGACATGATTAGGAAGATAGCTGAGATCTCATGGAAGTACCAACCATACTTGATAACGCCGAAGATCATTACGCCAACAGTTACGAGGAATGCAAGCATTGAAAGCTTCTTCTGTGTGTTGAATTCCGGAGCATTGGAAGCATCTACAGCTTCTCTGAGCTTATCCTCTTCATACATTGCTGAGAGTTCCGGATTCTTCTTAACCTTGCTTGCATAACGCATAAGCATGAAGAGTGTAACTCCAAGGTAAACAACTGCCATAGCTAGACGGAAGCCGGAACCTGAGAAAGCCGGAAGCTGTGCGATACCCTGAGCAACACCTACGTTGAATGGGTTGAGGATTGAGCAAGCAAATCCGCCTGCGCAAGCCAAGCTTACCATAGCCTGTCCAACAAGTGAGTCAAATCCGCAAGCCAGCGAAAGTGCGATGAAGAATGGAATCAGCGGAATCATTTCCTCTGTTGTACCGATTACAACAGCCATGATGAAGATGATGGTTGTCATAACCGGGATTACTAGGATTTCTTTACCCTTTAGTGCACGAGCGAGAGCCATGATACCAGCTTCCATTGCACCACTTGCAGAAAGGGTCGCAATTGACGCACCTACTACAAAGATAAAGAAGATAATGCCTGCTGCTTGTTCCATACCTCCGTTCAATGCGCTGAACAGCGTCATGAGACTTACCGGTGTTTTTTCAACCGCATGGAACGAATTTGGGTCTACTACCATTCTTCCTGTGGTTGGATCTTCAACACGATCGTAAACACCAGCAGGAACAACGTAGGAGAGAAGTGCACATACTAAAATGATTAGCATGAGCAGTGTGAAAACGTGAGGTACTTTAAAACCTCTCTTTTTTTCTTCTGCCATTTGTCTCCTCCTAGAACTAAAAATAGAGATAATAACTTTATCCCTATTTTAGCCTATTATATATTGGTTTTCAACAAAAACTTTAATGCTTTCTCACTTTATCTTGTTAAAAAATACATTTGAACCATTTTATGTTCACTGATTTAAATGCGATTCTGACAAGCATCGGCATTTGTCACAACACTTGAGCCCTCGCCTAGCCTATAATGTCTCTTGCCACGTATATGCCGCTCGCGGATGCGTGTGAAAGCGAATGTGTAACCCCGCTTCCGTCGCCTATTACATAAAGGCCCGGATAACGTGTTTCGAGCTTTTCGTTGAGGCTTACCTCCATATTGTAGAACTTGACCTCTACTCCGTAGAGAAGCGTGTCGTCATTCGCCGTTCCCGGAGCAATCTTGTCGAGCGCGTAAATCATTTCGATAATGCCGTCGAGTATTCTCTTTGGAAGAACCAGCGAAAGATCTCCGGCTGTAGCCGCAAGCGTAGGACGTACTGAGCATTCGTTGATTTTCTTCTCCGTGCTCCTATGTCCCCTCTCAAGATCTCCAAACCTCTGAACCAAAACGCCTCCGCCCAGCATATTGGATAGCCTTGCAATGCTTTCTCCATATCCGTTGCTGTCCTTGAACGGCAGCGAAAAATGCTTTGCAACCAAAAGAGCAAAGTTCGTATTCTGCGTCTTCTTATCCGCATCCTCAAAGCTATGCCCATTAACGGTTACGATTCCGTTGGTGTTTTCATTTACAACGATGCCGTTTGGATTCATGCAGAATGTACGCACGCGATCCTCATACTTCTTGGTTCTATATACAATCTTGCTCTCATAGAGCTCATCCGTTATATGCGAGAAGATTTCTGCGGGAAGTTCAACGCGCACTCCGATATCAACTCGGTTGCTCTTGGTCTCGATTCCGAGATCCTCGCAGACCTGCTCCATCCATTTGCTTCCGCTTCTTCCTACGGAAACGATGCATTTTTTCGCGGATGCCTTGCCGCTTCCGTCAGGACCTTCATATTCGACGCTGTATCCGCCGTCCTCGACATTGATCTTATTTACAGCGGTCTTGAAACGGAATTCAATCCTATCCTTCATCTCCGCATAAAGATTTTCAAGCACCACATAATTTATGTCGGTTCCGAGATGTCTGACCGAAGCATCGAGAAGACTAAGCCCGTTCTGCATGCATAGACGCTTAAACGCACTTCCTGCCGTCGAGAAGAGTTTTGTCCCCTCTCCTCCGTGGCTCATATTGATTCCGTCTACGTAGTTCATGAGTTCAATTGCTTTTTCGCGACCGATATACTCATAAAGCGTTCCGCCAAAATCGTTGGTAATATTGTATTTTCCGTCGGAGAACGCTCCGGCTCCGCCGAATCCACGCATGATAGCGCAGGTCTTACAATGGATGCATTCTTTGATCTTGTCGCCATCGATCGGACAGATTCTGTCCTCAAGAAAAGTTCCCGCTTCAAATACGACGACCTTTAGATTTGGCGCCTTTGTCATGAGCTCGTATGCCGAGAATATTCCGCCCGGTCCCGCACCGATTATTATTACATCGTAATCCATATTACACTTTCCTCTTTCGCAGTTTTATTTGTCGCTTATCTATTGTCTTTGTCCTTAAACAAACCCTTTGATTCATCCTTGGGTATTCCATACATCTTTCTGTTAATCGCCACCTGGGCAAGAACATAGGCTCCGCAGATGGCGATGCCAAGTGCAACCCTAACCCACGGATGTACATTCTGGGTAATGCTGAACATGCCAAACAGTGCAGCCCACAGAAGAAGCATCATAACTATTTTGACAACGATTCTTTTAAACGACATATCTTTCCTCCATTCTCCCGGTTCACACCCTTTAGCACATATTTATAGGCGCCTAAAGCATTCATCCTTAAGTATATCCGTATTGTTTGCAGCGCACTCCAGTTGTTCTATCATGACACCGGTATCGCGCGGTAGGTTTCCTTTTAGAGAGAAATAATTTGATGCGTGATTGCTTCTAAATACCGTTTCCACATCCGTCTGCCATGGAATCATGCTTTCAACCATCAGTTTCGTCTCTTCTATTACTTCCTCCGCAGAGAGAAGTTCAAACGCCCCGCTTGTTATCTCATCATATATCGGGGCAGCAGGATCAATCATCAAAGTAAGAAGCGACGCATATGACGCACCCATCTCCGAAATCAATCTTCCGGTTTCCACGGCATGCTCGCGCCACAGTTCGCGACCTCCCATTCCCGAAATGAAGGTAACCGATGTCTTGAGACCGGCGCACTCGCTTTTCCTTACAGACGCCTTAATATCTTCTCTCGTAATGCCTTTGTTGATTCTTCTTAAGACCTCATCGGATCCCGACTCCGCTCCGAGGTAAACTATCTTTAGTCCGTGCTCCACCAGAAGTCTAAGTTCCGAGTCCGTCTTACGGAGTATATCGGTCGCCCTTCCGTAGACACCCACTCTCTCACACTCCGGAAAGAGTTCCGCGATTTTATCCAGAATCACAACCAGTTTATCCGTCTTGAGGCAAAGGGCATCGCCATCACAGAGGAAAATCCTGCTTACGCGGCTATACGTTTTTCTTGCAAGCTCAAGGTCTTCGATTACCTCTTCAATAGGTCTCACACGGAAATCCTTAGCCTTATACATGCTGCAGAAGGTGCATTTGTTATGTGCGCATCCTATTGTCACCTGGATAAGATAACTATATGCCTCGCTCGGAGGTCTATATATGTCGCCTTCGTAACGCATCCATTCTCCTCTTTCTCAAGAAAAACCGCAATATATTTTATCAAAAAAAGGTCGTTCTTTCAAAGACTTTTTATCAAAACCTTTTCCCAAAAGTATTGACATACCAATGTTCTTGGCATAAACTACCTATTGGCAATCTTATAGATTTTCCGGTAGGTAAGGCTACCGCTGGGGATAAGGGCTGCTGCCGCGAAGTGGTGGAGACACCACGAGTTGGTTTGAGCAGTTGATATCGAATCCAAGGTATCATCTAATGCAGTTTCATCGCCCCGCGACGCTAAAGCTTGTACGGTAGATATAACAAAGTTTATGGCTTTGATTTTTCTGCCGCGGCGCCTACATGAGCCGCGGTTTTTCTTTTGTGGAACTTGAAAGGAGGAGGCAGAATGGCAGACGTAAATGTAACCATCGAAAGCATGCTCATGGCACTTATCGAAGGAAAAAAATACCGAACGCTCAAAGACGTTCTGGTCACAATGAATCCTGCGGATATCGCCCTCGTCCTCGAAGAGTTCGACGAAGAAAGCGTTACCCTCATCTTTAGATTGCTTCCAAAGGACCAGGCTGCCGAGACCTTTGTAGAGATGGAATCCGATATGCAGGAGGTCCTCATCAAAGGTTTCTCCGATCACGAGCTCCGCGAAGTACTCGAAGAAATCTACGTCGATGACGCGGTTGACCTCATCGAGGAGAT
This sequence comes from uncultured Eubacteriales bacterium, assembly GCA_902776725.1. Taxonomy (GTDB): domain Bacteria; phylum Bacillota; class Clostridia; order Peptostreptococcales; family Anaerovoracaceae; genus Eubacterium_B. Next base: position 89,948 of record CACYQX010000004.1, on the reverse strand, counting down.
GCCGGCAAACGTAGTAAAGAGGATTCTCGCCCAGGCCGATCCTCAGATGCGCAAGGAAATAAACGAAATCCTGAGATATCCCGAGGATTCAGCGGGATCCATCATGACAACCGAGTATATCTCGCTGAGACCCGATATGACGGTTGCGGAAGCAATAACAAAGATCAGAAAAACCGCCGTTAACAGAGAGACAATCTATACCTGCTATGTAACCGACCACAGAAAACTCCTCGGTTCCATATCTCTAAAGGACCTGCTCCTCGTTTCAAACGACGATACATTAATCGAAGAAATAATGGAGCCTAACGTTATCTCTGTCAACACGCTCGATGACAGCGAAGAGGTTTCACAGAAGCTCGCGAGATATAACTTCCTCGCCCTCCCTGTTGTGGATCAGGAAGACAGAATGGTCGGTATCGTAACCTTCGACGACGCCCTCGATGTAATCCAGGAAGGTGCCACCGAGGATATCGAAATCATGGGTGGTATGACACCGTCCGAAAAGAGCTATATCAGGTCAAATTCATTTGACCTTTTCAAGCAGCGCATTCCGTGGCTGATGCTCCTCATGGTATCCGCCACATTCACCGGCATGATCATCAACGGATTTGAAAGCGCCCTCGCCGCTCAGGTCGTCCTCACGGCATTTATCCCAATGCTAATGGACACAGGCGGTAACTCAGGGTCGCAGTCGTCAGTAACCATCATACGCGCCATATCGCTCGGCGAACTCGACTTTTCCGATTTGCCGTCCGTAATATGGAAGGAAATCAAGACCGCTGTGATGTGCGGCGTGGTTCTCGCATGCGCATGCTTTGTAAAGATTCTTCTCGTAGACAGAATGCTCCTCGGAAACGAGAGCGTAACGATAATGGTAGCCGCCGTGGTCTGCGTAACGCTTGCACTCACGGTCCTTATGGCAAAGGTCGTAGGCTGCACCCTTCCGATGTGCGCCAAGAAGCTCGGCTTTGACCCAGCCGTTATGGCAAGCCCGTTCATCACAACCATGGTAGACGCCATGTCTCTCCTCGTATTCTTCGGAATCGCGAGTGCCCTCTTGTTCTAGGCGGGAGCTGTTTTCACAAAATCAAACTTATACTATATTTGGGGCCGGTTCGCCGGCCCTTTGCTATATATGGGAAAAAGGTGTATAATAATTGTTAACATTCGCATTCTCACAAGCACCATGGCAGGTGGGAAAATATAGAGAAAGTATATGGGATTGAATTATGAAAAAACAAACCGTCAGAAAAATCATTTCTATTCTGCTCGTACTCACCATAGCCTTTTCGCTGATGTCGCTCGTCGGCTGCAGCAAGAAGGAAGAAGGCCCCACGGCTGAAGAGATAGCCGCTGAGGAAGCTGCAAAGAAGGCAGAAGAAGAAGCCGCACGCAAGGCCGCTGAAGAAGAGGCTGCCCGCAAGGCTGCCGAGGAAGCGGCAAAGAAGGAAGCCGAAGAACTGGCTAGGCGAAACCCACTCACCGGACTTCCGATGAAGGAAGAAGCCATAGGCAAGCGCGTTGTAGCAATCGTCGTTGAGAACTCCGAAGATGCTCGTCCGCAGTGGGGAATGGACGATCCGGAAAAGGCTCCGGACATCATCCTCGAAGGAGAGGTTGAATACGGAATCACAAGAACGCTTTGGTTCTTCGCGGACTATACTTCCGTTCCGGATATAGTAGGTCCAACAAGAAGCGCACGCCCGCCCTTTGTTAGATTCTCGGAACTCTTTGACAGCATCTTCATTCACTGGGGACAAAGCACAACTACCTACGACTACCAAGGAGCGGACAGCGTAATATCGCAAGACGGAGTAAACAATATCAACCAGATGGCCTTCTATGCCAGCACCCCTCTCTTCGGTCGCTCAAATGATAGAAACGTCGCTTTGGAACACACGGGAATCCTCTACGGAGATAATCTCCCCGCGGTTATAAGCGAATACGGCTATCGAGATGAACTGGATCCTGAAAGAATAAGCAAACTGGAGTTTAACAAAGAGGCTGCTCCACTTAGCGATACACCATGCAATACCATCTATGTCGGAATCTCCGGACGCAGCTGGACAAAGACGTGGACATATTCCGAGGAAGACAAACTCTATCACACCAATGACTTCTACAACGATTTGACGAGAGAAAATATACTTGTTCTCTTTGATACCACGGAATATATCTACAAGTCGGCAGGTGGCATAACCTATTGCAATTACTGGCTCTCCGGCGGCGAAGGAAAACTCGCAAGCCAGGGAACAGTGATGGACATCATCTGGTCCGTAGAGGACGGCAAACTCGTCCTTAAGGACACCAACGGCGAAATCGTTAAGCTCAACCCGGGTAAGACATGGATTGGCTGGGCTTCCGGAAACCTCGGCGGCTGGGTAACAATCGAATAAAAACCAAAAGAGCGTATCAATCGATACGCTCTTTTTTATTTTTTTATTGCTCTTTATTGCCTTCCTAATTGTAATTCTTATTCTTTGCCGCGCGTTCTTCCTCGCGGTTACGCTGCACGACTTTTATCTTGTCTTCATATTTGGAGACGAGGTCTTCGTCGCCCGTGGAGTGCCCTATTCTGATGAGTCCTTCCATCGCATCAGTATTGCTCGGAGAGAGTTCCAGGACCTTCTTATATGCCCACTCTGCCTTCTCATCGTTTGAGAGCGCCTCATACGACACTCCCAGATAGAAATACAGCGGCCACCAATTATTATATGCCTCGTTTTCCACGTATGGCTCGAGCATCTCTATACCCTGTTCATACCTTCCCGCAAGAACCTGGTTGTATGCCGTTTCAATCTTGACCGGCTCATCGAGCTTTGCAATCCAGCCCGAAACCTCCTCGCGAAGCCCCTTCCACTCTTCTGTGAGAGAGCTGCCCGTTATCGGCGCACCGTCCGGAATCTTTGCAATCGCCTTTTCGAGATGCTCGTCATCCGTCAGATTCATGAACGTCTCAAACGTCAGCTTGGCTTTGATGTACAATCCGAGATTCAAATAAGCATACCCGAGATAATAATAGCCCATCTCGAATTCCGGTGCCATCACCGTCAGCTTCTCAAAGGACTCAAGCGATTCCGCCTTGAATCTCCCGACATATTCTTCGCCTTCGCCCGACTCATAACAATCGCGACAGGCTCTGGCATAGCAATAGAGTGCATCGCTATTCTCGGGAGCGATGTTTATGGCCGCCCTGAATAAAAGGCATGCCCTCTCAAACTCACCCTTCTCCGCAAGTTCGAGTCCCTCTCCTATCAGCGGTTTAACAAAGTCTCCGCGAAAAGCTCTTTCTATAAATTCCTTGTATGCCGGCGCATATTCAAAGTCAGGATCGCAGCCTATGACAGCCGCCATGCTTCTCGCAAGATTAATACCCGTGAGATTTGCAAGCTCGGTCTTCTTAAACGGAACCGGAACACTGCTCAGGATATCCTTCATCTCTATCTTCTCGAGATAGTCGTCCGTAAGCTGATCAAATAGGTATTCCTCCATAAAAGGAAGAAGATAATCCTTGATTCGTCCCGAAGTCGATTCGATTGTTTCTTTTTGTTTTATTTCGTCTTTCATATCGCTTTATTACCAAAATACGATCTCAAAAAGGATTACATGCGCTCAGGCGCTTCTATTCCAAGGAGTGCAAGGCCGTTCCTTATTACCGTCTTTGTTGCGATTACAAGCGCAATCTTGGCAATCTTTTCATCTTCGTTATCCGTGATTATATGCTCGTCATGGTAGAACTTGTTGAATGCCTGCGCGATATCTATGATATGCCTCGTAACGACAGACGGCTCGTACTTCTCACCCGCAAGTTCCACATACGAAGGGTATGCGTAAATGAGCTTTATGAGTTCATGCGCATTGTCGGATGCTATATGGCTGTAGTCGATTCCGCCAAGGTCCTTTGCCCTTGAGATAACGTCTTCGCCCGCGCGTCTTAAAAGACTCGCGCATCTCGCGTGCGTATACTGAACATAGGGACCCGTCTCTCCGTCAAAATTGAGAACGGTCTCCCATTTGAACGTATAGTCCTTGATCCTGTTGTTGGAAAGCTCGTTGAAGATAACCGCGCCGATACCAACCTGCGCTGCGATCTCATCGATATTCTCCGCATCCGGATTCTTCTCCGCAATTATCTCTCTGGTCTTTTCAACCGCACTCGTAAGAACATCTTCAAGGAATACTACCCTTCCCTGCCTCGTCGACATAGTTCCGTCTTCAAGGCTTACAAGACCAAAGGGAACATGGGTGCATCCCGCAGCCACATCTTCATGCCCCATGAGCTCCAGAATCTTGAATAGCTGCTGGAAATGCAGCATCTGCTGCGACGCAACGACATATATATTCTTATAGAAATCGTACGTCTCTTTACGATAGACAGCTGCTGCAATGTCTCGCGTTATATATAGCGAACTACCGTCGCTCTTCTTGATAAGCGCTGTCCCGAGTCCATACTCCTCAAGCTCCACAACCTGCGCGCCGCGAGACTCGACCAATAAACCCTTTTCTTCGAGTTCTTTTTCAAATCTCGGCATCTTGTCCGAATAGAAACTCTCACCGTTATACGAGTCAAATTCTATTCCAAGCATCTTGTAAACGCGGTTGAATTCCTTTAGGCTCTCATCCCTGAACCACTGCCAGAGCTCAACTTCCTCAGGCTCGCCCTTCTCCAGTTTCGCAAATATCTGTCTCGCTTCTTCCTCGAGCGAAGGATCGCTCTCCGCCTCCTCGTGGAATTTGGTATAGTAACCAAGAAGTGTCTTAATTGGTTCCTTCTCTACATCTTCTTTGTTTCCCCAACGCCTGTATGCGGAAATCATCTTGCCGAACTGCGTACCGTAGTCGCCGAGATGATTGATTCTGATCATATCGTAGCCGAGGGCCTTATAGATTTTGTAAATCGAATTTCCGATTACCGTCGATCTGATATGACCGATATGGAAAGGCTTTGCTATATTCGGCGAGCTATACTCTACGATTACGGTTTTGCCAGCGCCTTTATCGGTTGTTCCGAATGCATCGCCCTCTTCCATGATCGCCCTTAGAGTTTCTTCGGCTATCTCATTCTTTGGAAGAAAAATATTGACATATGCATTCACCGGCTCAACCTTATCAAAGAGTCCGCTTTCCGAAACCGCTTCCGCTATATCCACCGCAATTTGAGGCGGAGCCTTTCTCATAACCTTCGCAAGCTTAAAGCACGGAAATGCAAAGTCTCCCATCTTTGAATCCTGTGGGACCTCCAGCATTTCCTTGATTTCGTCAAGCGAGAGTTCCGCAACTTTTTCCGAAATGATCTCAGCAATTGCAGTTTTAAAATCTTTCATAACAAACCTCTTACAATACCTTATTTTTTCATCGTTACAACCGTAACGCCTTCTCCGCCCTCGTTATACGCTCCCGCCTGGAAGGATTTAACGAGTTTATTTCTCTTAAGCATATCGCGTATCCCGCGTTTCAAAATCCCTTCTCCGCGGCCGTGAATTACGGTCGCCTTTTCGAGACCTGCAAGATATACATCGTCTATATATTTCTCGACCTCAGCCAAAGCATCTTCGAGATTCTTTCCCACCACATTGATACTGGCGGATACGGACATAGATTTATTCGACATCTTGACTTGCGCTTTCTTGGCGGGCTGCTTTCGGTCCTTGCCCTCGTTTATGAGCATCAGGTCATTCACGTTTGCGGAAAGCTTAAGGGCTCCTATCAAAACCATTACGTCGCCCTTCTCGTCCGGAAGGCTTATTATTTCTCCGTTCTGGTCGAGAGTAAGATGCTTAACTCTATCTCCAACCTTGAGATCCTTTGCGCTTATGGGATCGCTGTTAACCTGCTTAACAACATGCGTGCTGGCCTTGCTCTCCGCGTCTCTCAAGCGCTGTCTGGTTTCCTCGAGCTTTGCCTGAGCGTCGTCTGAAAGACCACCCTTCTGAAGCTCCTTAATCTGTTTCTGGAGTTCCTTGGTTGTTTCCTTTGCTTCTCGCAATATATCTCTAGCTTCTTCTCTTGCCTTGTCCAGAATTTCCTGACGCTTTGCCTCTATCTTCTTTTCTTTGGCGTCGATGCTTTCCTTCAGCGCTCTCGCTTCTTCGGCAAGCCGCGCGGCCTCCATACGATCTTCTTCCGCAGCCCTTCTGTCATCCGCTATGGAACTGATCACGTCCTCAAATTCCATGTCGCCGCCTTCGATAAGGTTTTCAGCATATTCGATTATCTCGGGCTTGAGTCCCAGCTTCTTTGATATCTCAAAGGCATTTGACTTACCCGGAATACCTATCAAAAGCTTATATGTAGGAGAAAGCGTCTCCACATCAAACTCCATTGATGCATTGCTTACTCCCTCCGTGGAAAGCGCGTATTTCTTGAGCTCCGTATAATGCGTCGTCGCAAATACGCTCGCGCCCATTCTTCTGAGTTTATCCAGAATCGAAATCGCGAGGGCTGCACCCTCCGTCGGATCCGTCCCGGCACCCAATTCATCGAGAAGCACGAGCGAATCTGCCCATGCGTCATCTATTATCTCGACGATATTTTTCATATGCGATGAGAAAGTCGAAAGGCTCTGCTCTATGCTCTGCTCATCTCCTATATCCGCAAATACATCCTCATAAATCGGCAGCGCGCTCTCCGACGATGCCGGAATATGAAGTCCGCTCATCGCCATGAGAGAAAGCAGTCCGACGGTTTTAAGGCTTACCGTCTTGCCGCCCGTATTCGGTCCCGTAATTATGAGTGTGCTATAGCCGTTTCCTATTTCTATATTAATTGGAACAACCTTATCCGGATCTATCAATGGATGTCTCGCCTGAATAAGCTTGAGATGCTTTCCTTCATTCATCTTTGGCTCTTCGCCATCCATCCTGCGAGAAAGTTTAGATTTGGCCATGATAAAATCGAGTTCCTCAACAAGACCCTGGTTATTCTTAATATCGTGATAATGTTCACCGACCATCGCAGAGAGTTCTTCAAGAATCCTTGTAATCTCCGCCTGCTCTTCCACCGCGAGTTCTCGGAGCTTGTTGTTCATCTCCACAATCGCTTGAGGCTCTATAAACAGAGTCTGTCCGCCCTTTGATTGGTCGTGAATCATACCCGGGAACTTCTGCCTGTATTCCTGCTTTACGGGTATTACATATCTTCCGTCCCTCATAGTGACTATGGAGTCCTGAAGATATGTTTTGTTCTCCGTGGACGCAATAATACGACTCAGCTTATTCCTTAGCTCCTCGCTCTTGAGTCTTATGCTTCTTCTTATATTTCTGAGCGCCGGAGATGCGGTGTCCGCCATTTCGTCTTCGGACAGAATACATCTATCTATCTCCTCCTCAAGATCGGGAACGTCAACAAGAAGATCGGTCATCCCTCTTATCAAAGGCAGCTCCGGGAGATCTTCGCTTTTCATGAAGGATATTATCTGCCTCGCAACAACGAGGTTGTAATGAACCTCCAGAAGCTGTTTCATGCTAAGCGTCCCACCTTTGCTTGCAAAGGACAAACTGTTTCTTATATCGTAAAACCCGCCGATTGGCAGCGGGCCTTTACGCGATATTATAGAAACCCCTTCCGAGGTTCTTGCAAGCTCCAAAGAAATATCCTGAATCGCGGAATAGGGCTTGAGCGAATTAGCCTTATCCCTTCCTCCCGATGTCGCGGCATATTCCGAGAGCTGCTCGATTATTTTGTGATATTCAAGTACTCTTAGTGATTTTTCTTTCACTGTTCACCTTTCAGCTTATCGATTTCATTCTTAAGCTTCACATTAGCCATCTGAAGATCAAAAATGCTGTTCTCGTACTCTTTGCACTTCTCACTTGCCTGCCTAAGCATTTCTTCGTATTCTTTGATCTTCTGTTCCTGCTCACCCGCGGACTCCCTCGTCTGCTTGGTATTCTTCTTTGCCTTATCCAGCATATTCATATAATAGCTGGCATTTGCGGCCATCTTTTCCTTCTCGTTGTTGAGCTTTCTTACTTCCTTCTCCGCATCGAGAAGCGCCTCACTGATGTTGATGGCGGAGAGCACTGCAATATTGCTTGTTCCGCTGTAGGAACTAGCCTTGCTTATGGCCTTCATCTGCTGATCAACTCTGTCTGCAATCTTTCTGATTTCCGACTCACTGCGGCTGCCCGTTATGGTGTAATCCTGACCATAAATCTGTACCGTAACCTTGTTCATCCTGACCTCCGTCTCTAAACCAACTATACAACTAATTATTAATTATCTCTTATAACTGCGCCCGTCTTTTCCCTGAGTGCGCGGAGTACTTCTTGGTGCATGGCCTCCGTCTCCTCGTCGGTCAAAGTCCTGTCGTCATGTCTATATGTAAGGCTGAACGCAACGCTCTTCTTGCCTTCTCCGACCTGTTCCCCTCTGTAAACATCAAAGAGTTTAACCTGTCTCAGCAGCTCCGTTCCCGCCTCTTTGATTACGGCCTCAAGGCTTGCAACCGTCTCGTCCTCATCGACTATCATGGCTATGTCTCTTGTCATCGCCGGGAATCTCGGCGGTCTCGTATAATGCACTTCCCTATCTGTATATCCGATAAGTTTATCAAAGAAGAGTTCTGCGGCATATGCCCTTACATCGAGATCAAAGTTCTCGGCTACGTCCGGGTGAACCTCACCCATTATGCCGAGTTCTACATCGTCTCCCTCTTCCGGCTTATACATGATGCGTGCGCATCTTCCCGGATGGTAGACTCCGTATTCACTTTCGGCGACGTATGAAACGCCTGAAATTCCAAGCTTTTCAAAGAGCGCCTCGATTATGCCCTTGAGTGTGAAGAAGCTTTCTCCCTCACCGTAGATTCCGATTGAGAGATCGAGGCTCTCGTCAGGAAGTCCGTTTGGATCGGCATAATTCTTTGCGAATACAGTTCCTATCTCGTAGGCTCTTACTGCCTCTATTCCTCTCGCATAATTTCTTCCAAGAACTTCGAGCATACCCGGCATGAGAATTGTTCTTACCGCGGATGTATCTTCACCCATCGGGTTAATAACCTTTACGGTATCTCTCTCCCAAGAATCTTCTGCGATTCCCAGCGCATCGAATGCCTTTTCACTTATGAATGAGAATGTCTGAATTTCATTCGCACCCATTCCCGAAAGAACTTCGCGCGCGAGCTTTCTCATCTCCCAGCTCTTGCTATTCTCAACCTTGGTCGTGAGAGCAGGAAGCGTATTCGGAAGATTGTCGTATCCGTAGATTCTCGCAATTTCTTCCACATAATCAACTTCTTCGAGAAGATCCTGTCTTACCGAAGGCGGCGTGACGACCATATTGTCGCCCTCACCTTCTACCTTCATCTCAAGGCTCTCGAGAATCTTGACCATATCGGCTCTTTCGAGATCGGTTCCGAGAACCTTGTTGATTCTGCTCACTCTTGCTGTTACCGTAGGAGCCTCCTCCGGAACCCTATATACATCGACTGAACCTTCGAGAATCTTTCCGCAACCGAGCATCTCTACGAGCTTACAAACTCTGTCGGCAGCAGCTTCGCAGAGATTCGGGTCAATTCCCTTTTCGTATCTTCCGGAGGCTTCAGTTCTCATCACGAGCTTCTTGGCTGTCTGTCTTACGGAAGAACCGAGGAAGTTTGCGGATTCTATTACGACCGTATTGGTGTCTTCGAGAATTTCTGAATTGAGTCCGCCCATTACGCCCGCGAGTGCGATATGCTTCTCGGCGTCGTTGATCATGAGCATAGTGTCGTCGAGTTCTCTTTCGGTTCCGTCGAGGGTCGTGAACTTGTCGCCCTTCGCCGCAACGTCGACAACTATTTTGTTTCCGGCGAGCGCTCTTATATCAAATGCATGAAGCGGCTGACCGTATTCCATCATTACAAAATTCGTAATATCCACGATGTTGTTGATCGGACGCATGCCTGCACCCATGAGTCTCTTCTGAAGCCACCACGGCGACTGCTCAATCTTTACGTCCTTTATAACCCTTGCGGTATAACGCTTGCAGAGATCGGACTTGACCTCTACCGCGATATAATCGGATGCTTTCTCGTCCGTCTTCTCACATTCGGTTTCCGGATAATTCATCTTTGTTCCGAAGGTAGCGGCAGCTTCCCTTGCCATTCCGAGCATAGAGAGACAGTCAGGCCTATTCGGTGTGATTTCGAAATCTATTACGACGTCACTTAGTTCGACCGCTTCCGCAAAGTCCATTCCGAGCTTATCGTCCCAGTTTCCCGGAAGGAGCCAGATTCCGTCCTTTGAGGCCATCGGAACAACCTTGTCGCTGAGGCCGAGTTCCTCCGCGGAACAAATCATTCCGTCGGACTTAACTCCCCTGAGTTCGCCTGCGTGAATGTCTACGCCGCCCGGAACCTTTGGTTGTCCGTGAAGCGGTCCCGGAATGTGAGCACCGTCAACTGCAACAGGAACATATGCGCCTTCATATACGTTTGGCGCACCGGTTACAATCTGCTTAACGTCGCCGCCCAAGTTAACCTGGCATACGACGAGTTTATCCGCTTCCGGATGCTTTTCTATCTTTTCTATCTTGCCGAGTTTTACATTGCTTATGCCGTCGCCGATGAGCTCAGCTGTTTCGATGTTGGAGCCGCTCATAATCATTCTGTCGCAGAACGACTTTGCCATCGCCTCATTCATCTCCGGCACTTCTATATAATCCTTCAGCCAATTGATGGATACTAACATTTTTCTCTCCCTTATTTGAACTGCTCGATGAATCTCATATCGTTTTCATAGAGCAGACGAATATCATCTATACCGTATTTGAGCATCGCGATTCTCTCTACGCCCATTCCTACAGCAAAGCCCGTATACTTGTCCGTATCGATTCCGCCGGCCTTGTGAACGTGTGGATGCGTCATGCCGCAGCCGAGGATTTCAATCCAGCCCGAACCCTTGCATACGTTACAGCCTTTGCCGCCGCATTTAAAGCAGCTTACGTCCATCTCCGCAGACGGCTCTGTAAACGGGAAGTGGTGCGGACGGAATTTTGTTCTCGTCTCCGGACCAAAGAGCTTCTTCGCGAGCATATCGAGAGTTCCCTTGAGATCCGACATCTTGATATCCTCACCTATTACCATCATCTCTACCTGATGGAAGGTATGCGAATGCGTCGCATCCGGTGTGTCGCATCTATAGCAGCGTCCAGGGATTACAATCTTATAAGGAGTCGGAAGTCCCTGCTCTGCCCTTATCTCCGCAGATGATGTATGCGGTCTAAGAACGATGTCCGGTGTTACATAGAACGTGTCTGTTAAATCTCTTGCCGGATGTGTCGGCGGTGAATTAAGTCCGTCAAATGTATTGAACACCGTGTCGATATCCGGACCTTCGTAAACAGAATAACCGAGAGTCTCAAAGAACTCCGTAATCTCATCTATTACCTGCGTAACGGGATGCTTGGTTCCGATCTTAACCTGAACTCCGGGCTCCGTTACGTCTATCTTTTCAGTTTTAAATCGACCCTGCTTGGCCTGTTCCTTTAGCTGGGCAGCCTTCTCTGAAATTGCTTCCGCGATTTCTTCTTTTACCTTGTTTGCTGCCTGACCGAGTTCCTTCTTTTCTTCAGGTGCGAGGTTTCCCATCGACTTAAGAATCTCCGTTACCTCACCCTTCTTCCCAAGAAAGCGAATTCTAATATCCTCTGTCTCCTTTTCTGACAGAGCTTCTGCAATCAGTTTCTTCGCTTCCTCCAAGATTTGGTTTAATCTTTCTTGCATTTTCTTCTCACTCTTTCGTATATTACTATTCCAAATGCCATTGCGGCATTCAAGGATTCTATTCCTTCTCTCATCGGAATCACGAGGTTCATTTCCGAGAGATTCAGCATTTCTTTGCTTATTCCTCCGCCTTCGTTTCCGACTATTATCGCAAGCCTCTCGTACTCCGGCATATCAAAATACTCTTTGCTCGCCCTTGGATCAATCGCCACGGGTTTTGCATTTAGTTTATCGAGCATCGCCTTCAACTCGCTTGCATTCTCAGCTTCCGCTATCGGAACTCTGAATATAGATCCCGCCGCCGCACGCACCACCTTTGGCGAATACGAATCGACCGTCCCTTTGATGGTAATGATTCCTGCGACACCGGCAGCATCCGAAGTTCTTATTATCGTTCCGACATTTCCTGGATCCTGAAGTCTATCGAGAACGACTATATCGCCCTCTCCCCAATCGGAAACTTCTCCATCCGGAATTGCAAACACTCCTATCGCATCTCTTCCGTGCTCTGTCTGACTTAAGCTATCAAAGAGATTGTCCGAGAGCGAATAGCAGGCCACAGTCCCAATATCATTCGCAAGCAATTCGGAGTTCAAATCCGCACCATCGCGCACTATAAGCTCCTTAAGCTCGGCACCGCTCAAAACGGCATCCATGATCAGAAGTTCCCCTTCCACCAAAAAACATCTCTCACGTTCTCTGTACTTACGCGTGATGAGTTTTTGCCAGCCCTTATACTTTCCGTTTTCGGCGGAAGATATGTATTTGAAATTGGGAGATGCGTTTTTCATATTATCCATGGTGCGAAAAAAGCCGGAGCGAGTCCGGCTTATTCGCTGGATTCTTATTTCTTAAGGAATTTCGGAATTCCGAATATGGAGTCCTCTTCTTCTACTTCAGGAGCTTCGCCCGCTTCCTCAAAGAGTTCGCCCAGGGTTACTTCCCTTGCCGTAAGACCATCTTCAGTTATGATCTCTGCGCTTGCGGGAGCCTCTTCCCTGCGGCCTGCGGGAGCGAATTTTCTCCCTGTGTCTTCAAAGCCTGTTGCGATGACAGTGATGGAGAGGCTGTCCTTTGCATTCTCGTCGATAGCGGCACCGAAGATGAGGATTGCATCGTCGTCTGCCTTTTCCTCTACCATACGGGCAACCTCGTTAACCTCGAGCATTCCCATATCGTATCCACCGGAGATGTAGAGCAGGATTGCCTTTGCTCCGTTGATGGATGTTTCAAGCAACGGACTTTCTGTCGCTTCGATAACGGCATCGCGAGCTCTTGTCTCGCCCTTTCCCGTACCAACGCCCATATGAGCAACGCCGCGGTCTGTCATTACGGACTTGACATCGGCAAAGTCCACGTTGATGAGTGCGTAGTCGGAGATGAGATCCGTTATACCCTGAACACCCTGTCTAAGTACATCGTCAGCCATATTGAACGCCTCGAGCATCGTCGTATGCTCGCTGCTGGACTCGATGAGCTTATCGTTAGGAACTACTACCAGAGAATCAACATACTTCTTAAGGAAGTCCAGACCGAGTTCAGCCTGTTTCATTCTCTTGCGTCCCTCAAATGTAAACGGCTTTGTAACTACCGCAACCGTAAGGATTCCGAGATCCTTTGAAAGCTTTGCGATAATCGGTGCTGCTCCGGTACCTGTACCACCACCCATTCCGGCAGTGATGAATACCATGTCTGCACCTTCGAGAACGTCGGTGATGATGTCGATGGTTTCTTCAGCTGAACGCTGTCCGATATCCGGATTACCACCTGCGCCAAGTCCTCTCGTTAGCTTTTCACCAATCTGAATCTTGGTGTCAGCACTACATTTGTTGAGAGCCTGTCTGTCCGTGTTAACAGCTATAAACTGAACACCCTTGAGACCGGCATCGATCATGCGGTTAACCGCGTTGCAGCCACCGCCGCCTACGCCTATGACCTTTATAACCGCCGAGTTATCTCTTTCGGATTCAAATTGCAGCATCTTATGCCTCCTAATCTTTCACAAATATACTTTATTATACAATAGCGATGAAGCAAATGCACCATTTTTTTGTGCATTTTTTGGGGTTTTTCGGCTTTTTTCGTAGAAGTTTTGCCGATTTGGTTTGCGATAAAACCTATTATGAAAACAAAAATGCCCTGAGGCCAAATCGACCACCAGGGCATTTTTGCTATAAGAAAGCATTTACGAATTAGTCTCCGTCTTCGATATCGGGCGTAAATATTACGGTTCCGCTTCCGCCCATTTTAATCGTTCCCCTGCTTATACCCTTGTCAAAGAGATCACTCACTACGAGTTGCACATCCCCTGCCTCGATAGCCGAGAAAACCTCTGATGGGGTTCCCTTTACTATCAGGGTGTCATATATATAAGCTTTGATAACGACTTTTGATACATCTATCATCTTGAAATACAGGTCGCCTTCCTGCATAGTTTTGAGCATCCTAAGCGTCATCGAGAGATTCTCCTTCTCCTCGGCTTCGAGCGGCTCCCCGATATCCATCTTGCTGATGGTGAGACCCGTTAGGATGGTAACCTTGGGGTCGACATCCGTCATCCTGAGCACAACGCCCTCTTCATCGATTACGACATACTTGTCGCCAAATTCGATGGCCGCCATCTGCGTTCTTTCTTCAACTTCTATAACCAATGTGTTCGGTAGTTTTCTTTTGATTTTGATTGTCTTAAAGAAAGGATTCTGTTCGAGGTTCCCTTCCATCCTATCGATTTCCGCATTGAATATTATATTGTTTCCCGTCTTAGCCTCGGCAATGCGCTTGATTTCACTGTCTGTATAATATGTATTTCCTTCGACTTCGATATCCTTGATTATGAAATAGTCAGATCTCAGGAACAAAAAGATACCGCCGCAAATCAGCAGGAAAATCAGCAAATTTCTCAGAAAGTGAGATTTGCGTTTCTTCTTTACGACGACCTGCTCGTCACCCGATTCAAAATCAACTGAATACTTCTTACTTCTCATAGTCTGCCATTATCTCTTCATATATCTTGGAAGCAACCGCTGTGGGTGCTATCTTTAAGCATGCTTCTCCCATTTCATCCAGCTTTCCAGGTATGTTTCTTAGTTCCTCAATCTTGTCGCAGACCACAACCGGATCCGCATCCTTTTGCTCATACATCACAGCACCGCCGGCATCCTGGACAGTCTTGGCATTGTAATACTGATGATCACCGACGGAACCCGGATACGGGATGATAATGGAAGGTCTTCCGGCAACAAGCAGCTCCGCTATCGACATCGCACCTGCTCTGCAGATAACAAGGTCCGCTGCTCCGATACAGTCCTTGATATTGCTTATGAATCCATCCATATGTATGTTGCCACCGAGCTCTATACCCTCTTTTGCGGCTTTTTCGCTATACTCCTTAAGCAAAGGTCTCCCCGTACCGCAGATTAATGTGCTCCCCTCTTTTTTATTGATTCTTTTGGCATACTCCAGGGCCACATCGTTTAAGACCTCCGAGCCAAGGCTTCCGCCCACCGAGAATACAACAAAATCATCTTCCGGTATCCCGAGACTTTTTCTAGAAGTTTTTTTGTCTAAACTATAGAATTCTTCTCTCACAGGATTTCCTACATAGATGGTTTTTTCAGGGAATCCCAAACTGTCTTCAGTTCCGGGGAACCCTGTAAAAATCCTTCTGGCCTTCTTGGCCATCACTCTGTTTCCCCTGCCGGGTGCTGCATTCTGCTCGTGAATATAGCATTTTACACCCTGCCTCTCCGCGGCAAGTATTACGGGGAAAGAAACGAAACCTCCGGTACCTATCGCGATATCCGGTTTGAATTTTTTGATTATGCTATTCGATTTTATAAGGCCTGCCGACATCTGTGTCGAAGAAGCAAACATCTCATAGACGTGAGCAAACAAGCCACCATATCCCAAGTCAAGGCACCTCGACGGAACGGCTTTGAATTCTATTCCGTGTGCGGGAGCCTCCCTGCTCTCGAGAGCTTTTTTGTTTCCAAGATAAAGCATCTCCGCATCGGGCATGCGTTTTTTAAACTCCTCCGCAATCGCTATCGCCGGAAAGAAATGTCCTCCCGATCCGCCACCGGTAAACAAAACCCTCATGCGTCACCTTCTTCATCAACAACCTGATACTTTGATACGTTCAAAACAATTCCTATCAAAACCATGAATATCCAAAGTGCGTTTCCTCCATAACTCACAAAGGGAAGCGCTATTCCCGTAGGCGGCATGGACGAAGTAACTACGGCAACATTCAGGACTACCTGAGCACCGATCATTATGGCTACGCCCGCACTTAAGAGCATTCCAAAATTATCTTTGCTCTTGATCGCTATGTAGAATATTCTCCAAACTATCAAAGCATATACAATCATAAGAGCGAGTATCCCCAGGAATCCAAGTTCCTCACCGATTATAGCGAGAATAAAATCATTCTGCGGTTCCGGAAGATAAAGGTTCTTCTGAACGCTCTGTCCAAGTCCCTTTCCGTAGAGACCGCCGGAGCCCAGCGCCAACAGTCCCTGAACAACCTGATATCCGCTTCCAAGTTCATCGGCAAACGGATCCATAAAGCTTATAACACGCTCGTGCCAATAACCTTTGTCTATAAAGAATAGATAATACGCTCCCGCAACGGCACCTCCTACCATAAGCAGAATATATCTCCAATGCATGCCTGCGAGAAAAGCAACGCCTATGCTTATTATGACAACGGTAATAGCCGTCGAAAGGTTCGGTTGCTTTATAATGAGGGCTCCCACTATTGCCGTATAGGCAAGGATAGGAAGTATGCCCGTAAGTTTTCTTGCTCTACTCATATCAGAAGCAAAGTATGTTGCACAAAAGATGATTAAGAAGAACTTGGCCAATTCACCCGGCATGATTGTAAATCCTACACCGCCGATACCGAGGTAGAGCCATCTTGTTGCTCCGTTATACGTAACTCCCATCGGTGTAAGCAAAAGAACCAAAAGAACAAAGCCTATTACTGCAAGCGGATACGCGAATTTCTTCCACACACCATAGTTCATATTTGCTACCACATACATAATGATATAGCCGCTGAAAACAAAGAACGCCTGCTTCCACAGATATGAGTACGGTGTGCCGTTATCGTTAATAGCGTTATAATAGCTCGCGCTAAAAACCATTACCATTCCAAAGACGGCCAGAATTGTAGTAAGCACAATCAGAAGAGAATCCGCACTTCCCTTCTTAACCCTTCTCTTTACGGTATTCATTTGAATTGTGCCACTAACCGCTGTTGACCCTCTTGTCATCTCTATCTCCTCAAAGCGTCGACGCACTCCTTAAAATGGTCTCCGCGCTGTTCAAAATTCTCGTACATATCCCAGCTCGCACAAGCCGGTGAAAGAAGAACTGTATCCCCTTTTTCCGCAAGTTCCGTCGCAGTTCTCACGCAGTCCGGCATATCCTTACAGAATACATAATCGGTAAATCCGTTTTTCTCAGCCGCCTCAGAAATTATCTTTGCATCGCGTCCAAGAAGAACCATCTTCTTAACAGCACCACCGAAAGCCTGTATAAACGGTTCAAAATCCTGCGCCTTGCCGTCACCTCCGGCAATCAGAATTATATTCTCCTTTATTGCCTTGATTGCGGTTACAGCCGCATCTACATTTGTACCCTTGGAATCGTTGTAATATTTAATGCCGTCGATTTCTCCGCAGTATTCGATTCTGTGTTCAACTCCGGCAAAGGACAGGATTGCCTGCCCGATCACCTGATAATCTATTCCCGCGAAATATGAAATCGCAGCTGCCGCAAGTATATTCTCCACATTATGGCTGCCTATTATCTTGACGTCGTCTAGATCGCAGATTTCCACAAGCCGTTCGTCATCCTTGATTACAGCCTTCCCATCCTTCACAAAAGCGCCAAAGTCAAGTTCCTCCAGCCTGCTGAACGGAACGATTCTCGCCTTGCATTCCTTGGCCAAAGCGTAGCATTCTTTGTCGTCATAGTTTATGATCAAAAATCCCGCCTCGGTCTGGTTTGCAAATATCTTAGCCTTAGCCGCGCCATATGCCTCCATCGTATGGTGGCGATTGAGATGATCGGGCGTCAGGTTAAGGATTGCGGATATCTGCGGTTTGAAGTACTTGGTAGTCTCAAGCTGGAAACTGCTCACCTCGGTTATCAACCAATCCTGTTCGTCCGCCGCCGCCGCGTCCGCAATTGCGGCAACGCCTATATTACCGACAACATGCGTCTTGCGACCCGAGGCTCTGAATATTTCGCCAACCAAGGTCGTAGTCGTGGTCTTTCCGTTTGTTCCGGTAATCGCCACGATGTTTCCCCTGCTCACTCTATACGCAAGTTCAATCTCTCCCGTAATCTCCGCCCCTCTTGATGCGGCTTCCTGTATAAACGGAAGCTCAGGGCTTACGCCCGGACTCAGAATCAGCATATCGAACTCTGACATATCCTCAGGGATTGAACCGAAAAAGCATGCTACTTCTCTGCTCTTTAGATATGTTATGAAATTCTTATCGAATTCACTTTCATTTTTGCTATCATGCACCGTTACCTGAGCACCCATATCGAGAAGCGTCTGACATACGGCGATTCCCGTGCGAGCGAGCCCAACGATCAGAACTCTTTTACCCTGTAAATTATCAAGATTTGTACGCATAATTATCTCCAATCGTTTCTACGCATGTATCGAAAATATCAGATAAGCCAGTACGGAACAAACTGCCGCAACGCCCCAGAACATAAAGACCACGTTCTTCTCTGCCATACCGCCAAGCTCAAAGTGATGATGAATCGGCGACATGCGGAAGATTCTCTTGCCTCTCGTCTGGAAGCTTATTACCTGGATCATTACCGAAAGCGATTCCATAACATATATGAATCCCGCAATCACCAGGAAGAATTCCATCTTCATTACTATCGCTATAACCGCAACTGCGGAACCCAAGGCCATGGAACCCGTATCTCCCATGAAGAGCTTTGCAGGATTTTTGTTGAACACGAGGAACCCTAGGCAAACTCCGCAGAGCGCAGCACTATAACTTGTCGGTACCGCCTGTCCGAGTTTTATTCCCATCAGAGCAAAGAAGAAAGCAACTATCGCCGTTACTCCGGAACAAAGTCCGTCAAGCCCGTCCGTAAGATTGACGCTGTTTGCCATCGCAACCAGAACGAACGCCACGAAAGGAATATAGAGTATTCCAAAGTCAATCTGCTTTCCATAAAACGGAATATAGACAGCCGTACCAAGCTCGGTGAAAAACTTTATGTATATTCCAAGTGCGATTCCAAATACGAGCTGGAGCGCAAGTTTTTGCTTTGCCGTGAGACCCAGATTATGCTTTGCGGCGACTTTGATGTAGTCATCCATGAATCCGATTCCGCCAAAGACTATGGTGACGATGAGCATCAAGATTGATGTCGATGATACTCCGACTACTACAAATGTAAGAATGACGAGCGCCGCAATCATGGCGATGCCGCCCATGGTTGGAGTTCCCGCCTTCTTCTGATGCGAAGCAGGTCCTTCCTCGCGTATATATTGTTTAAACTGATGATTCTTTAGAAACGGTATTTCAAGAAAAGTCAGCAGTCCCGAAACCACCGCCCCCAAAAGGATTACCAATACAACATGCAAAAAATTCATCTCTACCCTATTGCCCCTTATAATCGTCTTCTATTCTTTGAACGAGTTCATCGAGCGCCATTCCGCGCGATGCCTTGACGAGAACGATATCTCCTTTACTCGCTATTCCCTTAAGCACCATATAGGCAGCCGCTTTTTCTTCACATCTAATAATCGTGGTCCGCGTTTTTTCTCCTGCCGTCATTTTGCTTCGGAGTGCGTCCTCTGCTCCCGCTGCAATAGCGGCAGCCTTTTCCCCAACTGTTATGAGTACATCCACATCGTGCTCCGCAGCAAAGCGACCAACACCGAAATGCATTTCTTCGCTCTCTTCTCCGAGTTCATTCATGTCTCCGAGCATCGCTATCTTCTTTTTGCCTTCCGCATGCATGAGTGTCGTGATTGCCGACTTCATCGATGCCGGCGCAGCATTATATGCATCATCTATAATTCTGAAGCCGCCCACCTCTATCATCCTGAGTCTGCTTCCCGTCGTCGTCATATCAGCCATGCCGCTTATCGCCTCTTCCACTGAAACGCCGGCAGCCCCGGCACCCGCTATCGCAAGTGCAGCATTTATAGCATTGTGTTCACCCGGTATCGGAAGCTCGACTTCGTACTCTCCTTCTTCATGGCAGAGTCTAAACTTTAAACCCTCTGTCCCGATTTCCTTTATATCCTTCACAAGATAGTCCACATCGCATAACGCATCTACGTTTCCAACGGTTACTATCTTGTACTTGGGATGACTTTCCTTTATCGAGCATAGTTTGTCATCATTCGCATTTATTATCAAAGTATTCTCGGCGGAAAAATACTCCGCAATTCCAAGTTTGGCCTTTAGAATGTTATCCCTTGATCCAAGGTGCTCTATATGAGACACACCGATATTTGTTATGATAGCCACATCAGGTCTTACAAGATCGGCAAGGCGTTCCACCTCGTGCATGCCGCCACTCGTTCCCATCTCCATGACTCCGACTTCCATATCGCTGTCAAAAGTCAAAACCGTCAACGGAAGACCGATATCGCTGTTGAAATTCTTATTGTTCTTTCCAGCCCTATATTTACTGCTGACCGCAGCAAATAGCAAATCTCTCGTCGTGGTTTTTCCCACGCTTCCGGTCACTGCAAGCTTCTTCATCGAAAGACGCTCGGACATATACCATCTGCTGAGTTCCTGGAGCGCATATACCGTATCATCTACAAGTACACACGCCATTCCGTTCGGAACATCCACTTCCCTGGAGACAAGAGCGCAGGATGCACCTTTGTCAAATGCGGCATCTAAGTATTTATGTCCGTCGGTACGCTCTCCGGGTATCGCAACAAAAAGCGAATTCTCGCTCACGATTCTGGAGTCCATGCATACACTTTCTATCGCAGCATCTGCGGTTCCGCATATCAATTTTCCACCCGTAGCTTTTACTACTTCACCGACGTTTATTCTGTCCATGACGTCTCTCTTTGTTACTCTCTGTAAAGATAAACTATATCTTCATTAGGCATCTTTTCGCCACCCTTTGGATACTGATCCACAACGACAAAGTCCATATCATCGTCAACTTCATCCTCTGATGACTCAGGTCTTACGGCATAGTTAAGACCATATGCCTTCAGGACTTCTATTGCCTCTTTGTATGTCATCCCGGTTACATCCGGAACATAGCTATAAGCAATTTCTTGATACTCCTGTGCAACAGAGTCCGTACGCTCAATATTCATATAAGGAAGCGCCTTTGTCAGGAACTCCTTAACAATAGGTATCGCCGTCTGAGATCCGAACTGTCCGGCCTTTGGCGCATAACATACTACGAGTACTGCAAGCTGAGGATTGTCTATCGGAACCAAGGAAACGAATGAGGTGTTATAGTATTCGTCGTATCCGCCTTCGCTGTTTTCGACTACACGCTCAGCGGTTCCCGTCTTGCCACCCATTCTGTATCCGGGAATCTTAGCGTTGGTTCCGCCGTAGAATTCTATTTGCTGCTCCATGATGCTGAGCATCTCGTGAGCGGTTGCTGCGGAAATCACTTTTCTTACAGCTTCCGTCCTGTATTCCAAAACTGTTTCACCGTTATCATCCATAAGCCTTCTTACGAGGTGCGGCTGAACGAGCATGCCTTCGTTTCCTATCGCGCTTACGGCTGTGATAAGCTGTATCGGTGTGATTGCAATTCCCTGACCGAAGCCCGTTGTCGCAAGTTCTACCGGTCCATAAGTGTCTTTATCGTAAATCATGGAACCGCTTTCGCCCGGATAGTCTATTCCTGTAATAGATGTAAGTCCATATAGTTCGATGTATTTATACAATCTGTTTATTCCAAGGCTCTGTGCCATTTGAACGTGAGCGACGTTGCAGGAGTTTCCTACCGCCTGCGTAAGCGTCTGCTGTCCGTGTATCTCATCCAACGGCTCTGATATCTCAGCGTCGTAAACCGTAATCGTTCCTCCGCAGTAGTATTCAGTATCGGGATTTGCAAGACCTTCCTCCAGCATAGCCGATGATGTGATGAGCTTGAACGTGGAACCCGGCTCGTAGATATCCGTAACAATCGGATTTCTCCAGAGGTCGTAGATTATATCAAGCTGCTCATTTTCCGTAAGTTTTTCAAATGCCTTCTTTGCCTCCTGGTCCGCAGGCTCGGTTGCATTGTTTGGATCAAAGGTTGGATAAACCGACATTGCAAGTATCTCGCCGGTCTTTGGATCCATAGCTATTCCGCAGACCTTCTCGGCCTTTGTTGTATTAAGTCCGTTCAGCACCGCATCATCGAGATAGTGCTGTAGCACCTCGTCTATCGTAAGCTCTATATTGAGTCCGTTCTGCGCATCATAGGTCTTGCTCTCTCCAAAGGCAAGGAGGTTTCCCGCGAGATCCTGGTCGTGCACCGTTCTTCCCGCAACGCCGCTCAGGTATTCGTTATACTCGAGCTCAATTCCCGAACGCCCGATGCCATCAACGTTTACGCTTCCAAGGACAATCGCCGCGGTTGTTCCGAGCGGATAAAGGCGATTGGTATATGCCGCGAGTTCAAGACCATAGACTCCGTGCTCCTTGATCCTGTCCGCAACTTCCTTTGTAAGCCCGCCGGTAATCTTTACAAGCGCCGATTCCGATGTCATCTTCTCAAGGATTTTGCCCGCATCCATAGAAAGGTCCATGGCAAGAAGACTGGATATCTCAACCAATCTCTCCCTTGTATAGTTTTCTTTGAGCTGCGCAGGTCTTACCCAGAGGTTATATGACGTTGTACTCGATGCAAGAATCTCTCCGTTGCGGTCGTATATGGATCCGCGCTTTGCGTCCAGAGGTATATCGCTCGTCTGCTGCTCTACCGCGCGCTCCGTATACTCCTCACCCTTTACGATTTGTATCCAAGCAGTCCTAAAAAGCAAAAGAAACATAAAAACAAGGATTATCGCAAACACAAAAAGAACCCTCTTTTGGCCTCTGATGCTTACTTTGTTCGTGTCTTTTATCATGTTTGCTTTTTCTCCTTTATGAAAAAAGCCGGGAACCCTGCTTGCGGCTGTCCGGCTGAAGTGTCATATTAAATTGACTTAGTGATAGGCGTTCTCCCGAATGCGGAGAGCCAAATCACCGAGCGGCGTGTCCTTGTCCGAAATATAGACATATTGACCCGTCTCGGGATAAACCATACCCAGTTGGTTCTTGGCGATGTTCTCGATATTCTCAATATTGTTCGCAGCCTTTATTCTGACGCTCAAGGTATCAATCTCACCCTGAAGCGTGTTGTTGCTGCTGATCAGTTTATTGTTGTCAACTCTAAGCTCAGCTGCATAGGCAGTCAAAACTACCATGACCAAACACATGAAACCGATAAACAATATTGTCGCAATTATATTCTTTTGTCCCCTGATTTGCATATCGATCTCTCCGTTCCCCAACCAAGGCATTCGTTATAGCTTTTCGCAGATTCTCAGCTTGGCGCTTCTCGCCCGCGGATTCTCCGCTTCTTCCCCCTCGGACGGAAGTATGGGTTTCTTGTTTACCTTCTTCACATCCGCTTTCTTTCCGCATACGCATACCGGAATATTCTTCGGACACGTACACGGATTTTCTCTCCTATTGAATATTTCTTTGACGATCCTATCTTCCAGAGAGTGAAAAGATATGATGCACAGTCTACCGCCGGGATTCAGCACATCGCAGAAATCACTGACGGCTCTCTTGAGACCTCCGAGTTCATCATTTACTTCGATTCTAATGGCTTGGAAGGTTCTCTTTGCGGGATGTGGACCATCTCGCCTTGCAGCAGCCGGGATGGCGCTTTTGATTATTGAAACTAACTCCCCTGTTGTTTCAATGGGTTTCTCCTTGCGAGCGTTTTCTATAAATGACGCTATCCGGGTTGCGAATTTCTCCTCGCCGTATTCCCGGATGATCCTCGCAAGTTCATCTTTGGAATAACTGTTTACGATGTCTCTTGCGCCGCCGGAATCCTTGCGATCCATCCGCATATCAAGCGGCGCGTCACACATGTATGAAAAACCCCTCTGCGGATCATCAAGTTGATACGATGACACTCCCAAATCGAGAAGCGCTCCGTCGATCTTATCAACCCCTAGTTCGGATAAAATCTCCTTGATATCCGCATAATTGCCTTTGACTATCTCTACTCGGCACTCTGCGCTTGCGAGCCTTGGACCCGACGCCGCTATAGCGTCTTCATCTCTATCTATGCAGATAAGAGTCCCCTTTGGTCCGAGCTTGGCCGCAATCCCCTGCGCGTGGCCGGCGCCCCCCAGCGTACCGTCCACATATATACCGTCGGCTTTGATAGCAAGGCCATCAATACATTCTTTAAAGAGTACGGGCTTATGGTTAAATTCCATACCGATTTTCTGTAACCTGTTAGAATCCGTAGCGGAGAAGCGCTTCGGACCACTCCTTTGGATCCATCTTGTCGGTATTATCAGGTGAAGTCCAAACTTCCTTGGCCCAAACCTCAATCTTAGTCATAACACCTACGGTTACCAATTCCTTCTTGATGCCCGCATACTCTCTTAAATTATCCGGAATAATGATTCTCCCCTGTGAATCGAATTCATATTCCGCGGCGTTTCCTGTGACCGCCCTTACAAATCTTCTTGCCTGAAGGTCAGATTCCGGAATGCCCATGAACTTCTCACAAAGTCTGTCCCAATCTTCCCTGGTATAGATGCAAAGGCAGTGCTCCATACCTATGGTAATTACGCACTGATCTCCCTTGAACTGATTACGCAGCTTTGCCGGGACAATCATGCGGTTTTTGGCGTCTATTGAATTGTTATAAGTTCCCATGAACATTAAAACCGCGCCTCCATAGATAATGAGCCGATGATAATTTATCTAGAGTTTACACCACTTTCCCCCACCGAACAACACTTTTACCCATTTTTTGTGGAAAAACCATCAAATATTCTACCCGAATACTCACTCTCGTACAGGCAAAATAAAACGACACACAATATATTGTGTGTCGCTATCTTTCATACCCAATATGGCGGTTTCTTATATATATGTCCGGACCTTATCGGAATCCAAACCCCACTTGGCGGCCTCAACGCTCCTAGATTCCTTTATCCACTTCCGTATACCGCTCCGTCTCCGCGCAACTTACAAGGGAGGCCGTATTTACATTTCCGTCCACAATGGTCTTAAAATAGTACCTTTCTTCAGATCCAAGCCCGTCAGCTACATCACCCGTCACCTTTGCTCTAAATATTTCTATCCTGGATCCGTGTAGAGCCTCGGCCATATACCGCATACTGAACGCCGTCAGCTTCTTATGCTCCACCCCGGGCACATAACTCCAAATCATATTCTGATAGATCGTATTATTCATATGCCCATTCATATCCGTATCGGCATATTCAACGATATGCTCACCGCATTTTTCAAATTCCAAATCGCTCGGGAAATGGAATTTGACCGGCGTCTCAAATCTGTGAAGTTCGTCCACCTCATAGTTTGAGAAATCAATCTCATCTCTGTGACAGAGCTTTCCCGTATTTAGATTTACTACGGTCCACTCGCTATACGCTTTCACTACTTCTATGCCGTCGCGTTCCATCGAATAGCAGCGGAAGAATGTCGCGCCCTTCCCCTCTGCCGTCCAAGTATAGACATCAACCTCGTCATAGGGATGAAGCTGCTCTTTGATTTCAAAAGCCATTCTGACCGCAATAAAGCTTAGCCCCTTAAAAAACAGTTCATAATAAGTGGGTCGCCTATCGCGCATATGCAGATTGGCGGTCTCGTTTAAGAGCTTTGCTATGATTGTCGGTTTCACATTATTGTTAGCGTCCACATCGTAGGACATGATAACAAAATGCCTTTTATACTTTGCCATTTCATCACCTAAAACGTAGCAACTTCAGGATCACAAGGCACTGTCGCCTTTGCCGATTTGCAGAAAAGCACCGGACCGGGCTCCCCATATACGGGAGTATTCTCGATTCTTATTTCCGCGGTTATATCAACCCATCCACCATGCTTAAGCCTCTTCACTTCAGGCCAAATCGCAAGAAGACCCGCGAACTGAATATCCTCGACACAGCAGGTCATCACATGTCTGCCAAAAACGAAACTGTCTTCGGGAATACCTGCGCCCATCGCACATCTTCCCTGGACACGTACAGTTTTCCCGTCGTATTTCTCCGGTTCATCATTCACATCGCGATACCATTCCGCAAACGCATCCTCGGGTATCTCTATCACATCCGCCTCGATATCAAACGGAAGCGGATCCACAATCATATCCGGAACGGCGTTGTCAGGTCCGTATTCATATACGATTTGATTCTTTCTGTTTGCAACCCTTACTATCTTGTGGAATTCGAGTTTTGTTTCTTCGGTAAATGCATCATTGTCGCAGCGATTAAAAACCACAAGATCAGCCGTCTTGAGTTTATCAAATACGAGCTGCCTCATATTTTGATTGTAGTTTAGGAATTTAGTCGAGTCGGCAAACGTAACCTCCTGATAGATTACCCATCCCTCCGGAAGCGCCGCAAAGAGTTTTTCCATCAGCCACATTCCGTTATACTCTATTACAACTCGCTCAACGCTGTGCTTTAGTTGGAGCTCTCTGAGATTCTTCGGATTCAAATCAGACTCATCCTCGAGGCTCTCGATAAATACATTTTTTCCGAAGAAACCTTCAGGATTGTACTCTACCTCGCCTTCCTCGCACAAAAGAAGCAGGGTGCGCTCTCCTGCATTGAAATCACTCCCCGCCAACGTTTCCTGTATGAACGTGGTCTTGCCACTTTCCAAAAATCCCGTAAATAGATAAACAGGTATTTCCATTGTTTTCTCCAACTATACTCCGAACAATTCTTTAACTGCGTCTTCCTCGAGCCCCGCGCCTATTACGCAAATCATACCCGTAGTCGCAGCGGCTCCTTCTCTTACATCAACCTCGCCCGGAACATAATCAAAGTGAATCCACTTTCCGTCTTCCGCCTCAACTATGCCCTTGGCTCTAAGCACCTGGCCGTAGGTTGTGAAATCAGAAAGCTTATTGAGAGCCTCCGCGATCTGAGTTTCTGTAAACTTATGACTCGTCTCTACTCCCACACTTTGGAAAACTTCATCCGCATGGTGATGATGGTGTTCGTGACCATGATGTTCATGGTGATGATGGTCATGGTCGTGATGATGATGGTCGTGGTCGTGGTCATGGTGATGATGGTCGTGCTCGCAGTGACCGTGCTCGTGGTCGCAGTGCTCATGGTCATGGTCATGGTCATGGTCATGGTCATGGTCATCGCCATCATCGTCGTCATCGTCTTCGTGATGGTGATGGTGATGGTGCTCATGCTCATCCTCGTCATCATCGTCATGATGGTGGTGATGATGCTCATGCTCCTCTTCCATCTCGCGAGCAAGCTTGGCGAGCTCGGCGGCGATGCCGCTCTTCTTCTCCATGGTTTCCAATATCTGTTTTCCTGTCAACTCATCCCACTCCGTTGTAACGATTTCCGCATCGTGGTTGAGCGACCTTATCATCTCAACGCAAGCGTCGAGCTTATCCTCGGAGAGTCCCGCCGTATGGCTCAGGACAACAGCGCTTGCATTCTCTATTTGGTTATTAAAGAACTCACCAAAGTTCTTCATATACATCTTGCATTTCTTTGCATCGACGACGGTTGTAAATCCGTTCAATTCTATTTCGTCATTATGAAGGTTTTCAACCGCAAGTATTACATCGCTCAGTTTTCCAACGCCCGACGGCTCTATCAAAATTCTGTCCGGCGCAAATTCCTTGATCACCTTATCAAGAGCTTCCGCAAAATCTCCCACGAGCGAACAGCAGATGCAACCCGAATTCATTTCATTTATCTGAATTCCGGACTCCTTCAGAAAACCTCCGTCAATGCCTATATCACCGAACTCATTCTCGATGAGAACCAGTTTCTCACCCGGATAAGCCTCTTCTATTAGCTTCTTGATAAGCGTAGTCTTGCCTGCGCCCAGAAATCCCGAAAAAATGTCTACTTTAGTCATTTCTTTTCTCCCATTCAACCTTTGTTATTTATTTGAATCTTTCACCTCAATTATACCCCGCATTTTCGGGGTTAAAAGCATCTATTACACGGATTCGACATCCCGTCCTCTGCAGGTGTTATCTAAGCACCGCTATCAAAATAGCGATAAATACCGCCGCGATACCGATTCCCGTCATCATCATCGCAAAGGAGAAGTTTTCGAGTATCGGTTCAAGGGCATATCCCGCCTCTTTATAGAGAGAATATGCATGGCCATGCTCGGATTTTGCTTCGACTCTCGCCTTTTCTTTAAAAATGGTTTTGCGCAGCAGTATCAAAACACCGTCCAAGCTTACGGAGAAGATGCTTGCCACCTTCTTTCCGAGTTCAAGAAGCGCCTTTGATATTGGTGCGGTAACCGTATTCTCCGCAAAGAATCCGGCTATGCTCTTGCCCGCCTCCAAAATACCTTTTGCAAGAGGCGCGCTCACCGTATTATTCGCAAAGAAGGATGCAATCGCACCGCCGATACCCGGAAGAACCTTAAGCAGCACAGGCCTGTATAGCCTGTCTTCCAAATCCAAACCTTCCGGCCATAGGTTGACGTAGCTCTTTACGGACGACGCCTCTCCTTCCCTCTTCATGAAAACGTTCCTCACTATCACAAAGTATACAAATATACCTATGCCGATAGATATGAATGCGCCCTTTAGGTTCACAAGAGAGAATGCGTGGAAGTGGTGGAACACCTCTTCTCCTGTCATGAGAGCCGCGAGTTTTCCCACAATCGCAGGCTGACCGAGAAGCGGAAGGATAACCGCAGAAAGCATAAGCGCCACGGCGGAAACCCTGTTCATCGCATTCGGATTGCGATCATATTCATCCTGTTTCTCCGGATTCTTCTCAACAAAGATGCAGATAAAGAGTTTGAGCATATACGCGACGGTAAGTCCTCCGGAGATTAGGAATACCCATTCAATAACAAAGAGTAGTTCCGGCATGAATCCATTAAATGAGGCTCCAATAAGTTCCATGCGTAATTCCCAAGCTTCCCTTGCTATTACGAGGCCTTCATGGAGAAGCGTCTTGCTTATATATCCGTTAAAGAAAGGAATGCCGCCTATGCCGACTGCACCTATTACAAACGGAATAAGAAGAAGCGGTTTCTTTCTTCCGTAACCTCTTATATCGTTCAGATTCAATTTATGAATATTCATTACAAATACGCCGGCCGCCATAAAGAGTACGAGCTTTATGAGCGAGTGGTTGACCATATGAAGGACGATTCCGTTATGTGCAAGTTCCATCGCCTCTTCGACGAGGTGCTCGACCTCATGCGGCAATTCCGTTGCCCCTAGAGATGATATCAAAATCATCGTGCCCACTCCGACGAGAATAAATCCTATCTGTGACATTGAGGAGCAAGCGAGTGTCCTCTTTAGATTGACCGAGAAGAGCGCAAGAACCGCACCGAGTGCCATGGTGATTGTTCCCGCGAGAAGTACGATTAAACCGAACGGAAGCGAAAGTTCTCCATTACCGAGGAATCCCGGAATCGCTGTCATGAGAACACCAAAGATTCCAACCTTCGTCAGAATACCAGAAAGCAGCGCAGACGCAGGTGACGGCGCGACCGGATGAGACTTTGGCAGCCAGATATGCAGCGGGAACATACCCGCCTTTGCACCGAATCCGAGGAGTATGCAGATTCCCGCAGCCATGATCGTGCCCGGATTCTTTGATGCAATGATTGCATCGTGAAGTTTGGCGTACTCCAATGTTCCCAGTTCGTTCGACATCAGTGCAAGTCCCATAAAGAGGACAAGCCCACCGATTATAGCAATGAAGAAATAAGTCTTTGCCGCTCTGATTGCTTCTGCCGTCTCCTCGTGAATAACCCAAACGAAAGACGTAAGCGAGAGCATCTCAAAGAATATAAATGTCGTCATGAGATCCGCGGAGAACATCACGCCCTCCGTCGCGATAAATGTCACGAGCGTAAAGAATCCATACCTCTTGAGGTGCTCCGGCTCGTGACGGAAATACTCGAACGAAAACATAGTGGTAAGCGCCCACATCCATACCGCAATCATTCCATAGGTTATGCGGAACCCGTCGATTGTGAAATTGAGACCGCTCATATCAGTCCCTCCACTATCTTCGTAATAAAGTCAAGTACCGGTCCCGGAAATACTCCCAGGATCACTTGGCAAGCGGTGAACACATATAGAGGAACGAGCATCCTCCATCCGCCTTCATCACTCTTCTTGCCGTCCGTATAATTATCGCTCCCCTCCACCGGGAAGAACGCTCTCGCACTTACCGAGAGTCCGTATAGCGCACAAAGGAACGCAGACACTATGAGCGCACCTATTCCTATATATGCCGCAGGCGTCGCGACTTCCGCACCCGCCATCAAAAGTCTCCACTTGGAAACGAAGCAGCAGAATAGCGGAACACCGAGAAGCGACAATGCGCTCAGGGTATAACAGATAAACGTATGCGGCATATACTTTCCTACACCGTTTACGTCAGACATATATGCTTTCCCCGTATGTTCCATAAAGGATCCAATACACATAAACAGTGTAATCTTGGTCAAGCTGTGGAATACGAGATGCGCGGTTCCCGCAAGCATTCCCTCAGGTGTCAAAAGCAGAATACCAAAAAGCATATACGAGAGGTTGCTCACCGTCGAATAAGCGAGTCTTCTCTTTACATGTCTTTCCTTTACAGCTATAACCGCAGAATAGACGAGTGTGAAAGATGCAAGGATGAGACAAACCGTCTGCACCCAGCTTCCCTTAAGCACATCCTGTCCAAAGCTGTAATACGTAATTCTTATTACGGAGAATACGCCCGTATTTACAACCGCAACCGCATGCAGAAGCGCCGTTACCGGAGTCGGCGCGCATGAAGCCGCCGGCAGCCACGCGTGGAATGGGAATACCGCCGCTTTGATGCCAAAGCCCAAGAAGGCAAAAAGATATATTATCCTCATCCACTCCGTAGATGCACTCGCGAGTAAATCTCCGCCGAGTTTGAATGCACCCGTCTCTCCGTAAACTGAAACTATGACCACCGCAACAAAGCCAAGCGCCGCACCACCGAATAGATATGCAGCGTATTTTTTTGCGGAGAATAGGCTCTCCTGATCCTGATAATGCGCGACCAGAGGAAGCGTCGATATGCTCAGCATCTCAAAGAAGACAAAGAGCGTAAGAGGACTTCCGGAGAAACAGATTCCTAGCGTCGCGCCGTAGGTCATGATATAGAATCCCAGGAATGATCTTTCCCTGTCGTCGTGCTCCATATAGGAGAATGTATAGAGAAGAACTATCGGCCACATCAGTGAAACCAAAACGGCGTATAGCTTTCCGAGTCCGTCCAATCCGAGTATGAATTTAAAGCCGGGCGCAATCGTAAGCAGCGTACGGAATTCTCCCGACGATCTAATCGCGAGCAACAAAACAACCGCGGTAGTAATAATCGCCACCGTTTCTATGTATACGTGGAGACTATGCTTGCTCTTAAACGGAATCCTTAGAGCAGCAAGTCCGCCAATCGTCGGTATTAAGATTGCCGTGATTAGCAATATCGACGTCATACTATTCCACCAAAGACTCCTATAAGCGAATTACCGAAGATACCTATGACGAGCGAAATTAGAATCAGCCCGACCAAAGGAATCCACATCAGATAAGGTGCAAGTTCAAATGTCTTCTGCGAAGTTTCTTCGTTTTTATCCTGTTCTTCTTCAGCGACTTCCTCGTGCTTATCGCCGTGGCCATGTCCGTGTCCGAGTCCGCCCGGGAAGAATCCGTCTATCACGATTGGGAAGAGATATCCCGCCGTAAGAAGCGCAGATATAAGAAGAACTATCGGTGCGAGTACCGAAAGGAATCCAAGTCCCGAATTAAGAGCAGCCTGCGCGAGATGCCATTTGGAAGTAAATCCGCCCATAGGAGGAATACCGACGAGAGACATCGCCGCAAAGAAGAAGCACCAAAGTATGATCGGAGAAGTCTTTCCTATACCTTTAAGTTCTCCGACCTTTCTCTTTCCGTAGAGATATATAAATGCACCGGCGCAAAGGAAGAGACACGCCTTTGCCGACGCGTGCTGCATTACCTGTAATAAGCTTCCCTGAAGTCCTTCCTGCGTGAGAAGCGCCATACCGAGCATTACGTATGAAATCTGCGAGATCGTTGAATAAGCCAATCTCTTCTTTAAGACTTCTTCCTTGAATGCCATCATAGATCCCATGAATATGGTGAGAAGTGCAACGCATACCCAAGCGTACTGCACCCATGTCCCTTTAAGGAACTCCGTGCCCACTGAGTAGAATACGAATCTCAGAATTACTAGAACTCCGGACTTGGCTATGATTCCGGAAAGAAGTGCGGACGCAGGTGCCGGTGCTATCGGGTGAGCTGTCGGCAGCCATCCGTGCATAGGATACATACCGGCTTTGGTGCCGTATCCTATAATCGCAAGAAAGAATACCGCAAGAAGCACTCCCTGGTTTCCTGATGCCTTGGCCATATCAAGAACTCCGCCTTTGACAAAGTCAACATTCTCTCCCGCATACGCATAGAGGAAGAATACTCCGAGAAGACCCAGTAGCGCTCCGCCTATGGAATAGAATAAGTATTTAAGACCTGCAGCAACTGCCTCCTTTGTTTTCTCGTGGAGGACTAGAGGAACAGTGCTAAGTGTCGTAAGCTCAAACGCAAAGTAAATCGTAACCAGGTTTGCCGAGCAGCATACCGCTATCAGCGCACCGAGTGAGATAAAGTAGAACGCCATGAAGGACGGTATATCCTCCTCTATCTTCATGTATATGAATGCGTAGAAAAGCGTAAACGTATAGAGAAGAAGCACGGCCGCAAGGAACCACTTGCCGACTGCATCCATCTCAAAAGCAAAGTTCACTCTGGGAGAAAGTGAAAACAGAGTAATCGATTTGGAATAAAGCATGGCAAGAAGCGCCAAAATATCCGTAGCCAAGATGCATACGATATACGGCAGTGTCGGTACCCTCTCCTCCTTTCGGTATCGGACGTAAAGTATCGTCCCAAAGAGTATTGGAAAAATTACCGCAAGCAGATTCAGCATATTTGTCCTCCCATTACAATACTAATTCTTTATTAGAGCTGAAGAAATCCTCGCTCGATAAGTGCGTAAACAACCATCGGACAAATGCCCATGAAGACATTTGCGCCCATAAGCCCGATGCTCGAAACCAGATAAGTCGGTTCCTCCTTGGCGGACTCTATCTTTAAACCGTCCCCTTCGGAACGAGAGAAAATTCCAATCACAGTGCGTATAAAATAAAGCGCATTCAGCACCGTACTTATAACGAGTGATGCTATCGCAATATAGAAAAGCGCCTTTGGCTCCGCCTTTGACGCTGCCAAGGTTATAAACAGCTTCGATGAGAATCCGACAAACACCGGAATTCCAACCATCGAAAATGATGCTGCGGTAAACATCAGTCCGGCAAATGGGTGCCTCAGACCGCTCCCCTTAAGATCTCTGAACGACATGCTTCCATCCGAAACATCCACGAGTCTCGGTACGGTGAGGAAGAGAAGCGACTTGGTAACCGCATGTCCGAGCATATGGAAGACAGCAGCCGCGTACGCAGCCTCAAGCCCCATACCCAAGCTCATGAATATATATCCTATCTGCGCCGCAGAAGAAAGAGCAACCATTCTGTTGATATTGTTTTCGCGAAGCGCCGCAAGAGAACCTATAATCATTCCGCCAATTCCGAGAACAAAGAGTATATTCTGGAGCGGAAGACCCTTCATCACTTCAGGACCGATTACTCGGTAATAAACTTTGATGAGAAGG
This sequence comes from uncultured Eubacteriales bacterium, assembly GCA_902776725.1. Taxonomy (GTDB): domain Bacteria; phylum Bacillota; class Clostridia; order Peptostreptococcales; family Anaerovoracaceae; genus Eubacterium_B. Next base: position 56,268 of record CACYQX010000004.1, on the reverse strand, counting down.
AAGATATATGCCTTTGATACGACTGAGCTCATTACCGCCGCTGTTGTCGGCGTCGACCAACCGTAGGTATCCGGCATCCAGAAATAGAACGGAAACAGTCCGCTCTTGATCGATAGCCCGAGCGTCATAACTCCTATCGAGAATGCCAGAGACAGTTTCATCTCCGGATCCTCTGAAAGCGCCGCAATCGCATCCGACATCGGAACCATGAGGAGATGTCCCGTCATTCCATATAGAAGAATCACACCTAAGAGGAAGAATCCCGAACCAAAGAGGTTGAGAACCATATACCTTATGGCCGCCAAGGTTATCTTGCCTTCTTCTTTTACAATCATGAGTCCGCAGCTCGCCATCGTAAGTATCTCCAGGAATACGTATCCAGAGAAGATATCGTTTGTGAATACGAGAGCGCAAACCGCCGCTATCGATAGATCAAATAGAATAAAATACAGATTCTCTTTACTCTCTCCGATATGAAGTTTTAGATATTTGTCTCCTCCGATGATGGAGAAAAGCATAACTCCCAAGAAGATGAAAAGCACGATGGCCTCAAGCACTCCGGCTCTTATCTCATTTCCCCACGGCGCAGGGAACTCGCCCATGGAATATGTGAACTGTCCGTGTACGGATGTATAGTTAATTACGATCACATCCATGATCATGAGTACCGCGAGCCAAGCCATGGTAATCATCTTTGCGGCCTTCTTAAGCAGTACCGAAAGCGCCGCAAGGAAGAGGCTCCCTATTATCATGAAGAGAGGAAGGTTACAGACAAAACTCATTCTCTGCCCTCCTTCTCTTTTTGGATGAGTTTATAAATCTCGTCCATATCCAAGGTGTGATATTTGCTGTAGAGACGGATTGAAAGCGAAAGCATAACCGCCGTAACCGATACGGAAACAACGATGCCCGTTAGGACGAGTCCGGCAGGAATCGGGTTAACATATTCGGCGGCATTCGTCACACCGTCAACTATAATCGGCGCCTTTCTTCCCTCGATATAACCGAGCGACGTTAAGAAGAGGAAGAGCCCCGTATCCATGATATTGAGTCCAATAATCTTGCGTATTAGATTTCTCTGGAAGAACAGCGTCGCAAATCCTATCGCAAAGAGGATGATGGCGATAGCTTCTTGATAATTGCTGAGCAGTTTATCAATCATTGCCTATCCCTCCTCTCCTGAATAGCGAGAAGAAGCCGTACATCGTACAGGCGACAACAAGTCCTACCGCAATATTGAGCGGAAGGATTAGTCCCGCAGAGAAAATAGCTCCAGCTATTCCCTTTGGTATGGGATTGTGAATTCCATTCGCTCCGATAAAGAATACATAGCATTTGGAAAGACTGTAGAATCCCAGCGCTATGAACGAAAGTATGTTAAGCCTCTTATAAGTGAGCAAAGTATCCGCCTTGGAAAAACCGAGCGATGAAGAAAGTATTATAAGTCCCGCGCCGAGTATTGCGCCGCCCGAGAATCCTCCGCCCGGCGAAATATGTCCGTTCAAAACGACATAGATACCGAACATCATAATGCATGGGAAGAGGAAGAGTCCGACCGACCTAAGTATCGAGTCGCCCGATGTATCGAAATACGTATCGCGACCTGCGATGCGACCATCTTCCGCCTTCTTCTTTCTGTCGAGTCTAAGAAGAACCGTCGAACAGATAAGCGCAGTAAACAGGACGAAGGATTCACCGAGGGTGTCGAATGCACGGTAGTCCAAGATCATTCCTGCGACCACGTTTACAGCACCGGTTTCCTCGAGGCCCTTTTCGATATATCTATTTGCAACTTCGTCCGCCGCGGGATTTGCCTGTCCGAATTCCGGAAGATGCGCAACAACATAGAGCATGACTACGGCAAATACAATGCAGCTTACCACCGCCATTATCCGATAGAAAACGTTAAAGTCTCTCGTTACGGTTTTTGCAACAGACTTTGTTTCCGAGCTCAACTCGAGCGAGCGCTCCCATTCCGATTCTTTTTTATTTATTTCTTCCCTTGTCGCATCCGGAGTTTTTTCCGTATCCAGAAAATCTTCCATTCCGGAGAGTTCGTCTGCGAGCCATTTACGGAGGATATCTTTCATTCGATGTCCTCCTCTCTATTGTCGTCCGACTTGCGGAATTTTCTGAGCGTCAAGAAGAAAAGTATGCCCGTAACACCCGCGCCGACTGCGGCCTCTGTAACGGCGAGATCCGGCGCCTCCATCATGGCCCAGATAATAGCCATGATGATGCTGTACGACATGAAAATAACAACTGCGGGAAGCAGCTTCTTGGTAAGGTTTACGCTTACCGCACATACAACCAAAAGCAAAAGCAGGACTAGCTTAAAGATTTCAATTATCGTCATCTTCGTCCTCCCTTCGCACGTGTTCATCCAGAGTGTCGTCCATATAGTATTCGATCTGACCGAGGAAATGCGTTGCAACAGGCGATGTGCACCACATAAAGATCAAAATCATCGCTATCTTGAGGATTACGGATGGTGTGCCGATTCCGATTGCGACGGCGAGTGCAGCCAAAAATACACCTACGGTGTCTCCTATTCCGGCAGCATGTATTCTGTTCATGATAAATCCAAATCTGAAGTTTCCGAGAACAGCGGAAGCCATCGAAATCAGCGCAAGGGTCAAAAGAGTTGCGGTAAGTCCAAATCTAATCCACGCCATCATTTGCCCCCTTTCTTGCGTCTTATATAGACGGACGCAAAAACCAAGGTAGACACGAAGCTGATTAGCGCATAGATAATCGCAACGTCGGTAAGATATGCTTCGTCGAGCAGCGCTCCGAGAATCAGAAACGCCACTATGACAAGCGTGTTTATCATATTGACAGAAAGAAGTCGATCCGTAATTTGCGGTCCCTTAATAGAACGGTAAATCATCGCCGCGATTAGAACTGCGATCACAAGAAGCGACAGAGAATAAAGAGTTGTATAAGCATTCTCAACACTCATCTCCCTACCCTCCTAAGAAGTTGAATAAAAGAGGATTCTTCAATCCCCTCCGCGTATTCAGGCCTAAGGCAGTGCACTATAAACCTATCCCCCTCTTGGTGAACGGTAAACGTACCCGGTGTCAGCGTAATAGAATTTGCAAGGAGGACATTTGATAGCTCCCCTTCGAGTCCGGAGTGGAACTCAACCATTACCGGATCGGGTCCTTTGTTTTTACCCCAAACCAAAGATGCAACCTGAATGGCTGCCTTAAATATTTCCACAATCAAATTCCCCGCATATAACAAAAGCAAGGGGAAATTCTTGAATATTTTTTTGTCCGTTGATATTGGATAACCCAAAGCCTTATAGAAGAGAAACGATACCCCAAGACTCAGCGCGCATCCTATTATCAGTATCTCCGGCGTAACTCTGCCATTAAAGATTAGCCAGATTAGCAAAAAAATTATACACATGGAATAATTATATCATAGATTCTGCCTCTTTATAATAATAAAGTAATAAAAAGGACGGCCTTTTGGCCGCCCTTTACGTGCTTTCCGTTGAATTTCTCGGATTATTCGATTGCGATATACTTGCTCTCCTCAATCTGCGGCTTTGCTTCCTTCTTCGGTACGTTTACCGAAAGCACTCCGTCGGAGAACTTTGCCTTGATATCTTCTTCGGTAAGATTCTCGCCTACGTAGAAGCTTCTTTCGCAGGTACCCTGGAATCTCTCGCGGCGGATATATTTTCCGTTCTCGTCCTTCTCCTCGTTGACCGTCTTGGTCGTTGCGGATACCTTAAGAACGCCGTCCTTGAGCTGGAGTTTTACATCCTCCTTCTTGAATCCCGGAAGATCCATGTCGAGTTCAAAATGGTCTCCTGCATCCTTTACATCGCTCTTCATAAGAGTTCCCGTGCTCTTTCTCGTCACTGTCGGGAAATCCATGAAATCATTGAAATCATCGAAAAAATTGTTTCTGAATACACTTGGGAATAACATCTTTCTACCTCCATTATTCTGCGCTCGGCCCGGTTTCCTGCGACTTCGGCGGGATTTCCAAAGCCTCGCGTGTGTCTTTAAAATATTTGCCAAACCCCTTTGGCACCCTCATTATAGCACTTTTGTTAGCACTGTCAAGTGGTGAGTGCTAATTATTCCGGAAAATTTTTCCCGCTCTTTTTACAAGCGGGAAAACGTTGACTTTTCAATTAAATTACTCCTGCGAGCACGAGGCCCAAAAGAACAAATGTCGCAAGTAGCACTAGCGAAACCGCCAGCACGCCCCATTTGGTCGTTCTATTTCCTACCCCGCCATCCTCTATGAGGCGCGCCTTTCTAAGGGCACCAACAATCGGTTTATAGAGGATCATGGCGAGCGTTGCGTTAATGCCGCCTTTGACCAGGTTGAACGGAAGGAATACCGGAAGAAGCATCCCCTCAACAACTTCTCTCGGAACGCCCATATAGAGCGGCGTAATCAGCCAGTTCCAAAGAATCATTACTCCGGTCATGACGAGCACTCCCGCAAGGAGTCCGGTTACTGCTCCACTCATCTTCCTGTTTCTGTGATAGATAACCGATGCGGTGACTGCGAATGCGCAGCTTGCGAGTACGTTCATCAAAAACCCAATCGGACCCGTCATGCTTATCGTTACCATCTCGACAAAGGATACGACGATGGAAATAAGGACCGACGCCACGGGTCCCATCATGAAACCTGCAATCACTATGATTACGTCCTTAAGATCAAAGGACAGAAATCCCGAAACCATCGGGAATACGTTTGAAATCAATTTTGCAACAAAGGCGATTGCAGATAGCATTCCCATTACCGCAAAGGCCTTGGTATCGAGTTTTGTTTTTCTTCCTGTTTGCATTAAAAAATACCTCCTATTTCGCGATGAACCGTAATCATCGCCCAAATAAAAGGTATCCGATAACATTGGTCCATCTTTTCCCATCCGGACTGACGTCATCTGACGAACACCGTCGGTTCCGGAATTTCACCGGATCGGCCATGCGGGCACACCCGCAAGGTTTGTGGACTTTTACCACCGGTCAGGAATTACACCTGCCTCAAAGATAGTTCTATTATGTTTAGTATGTTAGTACTCCGCGGACCAAAAGTCAATATGCTCACACCGAGATGGCCCGCCCTATATCCAGAAGATATAGATATGCATCGTCAACAGGCACGAGCCCGGCTTCGGTAAGCGCTATGCGATATATCTCAAGCTGCTTCCTATACATATCCGAAAGTCTCTTGATTTCCTCCTCGATTGGAAGGTCTTTTCTGACTTTGTTGCTCTTGTAATCCAGGAGGACCGTTCTGAGTTCTCCGTCAATCTCTTCCCTGAAATAGCAGTCTATTACGCCCTGAACAAGGACGTCATGTCCGTCCTTGTCTATTACGAGCGTGAAAGGTCTCTCCTTTTCGAGCATGCCACGCGTGGCCGCGGCCGCTGCCCGTCTTCCGATATCCGTTTCAAAGAAAGCCTTTATCCTATCTACTTCGACCGCAGCTTTTTCCTCTTCGGAGAGAATCCCTTTCTCTTCCATGATATTGAGCTCTGCATCTATATATCCTTCGTCAGACGCCTTGGCAAAATCAAGTCTCTCAAACACCTTATGATATGCCGTTCCGCGCTCAGCGGCAGTGATGTCAGCAAGGATTCCGCCTACATCTTCGCTGTTTGAAGCAACAAAGAATGTCCTTTGCGGCCGTACGCCTTCACCATCCGCCTCTTTCGCATCGGACTTATTTAGTTCGCTTACCGAATACTTTGACTTCAGTTTGCGCGCTTCCTCAAAAGGATATCTGTAATTCAGCTGAGCCAATATCGCTTCTTTCTTTTCCTCGGTAAGCTCAGGAATATCAAAACGCTCCACCGGAGATACAATCTCTTTATCAGATACTTCCGACTCTGCGCTTACATGGAACACTTTATAATCGTGACCCGGAATTATCATCTTCATATATTGAGAGGTTGATATAATACCGTTTTCCGCAAACTCATCTATGTCCTTATCCTCGTATCCGACAAGGTAGAGGATGTCCCTCGCTCTCGTAAGCGCAACATAGAGAACTCTTATCTCCTCTTCAATCTCTTCCTGCTGAGCGCGCGATTTTATCATGGATTGGAGCAGGACATCTTTTTTCCAATGCTCCTTGCCCGACTTAAGAGTAAGCGCAAGCCCTATGTCCTTATGAAGGCGGAAAGTGCCTCCGCGCCCATATGTCTTTGAGCTACCCAACCCGCTTATTATAACCATCGGGAATTCGAGACCTTTGCTCTTGTGGATTGTCATTATGCGAACAACGTCATCTCCCTCGCCAAGCGCACTGACCTCCGGAATCTTTACGTTTCCTGCCTTGACCGCACTTACGTAATTGAGGAATCCGTAGAGAGTAGCCTGCCTCTCAGCGGCATATTTTTCAGCCATATCGCAGAGTGCCCTGAGATTTGCCTGGCGCGCGCCGCCTCTCGGAAGAGCCCCCATCGAAACATAGCAATTGCTCTCGAGCATAAGTCTCCAAATATATTTATCGAGCGGCATAGCGAGAGAAAGATCCTGCCAATAGGAAATCTTTTCGAGCACAGCCTTGCATTTTGTTATTAGCTTCTGCTTTTCGTCCGTTGTTATTGCTCCTGCCTTCTCCGCATCCGTCTCTTCCTCATAATCTTCTGACTTTGCGAGATTTGTAAACGCATCCGCAAAGCTTCCGTTTCTGCAAAGCACCCTTATCTCGGCGAGTTCCTTTGATGTGAAGCCGAATATACCGGAGTGGAGAACGCTGAGAAGCGGCACGTCCTGATTGATATTGTCGATTACCGTAAGCAGATTTATAAACGCGCCGATTTCAAGCGTGTCAAAATACCCGTCATCACCCTCAAGGTAGGCATCTATTCCCTCTTCCTCGAGTGCCTGACTGTATAGACCCGCATAGTTCGAGACGCTTCTCATAAGAACAACTATATCCCTCTTTTCGAGCGGCCTTTCGTGCGGAGCCTTTGCCTTGCTGTCCATGAACGGCTTCCCGAGATTTTCTTTGATAATCCTGGCAACATGTTTTGCCTCAAGATACACCTTGTCCCAAGCCTCGGAATTACTGTCGGGTTCTTCTTTGGGCGCTGCGTCCTCAGATGCCATCACGATATGTATCTCGGGCTCGCGCAGAAGCTCACCGTCATAATCGATTCCGCAATAAAGTTCGGCATCCTTATCGTAGCCCGCCATAAGAGGCCTAAAGATTCCATTGATAAAATCTACTATGGTCTTCTTGCTCCTGTGGTTTCTGTTTAGATCCACGACTGCCGAGCTTTCTTCCTCGCCCGATTTGAAGCGCTCGTATTTTCCCTGGAATATCGACGGTTCCGCAAGACGGAATTTATAGATGCTCTGCTTGATATCTCCGACCATGAACAGATTATCGCTTCCTTTGATGCGGCTTATGATGGCCTCCTGCATCAAATTCGTATCCTGATATTCGTCAACAAAGATATATTTGAGCCTGCTCCTGTAATACTCGCAGGCCTCATCGTTTTCAAGAATTGCAAACGTATAACGCTCGATATCGTCAAAATCCATCAACCCCGCATCGCGCTTTTCCTCTGCATATAGCTCCGTAAAGCGTTCAACCAGTCTCAGGAGTTCCTTTAGTGGAACCGCATCGAGCTCCACCTCAGTAAACAAATCCGAAATATCGCTTGCAAAATACGGCTTTACAAGCTCCGTCCTTATTATCTTGCGAGCTTCGTCCCTTGGACCCTGGAATGAGGATTGGATGCTTTTATATACCTCCGCAAGCTCCCCCTTTGGCGCAGTTAGATTCGGTATCTTTGCGTTTAGGATTGTTGAGGCTTCTTTCATTATTTCTTCCGCAGAGCGTGTGCTTCCGAATATGGCGAGCACCTCTTCGTACTTTGCTATTTCCTCCGCACGAAGCTGCTCAGCCTTCTCGTCAATTCCGGCATCGCAAAGAATATCTGCGGCCCTCTTGGTAAGGGCGATTGCCTTTTCGAGTTTTGCTCCTATATCTTCCTTCAGAATCCTCCAAAGGCCCGTTTCGCCAAAGGAGTTTCTGATATCTTCCATCTCCTTAACGCGATCGTACGCCCAATCCATGCCGTGAGGCATTGCATATATTTTTCCGGCGGCATCGAGAATGAGCATCCTAACCTTATAGTCGCTCCTGTCACCACTGTAATTGTCCATAAACTCTATGAAAGAAGGCTCCGCTTTTTCGAATTCTTCTTCCAAGAGCGCGTCGAGAGCGTTCTCCTTGAGGATCGCGAACTCGGTTTCCTCTCCCACTCTCGTTCCTGGATCCATATCCGTAAGATAGAAGAAGCGTTTGATAACCGACATGCCAAAAGCATGGAACGTACTTATCTGAGCAAGCGGAAGATTTCTGATCTGCTCGCGAAGCTTCCTGCTCCTATCGGTATTTGGATCCTCCGCATCAACCGCATCGATCAGGGCCTTTCTTATCCTGTCCTTCATCTCCGCTGCAGCAGCATTTGTAAACGTAACAACAAGGATATCCTCAACCGGAATACCCTCGTCACAAACCATGCGTTTGACGCGTTCGACCATTACGCTCGTCTTGCCGGAGCCCGCAGCGGCGGCAACGAGAAGATTCTCCTTCCTTCGCTCTATGGCCTCGAGCTGTTTTGGCGTCCACCTCGGACCGTCAGGCACCAAAGCCGCGGCATCGCTCTTATCAATACTCTTATTCGTTTTTTCGTCTACTATCGATTCGTTCTTCATATTTAATATTTTACCATCTTTTCGTCTGTTTTTGATTCGTATAAATACGCTTTTTGGTACTAAGCGCAAAAAATGTGTATAATACTTTATGGAGGATTTATTTATGAAAAGACCTACAATGTTAATGATACTTGACGGATTCGGCTTAAACGGAGATTCCTACGGAAACGCAATCGCGCAGGCCTATAAGCCAAATCTCGACGATATATTTGCACGCTACCCGGGAACAAAGCTAGATGCTTCCGGTTCCTCTGTCGGTCTCCCCGACGGCCAAATGGGAAACTCCGAGGTCGGACACCTAAACATAGGAGCGGGACGAATCGTCTATCAGGATCTTTCGCTAATCAGCAATGCCATCTCTGACGGTTCTTTCTTTGACAACAAAGTTCTGGCATCCGCCATGGATAGTGCACTCACAAGAGGAAAAGCTCTCCACCTTCTCGGACTTCTTTCCGACGGCGGAGTTCACAGCCATATAGATCACCTTAAGGCGCTCATCAAGATGGCCAAGCTGCGCGGCCTCGAAACAGTATATGTTCACGCCTTCCTCGACGGAAGAGACGTCCCTCCTCGCTGCGCAAAGGAATATATCGAAGACCTCGAGAGCTATATGAAAGAAATCGGTCTCGGTAAGATAGTTTTGATTTCCGGTCGCTATTATGCGATGGATAGAGATAAGCGCTGGGACAGAGTCCGGCTCGCCTATGATGCTATGACGTTACGAAAAGGTCGCACAGCGACTTCTGCCATGGAAGCTATGGACATCGCCTATGCAAACGATGAGAACGACGAGTTTGTAATCCCTACCTGCGTCGGAGGAGACTTTGTTGACGAAGGAAGCCTCGCGGTTCAGGACGGAGATTCCATGATAATGTATAACTTCCGCCCCGACAGAGCGCGCGAAATCACGCGAGCATTTGTGGACGATGATTTTGACGGATTCGAGAGAACCGCCAAACTCGATTCGATAAACTATGTCTGCATGACCGAGTACGATGCGACCATGCCCAATGTGAGCGTGGCGTATCCACCGGAAAGACTCGAAAACACTTTCGGTGAATATATTTCCAACCTCGGACTCACGCAGCTCAGGATAGCGGAAACCGAAAAATATGCGCACGTAACATTTTTCTTTAACGGAGGCGTCGAGGAACCCAATAAAAACGAGGACCGCATCCTCGTTCCCTCACCAAAGGTCGCAACCTATGACCTGCAGCCCGAGATGAGCGCATACCAGGTTACGGAGCAAGTAATTCAGGCAATCGCTTCAGATAAATACGATGTCATAATTCTTAACTTCGCGAATGCGGATATGGTTGGGCACACCGGCATTATGGAGGCCGCGATTAAAGCGATAGAAACTCTGGACGCATGCGTTCCGAGAATTGTAGAAGCAGTCCTCGGAAAAGGCGGACAGATTCTCTTAACCGCAGACCACGGAAATGCTGACGTAATGCTCGACAAAGAAGGAAATGTCGTTACGAGCCACTCGCTCAATCAGGTTCCGCTTCTTCACATAGCGGAAGATGCATCCCCTCTCGCGGACGGAGGAAGACTCTGTGACATCGCACCGACAATGCTCGATCTCATGGGAATAAAAATCCCGCCTGAGATGACGGGAAAGAGTTTGGTTAAATAAATCTTAACTATTACATCCAGATAAACCATACGAGAAGGTATCCGGTTATTACCGCAGCCAGTGTAAAGGGCACGCTGTAGGACATGAATTCTTTTGTTCCTACCTCGTGTCCTTCTTTTCTTAGAATTCCGAGACCCGCGATATTTGCACTCGCGCCTATCGGAGTTATATTTCCTCCGAGCGTCGCACCAACGAGGAGTCCAAAGTACAGAAGGTTCGGGTGAATCTCGAGTCCTCCCGCATTCATCAGTCTCTCAGTCACAACCGCAACTACCGGAAGCATGGTCGCAGTATACGGAATATTGTCAATGAAGGCTGATGCAAGCACCGATGCCCATACTATTATCGTATATACGATGAAGACGGACAGTCTGCTTCCGCTTCCGCCAAGGCCCGCAAGAGCGTTTCCTATCATATCTATAATTCCGGCTTTGGTGATTCCGCCGATTACAACAAAGAGACCCGCAAGGAGTGCCAGCGTATAATAGTCGAGCTCCTTTATCGCCCTTAGAATTGTCGATGCATTCTTATTCTTTCTGAGCGTATGAATAATTCCAATCAAGAAATAGAATATGCAGATAAGTCCATTGCTTATGTCCGGTTTATAGAATCCGCCCGTCGCAGCGTGGTCTTTGTACGGTATGAATGATGTCGCGATAAGCGTGAGAACCGTAAGGAGAAGAAGCGCCGTCGGAACTTTGTCTTCCACTTTTCCGCGCTCCATAACATAGACGGAATCGTTCTCCTTGCGAAGCTTGAACAGAATAATCAGCGCGCTCGCGAGTGCCCCGATTTCGGTAACCCAGAACATTCCTGCCTTTCCTTCAACAAAGAAGAAATCCATAAAGTCGAGCTCTGCGGCCTTTGCGAGAAGTATCGATGTAGTATCCCCGACAAGCGTTGCAGCGCCCTGAAGATTCGATGAAATCGAAATGCATATTATCGCAGGAACAGGTGAAATCTTGAGTTCCTTGCAAAGAGCGATTGCAACCGGTGCAACCATGAGAACCGTCGCAACATTGTCCACGAATGCAGATATGATTCCCGCAAAGAGCGAAAGTACGACTATCAGCCATTTGACGCTGTGGAGCTTTGCAACGAGCACGTCGCTCATAAGCTTTGGCATGCCAGACTCGATAAAGAGGAATACCGTGCCCATGGTTCCCGCAATCATCATAAGGACGTTCCAGTCGATCTGCGAAAGCGCCTCACCAAAAGTATATTTATATCCGGGGAAGAGTCCCATACTTCCGACCGCAACAAAAATAATAGCAGAGATGACCGCAATATACGGTCTCCACTTCTGCAATGCGAACATCAGAACATATGTAATTATGAATAGCGCTCCCGCAAATATCGTAAGTTCACTCATAATTATTCCGCTATCGCCTCTCCGGCTTTTATTCCTGTCGTCCACGCGTGCTGAAGGTTAAACCCTCCGCACTGAAAATCTTCATCGAGGATCTCTCCCGCAAAGTATAGATCACGTACGAGTTTTGACTCGCCGCTTTCTTCATTTATTTCGCCAAGCGGAATTCCTCCGCGTGTAACCTGCGCCATTTCCCAACCCTTTAGATTCTTTGGGTGAAGCGTAAAGGATTTTATTCCGCGCAGAATTTCGCTTTCCGTTCTTGCCGTTCCCATAATCGCTTTGGCAATCGGACTCTTCACCCACGAGCAAAGAATATCTTCTCTTGCGCGCTCACTCGAATCAACTGCCGACAGCCTGTCTCTAATCATCTGCGCCAATGTATTATCGTCGAAATCCGGGAGAAAATCAACCGCAACCTCATACCCGGCAAAGCCCGCGGTATCTCCATCTTCCAAATCCATAAATCTCGTCATATCAAAGACTACGATTCCCGAAATTCCGTAGTCCGCAAACTGAAGCTCTCCCCTGTCCGAGAAAACCATATTGCCATCCTTATAGAGCGATACCGCGCATTTTTCTCTGATTCCCGAAAGCCCGAGAGATTTTATATCCTCTTCTGTTTCAACTCCCGTAAGAATCGGAATCAATCTGTTTACGCTATGTCCGAGAGATTTTGCAAGAGCAAAACCGTCACCTGTTGTTCCGAGCTTCGGCTTTGATTTTCCGCCTGTCGCAATAAGAACCTTCTTTGCCGAAATAAGAATATCCGCGTCCTCTGCGCTCGCGTGATGAGCCTTTGGTTTATTGAATACTGCGGTGATTCTAAATACAGCATCGCCTTCCGCATCATCAACCTTCTCTATCGCACTTACCTGACGTCTCGTGAGAATCTCTATTCCGAGTGACTCTGCCTCAGCAAGGAGACAGCGAGCGACATCCCTTCCGTCCTCGGAATGCGGATAAACCCTTCCCTCCGAGTCAACGCGCGTAAGAAGTCCGAGCGAAGAGAAAAACGCCGACGTCTTTTCCCACTCGGGAGATTTGATATTGGAGAGATTGCATCTTCCGTTTCCCGCGGCCGCAACCTTCTTTCCAGGCGCCTCCATTTTCTCAACTATAACAACAGAAAGAGACGGATTCTTGCGAGCTGCCGCAATTCCGGCTACCATTCCCGCTGCACCGCCTCCTATAATGCAAATATCAAAGTATTTATTTATCGTTTTTTCCATCCGTTCGAAGTTGACCAATCGCAGTTTTCTCTATGCTTCGAGCGGCACTACCACAAGTTCTGCCTTGCCGCTTAACCTCAACCTGAGTCTATACATAAATCCGGACGCTACGTCAGTTTCATTGGCGGCGCCCGCAACAACCTTTGTTATATCGTTCTGTTCAACAAGAGTACAGAGAGTCCCGACAACATCGTCGGATTTAAGTACAGTAAGCTCGGCTCCCGCCTCGCGTGCTTTTTCGTATAGATATTCCAAGGCCCTATTCTCTTCGGAATCGCCGAGAAAATTATAATCAGACTCTGCAACATGTATGATATGCATGCTGTCATCGGGCGAAGTCATCAGCTGCTTACCGTAATCTATAAGCCTCTGGCAGGTCTTCTGCTTGGTGACGCATACCATGATTGTTTCCATTTAGATCTCCCTCCAATGCCGCATATATTATACCATAAATCGACCTCCCGTGGCACTCCACTTTACACGAACGTATGTTTGTGTTATACTCGCGGTATGAGTGATAGGGTGATACTTCATTGCGATATGAATAGCTTCTTTGCGTCGGTTGAGCTTCTCGATCATCCGGAGCTTAAGGATAAGCCCGTTGCCGTTTGCGGCGATCCCGAGAGGCGGCATGGTATTATTTTGGCCAAAAACGAGCACGCAAAGAAATGCGGAGTCGTAACGGCAGAAACTATCTGGCAAGCGACAAAGAAATGTCCCGACCTATACCTTCTCCCACCCCACTACTCAAAATATGACGAATTCTTTCACCTAATCAATAAAATCTACGGCGAATTCACAGACCAGGTTGAACCCTTCAGCATCGACGAATCATGGCTCGATGTTACGGCAAGTCAAAAACTCTTTGGCAGCGGCGTCGAAATTGCAGATAGAATCAGAGAGCGCGTAAAGTCCGAGCTTGGTCTAACCCTATCCGCAGGAGTCTCCTTTAATAAGTTTTTTGCCAAGATGGGAAGCGAATATAAGAAGCCCGATGCGACTACTCTTATTTCTCGCGACAATTTTAAGGAGCTGCTTTGGCCCCTTCCGATTTCCGAAATGTTCATGGTGGGATTCGCAACCTCCGATAAGCTTATGAGCATAGGCATCACAAAAATCGGCGACCTCGCAAGATCCGACGAAAAAACTTTGGCCAACCTCCTGGGAAAACAAGGTCCGATTCTAAAGGGTTATGCAAACGGAATCGACGACAGCCCCGTCGCCAAAAGCGATGCCAAACATAGAATAAAATCCGTCGGAAACGGCGTGACTTTTAAGCGCAATTTAAAAAGCGAGAACGACTTACTCACGGCCCTGACCGGTCTTGCCGACACGGTCGCCGGCAGGCTTCGTTCATATAAACTCAAAGCCTGCGGCGTCAAGGTCGATGTCAGGGATCCGGAATTCAACGATACTTCCAGGCAGAAGAAGCTTCCCTCACCCACAAATAATGCGCAGGATTTAAAGGCAGGTGCCCTCGACCTAATACATTCATTTTGGAGAAGCGAAAAGGAAATCAGACTGATTACTTTGACCGCGATCAATCTGGTCGACGAAGATTCCGATACGCAGCTTTCATTTTTTGATGCGCAGGGAAATCTCTCTGATAGCAGCAATGCTGATAACGAAAATGATTCAATAGAAAAAGCTATGGATGACATCCGCGAAAAATTCGGACGCGACTCCATAGCCTTTGGTCAAGTTATTGATAACGATATAGGTATCGAAATCTGATTTGTTTAAGATTTTAGTCTAATGTAAATGTGCAGCCCGCTCTATCCGAAAGACCGGATACTATATTTCTTACGACTACATCCACATCAGCTGTTTCATCCGCCAGTTTAAATACAACCTGGAAATCTATGCCCTTACCCGGACGAACTTCCGAGCTGTAATTTGCCATGCTTACGTCCGGATCTCCCGTTGCCGGCCATGTCATAGTTAGCGGCGTTCCGTCCTGTTCCGCAGTTATATCAAATGTCCACATGGGAACAAGCGCCTGATCGCTTTCGTTTTCCCAGTGGAATTCAACCGCAATCGCAGGGTCTCCATTAACGTCTTTGATTACGACTGCGTCTCCGATTTCCAATATGCTTCCGTCGTTATCGATTAGCATATCCCACAGGAACTCATCTTCGTCATAATCGTAATCATAACCGTAGTCGTAATCGTACTCCGAGAAGTCCGAATTGTTTACGGCGTAAATAAGCGTGCCGAGTCCTATGGCAAATGCAATGATTGCACCCACAACACCAATTATTATCGCAGGCACATGCGATGTCTTCTGATTCACCTGATCGCGAGTAAGATCACCGTTATATACGCCCGAAATTCTATTGGTATTGCTAAAGAATATATACTGCGATACTAGCGCTCCCACTCCTCCGAGAAGAAGCGAGATAAGTAGATGGTGGACTCCCGTCTCATTTACTTTGATGCCGTTCGCATCAGCGACAACCTTGAGACGCTCTCCCTGCTGATATACCCAGATATAATAATAGATTCCGCAGGTAACGATGCTGAGAAGGAATACCAAAAGATAATTCATGCTCGGCTTATAAACGCCCTGACTCAACCTATTGGTATCTTCGGTCCACTTATACATATAGTAGAGCTGATAGATTCCGCATGTTACAAGTCCAAGCAAGAAGTATTTCCAGAAACTATACTTCTGAATCGGATACGCCGCGCCTGTCGGAGCCGTGAATCTCTGATCCTCTCCGCCGTAGCTGCTTCCGTCATATGTATATGCATTGCCCTGATTGCTGCTTCCATAGTTGTATGCAGGTGCTACATAGGCACTTGGAGTCTCGGCGGGTTCTTTCTTTGGTTCAAAGGCAGGAACCTCCTCATCTATCGCCGCATCAGAAAGAGCGAGGTCCTCAAGTTCCTCAAGCTGATCATCCTGATCAACAGGAACCTCCACCCTCTTTAGCTCGGTCTGATAGGTTCCGCAATTGGAACATACCAGTTCCTGATCAAACATTTCCGCGCCACATTCTTGACAGTATTTCATATCCCTTCTCCTTAAAGCTTAAAGTCCGCAAGTAATGCGGTAACCATCTAAAATCTTACCATAATTTACGGTTTTCTTCAATCGAAGCCACTTGACATAATGGGCATACTTGGACCTACTTGGACCTATGGCTCTCACCCGTCGAATAATCGATTGTGATTCCCGGCTGAACATTATAAACCAAAACATCAAAACAGACGGCAACGCCATGGTCATCCAGCGAATAGGCTTCCATCCTCAAATAGCGGGCCAGTTGCTCGTTTCCTTGGAACAAAGGCGTTACGCGATAGAATATCCTTCCGTCCTCTCGCCTTATATATCCCGCAACTTTATTTTCAAAAGGAAGCATCCCTTCGACGTTAAAATATCTGGTTCCCGTCATGAGATTAAGAGGATTGTCGTTTTCACCCGTCAGCTGAAAACCGATCAGATGACATCTGTTATACAGGAAACCGTCTTCAATCAATTCATCGTATTTTGCAGGATTCCAACCGCTCGGTTTTGTTTCCAGGATTCCCTCGCGCTCGTTCGTCGGCATCAGACTGCTGTCCAATACGCCCCAGGCCACGCCTGCCCTTCCGCGCTCATCAAGCTCGCTATAATATACTCCTATTTCGGAAAACTCACTTTTGTCGTAGCTTCCGGAAAACTCATCCGGCGTATTGTCGTCTATTATCACATATGGATTTCCGTCAAATTCCGGAATCTCCATACCGATTAGTTCTTCAATAGTAATGACCGGAGAATTGTCACGCCACGGAAGTTTGAACGGAAGTCTATCCGCAATAGCATCTATAAACAGGCTCGCAAAAATAATCGCAAAAACTATAACAGCAAGCAGTATTATCCCGGCATGCGATTTTTTCTTTTGGCTTTTATATGGTTTTTTGTTGCTGTATTTACTCTTGCTTCTATTCACTTCTCATCTCCGCGTTAAAATCGATTGGAGTTTGAATATACTAATGCTCGTTTTTATAAATATGGTTTTAGGTAACGTATAAGAGAATTCACCGGCAGTCCCATCACATTGTCGTAATCGCCTTCTATATGATCTATAAATCTTCCGAAATACCCTTGGATTGCGTAAGCGCCGGCCTTGTCGTATGGCTCGTCTGTATCCAGGTATTCTTGAAGTTCCTCTACTGTATACGACTTAAAGAATACATCGGTTCTCTCCGAAAAAATAACTTCCGCATTCGGAGACAATATCGCAACACCGCTATAGACCCGGTGCTCCTTTCCCGACAGGCACATTAAAATTCTTTCCGCGTCGGCGCGATCAATCGGTTTTCCTATTATTTCATCGAGATAGACTATCGTATCGGCCGCAATAATGATATCGCTGCCGGGATTTATCGAGTCCCTAACGGCATAAGCTTTTTGCTTTGCCAAACTCATGACAACTTCGTGAGGCTTAAGCTCGGGATCGACCACTTCGTTTATATCCGCAGGCTTCACAACAACATCAAAGCCGGCTTTTGTAAGCAGCTCGATTCTTCTTGGCGATTTACTTGCAAGTATGATTTTCTTTTCCAAGGCGCATCTCCTTAACGCTCAAAACCTTAGAGATATAACCCCTTTAATATTCTACAACAAATCAACGATTGTGCGCCACATAAAACGAGGGCTCATCGCCCTCGCTCAAAATCTCTATCGAGTCATAATCACATTTCGTCGTTTCCGCCTTCCGGCACGACTTCGGAGTCGTTTACTTCTTCAGCGGTAGCATCAGCTGCCTCCGCGTAACCGAATATTCCGGCCTCTGCATTCTCAACATCGTCCAAGCTAACCTGAAGGTTCGGCGGCATCTCATAATCGCTTTCATCCATAGCGAGAACTTCTTCGATATCTTCAATCTCGGGAAGTTCTTTTAGATTGGTGAATCCGAAGTTCTTCAGGAATGTATCCGTCGTTCCGTAGAGGATCGGGCGACCTATTCCCGTTGAGCGACCGAGTTCCTGAATGAGTTCCTTCTTCATAAGACCCTCTATAATTCTGTCGCATTTTATTCCACGGATTCCGTCTATTTCGGATTTTGTTACAGGCTGCTTGTACGCGATAATCGCAAGTACCTCGAGGGCCGCCTGCGAAAGCTTTCTCATCCTTACAGGTGTGCAGAGCTTCTCTATATAGTCCGCATTTTCAGGTCTCGTAGCAAACTGAAAACCTTTTCCGACCTGCCTGATCATAAGACCGCGACCTTCCTGATCGTATTCCTTCTGCAGTTCGTAGAAACCTTCCTTTGCTTCCTCGCGGGTAATATCGCAGGCCTCCGCCGCCGACTTTGGATCAAGTGGCTCACCCCATATATACATCAAAGCCTCTAAAGCCGATTTAACTCTCTTGCTGACCGCCATCTATATTCTCCTCCGTGCTCTTCTCCGCACTTTCTTCCTGATTTACAACTTCCTCGCTCGCTGCAGCCTCTGCAGTTTCTGTCTCCGCAGTCGCTGCAGTCTCTGTCTCCGCAGCCTCCGCAGCCTTTGCAGCCTCTTCAGCCTCGCGTTTTTCTTTTTCGTATGCGTCTATAATCGCTGTTACGCTTGCCGATGCCTTGTCGATTTCCTTTGCCCTCTGAACTATTGTCATATCGGCATCTTTACGCTTGCGGCTGCGTTCCACTATGTTGATCCTGGCCTCGGTCTCGTCCGCTATCCTCTTATATCTGCTCGGTGCCGGATCGTTCGGTTCACCCGCATTTATGAGTCCGTCGTCAGGATCGTCCGCAATCGGTGTTGCGCGGAAAGGTTTAACCAATATATCCGCATAGTTTCGTTTTTGTTCCGCGTCGAGAAGCCTATCCTTCATCATCTGCAAGACCGAAACGAATGTAACGATTACATCGTATTTGTCCTTCTTGTTCGGAATCAGTTCACGTATCGAAAGTTTCTTGAGACCCTGCGAGATTACATTCCTAAGCTTGTTTCTTATAAATCCGATTCGGCTTTCGATAGTCGCCTTCTCGCGCTCTACTCTTTGATAATGCGCCTTGACATCCGCGAGACGTTTCTCACGCTGCAAGAATTCTTCAAAAGCCGTTACAAATTTGTCGAGCGACAGCGACAGGTACTCATCCGGATTATCCGTATACTGCGAAATATCCTCCTGCGGCTTGTCGTAAACAAGCGCAGCCTCGGACGCCGCCTCTCTCAATATTTCCGCGAGGTCCTTGTACTTCTTGTATTCGATAAGCTTTGCTACGAGATCGGTACGAGGATCGATTTCAACGACCTCGCCCTCTTCGCCAACCTCCGAATAGCGCGGAAGGATCATGCGAGACTTGATGTCTATAAGCGTTGCCGCGAGCACCATAAACTCCGCAGCCACGGTAAAGTCCATGGCCTGCATCTTTTCGATGTAATCCATGTACTGCTCCGTGATTACGGAAATCTGGATATCGTATATGCTCATTTTCGCGTTTTCGATGAGGTAGACCAAAAGGTCAAAAGGCCCCTCGAACGTCGGCAAACTTACTTTATAGCTCATCTTGTCTTAGTCCATCCGCATAAGGCGGGCGCACTACTCCCTTCTCGGTAATGATTGCGGTTATATACTCCGCCTTTGTTATATCAAAGGCAGGATTATAGCATTTAATTCCTTCCGGTACAACCTCTTCGCCGTACCACATGTCCGTTATTTCCCTTCCGTCTCTTCGCTCTATTTCTATGTCGTCACCGGTTGGCGTCTTAAAATCTATCGTAGATGTCGGAGCAAATACGTAGAACGGAATTCCGTATGCCTTTGCGAGAATCGCGAGCGCCGATGTGCCCACCTTTGCCGCAACATCGCCGTTTGCCGCGATGCGCGTACAGCCGACGAGTACGGCATTGATCATACCATTGCTCATAGCGATGCTCGCGGCATCGTCGCATATTAGCGTAACGTCCATTCCGACTTTTTCCAACTCCCAGGTGGTTAGACGCGCTCCCTGAAGAAGCGGCCTCGTCTCCGTCGCATAGACCCTGAACATATATCCTCGCTCATGCCCCATATAGACCGGAGCCAGCGCCGTTCCGTAGCCCGAAGTTGCAAGTGCACCCGCATTGCAATGAGTAAGAATTCCCATGCCCGGTTTCAAAAGCTTGAGCCCGCTTAATCCCATAGCTTCACAGGCAGCCTCATCTTCCATTCTTATTGCATCGGCTTCCTTAAGCAGAATTTCCGCAGCCTCACGCACGTCCTTTGGATGAGAATTCTTGAATGCGTTCACAAGTCTATCGAGCGCCCAAGTCAGATTGGATACGGTTGGTCTCGCCGTAGCGATATAGTCCCGGCACTCCTTCAGAATATCTCCGAAAACCTGTTTGTCTCTAAAATCATTTCCGGATGCCTTGACGGATTTTAATTCATGGCGCATCGAAACATAGAGGCCGTAAGCCGCAGTGATACCTATTGCCGGCGCACCGCGAACTCTGAGACCGTTTATCGCCTTCCAAACGTCCTCCTTGCATTTTAATTCGATTCTTTCTTCCTTGCCCGGGAGCTTGCTTTGGTCTAGTATAACCAGCTTTCCACCTATAAAACTCACGGGTGCGATATCCGAAATAGCCATGTTTTTCTCCAAAAAATATGCGGTTTACACCGCATATCATTTTACCACAAAATATCCCTATTAACAACGTTATAATAACAATATATGGTGGATTTATTATGTTTTGATATTACCCATATTAGGACTCGTTTACGAGTTTTCCCGTGATGTGTTCAGGCGTAAGACATAGGCAAACCACAATGTTTCCATTCCTAACTATGTCTTCCTCGATGTATTCGTCATCCGAGGTAAATTTGTGACTTAGAGCCCTTATCGAATTGAGCGCGAGTTCTTTGTCCTCGACTATGCTCATACGACCAAAGACGATGACGCTTTTGATGTTTAACGCCCAGTCGCCTTCTTTTCTGTATCCGCTATCATATACGCAGAAAGAAACCTTGTCGTGGTTCTTGATAGCATCTTCTCTATGCCCGCCCGGGCCTGCGTGGAAATAGATTTTGCCATCCTCCGGGTTGTACCAATGATTGATCGGCATTCCATAAGGATAATCCTCATCACCGAGTACCGACAGCACTCCACGAACCTCATTCTGGAGTATTTCAACACATTCCTCCTGCGAAAGCGCCTGCTTAAATCTCTTTATTTCTCTGAACATCATTGCCTCCTCAACAGTTTTTGTTAATCGCTTATATCCGAATCCAATTGTATATGCACCGAGTACTCCGGATACTTTTCTTTTATCTCTTCGAGTATGTGATTATATACGCCTTCACGGTCCGCATTGAAATCGATAATCATATCGAACGTCATTGTTTTTTCTTTCATATCCAGATAGAAACCGTGAACCTGAATCAGCCCCTCGTGTTCCATAACTATATTCATGACTTCGTTTTTTATCTCGTGCGCCGCATCGTCCTTGGTATTTATTGAATAGATGCTCACCGCCGTAATCACGACTCCGTGTTCATCAAATATCTTTTTCTGGATACGCCTCGTCAGGGTATCGATTTTATCCGCCGTATAGTAGTCGGGGATCTCGATATGTACGGAACCCATTAGCCTGTCCGGTCCATAGCTATGGAGCACCAGGTCGTAGGCACCGGATACATCCTCAAACTCGCAGATGCTCTTTTTGATGTCCTTTGCCAAATCCGAATCTACGCGCTCCCCTATTATCTGCGAGATGGTTTCTCTGAAGATGTCGATACCGGCCTTGATAATTACAAGCGCGATAATGGCGCCGAGGTATGCTTCAAGGCTAAGTCCTTTCCATATAAATATGAGCGCCGCAACAAGGGTAGATGCGGAGATGATTGCGTCCATCGTAGCGTCGGTACCGGAAGCTATGAGCGAATCTGAATTGACTTTCTCCCCTACGGATTTTACATAGCGCCCGAGAAGAATCTTTACGATTACCGAAGCCGCGACGATTATTAGAGTAACCGTCTTATATTCCGGAGTCTCCGGATTGATTATCTGCTTAATCGATTCGATGAGAGATGTGATTCCCGCATATATTACGAGCACCGCTATCACCATCGCGGTGAGATATTCAACGCGTCCATGCCCTAGCGGATGTTTTTTGTCCGGACTCCTTCCGGCAAGCTTGGTACCGACTATGGTTATCACGGAAGAGAGCGCGTCGCTCAAGTTGTTTACCGCATCCAAAACGATTGCGATTGAATTGGAAAGGAAGCCTACCGCCGCCTTAAACGTGGCCAATAGGACGTTCGCCACAATACCAATGATGCTTGTTTTTACTATTGTTTTGCTTCTGTTTTCCATAATTAAATCTATCTGCGCGTCGGAATCACCTCGAGCCAGTAGCCGTCCGGATCCTGGATAAAGTAGATGCCCATATTCGGATTCTCGTAGCAAATGCAGCCCATCTCCTCGTGGAGCTTATGTGCCGCCTCATAATCATCCGTTCTGAACGCAAGGTGGAATTCCTCTTCACCGATATCGTATTTATCCGGATGGTCCGCGAGCCACGTGAGCTCAAGCTCAAACTCGCTCTCCTCGTTTCCGATATAAACGATTATAAAGGAGCCGTCCTCCGCTTCCTTTCTGCGCTTCTCCTCCAGCCCAAGCGCCTTCTTGTAAAATTCTAGTGACTTACTGAGATCCCGAACATTATAGTTCTCGTGAATCATTTTGAATTTCATCGGGTTTCCTCCTACTATTTTATTATTACAATTATATCACTCTCGCACATCATTCGCGCCAAAGGTGTTTTTCCATGTCGACGCGCTCGCCGATGAATTCTATGCCCTCCGCTTCGAGGAGCTCGCGTTGGCGGTTCGGACCGCCAAAAGCAAAGGCCGGAGACACCTCCCCGAATCTGTTTACTACGCGGTAGCAGGGTATGTGCTCGGGATCGGGATTGACGTGGAGCGCGTAACCCACCACTCGCGACATGCGCGGATTTCCAAGTAGTTTGGCAATCTGACCGTAGGTCGCGACTTTACCGCGCGGTATCATATCCACTATTTCATATATGCGTTCAAAGGTGTTCATATCGTCTATACGAATACCGCCATGATGCGGTTTGAAATATCGATTCCTTTTTCGGTGATTACAAGAGATGTCGGCTCGCCTTCGTTTGAGACGTACTCTTTAAGCGCGCCGCTATCAAAGAATTCACTGAGCTCATTCCATCTGTCGGAAAATGCATCTCTGAAATCAATCCCAAATCGGCTCTTGAACTCGCCGTAGTTAATTCCACGCGTAAGCCTAAGCCCCGTGAACGCGAACTCTGACATATCGTCAAACTTGCTGTTCACGTGTACGTCGGTTTTCTCGCCGTTCATCATAGTATAGCGCATGCCGCCGATATACGAGGATTCTATGGCTTTGCTTCCGTCCGCGATTGCATCCGCCCTTATATACGATGAAGCGCTGTCGCCAAAACCGATATACTCCTGCCCTGTCCAATACTTAAGATTGTGCCTGCACTCAAAGCCCGGCTTGGCGGCATTGCTGATTTCGTAATGCTTGTAACCCGCGTCCTTAAGAATTCTTATCGCCGTATGGTACATATCGCGATCAACTTCCTCCGGGAGTTCATCAAAGTCCCCTGCCATGAACTTCTTATAATACGGCGTACCCTCTTCAATCTGCAAGCTGTAAAAACTTATGTGCTCGGGATTTAACGCTATTGCTTTCTCGAGAGTGTCGGTCCACTGCTTCATCGTCTGCTGCGGAATGCCAAACATGAGGTCAATATTGATATTGGTGAATCCTGCGGAACGCGCCATTTTAAAGGCTTCTACGGCCTCCTCGGCAGTATGAATTCTTCCGAGAGTTCTCAGCACCTCGTCATCAAAACTCTGGACGCCGATGGACAGTCTGTTGATTTTCGTCCCCAATTGAAAAAGTTTTTCCTCGGTTAAGGTTCCGGGGTTGGCTTCCATTGTGATTTCGCAGTCTGATGTTACATAAAACTTATTATTGACTACCAATAAGATCTCCGCGATATATTCTGCGGGCATAATGGACGGTGTGCCGCCACCGATAAATATGCTGTCGACCGTACGCCGCAGAGCATCGTTCCCCGGGCCAACCTCGTACGACTTTATCTCATCAACAAGCCGCGCCTTATACGCGGCAAACTCCGCCTCATCACAAACCGGCGCAGAAAGAAACCCGCAATACGGGCACTTTCTAACGCAAAACGGTATGTGGATGTAGATTCCTAGATTATTTGTCATCATCGTATTTGAGAACCGCCGTAAACGCCTCCTGCGGAACCTCGACGCGTCCAAACTGGCGCATGCGCTTCTTACCCTCTTTTTGCTTTTCGAGGAGCTTTTTCTTACGCGAAATGTCACCGCCGTAGCATTTGGCGATTACGTCCTTTCGGTAAGCGCGCACGGTTTCGCGGGCGATTACTTTTTGGCCGATGGCGGCCTGAACGGGCACCTCAAACTGGTGCATTGGAATAACTTCTTTTAGTTTCTTGCAGACGAAACGCCCTCTTTCGTAGGCCTCGGACTCGTGAACTATCATCGAGAATGCGTCCACGATTTCTTTATTCAGCAATACGTCCATCTTGACGAGCTGCGATTTCTGATAGCGTATAAACTCGTAGTCGAGCGAGCCGTAGCCGCGAGTCTTGGATTTGAGCGCATCAAAGAAATCGTATATTACCTCGTTCAGTGGAAGCTCGTAGTGGAGCGTAACCCTGTCCTTTGTTATATATTCCATATGCTGCATAACGCCGCGGCGCTTCTGGCAGAGTTCCATGATTGAGCCGACGTATTCCTTTGGAATCATGATGTCAGCCTTTACGATCGGTTCTTCTATATGGTCTATCTCCGTCGGCGACGGAAGGTTGGTCGGGTTCTGAATCATCTCGACGGTTCCATCTGAACGAACCACCTTATATACTACGCTCGGAGATGTGGTAATCACCGCGAGATCGAACTCACGCTCGAGTCTCTCCACGATTATCTCCATATGGAGTAGACCTAAAAACCCGCAGCGGAAACCAAATCCGAGTGCCGTCGATGTCTCGGGCTCGAATTCAAACGCAGCATCGTTCACCTGAAGCTTTTCGAGCGCATCCTTTACGCCCTCGTATTTCTCGCCCTCCGCGGGGTAGATACCGCAGTAAACCATAGACTGCGCGCGCTTATATCCGGGGAGTGGCTCCTCCGTCGGCGCATTGTCCAAAGTTATGGTATCGCCCACGCGTGCGTCCTTTACCTGCTTGATGCTCGCGCAGATATATCCAACGTCGCCGGCCTTTAGTGACTTAACCGGAACATGTCCCGGAGCCATTACGCCGACCTCGGTAACTTCGTATTTCTTCTTGGTGCTCATCAGGCGAATCATATCGCCTACCTTGACCTCGCCATCAAATATGCGCGTGTAGATCACAACGCCTTTATAATTATCGTAGATTGAGTCAAATATAAGTGCCTTTAATTTCCCTGATGGGTTTCCGTTCGGCGCGGGAATCTTCTCTACGATGGCTTCGAGAAGCTCGGTTATTCCGATTCCTTCCTTTGCCGAAACAAGCGGCGCCTCGGAGGCGTCTATTCCGATCATCTCTTCTATTTCTTCTCTGGTCTCATCGGGACGCGAGCTCGCAAGATCGATTTTATTCAGAACAGGAAGAATCTCAAGGTCCTCGTCCAGCGCCAGATAGACATTGGCCATGGTCTGTGCCTCGACGCCCTGAGTTGAATCTACAACAAGAACCGCACCCTCGCACGCAGCGAGACTGCGGGATACCTCGTAGTTAAAATCCACATGACCCGGCGTGTCGATTAGGTTCAGGATATACTCGTTTCCGTCCTTTGATTTGAAAACGAGCCTGGTGGTCTGGAGCTTGATTGTGATTCCACGCTCGCGCTCCAGTTCCATATTGTCCAGAAACTGCTCCTTCATATCGCGCTCGGCGACAAGACCGGTGTTTTCGATGATCCTGTCCGCGAGCGTCGATTTGCCGTGATCGATATGGGCAATTATGCTGAAATTTCTGATGTACTTCTGATAATCGTTCATTCTTGCTTAGACTTAATCAATAACTTATTCGAAGACTCTGCTCGTTATGTCCTTGCCTTCCGCGTCCTTATAGACGATTTCAATCTGAATACCCTCGATGCCCGTGCTCTTTACGAGGTCCTGCGCGATTCCGTTAAAGGTGGCAGCCATCATTTCCAGCGCAGGGTCGAGTATATCCTTTGTTATTGTGGAATCCTCTACCTTGTAGATTATGCGCATTATATTTCCTTCGAATTCAATCGAAGCGTTCGGATCGTTGGCCGTAAGCTCTTCCAGCGCGGCCTCCTCCGAAGGATTATCCTTGACAAAACTCTCGAGCGTAACTTCCTTCTTGGCACAGCCCGCAAGCAAAGTAGCCACAAGCGCAATCAAAACAATTGTAACAACAAGTCTCTTCTTCATCAGTAACCTCTTTTCTTATACCGTCTTTTATACCGCCGCAAGGGCCTGGTTCAAGTCTTCTAAAATATCGTCTATGTTTTCGAGTCCTACGGAGAATCTAACCATGCCGGCATTGATTCCCGCCGCCGCAAGCTGCTCCTCGGTGAGCTGTCTATGCGTTTCGCTCGCAGGGTGAAGCACGCAGGTTCTGATATCCGCAACGTGGACCTCGTTCGATGCGAGCTTGAGGCTGTCCATAAATCTTATGGCAGCGTCGCGGCCGCCCTTGATAACAAAGGATATAACTCCGCTTCCTCCCTTGAGGTACTTCTTGTAGAGCTCGTACTGGCTGTCGCCGGGGAGAGCCGGATAGCTTACGCTCTCAACTTTGTCGGATGCCTTAAGAACCTCTGCAACCTTGATTGCGTTCTCGCAGTACTTTGGCATCCTGAGCGCAAGGGTCTCGAGACCCATATTGAGCAGGAATGCCGAGTGAGCTGCCGGATAGCAACCAAAGTCTCTCATGAGCTGCATGCGAGCTTTGATGATGTATGCGGCCTTTCCGTAAGTCTCGGTATATATTGTTCCGTGATATGATTCGTCCGGCTCCGTGAAGTCCGGGAAGTTCCCGTTGGTCCAATCAAAGTTTCCGCTATCAACAATTACACCGCCCCCCTGAACAGCGTGGCCGTCCATATACTTTGTCGTGGAATGCGTCACGATATCCGCACCGTATTCAAACGGCTTGCAAAGAACCGGTGTCGCAAAAGTGCTGTCCATGATTAGCGGAACGCCATGCTTATGTGCAGCATTTGCGAACTTCTCTATGTCCAGAACCGTTAGCGCAGGATTTGCTATAGTCTCGCCAAATACCGCCTTGGTATTCGGCTTAAAGGCCTTATCGAGATCCTCGGCGCTGATGTCCGCAGGAACGGATATGCACTCTATTCCTAGTTTCTTAAGCGTTACGTGGAAGAGATTGATGGTTCCACCGTAAATCTCGGCCGCGCTTATAAAGCTGTCCCCAGCCTTGCATAGATTGAGGATAGAGAGGAGATTTGCCGCCTGGCCGCTGCTGGTGCACATTGCCCCTATTCCGCCCTCCAAATCAGCGATTTTGGCCTCTACGGCCATAACCGTGGGGTTGGCGAAGCGAGAATAGATAAGAGCCTTGGTCGGCTCATCAAATACGGCAGCAACGTCCTCCGTGGAATCAAACACATAGGTCGTGCTCTGAACTATAGGAACCACCCTGGGCTCAGAATTCTTTGGAGTATAGCCTGAATGCAGGCATTTTGTTTCGTCTTTCATTGAAATACCCTTTCTTCTTTAGTTTTTGGGTAAGCCGCAATTCTTTTAGATTATAAAATTTATGTCGTGCGGCTTTCCCGACTGCTCTATTTTAACTGATTTATGGGCATTTGCATAGTCCCAGTGCATAGAGAGCCTTACTGTATCTTGTGTATGCCTCTTTAAGTCGAGCGGAATATGTGGTTGTTGGGGCAAAAATGGTAAAATTTGTTGCTTTGACTTTTTGCTCCCTCTATGATACAATGCACGAAGTTCTTAAGAAATCTTAAGAATTACCAAATGGAGGTAATTGTATGAAAGTGATAAGAGCCCGCTTTAAGGCTGTGCTTATCGCCGTACTCTTACTTGCCATCATACTATGCTCTGCGGTTATATATACCATGGAGACCGGCAAAACACCACTTGCTCAGGCAGGAACTGTACCTCGTTCGTCAGCACCTGCCGAAGTGGTCGCAACACCGGCCAGCGCGGTAACATATATACCTGTAGAGACTCCAATTTCAACATTTACGTTGAATGTTGACGATATAACTGATTTTGTCTACACCGGCAATTGCACGGTTAGAGAACTCATGGATTACGTCGGCGTCACGTTCGGAGGGAACGACATCATAGAGCCTTCCCTCGACACAAAGTTGACAAATGGAGCTGTTGTAACGATTAGAAGAGTGTCTTATGCGGAAGAAACCGAGACGGTCGAGGTTCCTTATGAGACCGAGTATGTTGCCGACAACAGTATGTATGAAGGCGAAGAAGAGATTGAACAATACGGCGTCACCGGTACTACGATCAATACGTATCTGGTGAAGAGATCCGGCGGCAAAGTGGAATCTAAAAATTTAATAAAGACTGTAGAAGAATCGGCTCCTCAAACCCAAATCGTAAGATATGGAACAATGACCAATGAGGTCGAGGAAACCGCTACCGTATACCAGGCAGAAACCACAAAGGTTGAAGAAGAAACCACAGTAGCTCAGACGGTTGAAGAAGAGACAACAGAGGTAGAAGAGACAGAGACGGTAACCACAGTTACATTCGATGGCAGCTATCAGGAATACGCTTACAGCCTCTTCCCACTCTACGGATGGACAGATGATGACTTCAATGCACTGGTAAATCTTTGGAACCGCGAGTCGGGATGGAACCCCTACTCAACCAATAGGTACTCCGGAGCATACGGAATACCTCAGGCACTCCCGGGAAGCAAGATGGCATCCCACGGAGATGATTGGGAAACCAACGGATACGTACAGGTAGCGTGGGGTCTGGACTATATAGCAGGTAGATATGGATCACCATCTGCAGCATGGAGCTTCTTCCAGAACAACAGATGGTACTAAACCAAACAATCAAAGGGCGCAAGACAAGCGCCCTTTTAGATTGCCCCAGGCATAAGAAAAGGAGTTCCTTTGAACTCCTTTTCTTTGTTCTACAATTCTTTATACATATTGTATGTTATCTAAGGCTTTGGATTGCTTTAAACAACTAAGGCATTAGGTTTGTCGGCATTAGGAGGACCGACATTAGGTTTTTTAGGAATTAGCATTAGGAACCGTAACGGTTGGTTTTATGTATAAAGGATTAGGAAACTAACTGTTTAATGTTTTTATTAATATCCGAGGAAGAAGTTGTTGGATCCATTGATGCAGAACTGGATTACGAATCCGCCGCTCTGAACGATGTCCCAAAGGTTTCCGTATCCAGGGAAGTTTACGTCTGCAAAGCTTCCGGAACCTGTTGTATGGGATACGATTGTGTAGTCTCTGTAGTCTCCGCCGCCCCAGGATACTCTTACTGTGGAACCAACGCCGATTCCGGAAAGGTGTCCCATAGCTCCCGGATTATGTCCTGCAAAGTAATTGTTGTACTTTACGATGTAACCCTGGTCGATGAGGCTCTGGAGGTTGTAGCAAAGATCATCGTATCCGATTCCGAGGTAGTAGTTCATTGTTCCACCCGGAAGACCGATTGACCATTCCTGTACGGAAGGTGTTGCTGCTGCGGCTGCTGCGGCTTCCTCTTCAGCTCTTCTTGCTGCTTCTGCTTCTTCTTCAGCCTTTCTTGCTGCTTCTTCAGCTGCTGCCTTTGCTGCTGCTTCTTCTTCAGCTCTTCTTGCTGCTTCTTCAGCTGCTGCTTCTTCTTCAGCCTTTCTTGCTGCTTCAGCTGCTGCTGTATCGTTAGCTACCTGAGTGCTTACTGTCTTTGTCTCAACTACTGCGCTAACTGTTTCTACTGTTTCTTCTATTACTACTGTTTCTTCAACAGTCTCTTCTACTGTTTCGATTTCTTCTTTTTCTTCTGTAGCTTTCTGGCTTACTGTTGTAACTTCTGTAAGACCCTTGCTCTCTACTGCTGCTACTGTTTCTACGTCGGCAACTTCGAAGTAAAGTGCATCAGCTACAACCTTGAGTGCGTCGTACTTAGCTATTGTCTGGGAAATGATTGAGCTTCCCTCTGCCGGCTGGTATCCAGCTCCGATGCTAAAAAATAAAGTAACAACAATCAGCAGTGTGAACGCGATCTTTGCTACTCTGTTATTTCTCTTAGTCTTCATTTTGTTTCCTCCCGTTACGTTCGCGCTTTCGCGCTTTTATATTCCTAATTCCTAATTTCTAATTCAGTTTCCGAAGTGTTACGCTTCATTACTGTTTTGTTATCGTTTTGTTTCTGAAGCGTTATCCTTTCGTCACCATTATGTTACCACATAAATCACACTTTGGTAGCATTTTTTTCAAAAAAAACGGGAATTTTCCCATTTTTATGGATAATAAAGGGAGATATTGTTATATATTGTCAATCAGCAATCAGGGTGCGTAACCTCTATATACTGAAATTTCAATGTTTATAGGCATTTGTTCCATTTTTAACGAAAAAATAAAAACAGGTAACGAATTTTGCACTTTTTAGTAACACTTTTACCATATGTGTTACTAAAAGTGTTACTTTTTAGCGCAAAGTGTTACTTTCCTATACGTTATCGTTACGTTATCCTTGCGTTATTCCTACGTTATTTTACTGTGATTTTAGTGTTATCTATCTGTTATTATCTTTCTTCATTACCTACGACACAGTACCGAATAAAGTAAGATAATTTCCCCTTACCTCATTGCATAATGGAAAACAAAAGACATAAAAAAACTCGGAGACTATTCTCCGAGTTTTCGTAAAGCATCATCCATAAAGACAACTATACGAATCAGTTATTGAATTTTTCCTTGTTAATCCATAGACCGAGTGCCGGGTTAGGTATATAGTAGATTTCCTCTCCTTCCACTATATTATATCCGTAGACCAATTTATCGGGATTGTATTTTTCTACCGCCAAATCGAAAGCCTCGGCCTTAAATCCTACGCTCTCAATCTCTTCTTTGCTTATCTCTTTTACGCAATATGTTATTGAGAATCTTCCCTCCGACGATCCGTGTATCAGATGCGCAGCCGCGCTCAGGTTCTCACGCAGATCTTGGTTGACCAAGCATTCCATAATATGCGGCGTTCCTTTGTATCCGTATTTTCTTATTAACTTATCTACCTGCTCGTCTTCTCCAAATCTATCAACACCAGGCGCAAGTATTATGAGTTCTCCGCCGTCCGCAATCGCCATGCGCGTCCTGTAGATGGCTTTGTTTCCGAGCCATGTGCTCTGGAACTCTTCCGGGTCCAGATATACAACGCATTTCTTTATTCCCGTCTCAACAAAGTCTATATTCTTCTCCTGCGCAAGTTCTACGGCCTTCTCAAAGCAATCCCTATCCTCGCCTATAAACAGCCCGTGCGTAAGAGTTTCGCCATAAGGCGCGGTCGTAACCGTAAGAACGAACAATACAGGCTTATCCAAGAAATGCTCAAGCGCATAGTCATAAATCCTTCTTACGGGCGTATCGGCCTTTCCCATCATCTTTTCCATGCCGTAAACGGCGCCAACCATATGACTGCTGTTTATAATGGAAGCTCCGCCCGCACCGACAAAGAGATTCTTCGCGTGGTTGCTCATTCCTACAACCTCGTGCGGAACAACCTGCCCCGGAGAAATAACGAGATCGTATTTCGGATCCAACACTATTTTGTTTATCTCAACCTCAACAGCCTCGGTCCATGTGCCGTCGCTTATTTCCTTCATATAATCTGCCGGGACCTCGCCGATTTTGATTACATCATTTCTCCAGTCGTGCGGAATAAACTTCTCAAACGGAATATCGCCGTACATTCCTTTAATCTGCTCCGACGTCATCGGAACATGAGTGCCCAGCGTCGGAAGAAGATCCACGTTGCATCCTCTGTCCGTAAGATAATGATAATAATAATTTGTGATGAAGCCTGCATTTGAATGATAGCGCGTAAAATCCGGCGGCAAAATCAAAACATTCTTTAGACTTCTTCCGTCCAAAGATTCGACGAGCGCCTCCTCGATTTCGTGGCTTTCCAAACCTTTTTCGCTATTTGCAATTCTATAGATATTCATCATATTCGAGCCTTTTAAAGCTCCTCTTACAGCAAGAGGAGCCTCAAATCAAAATCAAATCAAATCAAATCCAAAACTAAATCTTAAATCCTCCGTCTATCCCTATCACCTGTCCCGTGATATAGCTCGCCTCGTCGCTCGATAGGAATAATGCCATGCCTGCAATATCTTCCGCCACGCCCAATCTATCGAGCGGGGTCTCGCTCCTAAGAAGCTCTCTTGTTTCTTCGCTAAAGTTTGCGCACATATCTGTATCTATAACTCCCGGAGCAATTACATTTACCCTTATTCCCGAAGGACCAACCTCTGCAGCCAAACTCCTTCCAAAACCGATGAGCCCCGCCTTTGATGCGGAATACACAGCTTCACACGATCCTGCACGCCTTCCGAGTATGGAAGACATTATTATTATGTTTCCGCTCTTTTCCGCTATCATATCCGAAAGCGCAGCCTTTGCCGTAAGAATAGAACCCGTCAGGTTTATTCCTATTATATCTTCAACTTCCGCGGCTTCCATATACGTTATCAGGTTGCTTACGCCTATTCCGGCATTACAGATCACAGTATCAAATGCTTTGATTCCAAAATAGGTCTTTGCATTTTTAATTGCTGTAGCCACATCGTCATAGACATCTCTTGATTTTGACGGTGTCAAATCGATCTGTATAGAAATAGCAAGCCCATCCCCTGAGGCTGCTTCAGCTTCTTTCAGAACGTGCGACGCAGCCTCCTCGTTTTCTTTATATGTAAAGGCTACGTTCCATCCCTCTTCTGCAAACTTCTTGACACAAGCGGCCCCAATTCCTCTGGAGCCGCCTGTAATAAATACGCTTTTGTTCATTTGTACCTCGTTGCCGTGTTTCTTTTGCAATCCCGGCTAGATGAGCTTTGCCATATACTTCATTGTTCTTATCATCTGGCAGGTATAGCTCATTTCGTTGTCATACCACGCAACTACTCTTACCTCGTAGATATGTGTTCCGCAGCGCTGTGCGAGCGTCTGTGTCGCATCAAAGAGCGAACCATAGGACATTCCGATTATATCGCTCGAAACGATTTCTTCTTCTGTGTATCCAAAGGATTCGTCAACAGCCGCTCTCATAGCCTCGTTGATTCCCTCTACGGATACGGAATCCGTCTCGTCCTTTAAAGTGGCATCAAGTATTGTTATTGATCCCGAAGCAACAGGAACTCTCTGCGCAGAGCCTATGAGCTTTCCGTCAAGCTCCGGAATTACAAGGCCTATAGCCTTTGCCGCTCCCGTGCTGTTTGGAACTATATTGATAGCTCCTGCTCTTGCACGTCTAAAATCGTTCTTCTTATGCGGTCCGTCGAGAAGCATCTGATCTCCGGTATATGCGTGAATAGTCGTCATAAAGCCGGTTCTGAGCTCCCTGTAACCGTTTAGTGCCTTTGCCATCGGTGCCAGGCAGTTTGTCGTACAGCTTGCAGCGGAGATGATTTTATCTTCCTTCTTAAGCGTCTCGTGGTTTACGCCATATACGATTGTCGGAAGATCATTTCCCGCAGGCGCTGAGATAATAACCTTCTTTGCACCCGCGTCTATATGAGCCTGCGACTTAGCCTTGCTCGTATAGAAGCCCGTACACTCAAGCACGATGTCTACGTCAAGTTCCTTCCACGGAAGATTTGCCGCGTCCGCCTCTGCGTAAATTGGAATCTCCTCGCCCTCAACCTTAAGGCATCCCGCAGGGGTAACCGCGCCTTCCTCTTTCTCGTATTTATCATAATCCACATAATGCTCAAACTTCTTCTGTACGCTGTCGTACTTCAGGAGATATGCAAGCATCTCCGGGGTTGTCAGGTCGTTAATCGCGACCACCTTAAACTCAGGGTCTTCAAACACTTTCCTGAAGGCCATTCTGCCAATACGGCCAAATCCGTTAATCGCTAGTTTAATCATAACTTTTCTCCTTCTTTTTAATGTGTCTCTTCATTATACTCCTTTAGTTTTCATTTTGAAAGCCATTCAGATTGAAATAAGCCTTCTTTTTATATATAATTTTCTTGATGGGCTTGAAGACCTATTCGAGCCCTTGGTAACACGGAGGGATATATATGGAAAGAAAAAATATTTGGAAGACCTACGACCAAAAACAGCTAAAGGAAATGAATAAGCTTTCGGAAGCCTATAAGGATTTCCTAAGCAAAGCAAAGACAGAGCGACTCTGCGTGGACTACGCAATAAAAGACGCAAAGGAAGCGGGCGCAATAGACCTTGCAAAAGCGATCAAAGCAGGAACTCCGCTCAATCCCGGCGACAAATTCTATATTCACCAAATGAACAAACTCCTCGTTATGGGCATCATCGGAAAGCAGCCCTTTGAAAAAGGTCTGAACATCCTGGGAGCTCATATCGATTCACCGAGAATGGACGTTAAACAGAACCCGCTATATGAGAGCGCGGACTTTGCCTATCTCGATACTCATTATTACGGCGGAATCAAAAAATATCAGTGGGTAACCATGCCACTGGCCATCTACGGCGTAGTTGCCAAGAAGGACGGAAAAGTCGTCAACATCGCAATCGGCGATGACCCTGACGACCCCGTATTCTGCGTAACAGACCTTTTGATTCACCTTTCTGCAAAGCAGATGAGCAAGACCGCCAGCGTCGTAATCGAAGGCGAAGCGCTCGACATCCTCATCGGAAGCCAGCCGCTCGTAAAGGACGGAAAGAAAGGCAAAGAGATAAAGGAAGCTGTAAAGGCCAATGTCCTCGAGATACTCAAGAAAAAATACAAGATAGAAGAAGAGGACTTCCTCTCCGCCGAGCTCGAGGTGGTTCCGGCAGGATATGCAAGAGACCTCGGGTTTGACCGCAGCATGATTATCGGCTACGGACAGGACGACAGAGTCTGCGCATATACATCCTACATGGCTCTACTCGACAGCAAAACACCGGATCGCACGGCCATATGCCTCCTCACGGACAAAGAGGAAATCGGCTCCGTTGGTGCAACAGGAATGGAAAGCAGATTCTTTGAAGATGTAATGGTAGAGCTCATGAACCTTCAGGGCGAATACTCCGACATCGTCCTCAGGCGCTGCATGAGAAACTCATGCGTTCTCTCATCTGACGTAAGCGCGGGATTTGACCCGAGCTTCGGCGAAGTATTCGAAAAGAAGAACACAGCCTTCCTCGGACGCGGAATCTGCTTCAACAAGTATACGGGATCCCGCGGCAAAGGCGGCTCCAATGATGCAAACGCAGAATACATCGGAAAAATCCGCAAAATCCTCGACAAGGCCAAAATCGGCTGGCAGACGGCAGAACTCGGCAAGGTCGACGAAGGCGGCGGCGGAACAATCGCCTATATCCTTGCCAACTACGGCATGAACGTAATCGATTCCGGCGTTGCGGTTCTCTGCATGCACGGTCCATGGGAAGTATCAAGCAAGGCAGACATCTACGAGGCTTACCGCTGCTACAAGGTCTTCCTTCAGGAAATGGAAATGTAATAAAAAAAGGACGGCTCAGCCGTCCTTTTTAATTTCCAATGAATATAGGTACCAGTATCGGCACAAGCGCCGATGTTATGGTTCCCGTGATAAACGAGTAGATAACTATTGTGCTGTTTGTCGCTCGCTCGACGGCCGGAAGGCAGATATCCATTCCCGGCGCTCCCGGAACGCATGCCGCCTCGATATATCCCACTCGCTTCGCAACCAACGGCACTATGAGTATCGCAAACAGCTCTCGCATTACATTGTGCAGAAAAGATATTGCGCTCGCCGTTATATGCCCCGCATCCATTATGAGTACCGGCGCAAGGCTATACCACCCAAATCCCGATGCTATGGCAAGCGACTCCCTGAGAGTGACCGGCATTACAAAAAACATAACTACCGCTCCGACCAGCGCACCAACCACCGTTGCAATTGGGAAGAATATAATTCTTATGCCTGCGCTCTTAAAGTCTCCGCCGCCCGATTCATCGTATCCGAGATCAAACCCGACAAAGAACAGCAGAATCGTGAGCCAAACTTTGATGGTAATCGACGCAAGCTTCGTAAAATATTCATAGTCGCTGAATATCTTGTTCACAAAGAAATGACCGCAGAGAATTCCAAGAGCAACAAAGACAAGGATCATTATAGTCGTTTTGTCCACCACGTTCTTCTCATCCTGATGATTCGCGACTTCGTGCTCATGGACCGCTTCCGCAAGCTGCGCCACGGAATCCTCTTCAGAAGCTATATGCTTTAGGCTCCTTCCCTTTTTGTCGAAACCCAGAGCCTTTCTAAAAAGGAATGCCGTAAGTGTAGTAAACACAAGTACGATAACCGTAGAAAGAAATCCGTAAATACCGATTGTGCCCAGATTGCTTGCGACCTCTTCGTTCGAACCGATTCGCGTACTCATTACAAACAGAAGTATGCAGATTGCAACCGATTTAACAAACGATATCACGCCAATAGGTCCCGTGTTTCCGCGCTTCTTTCGCACCGAAAACCCGAGACCCGCACCGATCGTTATGAATATCAGATAGACAATCATATCCTGCATATACTTATCTCGCTATATTTTTAATTTTAACATTTGCATTTCCGACCAGGAGTGCCATCTCCTCCGCAAAGTCCAGCGTAGGTCTCACTCCGCCACCGGCATTGGGATTCGGAGAAACAATTTTTCCGTTTCTCAGATAGATGAGAACCTGCTGGCTTCCGCTATGCTTATTTATAATCCTCATTACTTCGCGAAGAGCCTCTTCGTCATCCATTACGGACGCACTTCCGATATTGCTTCCTTCTTCGGGAATTCTAATCTTAACGGCTTCGTTTGAAACCTTGCTCTCCTGTTTTTTAACGCTGCGTCCGCCCCTTGCATTTACGCGCGCAATGGACTCATCGATCTGCACCTGCGACACGGTTTCAATATCAAAAATCGAATCCGCGAG
>CACYQX010000004.1:0-19207 GCA_902776725.1 uncultured Eubacteriales bacterium | reverse complement strand
CCTTTGCCTGTTCACCCTCTTTGAAATCCAGCTTGCCCGTGATAACGAGACATTTCTCGTCCGAAAGCATATCGCCAAAATTCTTATACGTAGTCGGGAAAACAACGACTTCGCCGCGCCCGGTCATATCCTCAATATCGACAAAGGCCATCAGATCGCCCTTCTTTGTTGCAAGGGTTTTCATGCCGTAGATCATTCCGCAGATAACTACGGCCGATCCATCTGAAAGCAGACGTCCGTCAACCGTTTTGATTCCGGCCTCGCTGTTCACGTCCAATCCCTCGTTGTTCTCGACTTCCTCTTCTCCACCCGCAACGTCGAGACTCGCAAGTTCAAGAGTCATGAATCTCTCTATCGACTCTCTGTATTTATCCATGGGATGTCCCGTAATATAGACTCCCGTTACTTCCTTTTCCATTGCAATGAGAACGTCCTTGTCAAAATTCGCAACGTCCGGCAGCTTCTCCGACGATGCATTCATCGTATCACCCGCCATCTGGAAGAGCGACATCTGTCCTTCAACATTTCGCCTTGCACTCTGCTGCGCCGACTCGAGAAGCGATTCGTATATCGCAAGATGCGCTGCCCTATTCGGATTCAGACAATCAAGCGCGCCGGCCTTGATTATGCTCTCGAGGGCCTTCCTATTTACAGCCTTTGTATCGAGATTATTCATAAAATCAAAGATATCTCTCGGGACTCCGTTTTCCTCGCGCGATTTTACGATGGATTCTATCGCACCCGCCCCGACATTCTTGATAGCCAAGAGACCAAATCTTATCTTTCCGTCTTCAACAGTGAATTTTGCCTGACTCTTTTCTATGGACGGCGGAAGAACTTCTATTCCCATGCTCTTACATGTATTGATATATTTTGCAACGGAACCCGAGTCCCCTATTACGCTCGTCATAAGAGCCGCCATATATTCCACCGGATAGTATTTCTTCAGATATCCCGTCTGGAACGCGACAACACCGTATGCGGCCGCATGGCTCTTGTTGAATGCATATTCAGCAAAGCTCTCCATGTCGGAGAATATGCTCTCCGCGGCTTCACGGCTAATGCCGTTTCTAAGGCAGCCCGGAATCTCCACGACCTCTTGGCCGGTCTCGGGATCCACAGATGTCTTACCTTCGATGAACCACTTCTTCTCCTCTGCCATTACGTCATGCTTTTTCTTACTCATCGCACGACGAACAAGATCGGATCTTCCGTAGCTATATCCGGCGAGATCGCGAACAATCTGCATTACCTGCTCCTGATAAATCAGGCAGCCATAGGTAACGTCGAGAATAGGCGCAAGCTTTGGCGTCACATATTCAATTCCGTCAGGATTCTTTTTGTTTGCTATATATTTTGGAATGGAATCCATCGGACCCGGTCGATAGAGAGCAATTCCGGCGACGACGTCCTCAAAGCAGGTCGGTTTAAGATCCTTCATAAAGCTCGTCATACCGCCCGATTCAAGCTGGAATACTCCCATGGTATTTCCCTCTGCAATCATTTCGTAAACCGCAGGGTCCTCAACTCCCATAGATTTGAAATCCAAATCAATTCCGTAGTTTTCTTTTATGAGTTCAAGCGCATCGCGAATAACAGTAAGGTTTCTGAGTCCCAGAAAGTCCATCTTGAGAAGACCCAGTTCCTCTATCGTAGTCATATTGAACTGCGTTGCCGGTCCTTTTTCACCGTTATAAAGCGGCACGTATTCATCGAGCGGAAGCTTTGATATTACAACGCCCGCGGCATGCGTCGACGCATTTCTCGGAACGCCTTCTATCTTTCTGCTCATATCGATTATCTTTCTTACATTCGGTTCGCCCTCATACATATCGCGTAATTCCGGACTCATTGCGAGCGCCTTTTCCAAAGTCATCTTTGGATCGAAGGGAATAGCCTTTGCTATTCTGTCACCGTCGCCATAGCCGAGGCCGTAGGCTCTCGCAACATCCCTGACCGCAGCCTTTGCCTTGAGCGTACCAAAGGTAATAATCTGCGCGACGTTATCCGCGCCGTATTTTTCGCGCACGTATTCTATGACCTCGCCTCGACGTTCGATACAGAAGTCTATATCAAAGTCCGGCATCGAGATTCTCTCGGGATTTAGGAATCTCTCAAAGATCAAATTATATCTTATTGGATCTATGTCGGTAATATTTAGACAATACGCCACAAGGCTTCCCGCGCCGGAGCCTCTTCCCGGTCCGACCACGATGCCTTGACGCTTTGCAAAATCTATAAAGTCCCAAACTATCAGGAAGTATTCGACAAAGCCCATCGACTCTATCACCGAGAGCTCGTACTCTACTCTGTCCCTTAGTTCC
Source organism: uncultured Eubacteriales bacterium (assembly GCA_902776725.1). Taxonomy (GTDB): domain Bacteria; phylum Bacillota; class Clostridia; order Peptostreptococcales; family Anaerovoracaceae; genus Eubacterium_B. The sequence continues at coordinate 16,883 of CACYQX010000004.1, read as the reverse complement.
TTGGTAATGTCCTCATATCTCTTGGCAAGACCGTCATAGGTAAGCTTTCTTAGATACTCGGGATTGGTCATTCCTTCAGGCGGATTGTATTCCGGAAGATGGTACTCGCCGAATGTGAACGTCACATTGCAGCGGTCTGCAATCAGCTGAGTATTGTCGCAGGCCTCGGGCGCATACGTGAATACCGCCCTCATCTCTTCTTCGCTCTTGAGATAGAACTCGTCGTTCGCAAACTTCATACGCTTCTCGTCATCGAGACTCGTCGCCGTCTGAATCGCAAGAAGGACGTCGTGCATCTCTGCGTCTTCTCTTCTTATATAGTGAACGTCGTTCGTGGCAACAAGCGGAATATCGAGTTCCTTGCCGAGCCTTATGATATCCGGATTGATCCTCTTCTCGTCATCAAGACCCTGATCCTGAATCTCCAGGAAGAAATTCCCGTGTCCAAAGATTTCGTCCATCTCCATAGCCTCAGCCTTTGCTCCCTCGTAATCCCTGGCAAGAAGAAGCTGCTGCACCTTTCCGAAGAGACATGCGGATGTGGCTATAATTCCGCCCCTATGCTCTCTTAAGACGGATTTATCCACCCTTGGCTTATAATACATGCCCTTGATATATCCGGCGGAAACTATTTTGATGAGGTTTTTATAGCCCTCATTGTTTTCCGCAATCAAAAGGAGGTGATTCTGGTATCTGTCCAGATCCGGATCCTTATCTGCCATGGTGCGCGGCGCCATATACACTTCGCAGCCTATGAGCGGCTTGATTCCCTGCTTATTGCACTCCTTATAGAAGTCGATTACACCGAACATATTTCCATGGTCTGTAATCGCAAGTGATGTCATGCCGAGTTCCTTCGCACGCGAAACAACGCCCTTGATACGGGCGGCTCCATCCAAAAGGCTATATTCCGTATGTACGTGTAAATGTGTGAATGCCACGCTGTCTATCCTCCCAAATTAATTATACCACAAATCACTCTACCGATTTCAGGGATTCTATCATCTCGATCTTCTTCAGCGGCCTCCTCGTCATTATCAGCACAATCAGTGTGAATATAATCGTTAAACCAAAGGCATAGAGGAAAGTCGGCAATTTGATCTGGTTTGCAAACATAATCATATCCATATTGATTACCGTCATAATAAAGTGATGCTCCAAAACTCCAAGCGGAAGCCCTATCAGGCCCCCTATCAGCGATAGCAGGAATATTTCTTTTGATATATATGAGCCTACCTCGCCACCGCGGAAACCAAGGACCTTTAGAGTCGCAATTTCTCTGATACGCTCGCTTATATTTACCTGCGTCAGATTCATGAGAACAACAAATGCCAGCGACCCCGCCGTAAGTATGATAACCAGGATGATAAAGTCGAGCGCCTCGATCATCTTGTTGAATTGCTCTATCATCGAAGAGAAGTCAACCACGCTCTCGTACCCGTCCAAATCCTCAATATCCTTCACAAAATCTTCGCCCACTTCATTTTTTACATAGATAATCTTGTGATGAGGATGCTCGCCGAATACCGTATAGTAGTAATCATCCGATATAAAGACATAATGTTGGAAATACATCTCGCATATTTCCGTAACCTTTACCTCGGCCTTGATACCCTCTTCCGATTCAATCGTTATATAATCGCCCCTTTTTATTCCGTTGTTCGTAGCGAACTTCTCGGATACTATAACGCCGTTGTTCTTGAGCTTTATTTCGGTTTCCTTATCCGTCTTCCTGAGCCTGAGCACATCGCCCGCATCGCGTGCATCCAAGACGACCACGTTTATCGTCGGATCATCGTTTCCAATGTAAACCTTTGACGCATACTGCAGCGCAGGCGCAACATATTCGTTGTCCAAATTGCCGTTCAGCACCTCGACGAATTTTTCTATATCCGCACTCTCCTCAACGTAAACGCTATTGTCAAAATTGAATATATCACCATACTGAATAGAAACGATTCCGGAGATCGAGTCCTTTATTCCCCATCCGACAACGAGAAGTCCCGTGCAGCCCGCAACGCCGATTACGGTCATAATAAATCTTGACTTGTATCTTATGAGGTTTCTCGCCGTAATCTTGGAAGTGAATGAGAGCCTGTTCCACAGCGCGGTAAAATACTCCAAGAAAATCTTCTTGGCATTCTTTGGTGCCTTAGGCCTCATGAGCTGACTCGGCGCTTCGTCCAGCGATTTTTTTACGACAAAATACGTAACAACCGACATGAGTACGGAGAACGCCGCAAAGCATATAAACACATTTACGATCGGAATGACGAGTTTCATCGCGGGAAGATCGTACATGAGTCTCCAGGTATTGTAGATAACCGTCGGGAATATGGCCATACCAAAGATCATACCCAGCACACTTCCTATCGTGGTAGCCAAAAGCGCATAGAGTATATACTTTCCGATCACCTGATTCTTTGTGAATCCGAGCGCACGGAAGACACCGATCTGTCCCCTTTGCTCGTCGACGAGCCTCGTCATCGTAGTCATGCATACGAGCGCAGCAACAAGATAGAATAGAATCGGAAGAGAGATTCCGATTGCGCCCATCTGCTTTGCATTGCTCTTAAACATATATGTCGAATAGTGGTTATCCCTATTCAGGATCGTCCACTCCGCATCAGGGAGCTCCTCCAACTCCTGATACGCTTTTTTGATTTCGGCTTCCGCCTTTTCTATCTCAAGGTTGAACTCGATGAGTCCCTTCCTATACTCCTCTTTACCCTCTTCATATTCGACGCGACCGCTTTCTATCTGAGACTCCGCCGAATATATTTCGCTCTGCAGCATCGCTATGGCCTGATCCGCAAGATCTATCTCCTGCCTCAGCGTTTCATATACTACTCTGTCCTGCTGCAGCCTGTTGTATTCGTTGTATTTATCTACAATCGATCCGCCGTACTTATTGTCGAGCTCGTCCATGCGCTCCTGAGTGGTCTTTGTACTATCCTGCTCCTGCAACTCCTCATAGCTTGAGATGATACTCTGATAAGCCTCTTTCTCGATTTCAATTTCGGCGATCGAAACTTCAATAGCCCCAAGTCTTGCCGCTATCTCGGTTCGCCTGCTGTTCTCTGTTGCCGGATCGAGAAGTTCCCTTTCAAGTTCCGCACGCTCGGACTCCAACGCCGCTATTCTTCCATCTGCTCCCGCAAGCTGCGTGCGCGCCTGCTCTATCGCTGCGTCGCCCGCGCTCTGTACTTCTGCGGTATCCGTTTCCGACATTCTCTTAAGCGCCGTATATGTTCCGTAATCAGTCGACAATTCAGAATATATTTCATCAAAATTCCTCTTCTCGGGATCGCTCTTTTCTATCTGTTCGATTTCCTTCATCGACTCTCTTGGCTTTACGCCATACTGTCTTTCGAGCGCAGCCTGTCTAGAGACCGCTTCGCTAAGCGCGCTCTTGAGCGTTTCAACCTGGGTTTCAGCGGCTACTATCTGCACGTTTGCATCGTCAAGCTTTTCCTTTGCTTCGTCGAGTTTCTGCTGGCCTTCGGTCCTTTGCTTTTCTAATTCCTCTTCGCCCTCCGCAATTTCGTTTCTGTATTCCTCAAGCAGACTTTCCTTTAGATTGTCCTGCTGGGACTTTGTGAAATAATCTATGTCGCCCGATATCTCATCCATATATTCTTCGTATTCCGCACCAAAGGAAGCATAGTCCCTTGCTCCCGAGGTCGTGGCATAAAGGGTCGTATAGTATTCCGAAACAAAGTTTTCTCCCGGGGCATAGATTATCAGTCCAAGATCGAGGTTCTTCAGAAGGCTTGTTCCGAGAGTCTTGGCCATATACGAAGGAGTCTTGACGATTCCCGTTACTCTAAGATACGTCCTTCCGAACCTTTCTTTTAGATCCTCGTCCTCCAAATAAACTTTTATTACATCGCCGATATTGTAATGTTCACGAGAAACTCCTCCCTCAAGCACCAAAACTTCGTTCAGCGCATCCGGTATCTCCCCTTCTATTAGTTCAAATTTGTTGATATCGCGTTCCAATTCTTCGAGTCGCGCAATGGTTATGAATCCGTCATTCGATTCCGCGTAAACATCTACCATTTTGCTCGCAAAATAAGAGTCGACAAACTCCTGCTCCGAGAGTGCCTTGACGTCTTCTTCGTCAAATCCGTATGAGGAATAGATCTGAATATCCTGGAGTGCATACCTATCGTCGTATTCGTCAACATTTGTTTCCATGATGGCTCTCGTGCTTAATAGACCCATCATAAAAGCAACTCCGATAAGTACTATCATGAGAAGTGAAAAGAATCTATTGAATGTTTTTTTGATTAACCTTAGAGTGTCTTTAGTATTCAATATCGTCTATATCCTTAGGGTTCTCGTTTATAGTTACCGACTCAATCTCTCCGCTCTTAACCCTTATGATTTTCTGACCCATATCAGCAAGCGCGCTGTTATGAGTGATCATTACAACCGTCATCTTCTCCTTGAAACACATGTCCTGGAGAACCTTTAGAACCTGTTTACCCGTCTTGTAGTCAAGCGCCCCTGTAGGCTCGTCGCAAAGAAGAAGTTTTGGATTCTTTGCAACTGCCCTCGCAATCGCTACACGCTGCTGTTCACCGCCGGAAAGCTGTGACGGGAAATTGCTCATTCTGTTTTCGAGTCCGACCATCTTTAAGACATATCTCGAGTCCATCGGATCGGTACAAATCTGAAGAGCGAGGTCCACGTTTTCCTTTGCCGTCAAATTCTGCACGAGATTGTAGAACTGGAAAACAAATCCTATGTCAAATCTTCTGTAGTCCGTGAGTTCCCTCTCGCTCGCATGTGAAATATCCTGCCCGTCTACGGTTATGGTTCCCGAAGTAACCGTATCCATTCCACCGAGTATATTCAGGATAGTCGTCTTTCCGGCGCCGCTGTTTCCCAGAACAACAACAAATTCTCCCTTTTCGATTTCAAAGGAGATATTGTCGAGCGCCTTGATTTCGACCTCGCCCATCTTATATATTTTGCTAACATCTTTGAATTCTATAAAGCTCATATTGTCTCCGCTGTTTACATTTCTCGTGGTTCTGTCTCCTGCTTTTTAAATTCCGCTAGGACTCACCACTCTATAGTTCAGATAACTAATCAGCCAATCTATACTTATCCGTCTTAAAGTCCAGCATGGATAAATACGAATTAAGATAAATCTTGGTTATCCTCTTTAGGTCTTCTTTCTCCATGTCCGAAATCTTAAGTATTTCTCGAATTCCATGAAAAACCGCAACAGCATAACCTTTGGCGAGCACATTCACATCCCTGTCGTCTTCAGAAACATCGTAATGCTTGGCAATAAGTCCGGTTATGAGGCCCTTAAACCAATCCACGATATTATCGTTCAACTTGGAATTCATCATCAAAATATTGAACTCCACCTTATGATTTGCATAAGCATCAATCATGCCATCGCTCAGCTTATCCAGCATCCCGCTCAATTCTTCTTGGCTCGCATCAAAATTAAAACCGTCTCGCTCAAAACTAACCGCATCGTCGGTAAGATCTCTGACCATTTTGTTGACCGCTCTATATGCTGGCGCAACGATCACCTCCAAGATATCCTCCTTGTTTTTGAAATATCTATAGAGGTTTCCCACCGTCATCTTGCTCTTAAGTGCAATTTTTCTCATGGAAGATTCCTTAAAACCATTCTCCATGAACTCATCCTTGGCTGCCTCCAGAATCAGTTCCCGCGATTCCTCTTTTAATACCTGGGCCATGTTATCTCCTTTTCTTTAATCAAAATCCTTATTTCATGCTGCCCATTATTCTCGGTCATTAGTAAACCATGGTTCATTTTAAGAGTAAAAAAATAAACCGCAGTTCACTATTGATGATATCACAGAGCAAGCAAAAAGTAAACAGTGGTTTACCCATATAAACAAGGTAAAGAAAAACCGCTATTTTCGTTGAAAAATAGCGGTTTCTCTGACCTGGTGGAGCGTACGAGGATCGAACTCGTGACCTCATGACTGCCAGTCATGCGCGCTCCCAGCTGCGCCAACGCCCCACATGGTTTCTGCCGGCCAAAAGACCAGCAAACGTATTGTATCATGAGGGGCATGGTTTGTAAAGCAAGCTAGGACGCTCTCTATCTCCTCCTTCTTCCGCTCAGCGCAGCGGCGCAGGCTGTAATAAAAGTCACTCCTCCCAATACCGTATAGTTCGATAGATTATACGGATCACCCGTCTTGGGAGCATCGATTTTAATAGGAGCCGGCGTCTCCTTTTTCACTACCAAAGTTTCTTTGATTGGTTCCTCCTTTGGATTCTCAGTATTGGGAACCTCCGGAGCCTCAGGTTCAGGTTCGGGTTCCGGTTCAGGTTCAGGCTCCGGCTCCGGCTCGGGTTCGGGTTCGGGAGCTACCGGCACCCTATCGTCCGTTATCGTCGCCAAATCAATCAATCCATTTCTGCTCTTTTGATCTACGGTAAAGCGGAACTTTTGAAGAATATATCCATCGTTCTGCTCACAAGGAAGTTCTTCAATCATATAAGAATCATAAGGAAGCGCACCCGCATTATCCACCTGCTCAGCCTCTGAATCGAACTCCCCTCTTCCAAACCATACGCCCATCAGAATGTCGTCGGCGCGCGCCTTCAGTTCTTCATACGTAGGAACAATCTTCTCTTCAGCCTTCCTAATCAAATCGTCAAACGGATTTATCGCCCTCGCCGGAGAACCTACCTCATCGGCCTCCAAGCCATCCTTTGTTCTCCTGTCCTTTGTGGAGAAAAAACCGTTCTTGTCCGTAACAACGACATGGCTTTCTCCTGTCGTGAGACTCGTGATTCTAAACGGCACATACGAAAAGCGTTCCGACGAAGAGTCTGCAATCTTGGTTCCCACTACATCCGACCTATACACATAGTTTCCAAAGGTCAGCGCCTCGCTCCACGCTTCATCTTCGTATGAAACGATCACTCCGTCCTCTCTCACCTCAAATATATGCTCGTTCTTATCTGTCCTCTGATAAGATTCGTTCGTCTTGGATTCCCTTATCGTATATGTGCCGTAAGGAAGATCGTAAGCGAACGTCTCAGCCGTATATGCATTCTTTTCTTCGTTCCAACAGACTACAAGCCTTCCGACTTCTTCGCCGGGCGCCACACACTTTGCAACGCCTGCCTCGATAAGCCTTTCGCAATCCTCGTTTCTCCAATCGATTTCCTCATCCGAAGAAAAATCCGCTCGAACAATAACATCGTGCACGGAAGCATTCTTGATTGTCAGTTCTATTCCGTCAAGCGTGCCGCCCCCAAGCGCCTCGGATTTGTTCAGTTCCCTGTCAATCTTGATTGCCCTCACTCCACCGCGAAGTATATCGTTTTCAAATTCCCAAACTTCCACAGCAGCGTGATTGCTCAGAGTTCTCGTTTCGCTGTTATCGGCATAGAGATATCCTCCCGCATTTGCATATGCGGAAGTTCCACTCTTTGCTTTGTTATTTTCATCGGTCCACGCATCTCCACTAGCCCACGCATGGTCCATCCTAAGCTCGCTTACCATGTATTTTCCGTAAGGCAAGTCGATTACATCGGTTGCCCCGTCATCATTTGTCGCAAGAATTGTAATGATCCTCAGCGGCTCATAGCTGGTACCGCCGTAAGATATAGCAGTATCCGACATATTGATAACCGCAAACTCAATCCCCTTAAGAGTCGAATCCCCTTGAGCGCCCACGCTTCCCGCGGCGCTCTTTACAACATGAGCGGAACACACGTACGGATCGTCCACCGCATTTATAACCGCAGGATTGTTCTTTGTATTATCCGTGGTTACAATTATCCAATCGGTTGTCTTATCAAAGTCCTTACGCGCGTAGCCTTTTCCTGCCGCGGTTTCTTTGAAATAGTATTTCCCCACCTCGAGCTTCACGGATTCCGCATTACCCTCTTCATCTTTTACAACAAAGCTTGCAACAGGCTTTCCCGAAAGGGCCTCGTTATCATAGATTTCATATGTGGTACCGATTAGCGAATACCCAGTGTTCCCCGCCGTCAGAAAAGCATTTGACGATTTCTTTTTGAGCGTGAGAAATCCGGTCGTCGGCATCGGCTCAATCACATCAAAAACATAATTCTGAAACTCGTTCTTCTGCGCCATATAAAGATGATATGCTCTCGGCGGACTCGGGAGCGATTCAATCGCGGCAAGAAAACCGTTCACCTGGTTTACGAGCATCTCGCTATATCCTCCGCCCGGAAGCTCATCCCAATCGCTCGACCCTGCGGCTTTTGCGAGAGCGTGATGGGTTATTATATACGCCATCCCGGCGTTTTCGGCCATTTCCGCAGCCACATCCCTAAACGAGCTATAATACGCCGCCTTCTTCGAAACAGACTCTCCACTCGAATGTCCGTAGAACATGGCCTTTGCCAGCAGACTATCGTTCGACTGCTCGTAAATCTCCGTAGAATATATGTCGCCTATTTCGTATTCGCCCGCGCCGGGAATCGTAGGCTGTACGCATACGCCCCACGAATCCCCGCCTTCAAACGAGAAACGAACCTGATCCGAACCCCAGCCGTAATAATCGTATCCAACTTCTCCATACCAAACGGGACTCCTCTCCTCGATTCTGATATAGGTTGGTGTAGGCGCATCCTCATCCGCCTCCAAAGCATTAACTCGCACCCCAAAGCAAGTCGTCGCGATAATAAGAAGCGCGAGCACAAACAAAAATAGCTTTGGAATTTTTCTTGCACTTTGCATTTTCTTCTCCTTTCCTAAACAAAAAGAGCACCACTGGTGCTCAAGACGTAAAAAGGCCGCGAGGCTTAATGCCCGCGGCCATTTCCTTTTTACCGGATATCGATTTTATACCACACGTTTTACCTTATGTCAAATTTTCCCATACGAATGGCTGTTTTTCAATCCTTTTTTTGCAAGACTCTCCGCTCTCGACATCAATTCTTCACGATCGTTCGCGAGTCTCTCTTCCAGAACTTCTTCGAGGAGTATATTCATGATGCGCCCCACCTCGGGACCTTCGACCACACCGAGCGACATTATATCTCCGCCCTTAATATTGAGCGTCCTAAGCGAAAGCGCACCCTCTTCCTCTATTAAGCGATGACCCATTTCTTCGATTGCCGCAATCTTCTCAAGTCTGCCCGAAAGCGACGGAGACTGAGCGCCGTTATCCGCACGCGTAATCGCAACCCAGCTGTCAAAGAGCTCCGGCGTGACCTTCATTATTGCCCTTCTCACCGACTTCTCTGTAACCTCAGGTCTAACATCGTGCCATCTTACAAGCGTCAGCACATCTTGGCGTGTCGCATTGTCAAACTTAAGTCTTCTCATAATGCAATCCGCCATCTCGTAACTCACTTCCGGATGTCCAAAGAAATGCCCTACGCCGTCTTCGCCCTGAGAAAAACACGATGGCTTTCCTATGTCGTGAAAGAGCGCAGCAAATCTGCTCACCGAATTATTTGGCGAACCGCCCACGACGCGTATCGTATGTTCCCACACATCGTAAATATGATATGGGCTCTTCTGGTCAAAGCCGATCATCGGAATAATTTCGGGGATAGCAACGCCGACTACGTCGGCATACTTTCTCAAAACCTTTTCGACATCGTCTCCTGTCAGAATTCCTTCGAGTTCTTTTTGTATTCTTTCTTTGCTGATTCTCGTTTCGATGTCATTCTTTCTTTCAAAAATTGCCGCTTCTGTTTTTTCTTCGATATCAAAGCAAAGCTCCGACGAAAACCTGAGCGCTCTCAGCATTCTGAGAGAGTCCTCATTGAATCTTTCCCGCGGCTCTCCCACGGTTCTAATAATTCTCTTTTCTATATCCCCGCGTCCGCCAAATGGATCCACGATACCTTCACTATCGTTATACGCCATCGCATTAAGCGTAAAATCGCGACGCGAAAGATCTTCTTCAATACTATCCGAGAATACTACGCTGTCCGGATGGCGACCGTCGGAGTAAACTGATTCTTTTCTAAACGTCGTCACCTCAACATGCACACCATTATGAATTACGGTAACCGTACCATGCTTTGATCCCGTGTCGATCACTTTGTCCGCACTAAAAATTTCGGATGTGACATCCGGAGTCGCATCCGTTGTGACATCGTAATCCTTGGGTTCGCGTCCCATAATGGTGTCACGAACGCAGCCACCGACGATATACGCCTTGTACCCGCTCTCTTCTAGCGTAGAGATTATGTATTTAATTTCCTCCGGAATGAAGATTTTCACTTTTGCTCTCCAATCAAGGTTCTATGCAAATACGAGTTGCACCAATAACATATACGATATGGTGCCCACAACAATCGAAAGAAGACCCTGCTTCTTCCACACCTGAAGTCCTGCGGTGATAATTATCGCGATGAGTTCCGGCATGCCGTGCGGCGAACTCATTATCGGCGTTTCCCTAAAACAATATACGAGGAGCATACCCATAATCGCATACGGAAGATACTTTCCGATATACTCGATAAATGCCGGTGTCTTGTTTCCTCTGAAGATGAGGAACGGAACCGCCCTTAAGAATATAACTACCGCAGACATAACGGCTATAAGGAGAATTGAATGCGTTGTATTCATGGCATCATATCCTCCTCTTCCATCAAATATTTCTCGGATTCCTTATCACCGTCTCCCGAATCTATAAACTTCTTTCCGAGCGCCAGAACGACCACTATCAAAACCATCGCCGGAATCAAGAAATTATCTTTACCGAATACAAGAAGGCAAGCCAACGTAACTATTATTCCGGAAAGCGCAGGAATATGGTTCTTCGTTTCTCTCCATTGATCGACAAAGACCGTGATAAAGAGCGCAGTCATAACGAATTCGATTCCCGTCGTATTGAACTTCATCGCGGATCCCAGAAGAACTCCGAGAACGCAGCCTATCATCCAATAGCAGTGATCAAAAATAGTAACCAGCAAGCAGTATAGATGGTCGCTGCTTCCTTCCGGAGCTTCCGTACTGCATAGAAGCGCAAAGTTCTCATCCGTAAGACCAAAGATCAGCCACGGCTTCTTCCAACCGCTGTTCTTATATCTGTCTATCATCGGGAGTCCGTAGAATATATATCTCGCGTTTACGACGAGCGCCATAATCGCAGTCGTTATAACAGACGCACCCGAAGAGAGCAAATCAACCCCGACGTACTGCATGGTTCCGGAATACATCGTGAGCCCCATTATCAGCGCCCAAACCCAACTGTATCCCGCCTTTTGAAGAAGCACGCCAAAACCGATGCCGAGCACCACATAGCCCGTCATAATCGGAATCGTCCTTATAAACACCGTCTTCAAAAGCTTCTTACTCATAACTTACCTAGTATAACATAAAAGGCCGCCTCTCGGCGGCCTCATAATTCATTTAGGCGTTACATCATTCCGCCCATTCCGCCACCCATACCGGCCATTGCAGCAGCAGCGGCGTTCTCCTCCTTGATATCCACAATGCCCGCTTCTGTAGTGAGCAGCATTGCAGATGCGGATGCGGCATTCTGAAGAGCGGAACGTGTAACCTTTGCAGGATCTACGATACCGTCCTTAATCATGTCAACGTATTTCTCGGTTGCGGCGTTGAATCCAAAGCCCTTCTTCTGAGCCTTTACAGCGTCAACGACTACACTTCCTTCAAAGCCTGCGTTCTCTGCAATCTGACGAACAGGTTCCTCGAGGGCTCTGATGATGATGTTGGCGCCCGTCTTTGCGTCGCCTTCGAGCGTGTCTGCATACTTCTTAACTGCAGGGATGGCGTTTACGAGTGCTGTTCCGCCGCCCGCAACGATACCCTCTTCAACGGCAGCCTTTGTTGCGTTGAGAGCATCTTCTATTCTGAGCTTTCTTTCCTTGAGTTCTGTCTCTGTTGCGGCACCAACCTTGATTACAGCTACGCCACCGGAAAGCTTTGCAAGTCTTTCCTGAAGCTTTTCTTTGTCGTATTCTGAATCGGATGTCTCGATAAGTCCTTTGATGGACTGAACGCGAGCCTTGATTTCTGCCTTTGCTCCGCCACCGTTTACTATCGTTGTGGATTCCTTGTCAACCTTTACTGTAGATGCGGTTCCGAGAAGGTCGAGTGTTGCTTCCTTGATGTCGTAACCGACTTCTTCGCTGATTACCGTACCTCCCGTAAGGATTGCTATGTCTTCCATCATAGCCTTACGTCTGTCGCCAAAGCCCGGAGCCTTAACGGCAACTACATCGATGATGCCCTTGAGCTTATTGATAACGAGAGTCGCAAGAGCTTCACCTTCTACGTCCTCTGCAATTATGAGGAGCTTTCTTCCCTGCTTAACGATCTGCTCGAGCAGCGGGAGAAGGTCCTGAATGTTTGAAATCTTTTTGTCTGTGAGAAGGATATACGGATTCTCAAGAGTAGCCTCCATCTTCTCGGGATCGTTAACCATATATGCGGAGAGATATCCTCTGTCGAACTGCATACCGTCAACCGTGTCGAGGTTTGTTCCGAGTGACTTGGATTCCTCTACAGTGATAACGCCGTCGCGTCCAACCTTTTCCATAGCCTCTGCGATGAGGTTTCCGATTGTCTCGTCGGAAGCGGAAACGGATGCAACCTGCGCGATGCTGGACTTATCCTGAACCTTCTTGGAATTCTTCTTGATTTCGCCTACCGCTACATCGACGGCACCTTCGATTCCCTTCTTGAGAATCATCGGGTTAGCGCCTGCGGCAACGTTCTTGAATCCTTCTTTGATTATAATCTGAGCAAGAAGTGTAGCGGTCGTCGTTCCGTCACCCGCTACGTCGTTTGTCTTGGTCGCAACTTCCTTTACGAGCTGTGCGCCCATATTCTCCGTTCCGTCCTCGAGTTCGATTTCTCTTGCGATTGTTACACCGTCATTTGTGATAAGGGGCGAACCGTAGGTCTTGTTGATGAGTACGTTTCTTCCCTTTGGGCCAAGCGTAATCTTGACCGTATTGGCCAGCTTGTCGACTCCGGCCTGGAGAGCGCGTCTTGCCTCTTCTCCGTAAACAATATTCTTTGCCATTTATTTACCTCCTAGCGAGTCTCCTCGCGAATTTATTTAACCGTAGCCAAAATATCTGACTGGTCCATCAAAGTATATTCTTCGCCATCGTATTTGATGTCGGTCCCGGCATATTTTGCAAAGATAACCTTGTCGCCTGCCTTAAGTTCCATGGGCTCGTCCTTTGTTCCCGGACCAACCGCAACAACCTCCGCTACCTGTGGCTTTTCCTTTGCCGAACTCGTCAAAATGATTCCACCCTGCGACTTCTCTTCAGCCTCAAGCTTCTTGATAAGAACTCTGCTGCCGAGAGGCTTTATTCCTATGCTCTTTGCCATTTTATCTACCTCCGTTAATGGTTTATTCATACATTAGCACTCTTATACCAAGAGTGCTAACCCAAAGACTATTGTATGTTTTTATGACTTCTCTGTCAATATGTTTTTACCCCGATTTCTAGCCCTCAAGCTCCCTGATGTAGTAGAAGAGGTATTGTTGGGCAAAACCGCCCAAATCGCCGAATTTTGCCTCTGCAAAGGCCTGCATACCCTTGATGTCGCCCTCGTCGAAATCGTACATTCTGCTCATAACGCGCCTGACCCAGACATCTATCGGAAAACTGTCCATTTTGCCGAGCCCAAATAGGCCGATGCAGTTCGCAACCTTGGGCCCTACCCCGCAGAGCTTGTTTAGATCATCAAAGGTCTCGGGAAGTCCCTCGCCCTCGACAGCCTTCGCCGTCTCTATAAGATATCTGGCCCTGTATCCCAGTCTAACGGGTGCGAGGTCCGACTCTTTTAGCGACGCAAGCACCTTGCTCGTCGGAAGCGCGTTTGAAGCGAGGCCCACCTCATCGAGAATCGCCTTCTCTTCGGCCTTATTCTTTTCTGTGCCTGCGAGCTCTATAGGTTCGCCGTAGAGCGCGGATAGTTTCTCTATACAACCCTTGATTCTCGGTATATTGTTGTTCTGCGAAATTATGAAAGATACTATTGTCTCCCAAAGGTCCTGCTTTAGGATTCTTATGCCCTTACCTGCAGCAATAGCGGTCTTCATCACATCATCGCCGCGCGAGAGTTTTCTTTTAATCGCCGCGTAGTCTCTGTCCAAATCGAGATACTCAGTCCAAAACTCCGTTGAATCCGTAGGCTTAGTATGTGCGCCCATCTCCGTTATACGAATATGCTTTTCTTTTTTGTCGTAGTCGATCCGCGCGGCATGACCGCCCGCAACTCCGACGTATGAAGTTCCCTCGTCGTTTAGCGCACGCCATCTGAAGCACTGACCGCATTCAAATGTCTCGCGAAGATCAATATCCCCCACCGGAGCATATCCGTACACCGGCGCATGCGCCGCATTTCTCTTGTATGTAATAAAGTATTCTTTGCTCATTGTAACTTCCCTAGCTACCTTACCAGAGATCTTACCTCAACATCTATTCTCACAACATTAAACGCCGTCATCTCTTCTATAACATCCGTGAGGCGCTTCTGAAACTCCATCGCGGCCTCCCATATTGACGCGCTATCCTTTAAATCTATCACGGCATTTACCGTAAGCTGCTCGGGCTGATTTCCCGCATAGACCTTGATTACTGATTCTACTCCTGCAACTTCCTTTCCGACACATTTTGCAATATCCGTAACAACCCTGTCGTTTATCAAAAAGTCGCCCAGATAGCTGTATGTTGGCCTTACCACCGTCTTTCCCTCGGACTCGCCGCGCTTTGCTCTGTGAAGTCCCGTAGCAATCGCCTCCTGCGCACGTTCCTTGGCCTCCCAAAGCAGTTTCTGCGGATCCATAAAATACCCGGCGAAATCTCGCTTAAGCTGGAGGGTCGGAGCAGGTATTACGTGCTTACCCTGCTGGTTCCTGGACTTCTCCGCGATTTCGCGTTCCTCCTCGCTCGTTATATCCTCTATGTATATTCTCTCCGTAACTTCCGGAAGACCAAGGCGAGCCGCAATCCTATCCACCATCTCATCGGAGGTACCTACAACCAGAATCGATTCGGGATTTATTTTTTTGATTGCAGCTGCAACGGAATCGGCATGCGCTTGATCCGTAAAGAGCGCAGTCTTAATAGCGCCAATCTTGGTATGCTGGCGCTTTGCCGACGTTCCCCCGGCTACTCCGTCCTTATAGATGAGGAGACCGTCGTCAATCAAACAGTCTATTCCTCTGTCCATCATAAGAATGGGAGCCTGATAAGATTTTCCCGTGCCGCTTGGGCCCGAAAGAGAATAAATTTTCATCTTTACATTTACCAACTTCTTTGCTACAATGTGCTCGGATTGTAGTATAGAACATCTTGTAAGGAGGTTATAATATGGCTTATAAGATTACAGATGCTTGCATTAGCTGTGGCGCTTGCGCTGCTGCTTGCCCGGTAGAAGCAATCACCGAAGGCGACGGTCAGTTCGTTATCGATCCTGACAAGTGCATTGACTGCGGTTCTTGCGCAGATGCTTGCCCGGTAGACGCTCCGGTTCAGGACTAATTACAAAGTCTAATCAAAAATCCCGCCTTGATGGCGGGATTTTTTCTTACTCCTGCTGTTCTTCAACGTATCTTACAAGGTCGCCCACCAACTGGAATTTCTCTGCATCTTCATCAGGAATCTCTATGTCAAATTCTTCTTCGATAGCCATGATGATTTCAACTGCATCGAGCGAATCCGCCTCAAGATCCTTCATGAGGTTTGTTTCAGGTGTTACCATGGATTCGTCCACGCTGAGCTGTTCTACGATAATGTCCTTAATCTTGTCAAAAACCATTTCTTCCTCCAAATTCTATTCCCCGTTCGCGTCGGCAAAATTGCCCCGCAAACTCAAATACTCCTAATTTACATTGCTATTATAGACAACTACTTCTGGCATTGCAACCGCTTTTTTTAAGGCGATTTTTAGACCAGATTATCCCACTCATCGTAGGCATTTTCAACGATTTCCTTGAGTTCCGCCATCTCTTGCGCAAGCTTTGCGAGCGCCTCGTGATCCGTTGCTATTTCCGGATTCATCATCTCAACCTCAAGCTCGCAAATCCTCTCTTCCGACGACGCTATCAAAGCCATGAGACGGTCATTTTCGCGTTCGCGCCTTCTCTGTTCGGCCTCTCTCTGTTTTTGGAGCTGGCGCTCCTCTTTGGAGCCCGCCTGAACGTTGCCCACGGTGGATTCATCTACTTTCGCTTCGCTTCTCGCTTGCTTGCCCGTGCCTGAATCGTTTCCCGTCTTTGCGTCGGCGCTATCGTCCTTTCCTGCCATCTTTTTCAGATAGGCCCTTCCCGTCTCGCCGGACTCCTTCTTTGCGAGATAATAATCGTATTTACCGAGATACTCCCTGATTCCGTCGGCGGTCAGTTCAAATATCCTGTCCGGAATCTTATTCAAGAAATATCTGTCGTGCGTAACCGTGATTACCGTTCCCGGATAATCGGTGAGCGCATCCTCGAATGCTTCCTTTGATTCGATGTCGAGGTGGTTCGTCGGTTCGTCAAGCACCAGGCAGTTTGCTCCGCTCATCATGAGCTTAAGAAGGGAAAGCCTCGCCTTTTCACCACCCGATAGGTCCCCTACTTTTCTGAAGACCATATCGCCGCGGAACAAAAATCTTCCGAGTATATTTCTTATTTCTCCGTCCGTATATAGCCTGTGCTCGTTATGGATTTCATCAATCACTGTATTTTCATTTCCAAGAAGCTGCTGCCCCTGGTCGTAATATCCGAACTCGAGATTGTGCCCGCGCCTGATATATCCTGAGATCGGTTTGAGTTCCCCGAGGAGTGTCCTCAGAAGCGTCGTCTTTCCGATGCCGTTTGCACCTACGATACAGATTCTCTCGCCTCTCTTGATATCAAAGTCCACATTTTTAAAGAGCGCATTCTTTCCGTCTATTCCGCCCT
>CACYQX010000003.1 GCA_902776725.1 uncultured Eubacteriales bacterium | reverse complement strand
ACTAACTCATGGAATTAAAAGGTGGATGTTATGAAACAGGAAATGAAAAGAATTTTGATCCTATTGCTTTGTGCAATGCTCATGATCAGCATGATGCCGGCTTCTGTATTTGCAGAGGACGAAATCAGTGAGACTAATGCGGAGCAGGTAGTAGAAGAGGACGTTGTAGAAGAAGTAGTAGAAGAAGTTCCGGAAGAGATGCCGCTAGAGGAGCCTGAAGAAGCTCCGGAAGAAACAGCGGTTGAAGTTCCGGAGGAGATTGCTTCCGAAGAGGAAACTGAAACTGAAGCTGAAACGGAAGCTGAGGCAATCGAAGAAGTTTCTCAGCAAGAAGCTATAGAATCGGAAGAAGAGATCTCTGAGCCCGAAGAGGCAACAACCGAAGAAGCCAAGGCAGAAGAAAAAGAAACCGAAGAGTCAGAGAAAGATGCTGAAGAAGCAGAAGAATCCGAAGAAGCTCCGGTTGCTTTTGATGAAAGCAAAACCATAGACGGAATTAAAATCACAGTTAAGGCAGAAGAAGGAGCGTTCCCCGCAGGATCAACACTCTCAGTTAGAAAGGTTACAGCATCTGAAGAGAAAAAGGCGGAAGCTGCAGTAGAAGCTGAGCGTGACGAGAACGCAAATGTTGCAACATCATACACATTTGACATTAAAGTTTTAGATAAAGACGGAAATGAAATTCAGCCAGCAGAAGGCAAGAAGGTAGAAGTTCTCTTCAAGGCTGAAGAAATAGCAAACCAGAATCTTGAGACATCGGTCTATCACATCAAAGAAGAGGGAGTCCTCGTTGCAGAATCTCTGGATACAACCGAAAAGGGTGACATAGTATCAGCAGAGACAGATGGCTTCTCCTACTATACCGTTGAGTTCACCTACAACTCCCTTACATATAATCTGGATGGCAACAGCGAAGTCGCACTAAGCGATATCCTTGATGCTGTTGGTTTGGTTGGCACAGCTACTGCTGCTGTTTCTAGTGACAGCGAAGTAATAGAAGTTGTTGAAGAAGAAGGAAACTTCACTATTAAAAGCAAGAAATTTTTCACCGAATCAAAAACATTAACAGTTACTATTGATGGAACGGATTATGAGATTACTGTCACAGGTCCTACAGATTTTACTCAAATTGATAACTCAGATATATGGTGGAAGTTTGATAGCGAAACAGGCACATTGACTGTTACAGGATCCGGTCCTCTCCCGGATTTTGGTTACACAGCAAAACCTGCATCATGGAAATCTCCATGGAATTCAATAAGGTCGCAAGTTTTAAAAATTGAATTTGCAGAAGATAGTAACATTACTTCTATTGGTCAACATGCTTTTATTGGTTTCAGATATATAACCAGTATTGAGATACCTAAAACAGTAACTTCTATTGGTCAATATGCTTTTTATAGAGTTCCTGCTTATAAGTGTACAGATCTAAAAAGTGTGATTTTTGAAGAAGGTAGTGTTTGTACGAGTATTGGTAATTTTGCATTTCAGTCACTCACCAATTTAGAACACATAGACCTTCCTGATGGTCTTGAAACGATTGGTAAAAGCGCGTTTGATGGGACAACAAATTTGCAAGAAGAAATTGTGTTCCCAAAGACAATACTGTCAATTGGCGAAAAAGCGTTTAATAATAGTGGAATAACAGGAGTGCGCTTTAGTCCTGATTCTGATCCAATACTTGATATATATGTGTTTTCAGCATGCACCCAACTTGAAACAGTAGATATGGGTGGTACCACATCAATTAAAGCTTATGATTTTTATAGATGTACCGCATTAAAAACTTTTATTGGCGAAGAAGTTAGAACTATGGGCTACTGTTCTCTTTCTAAAAATAGTTTTGATGCTCCTCGCTTATCTCTGTTAAGACTTCCTAAATTAGAGAGTTTTACAGATGACTGGGCTTTTAATTCAACATTTGCAGATGCTGCGGCAATTGGTCCAAAAATACTTGAAAATAGTGCCCATTCAGAATTTGTGGGTTCAATGTTAGCGAATTTGATTACAAATTTGAATGTAAATAGTGATTATACTGTTGAACTTAAACCGTTCATAGAAAGTAAGGGTACATATACCGGCCAACTTTTTGAGGCAACACTAAAAGATCCGCAGGGTAACATAGTTAACTCAGATGAGTGGTATTATTCCTGGCCAAATGGTTCTACATACAAATATCCAGATTTAAGCATATATCCTGATGATAGATACGAAATCGCAGGTCGTTCTTATATTGAAGGATGGAAATATGGTATATCTTCATCAGCAGTGGAAGTAAAATGCTTTGCATGGCGTTTTGGCAATGATGGAATGATAGAGATTACAGAAACGGCGTCCTATCCGGTAGAAAAAGCCTCAGATCATCCGTTAGAAGCCCTACATCAGAATTTTGATGATTTAAGTGTCATCATGTTCAAAGGGGAAACAAGTATAGCAGTAAAATCTTTACTTGGAAGAGCTTCCGTTCCAGGTATGGATTCTACTCTTGTAGAAATGATTTCTCCTGGTGAATGGGAAAAAGATCCGGAAAAACCTGAGGGTGAGACTATATATTACGTAAAAATTACCAATCCGGAATCATCAGACTCCAGCATTGTTTCTGCAGCTAGTTCAGAAGGCGTAGGAAAGGAATGCAAGTTTATAGCTAATAAAGTTGGAAGCACCTCAATCAATTTTAGAATGATAACCGCTGCAATTAATTTAATTTCTGACGAGTCTCCAATTTATGGTAGAGCAGCAACCCGAAGTGTCGCTAAAGTTGAAGAGGCACAAGCCGCAAATCCGGGACCGTCAGATCCATTTGAGCTTAGAGTTCATGTTATAGATGCTAAAACACAGGATATAACACAAACCTCTATTACTCTGGTTCTTGAAGGAGTAAATGAAGAAATCGGATCAATAACATGTACTTTAGGAGGACAAACTTTAATAGCTACTCCAGATAATATGACACTTACTTTTACTGGACTTAAACCAGATACTGAGTATTCTATTTCGCTCAAGACAGCAGATAATGCAACAGGTGTTATTACGAATGGTTTCAAGGATATAAATACACGTACACTTCCAAAAGAAGACCAAGAAAAACCAAATGCACCTACTGCAAAAACGATTGGTACTAATAGTATTGAATTAAATACTATTGAAAATGGTTTATATAGATTAGGTGAAGATGGTAAATGGCAAGATAGTCCAGTATTCGAAGGACTAGAAATGGATACTGAATATGTATTCTATCAAAAGATTGCTGGAGATGATGTTCATAATGAATCACCAGTTAGTGATTCTGCTACATTTAGAACTTCTAAACATATACATGAATGGAGTTACGCAGCAGAAGGCGCTACTATTACCGCAACATGTGGAAATAGCGATGAACTTCATGAAGGTGAACTTACATCAACATTAACTGTAGTTAAACCTGCTTTAGAAGTATATGGAGGAGAAGAAAGCGAAGAAGCTACATTAGATGGAGGAATTGATGGAGTAAGTAATCCTGATATTGTTTATAAAAAAGGTAATGATGTTTTAGATGCAGCTCCAAAAGATGTAGGCACATATACTGCAAATATTACTTTAGGTGATGTAACAGCTAGTGTTGAATATACAATTGCTAAAGCAGATGCTCCTACACTTGAAGAAGGACAAAAACCAACTGCTGCAGATTTAACATACAATGGTAATGATCAAGATTTATTAATCGCAGCTAGCAATCCTCTTCCAACAACTCATACAATGATGTATGCAGTTGGTGAAGATGGAGAAAATGCACCTTCAGAAGATAAGTTTGCTGGTACAATTCCAACAGGAAAAAATGCTGGTAAATATTATGTTTGGTATTATGCAAAAGGTGATGATAATCATAAAAGTACAGAACCTGTATGTATTGAAGTAACAATTGCTAAAAAAGTAGCAACTCTAAGTTGGACTGATACTACATTTACATATGATGGCGAGGAACATAAACCTACTGCTACTGTTACTAATTTAGAAACTGGTGATAGTTGTAATGTAACTGTAACAGGTGAGCAAACTGATACTAATATCAAAACTAAAACTGATAATTATACTGCAACAGCTAGTGCATTAAATAATGATAATTATCAATTACCAGAAAATAAAACTGCTGAGTTTACAATAACCCCAAAAGAAATAACTGTTTCTAATATTACTGCTCAAGATAAAACTTATGATGGTAATACTGATGCTACATTAGTTTATACTGATGCAGTACTTGATGGTATGGTAGAAAATGATGATTTATCTGTAAATGCTACTGGTACATTCGCTGATAAGAATGTTGGAACTGACAAGACAGTTACTATTAGTGGTTTAACCCTAACAGGTGATGCTAAAGACAATTATGTATTAGCTACATCTGATCAACAAGAAGAAACTAAAGCAAGTATCACAAAAAGAGAGATTACTGTAAGTGGAATTAAATCAGAAGGTAAAACATATGATGGCAATAATATTGCTACAGACTCGCTATACTACGAAGATGCAATTCTTGCAGGCAAAGTTGATGGCGATGGAGAATACTGTGATGATGAATTAGGAATCACTGCCACTGGTACTTTCCCTAATGAAGATTATGGAGTAGATAAAGTTATTACTCTTGTTGGTTTGACACTAACAGGAAGTGAAATGAATAACTATGTTCTTGCTACTACAGGTCAACAAGAAACATGTTTAGGTGATATTGATAAATATGCAGTAACTGTTACAGCAATAGATGCTACAAAAGTATATGGTGAAGATGATCCTGAATTTGAATTTACTTATACACCTGAACTAATTGAAGGTGATACATTTGAAGGAACTCTTTCTAGACATGAAGGAGAAGAAGTAGGTGAATATACAATTACTGCAGGTACTTTACATGATCATAATCATAACTATGCAATAACTTATAATCATGCTAAATTGACAATTACTCAAGCTTCAAATAGCGCAACTGTTTCTATTGAAGGTTGGACTTACGGAGATACTCCAAATAGTCCAACAACTACTGCTGACTTTGGTGCTGTTACAGCTACATATACTTATAGCAATGCAAAAGAAGGAACATATTCAGAAACTGTTCCTACTAATGCAGGTACATATTATGTAAAGGCTACAATCCCGGGAACAACCAATTATGCAGGGGCAGAAAGCGAACCGGTCGAATTTGTAATAGCCCAAAAAGAGGTTGGCCTTGATTGGAGTAATAGTTCGCTTACATATACAGGAGAGAACCAGGCGCCTACAGCAACAGCAACAAATCTTGTAACCAATGATACATGCACAGTTACTGTTGATGGTGCTAAGAAGGATACCAATATTAAGAGTGGAGTAACAAGCTATACGGCAACTGCAACTGAGCTAAACAACAGTAACTACAAGCTTCCGGAGAATAAGACTCAGAACTTTACCATTGCTCCTAAGGAAATTACCGTAAGTGGAATTGAGGCAGACGATAAAACCTATGACCAGTCTGCAGATGCCGAATTGAACCTTGGTGCAGTTGTTCTTGCCGGAAAAGTTGAAAATGACAATATTGATGTTAGCGCAAAAGGACAGTTCGCTGATGCTAATGCAGGAATGTTTAAGAAAGTAACAATCAGCGACCTTACTTTGACCGGCGACGATAAAGACAATTACATCTTGGCTGCAGAAGGTCAGCAAACCGAAGCTGAAGCAAGCATTCGCGCGAAGTATGTGAAAGTTCAAGCTATAAACAGCAGCAAGATTTATGGTCAGGATGATCCGACGCTAGAATATACTGCGGAAGATTTGCTGCCTGGTGATTCTTACACAGGTGAGCTCCACAGAGATCATGGAGAAAATGTTGGAACATATGGAATTTCGCAGGGAGGCTTAACTGCGGGCAATAACTACAGCATTGAATTTACAACTGCTTTGCTCACCATCACACAGGCAACAGAAAACAGCGTAACAGTCGAAATCGAAGGCTGGACATATGGCGATGCACCGAATGCTCCAAAAGCTACTGCTACATTTGGTCAGGAGACTGCAACATTTACATATAGCGATGCACAGGACGGAGACTTTACGGCTAATGTTCCGGAGAACGCAGGCGCATGGTATGTGAAAGCAACAGTTCCGAGTACAGATAACTATGTTGGCGCAGAAAGTGATGCGGTTAAATTTGAAATCGCAAAGAAAGAAATAAGCAAAGGAATGCTTACAATAAATCCGGACACCATCAAGGCCGACGGCGAAGAAAAGAGTCCTGAAATTGTCATGAAAGATGGCGATGCGGAGATGGTAGAAGGAACCGACTACGTTGTAACTGGAGACGCAAAGACGGATAAGGTTGGAACACATTTCATCACCATAGAAGGTCAGGGAAACTACACGGGATCCTTTGAGACCAGCTGGGAGATGTATAGTGAAAGAACGTCCTATCAGAAGGAAGAAGCAGAAGGCGGACGCGGAGAACTTGAAATCTTTGTAGATATTGAAGGAAACACCGAGAACGTCACAGTAGATAACCTTACAACGGATGTAGCAAAGACATTCCTGTCAGAAGAAGAGCTTGCAAGATATAATGCCGGTGAACATGTACTCATATATGTTGAACTCTTTGAGGAAGATAAGGCTACAGCAGATGCAACAGAAAAAGAACTTCTCGCCAAAAAATTCAAAGAAATCGGTGCCGAGGATATCCGATGGTTTGATATAAGCGTATGGAAGAAGATCGGTAACGATGCGGCAGAGCAGGTACATGATATTAAAACAGCAATTGAAATGACGATAGAGGTTCCGGCTGAACACCAGAACGCTGAAGAAGGATATACAAGAACATTCTACTTTGGCAGAGCACACGATGGCGAAGCGGAAGTCATAGCTGAGACAAATGAAATCAAAGTCAAGTTCTCCTCGGATAAGTTCTCAACATATGCACTTGGATTCAAGGATGCCGAGAACAAGAAGGAAGAGGCAGAAACTGAAGAAGAAGGAAAAGGTGAAAGCGCAGCTGATGACGAGACTGGCCCGCTGAATGGAGAGACAGGTACGCTCACAGAAACATCAAACTTGATCTCGGGAGACACCAATCCTAAGACCGGCGACGAGAGCAATATCCCTATGTGGATAGGTTTCGCTCTCGCAGCAGCAGTATTAGCACTTGCTGTAAGACGCCAGTATAAATAACCACTATTTGCAGGATACAGGGCAAAGCCCTATAATCCACCATAATTCCTTACTCGGGCCTCGGCAGAAATGCCGGGGCTCGAGTTTTTTATGCGATTTGCAAGCAATGCGATTTGCAAGCAATGCAACTTGCGAGCGATCCTATCACGAAAAAACTCCTGCCTATTCGGCAGGAGCGCTTTCTGTTTCTTCCAATCCTTCGGTATCAAGCATATCGCTGACTTCGATTCCGATTATTCTTGCGATTTGCAAGAAGGTCATAATATCCGGGAGTCTTTCGCCGTGCTCCCAGCGGAAAATCGTCTGCCTTGTAACACCTACAAGGTCGGCCGCCTCCTGACGCGATAGCCCTCGCTGCTCCCTGTACATTTCGAGTTTCTTTCCGATTAAATTGCTTCCCTGGTAATGCTGGGTAAAGAACTCATCGGACAAATCAATAAACGGTTTCCTGAGATTTTCAAAAGCCTTTTTTAAATTCTTTTCGCTTACCGGTTTCATGAGGAATCCGCTGCAGTAAACCTGATGTGCCTCAAAGGCGTATTCTTTATATCCTGTCACAAAGATAATATTAATCGTCGGCGTAAGGGAAGTGAGTTTCCTGGAAAGTGTGATTCCGTCCATCCCCGGCATATCTATATCAAGAAGAGCAATATCAAAGTCAACCTTCTTTGCTTCGCTGATAGCTTCGTCGGGGGTTGTGACTCCGCATGTGGTTGCGGCAGGGAAGAGGGACTCTACTTCGTGACAGAGATCCTCCACTATCAATCTTTCGTTATCTACTACTAGAACCTTCATTATGCTTTCTCCTTGGGTATGCGTATAGTTACTTGGGTTCCAAAGCTCCCGCTCTTAATATCCAATGTGCCCTTACAGGTTTTTTCTAGGCGAGTTTTTGCGTTAGCGATTCCTATTCCTTCGCGTACTTGTTCTACCTTTGTTTCTCCAGGATCAAACCCGACACCGTCATCCGACACTGTGACTACATAAGCGTCGCCTTCGTTCTTGGAGGAAACTGTTATAGTGCCACCTTCAACCAGCCCGTGTTTGATTGCGTTTTCTACGAACGGCTCAATGCTAAGAGGCGGAATTCTAAAGTATAGTTCGTCAGTATCGTAAATCATGTTTATGCCTTTGCTCTCGTCGGCAAGCGCGAGTGCCGCATAGGCTTTGATGTTATCCAGCTCTTCTTCAAATGATACGAGGCCGTCGGATGTTATCGCATCAAAGTTTGCTCTCAGGTATTCAGAAAAATGTGCGAGCGTATCTGTAGCCTTGGCGGGATCCTTTCTAATCAAAGATTTGATAATGTGCAGCGAGTTGAAAACAAAATGCGGCCGGATCTGCTGACGCAGAAGCTTAAGCTCACTCTGCGAGAGGGCGAGATCTTTAGTGATTAAACTTGCGCGTGTCTCCGCTTCGTGCACGGTTATGAGATATGTGTAGAAAAGAAATACGCCAAAGGCAATTGCTTCATCTATAAATCCGGGTGCGAGGTTGAAACCTTCTAATGTGGCTGTCACAAGTGCAATTGCAACCATAAAGAATAGCACAATGCTAAGCCTTTTATCGTGTGCGTGAAATGTTGTGATTGCCGCATAGAGAAGGAGCCCCAGATATAAGAATGTAACGATGTATATGGATGCGCCTAGAGGTCCGCGATGGAAAGCGTAACCATCATCATACCAGAACACCAATTTGTCCGTAAGGGGCGCTGCCAAATATATCAAAGTATTAATAGCCAGCGGCAAAGAAAGTAGGGGCAAGTGATTTTTGCCTTTGCCATTTGGCATCAAAACAATTAGTTCAAGATAGATTACGAGGGGCTGAAGTATGTAGTGAAAGATAGAAGCGATGGTTCTTATATTTCTTCTATCCGGTGATAGAATAGCCCAACTCTCAAGGCTGTCGGATATGCATAAAAGAAGAAGAACGGTCGCAATCAGAAGGAAAGTTTTGCTAGCCGGAAGGCGTACCTCTTTATATGCATACATCATGACAAGTAGCCCACCCAGTATGAGGAGGGCCATATAGTTTTCGCTTATTAGAAATTGTAAATCTAAAGTAGTCATGTATATTCCTCTTGCGCGTATAGCTGATGTCTTAATTATAAAGGAACTTTGCCGGTTTGTTTAGTAGCATTGCTTAAATATTGTGATTTACTCGATTGTGTTTTTGAGTTCGCCGATTCCTTCTACATAGCAGACGACCTCGTCGCCGGGCTTAAGGAAGGTCGGCGGATTCATTCCCATGCCGACGCCCGCAGGCGTTCCGGTTGCGATTATCGTTCCTGCTTTTAGAAGCATCCCTGACGAAAGTTCTGAGATGATTTCTGAAATATTGTGAATGAGATGGTCTGTGGTACTATCTTGTCTCGGCTCTCCGTTAACAAATGATTTAATTTTGAGTGCCGGCGGGTATGCGAATTCGTCGCGTGTTACGATGCATGGTCCCATCGGAGAAAAACCATCGAGGCTCTTTCCGAAATACCACTGCTTATGTCCGGTCTGAACTTCTCTTGCGCTTACGTCGTTAAACACACTGTAGCCAAAGATATAATTCTCGGCATCTTCTTCGGAAACATTGTAAGCGTCCTTACCGATTATCACTGCGAGCTCGACTTCGTAATCGAGTTGCTCTGTTAGATTGACATGCGCAGGAATTGGCGCATCCGTTCCTTGGCTATAGGTTGCGCGTTTTGAAAAATATACGGCAGCAGCTTTCTCCGTCTCAAATGTTGAATTGAACTCCTTTGCTTCTACCGCGTGCTCGGAATAGTTTAAGCCAAGGCAGATTATATCCTGTTCGGGGCGCGGAATGGGCGAAAGAAGTTTGACATCGGAAAGCGGAATACCTGCATCAGCATCGGCTGACGCCATCGCATCGGAGATGCGCTTTGCAAAATCGCCGTCCCACATCCTAATAACATCAGTCATCGAAAAACCGTGTCCCGGAAGATCGTAGTCCGGAAGAATACCTATTGTGGTCAAAGGGAATACGCGGGCCTCGGAAAGAACGGCGACGCATTCTTTTGACGCTATTTCACAGGTTATGAGCTTCATAATAATCCTCCATCTTCATTTCTAGGTGATTATAACACAGAAACGGGACTCTGACATTTTTGTGAATCCGACAAAAAACTCTTGCAATTGGGCGGTTTTTGTGGTTATATATAGAGAAAATGTAATTTTATTGTGATGAAGCAACAAAGTTAAAAAGCGAGAAAGCGCGCCGGCGCGAGCGGGAGGAGCGTAAAGAATGAAGAAAAAAGCAATTTTATCAGTAAGTTTTGGCACCAAGGACGCGGATCTTGAGAAGAGAACACTCGATGTGCTCGAAGAAGGGTACAAGGATGTCATTCCCAAGGCGGAGGTTTATAGGGCCATAACCAACGAGGCACTTATCAAGATTAAGCATGAACTGGAAGGAGACGATGCGCCGGTCTATGCGGTGAGAGAGACTCTCGCCAGAATGGTACTCGACGGAGTTACGCATGTCTATGCGCAGCCCGCATACCTACTTCACGGAAAGGAGTACGAGGAGCTGACCAACATGATCTTCTCCCATAAGGCGGACTTTGTTTCCGTTAAATGCGGAGAGCCGCTCCTTGCGTCACAGGAAGATTTGGAGGCGGTTGCGAACGCGATCATGTCGGAATACAAACTCGCGGACGACGAAGCGGTATGCTTTGTTGGACACGGAAGCGAGCATTATACCAACGCGATCTACTGCGCGCTCGACTACGCGCTGAAGGATCAAGGCTATACCAACGCGCATATCGCGACGTTCAACGCCTATCCGAAAATCGACAAAGTGATCGCGCACTTAACGCGTGACGGAGTCAAGAAAGTATACGTGGAACCATTTATGTTCGTCGCGGGAGAGTCCGCGATGGAAGGAGTTTGCGGAGATGCAGAGGATTCGATGGCATCAAAGTTACGCGCCGCAGGCTTTGAGGTTTGTGCAAACAGAAGATGTCTCGCGGAGAATGCGGCGGTCAGAGAAATCTTTAAGAAACATCTCGCCGCAATAGCAGAGTAGAAAGGAGGAAGCACATGGCATATGTTGATGAAATAATGGAAAGTGTGCTGGCAAGAAATCCGGGTGAGCCGGAATTCCACCAGGCCGTGCGCGAAGTGCTTTCTTCGATCGCACCGGTTATCGCAAAGCACGAAGCAGATTACAGAGAAAACAAGATTCTCGAAAGAATAGTAGAGCCCGAGAGAAGTATTTCGTTCAGAGTTCCTTGGGTTGACGACAGCGGCAAGGTTCATATTAACAGAGGATACCGCGTTCAGTTTAACAGCACGCTCGGACCGTATAAGGGAGGACTTCGTTTCCACCCGACGGTAAACAGAAGCGTAATAAACTTCCTGGGATTTGAGCAGATTTTCAAGAACTCGCTTACCGGACTTTCTATCGGTGGCGGTAAGGGTGGCTCCGACTTTAATCCAAAGGGCAAGAGCGACAGAGAAATCATGGGCTTCTGCCAGGCGTTCATGAGCGAACTCTTTAGATATATCGGAGCGCGCGAAGACGTTCCCGCGGGCGACATCGGTGTCGGCGCAAGAGAAATAGGTTATCTCTACGGCGCTTACAAAAAACTGACAAAGCAGTTCGACGGAACGCTCACCGGAAAAGGTCTTGAGTGGGGCGGATCCCTCGTAAGAAAAGAAGCGACCGGCTTCGGCGTGGTATATATCACGCAGGAAATGCTTCAGTCTTACGGAGAAGACATCAAAGGAAAGGTGGTTGCGGTTTCCGGTTCCGGAAACGTTGCGACATACGCGGTTCAGAAGGCTGAGGAACTTGGTGCACGCGTTGTAACCGTAAGCGACTCCGACGGATATGTCTATGACGAAAACGGAATCAATATGGACGTGCTCAAGGATGTAAAAGAAGTTCGCCGTGCGCGTATCAAGGAATATGTTGATGCTGTTCCTTCCGCAAAATATTTTGAAGACGGAAACGTTTGGGAAGTTCCCTGCGACATCGCGATGCCTTGCGCAACGCAGAACGAACTCGACGAAGAGTCCGCAAAGATTCTCGTCGCAAACGGATGCAAGAACGTAACCGAAGGCGCGAACATGCCGTCGACTGAAGGAGCGACAGACTACTTCCTGGAGAAGGGAGTAAGATTCCTTCCGGGCAAAGCCGCCAACGCGGGCGGTGTAGCGATGTCCGCACTCGAGATGAGTCAGAACGCCGTGCAGCTTTATAGATCCTTCGACGATCTTGACGCTCAGCTGAACGAAATCATGAAAGGAATCTACAAGAAGATTTCCGAAGCGGCATCAGACTACGATATGGCCGGAAACTTTGTATCCGGCGCCAACATCGCCGGCTTCCGCCGCGTCGTAAAAGCCATGAGAGATATGGGTTACGTATAAAGAGCAATTTAAAGAAAGTGTGTGATGATATAAACGCCGGAGATGGACTTCCTCTCCGGTGTTTTTCTGTCTTCGAGGAAGAGGAAGAGGGCGCGCAGCCGCAGAATAAATTCGGTACCGAAATATATTGACAAAGGCGGGGGCCTGTGCTAATATATGTTCGGTACCGAATTATTTTTATGGAGATAGATGCCGAAAAGCCTTGAAATTACAAGTGCGAGGCAAACTATAGATGCTTTAGAAAGGGGATAGTAACAATGGAAAGAACGATAGATGAAAGATTATTTTTTAAGATGATGCGTTTCTCTCATCAGATTAAGAGAGATATGATGAGACCCAAGCACGGCCCACACGGCCCGGAGATGCGCGGTCCACACGGCCCTTGCGGCCACGGCCCAAAAGGTCCCGGAATGCAGGGACCATGCGGTATGCATGCTGAAGGCCCAAGAGGTCCACACGGCCCACATGGCCACGGCCCGCACGATCCAAAGAGAATGCAGGCATTTGCGCAGGCGAGACTTTTGTCGCTGCTCACCGAGTATGAGAATGGCATAAGACAGAAGGTTCTTGCAGATGAAATGAGAATCAATCCGTCGTCCACGTCCGAGCTCATCAGCAAACTCGAGAGCGAAGGCTATGTTGCGAGAACCGTCGATCCCGACGACAAGAGAGCGACACTCATCGCGCTCACAGAGGTCGGACGCGCTCGCGCATACGAGATGGAAGACGAGAGAAACGAAAAGTTTGCAAAGGTTTTTGAGCCGCTCACAGCAAAGGAAAAAGAGCAGCTCCTGAAACTTTTGGAGAAGCTCGTGCCCACTCCTGAGCGCCCCACGGAGTAAGGGGAAAGTTTATATAGATAGTATCTACGCAAAAGGTCGAGCGTGAGCTCGGCTTTTTGTTTTATCGAAAAATGCTATAATAAACCTACGGAAACAAAGAAAGGATGTGAACAGCGTGAACAAAAAATTCATTACAATAGTAGTAATCCTGGCAATCATATTTATTCTTTTATTTGCCGTTCCAAGCATTTTATATAAATAGAATTAAACCGCATAGGAGTAAATCGATGACCAAAATATTATTCATTTGCTGGGGAAATATCTGCAGGTCTCCAATGGCTGAATTTGTAATGAAGGACATGGTCTTGAAGGCCGGTCTTGAGGACGCCTTTGATGTTGCTTCCGCTGCGACGAGCCGAGAGGAAATTGGAAACCCCATCTATCCGCCGGCAAAGAGGACGCTTGCGGCACACGGAATCGGAACGTCGGAAAACGAACTGGGCGTCTCGGAAAAGCGTGCAAGGCAGATGAATTTGACGGACTACGATTACTACGACATGATAATTTGTATGGACCTTCTTACACTTGATCGCGCAAGAAGAATTGCAAACGGAGATCCCGAGAACAAGATAAGCATGTTGCTAGACTATACTGAGCGCAGCGGTGCAGAAGTTGCGGATCCGTGGTATACGGGCGACTTTGATGCGACGTGGAACGATGTGACTGAAGGCTGCAAGGGCCTGCTAAACCACATAGAAGAGAAGGAGGAAGTATGAATCTCACATTGGAAAGAGCGATTGAACTCAACAAAGATATGGTGACGCAGGAGAACCTGATTATTCATTCCAAGAATGTAATGGCGGCGATGGAAGCCATGGCAAAGCATTTTGGTGAGGACGTCGATCATTGGAAGGCCGTCGGATATCTCCACGATTATGATTACGAGAAGTATCCGGAGGAGCATTTAAAGCATACGGAGGAGCCCCTTAGAGAGGCGGGCGTTTCTGAAGAGGACATACGAGCGATTTTGAGCCACGGGTATGGACTTTGCTCGGATGTGGAGCCGCTCACAAATATGGAGAAGAGCCTGTTTGCGGTTGATGAACTTACGGGTATTATTCAGGCATGCGCGAGGATGCGCCCGCACGGCATAACGGATTTGGAAGCAAAGAGTGTCATGAAAAAGTTCAAGGATAAGAGGTTTGCGGCGGGCTGTGACAGAGATGTCATCATGCAGGGCTGCGAGATGCTCGGAATGGAGCTTAAAGACGTAATCGAAATTTGTCTTGAGGGCATGAAGCCATATGCGGCGGAGATAGGGCTTCTTGGAAGCGAGCCGATTGAATAGCAAAGAAGCGCGCATGCGGAATTTGGCAGAGGATATAAACCAGGAGTATCTATGAATAATCCTAATCAAGACATAATTGTAGGAAATCAAAGTGAAAAGTCACAAAGTGTAAGTGCGCCGAGAATAGACGAGTTGTTTTCGGAGCTGGCCAAATTTGGTTATGAGGAGAGGGGCTTTGTTAAGCTTATTGACACATCGCATGGTGACGACGACATCAGGCTTAACTTCATAATAAGCAATAAGTGGGTGCTCAGATTTTGCAAGGCTCCAGAGATGACGGAAGAGAGACTTGCGGACCTTAACCGTTTAATCGATAGATATATCGAGTTCGGACTGAAGTGCCCGCGTTTTCTCGCCGATGCAGAGGGCAAATATATCCACGAGTGGAACGGACTAGCCTGCTATTTACAGGAGTATATAGACCTTCCTATTGCAGATGAACTGAATCTGGATGAAGAGGAACAGGACAGGGTTTGGCATGAAGTTCTGGATAGTGTTGCGGCCTTTGCGGAGAAGTACCGCGATGTGGATATTTCCGATACGATGGGCATGTACAGCCTATTTGATCTTTCGCCGTTTGATGTGGAAATCGGCATAGATGAAAAGCAGCAGAACTTTGACAGTCTTTGCAAGGAACTAAAGGACCTTGGAGAGCACGAACTTGTGGAGCGCTTGGAAACAAAGCACGGACAGGTTCGTGAGAATCTTAAAAAGATATATCGCGAGCTTCCTCAATGCGTCTTCCAGGATGACGAGAATTTCAGCAATGTGCTTCTTGATAACGAGCGGCATCTAGCTGGTTTAATCGATTTCAATCTGTCGGGCACGGAAGTAATCGTCAATCATTTTGCCAATCTGGGTGGCGGATTTAAAGATGATGTAGAGGAACCGATGGGCGCAGAGACGAGACTTCAATACGCTATAGATAGCTATCGGAAGTATCAGGGAAGAATGCTCAGTATTTATAATGCCAACGACCTCGAAAAACAGGCAATGCCGTGGTATACGTGGATTGCACTTGTTGCGGGGTGGCCTCAGGTATGTTTCTTTCTCGACGGTTTAAAGAAGCCTGCGCTTAAGGATGAAATTCTGGAATTGCTTTCGCTAATGGCGAATTATTCTTTGGACAGATTAGAGTAAGCCCGGAGGGGTATACTATTTGTTACCGGTTTGATGACAGCCAAGAAGTTCGGCATTGTCACCCGGCCGTGTTCATTTGCGCAGATTAGGTTACTCAGTAGGATAAAAGCACAGGAGATTATATGGATTGGGATCCTGAATTTATAGAAGGCGGCGCACGCATGGGCGCGGGTTCACAGGGCGCGGTTCCGCAGCAAAGAATTCGTGAAAAAGTAGATGACTATATGAGTCGTCGCGATTACGATGGCGTGGAGAGGCATCTAAAATACTGGCTCGCTGAGGCGGAGATGATGGACGATTTGCGCGGCCAACTCATGATCAGAAACGAGCTTGTTGGACATTACCGCAAGGTAGGAAATCGCGAAGGTGCGTTTGAGAGTGCTGCGGCTGCGCTTGCGCTTCTTGACGTCATGGATTATACGGAAAGCATGAGCGCAGGAACGACCTATGTTAATATTGCGACAGCGTATAACGCTTTCCAGGAAAATGCTGAATCGCTTGCGATGTTTGAGAAGGCAAAGGCGGTTTACGAAAGTATAGCGGATACGCCGCCGGAGCTTCTGGGCGGACTTTATAACAATATGGCGCTGACATGCGCGGCGCTCGGAAAGTTTGATGAGGCCGAGTCGCTTTATGATAAGGCTATGGAGCGTATGGCGTATGCGCCAAACGGCGTACTTGAACAGGCGATCACCTGCCTTAACAGAGCAAATGTCGTAGAGATGAGAGACGGTCTAGAGGCCGGCGAGGCGAGAATTAACGAACTCATTGAAGAGGCACAGGAGCTTCTGGATACGCCGAGCGTGCCAAGAGACGGATACTACGCGTTTGTCTGCGAGAAATGCGCGCCGAGTTTTGAGTATTACGGATATTTTTTAGTCGCTGAAGATTTGAAAGAGAGATCAAAGAAGATATATGAGAGGTCTTGAGATATCAAAGGCTTATTATAAGGAATTCGGTGAGCCCATGCTCCGGGAGAAGTTTCCTGAGCTGATGGATAAGATTGCCGTCGGCGTTTTTGGAAGCGGCTCGGAATGCTTTGGCTTTGACGACGATGTTTCGCGGGACCATGACTTTGATCCCGGGTTTATGATTTTGCTTCCCGGAGAAGATGTCGTTGATAGAAAGCAGGAGTTCGCGCTCGAGCGCGCTTATGCGGCGCTTCCAAAGGAGTTTATGGGGGTTAAGAGGCCCGCCATGTCGCCCGTCGGAGGAAATCGACGCGGTGTGATAAGGACGCAGGAGTATTTTTCGGAGAAGGTCGGTGCGCTTGCGGGGATGGTCGGCGCGCAGGGCGCTTTCGATACACTTGCTGGCTCGGCGGGCGCAGCACGTGCGCTTGCGGGGGCGTCAGACGCGCAGCTGTGGCTTGTGACACCCTCCTTTGCTCTTGCGGAGGCCACCAACGGCGAGATCTTTTTTGACGGGTTGGGCGATGTCACGCGAATTCGCGAGGCGCTTAAATCTTATCCTGCTGATGTTCGCAAGAAAAAGCTTGCGGGGCATCTACTTATGATGGCGCAGGCGGGGCAGTACAACTATACGCGCTGCATCCGGCACGGTGAAAACGCGGCTGCGCAGCTTGCAGCTATAGAATTTGCAAAGAATACTATGTCGACCGTATTCCTCCTGAACGAGATCTACGAGCCTTTCTATAAATGGAGCTTTAGGGCCATGCGTGAGCTTCCCAGGCTCTCGCTTACGGCAGAGCTCCTGGAGTACCTCATAACCACGGATAACGAGGGCGAGCTCGCAAGCGATAAATACGACGTGATTGAGGGAATCGCGGCAGACGTAATAGACGAACTCATGGATCAAGGCCTAACAAAGGCCAATTGTGGCGACCTTGAAAAGCATGCCTACTCCGTAAACGACGGAATTGAGGACAGTGAACTCCGAAATCTGCACGTGCTCGCGGCGGTATAAGAGAAAGCTGAGTTAAGAAAGCGGAACAGGCGCAGCATAAGAGAGACAAGAATCGACACAGAAAGGTTTGATATGAACATACAGGGACTACAAAAAATGACGCTTCTCGACTTTCCGGGACATGTGGCCTGCACGGTATTTCTCGGAGGGTGCGATTTTAGATGTCAGTTTTGCCATAATTACGAACTGGTGGAGGGCGTTATGCCTGAGGGCATGACCGAGGAGGAGTTCTTTGCTTTCCTCGATAAGCGCCACGGTCTTTTGGACGGTGTTGCCATCACGGGAGGGGAGCCATGCCTGCGTCCGGACCTTCCCGACTTCATAAAAAAGATAAACGACGCAGGCTATCCCGTTAAGCTCGACACCAACGGTAATCACCCGGAGATTTTAAAAAAGCTTCTAGACGAAAAACTTGTCGCTTATGTTGCGATGGATATAAAAAACTCGCCGTCAAAGTATGCCAAGACCATCGGACTCGACTCGAATAATTTTAATTTCGATGCCGTAAACGAGAGTATCAATCTTCTTCTTAAAAGCGACATAGATTATGAGTTCCGCACTACCGTAATAAGTCAGTATCACACCGAAAATGACTTCAGAGAAATCGGAGAATGGATTCGCGGTGCGAAGAATTATTTTCTTCAGGGCTTCACCGACAGGGACGCGGTTCCGGATCACAGCCTGACCGCGCCGACACCCGAAGACATGATAAAATATCGCGACACCGCCGCGCCGTTTGTGGGCTTTGCGGCCATCCGCGGA
Organism: uncultured Eubacteriales bacterium; assembly: GCA_902776725.1. Classification (GTDB taxonomy): domain Bacteria; phylum Bacillota; class Clostridia; order Peptostreptococcales; family Anaerovoracaceae; genus Eubacterium_B. Next base: position 87,151 of record CACYQX010000003.1, on the reverse strand, counting down.
GTCGACATAGACTGAAAAGAGAAGGCTAAAGCACGGCGAGAGCAGGCCTCTCGCTGTTTTTTATCGCCTTTGCTAGATTTAAATAAAACGGTTTTCTGTAAACCGAAAACCCACAATATATAGTTTTTTTGAAAAAATTCGCCACAACATATTGACTGAGCGACACCGAAGTGTTAAGATGAGTTTGCGCGAAAAAACACACGAAAATTCAAGGGGCTCTGCCCCTTTTATTCACCTTAAAAACCAATTCATTCAACAATTCGTTTTAAGGATATATACAATCAATCACCACAAGTACCTATCATTAATCAAAGGGGGACCTATGTATCAAGTAGTAAAACGAGACGGCAAAGTCGTTGATTTTCACATCGACAAAATCAGCGCAGCAATCACCAAAGCATTTGATGCTATTGGCAAACAGTATCATCCAAGTGTAATAGATCTTATTTCACTTCACGTAACATCCGATTACGAAAATAAGATTCACGACGGCAAGATAACAGTAGAAGAGATTCAGGACAGCGTAGAAAAAGTTTTGTCTGAATCCGGTTACGCAGATGTAGCTAAGGCATATATTCTGTATCGTCGTCAGAGAGAAAAAGTTCGTAATGTAAATTCCGCACTTCTTAACTATAAGGATCTGGTAGACGATTATCTAAACGCAAACGACTGGCGCGTAAAAGAAAACTCTACAGTTAACTATTCAATCGGCGGACTCATCCTTTCCAATTCGGGCGCTATCACAGCCAACTATTGGTTAAGTGAGGTTTATGATGAAGAAATCGCAGAAGCACACAGAAAATGCGATATCCATCTTCACGACCTTTCATTCCTTGGCGGTTATTGCGCAGGATGGTCACTTAAACAGCTTATTCAGGAAGGCCTAGGCGGCGTTCCGGGCAAGATTACATCTTCACCGGCATCCCACCTTTCCACTCTCTGCAACCAGATGGTTAACTTCCTTGGTATCATGCAGAACGAATGGGCGGGTGCGCAGGCATTCAGTTCCTTTGATACCTACCTTGCTCCATTTGTAAGAGTAGACAATCTTACATACAAGGAAGTTAAGCAGTGCATTCAGTCGTTTATCTATGGAGTAAACACACCATCCAGATGGGGAACTCAGGCGCCATTCACCAACGTAACATTGGACTGGACAGTTCCAAATGATCTTAAGAATTTGAACGCCATCGTAGGCGGAAAGGATATGGACTTCACCTACGGGGACTGCCAGAAGGAAATGGATATGGTTAACAAAGCCTTCCTTGAGGTTATGATCGAGGGCGATGCCAACGGTCGTGGATTCCAGTATCCGATTCCTACATATTCAATAACGAGAGAGTTCAACTGGGACGAGACGGAGAACAATAAGCTGCTCTTTGAGATGACAGCAAAATACGGAACACCGTACTTCTCCAACTATATCAACTCCGATATGGAGCCGAGCGACGTAAGATCCATGTGCTGCAGATTGCGTTTGGACCTTCGCGAACTCCGCAAGAAATCCGGCGGCTTCTTCGGTTCCGGAGAATCCACGGGATCCATCGGCGTTGTAACCATCAATATGCCGAGACTTGCTTATCAGGCACAGGACGAAGCAGACTTCTACAACAAGCTCGACAGACTCATGGATATAGCTGCAAGAAGCTTGGCAACCAAGAGAAAGGTTGTTACGGGTCTTTTGGAGCAGGGTCTCTATCCATATACAAAGAGATACCTCGGAACATTCGGCAACCACTTCTCCACAATAGGTTTGGTAGGAATGAACGAGGCCGGATTAAATGCCAAATGGCTCCGTGCAGACATGACTGACGAGAGAGTTCAGGAGTTCTCAAGAAATGTTCTTAACCACATGAGAGACAGACTTTCTGATTATCAGGAACAGTACGGCGACCTCTATAACCTGGAAGCTACTCCGGCAGAGTCGACAACATACAGATTTGCAAAGCACGACAAAGAAGAGTTCCCGGAAATCATCACTGCCAATATGAACGGCAATCCGTACTATACAAACTCTTCGCATCTTCCGGTAGGATATACGGAAGACGTATTCAGCGCACTGGACATTCAGGACAATCTCCAGACGCTCTATACATCGGGAACCGTATTCCACGCATTCCTCGGAGAGAAGCTTCCTGATTGGAAGGCTGCGGCAAATCTCGTAAGAAAGATTGCGGAGAACTACAAGCTTCCTTACTACACAATGAGCCCGACATACTCGGTATGTAAGGATCACGGATATCTGGTAGGCGAGCAGTATACATGCCCACACTGCGGAGCAAAGACAGAAGTCTATAGCCGTATCACCGGATACTATAGACCGGTTCAGAACTGGAACGAAGGTAAGGCTCAGGAGTTCAAGGACAGACTTACATACAACATCGGCCACTCCGTGCTTACCCACCAGGGTCCGAATCCTGCACCGGTAGATCTTCCGCACGAAACCATCTCGGTAAGCGGAAATCTTGCAGAGGCTGAACCCGTTCCTGCAGACCACATCGCAGCAAAGGCTGCAGCAGAGGCTCAGGCAGCAGCGGCACCTCGCATGATGACCAATGCCGATGCGGCTCTCGAAGCAGCTATGGAGGCGGGATGCTGCGCACCGGTAGAACCGATGATCGCAACAGACGAGCAGATTGAGGCAGCAAAGGCCGCCGCCGCAAGCGGAGCAACGGCAATCCTCTTTAAGACTCCGACCTGCCCGAACTGCAAAGCCGCAGGTGCGCTCCTCGATAAAGCGGGAATCGCTTATCAGGCACTCAATGCAAACGAAGAAAAAGAACTCGTTGAGAAATACGGAGTAAAGCAAGCACCGACACTTGTTCTTGTAGACGGCGATAACTTTGAAAAGTATCGCGGAGTTAGCGACATCAAAGGCTGGCTGATGAATCGTCAATAATCGTTAATGGGGGTTATATAATATATAACTTTCTAAAAGTGGGGACGGCTCTTTGAACCGTCCCCATTAATGAAGGAGAAAAACATGTACGACGTAATAGTTGTTGGCGGAGGTCCCGCGGGAATGACCGCAGCGCTCTATGCGGTGAGAAACGGAAAGAGTGCGCTTGTAATAGAAAAGACAGGATTCGGCGGACAGATTACACATTCACCAAAGGTAGAAAACATTCCGGGTTTCACGCAGCTTTCGGGAAACGAATTTGCGGATCAGATGCTGGAACAAATTCTTCATCAGGGAGCCGAAATAGAAATCGAAACGGTAATAGAAGTTAAGAAAGGAACTATGGCTGTCGATTCCGAATGCGGTGGATTCACTGTTGTAACCGAAGAAGGAAACGAGTACGAGGGGCGCACGGTAATTTTTGCAACCGGCGTTAAGCACCGCATGCTCGGACTTCCGGGAGAGGATGCGCTCGTAGGCGAGGGCATATCCTTCTGTGCGGTTTGCGACGGAGATTTCTATACCGGAAAGAAAGTATGTGTAGCGGGCGGCGGAAACTCCGCGCTCCAGGAGGCGATTCTCCTCGCGGAAAAATGTGCGGAAGTCGTAATGCTTCAGGACATGGATTTCTTCACGGGCGAAGAAAGACTTCAGGAAGTTCTTTTCTCCAAGCCAAACGTTAAGACATACACCGGAGTTAAGATCAATAAATTATTGACGGAGGGATCAGAAGAAGAGCCGACACTCGTAGGTGTTGAGATAGAGCATGTAAATGCGGCGGGTGAAGTGAACGGCGCCGCAGTTGGCGATGCCGGGGTCGGAACGACCGAGACGATTACCTGCGACGGACTCTTTGTTGCAATCGGACTCATTCCGGAAAACGATGCGTTCAAGGAATTTGAAAATCTGAATGACTACGGTTACTTTGATACCGATGAGCACTGCGTAACAAAGACGCCGGGCATCTTCGTAGCAGGAGACTGCCGAAGCAAATTCGTAAGGCAGGTCACAACCGCCGCCGCAGACGGCGCAGTCGCAGCGCTCGCGGCGTGTAGATATATAAACGGACTATAAAAAGTTAATTGTGAATTACAGCGAAAGAGGCGAGTGGTCGCCTCTTTTTTATCTCCTCTGTTTATTAAAACCGCGAAGACAAAAAACCAAAAACCCGCTCCTGCGGGCTCTTGGCGAAAGTGTGTGTATTCAATAAAAGAAGGAAAGTTTGTATAAAACAAACTCTATTGAACACCTTTATTGTAAACGAGCGGCGTTACCGCTTTGTGAAGAAATGGTGAAAATCTTCACAATTTCAACACATTGTCGCAATAGTGCTTTATCGCGATAAAGGTGGCGAAAAACCCCGGATTACGCATAATTAAAGGGCCCCAGCGGAGCCCTTTGTTTTTATCTTATATAAATCTTCGGAAGCCTTTGCCCGAAGGCGCAGCAGATTTCGTAGTCGATGGTCCCGGTTGCATCGCCGATATCTTCGGCGCTGATTGTATGGACGCCGTCCGAACCCATTACAATTACTTCGTCTCCGACTTTGACGTCCGGAACGTCCGTCACATCGACCATGCACTGATCCATGCAGATGTTTCCCGCGATGGGGCAGATGACGCCGTTAACTATTACCTTTGCCTGAGCGGAATACGGTCTCGGATATCCGTCGGCGTAACCTAATGCGAGCGTCGCAATTTTGGATGGGCGATTCGCGATGAATTTTCTTCCGTAGCCGCAGGAGAACCCGACGGGCACATCCTTTAGGTGAACGATTGCGGCTTTAACGGACATCACCTGCTTGAGATCGATTAGGCTTCTATCAACCTCGTGCGAAGGGTAGCAACCATACATTATGATTCCCGGGCGCACCGCATCAAATCTAAGTTCCGGAAGCTCCGTAATCGACGCGCTGTTCGCGAGCGTGCGCATCGGAACGTCAACTCCCGCATCGATGAGAGCCGAATAGAAATTATTGAATCTCTCTTCCTGTAAATGCGAGAACTCTTTATCAAAGGCATCAGCCGTCGCCATATGCGAGAAAATTCCTTTGATACGGAAGTTCGGAAGTGCGGAGATTTTCTTGATGTCTTCCACGGCAGCGGCAATAGAATCATCGTCAATCGAAAGATAACCGATTCTCCCCATGCCCGTGTCGACTGCGATAAAGCCATCGACAGTCTTTCCCGCAGCACATGCAGCGTCGCTTATAGCCCTTGCGTTTTCTGCCTCGCAGACGACGGGCGTTATGTCGTACTTGACGAGAGTGTCCGCATACATACTTGGCGTGAGACCGAGCATAAGTATCTCTTCCGTGCAACCCGCGTCTCTTAATTCAATCGCTTCCTGCAGCGTCGCAATAGCAAAAACCTTAACGCCGTTCTTGCGAAGAACTTTTGCACATTCAATCGCTCCGTGCCCGTAAGCATCGGCTTTGATGACGCCGATAATCTCTCGCGCAGAGGCGAGTTCGCCTGTAGCGCTTGCCGCATCGCGTGCCGCCGCATCTTCATAAACCGCGTTCGCAGCGCGAATAATTTCTTTGATGTTGTGATCGAAATTTCTTAAATTTACTTCCACCCATGCTGGGCGGAGCGCCTCTTTATACATTGAAAAACCTTTCGCCTCTCGCCTCAACGCTAACTCGCAATCAATAATTTTCAACAAAAGAATTATATCACTTATTTTCAAATCTAGAATTATTTCTTGGTACGGAAATACATTTTTGTTCAAAAAGCGGGGCTGAAAACAAAAATCTTGCAAATTGTCTCGCAAAACCGCAGGTCTAGTATGATTTTGGAGAGTCAAAACCGTGTATAATAGTAAGGTGCAAGCACGAGTAAAGCGTAAAACGCATAAATATAGAAAAACAAAGGAGAAAAATATGTACGATGTAGCAATTATAGGTTCGGGGCCGGCGGGGCTTTCTGCGGCAATCAACCTTAAACAGAGAAATAAGGACATAGTTTGGTTTGGGAGCCCTGAGCTTTCAGCCAAGGTTCAGATGTCGGAGAAGATTGCAAACTACCCGGGACTCGGAATTCTTCCGGGCAGCGAGCTCAACGAGAAATTCAAAGAGCACGCGGACGCGCTCGGACTTGAGCCGATTAACCAGATGGTGAACGGCATTATGCCTATGGGCGACAAATTCTCAATCGCCGCAGGATCGGATGTCTACGAAGCAAAGTCAATTCTTCTTGCGACGGGCGTGATGAGCGGAAAGACTTTCACGGGAGAGACGGAATATATCGGGCGCGGTGTGAGCTACTGCGCGACATGCGACGGATATCTCTACAAGGGAAAGACGATCGCGGTTTACTGCGGAAGCAAACGCTACGAAGAAGAAGTCGAATACCTTGCGGAGATTGCTGAGAAGGTTTATCTATTCGCGGGCTATAAGGACTGTGAAATAAATCTTCCGAATGTAGAAATCGTTTCGGAAAAGATAGACGAGATCATCGGTGAACTCAAAATAACCGGACTGAAAACAAAGGCCGTCGGCGCGAGCAACAAGGGAACCTCCGACGACCGTGCTGACGAATCAGAGATACTTGCCGTCGACGCACTATTCTGCCTTCGCGATGCAATTTCGCCGGGCACGCTCGTTCCGGGAATCGAGATGAACGGGAACCACATCGCCGTAAGTCGCGATATGTCGACGAACATCCCGGGCTGTTTTGCTGCGGGGGATTGCACCGGGCTGCCTTATCAAATAGCAAAGGCGGTAGGCGAGGGGAATATCGCCGCGCACGGAATTTTGGCATATCTCTCGGAGAACAAATAATTGTGATATAATACCTCGAGAAAAAGTTTTGGAGGATTCAGAGCTTAATGAAAAAGCATTACACACATTATACAGAAGGAAGAACATGCTCGATGGCAGTCTCCTTTGATTATGAAGACGGAATAATAGATAACGTTGAATTCATGAACGGATGCCCGGGCAACACGCAGGGCGTCGCCAAACTCGCAAACGGACGCAGCGCGGAGGAGCTTATCGAGCTGCTAAAAGGAATTCGCTGCAGAGGAGAAAACTCCTGTCCGAACGAATTGGCTATGGGCATAATGGAATGCTTGGAGGAAGTGGAAAATGGCTGACAAAGATTTTGCCGCCATTCAGGCGGAACTCGATGCCGAGAGAGAAAAGCTTCTCGCGGAGAGAAAAAAGTTTGAAGAAGAAAAGTCTGAACGCGAGCAGTTTGCAAGCGAAGCAAAGAAGGCAGCGGGAATCAGCACAATAGAGGAAAACGGCGCAGATCTTACAGCGGCTGTTGCGAGCGAAGCAGCTCTGAAGACGCAGCAGGCAGCAGAGGCCGCGGCGGAAGCGGCGGCAAAGGCTCAGAAGGCAGCGGCAAAGGTCGGCCGCGGTCGCGCAATCGGAGGGTTCCTAAGAGGTCTAGTCTTGGGACTTTTGGCGGGAGCGGTTGCGATGTTTTTCTTGGGGAAAGCATATATCGCCAAGAATTACGGAACACATACAATTGACGAAATCGGCGAAGACAATATTATCGAAGAGCATTTTGCGGGTTATACCGCAGTTGATTTCCAGGATGCGATTCTCGGCGAGGCTGTCGGACACAGCGAGCTCATCGTAATGGAAGAACCGATGCAGCTATCCACAACGCTCCTCAAGGAAGGACCGTGGGAATGGGAAGTTTTTAGGCGAACCAAGAACGTGACGTACTATGGGACAGGAGTCTATACCGTGGACCTTTCCACGCTCAACACTTCCAAGATCAAAGTCGACGAGGACGCCAAGAAGGTTACTGTAACCGTGCCTCATGCCGTTCTTCAATACATAAATCCGGATTACGAAAAGATTGAGTTTGAGGATACGGAGACGGGACTTTTTGCGTTTGGAGATATCAAGCTCACCGCGGAGGAGCAGGCTGCGCTCGAGAATTCGGTTCTTGACGCCATGCGCGAGCACCTCACATCAAAGGAGCTTATGGAATCGGCAGACAAGTTTGCGGAGATGAAAATCTGGGAAATCTTCCAGCCGCTCGTCACATCAGTATCTCCGGAATTCCAATTGGAAGTCGTATTTAAATAAGAGTCGGGTTGAAAAAGGCAACACGCATAACAAATCATAAAACAAGAGGGAGCACGCGGCTCCCTCTTTTGTTTTGCTATTCGATTTCAGTTTCCGCCGCGACGATGAATGCACCGCCGTACTCTTCGCGGAGTTTCGGTTTTTCAATCTTTCCCGTTGCGTTTCTGGGAACGTCGGCAAAGATAATCTTAACAGGACGTTTATACCTCGGCAGCTTCTTGCAGAAATCGCGAACATCTTCTTCCGTGCAGGAGTAGCCGTCCTTGATTTCGATTATTGCTGCGGAGATTTCGCCAAGGCGCTTGTCCGGAAGTCCGATGACCGCGGCGTCTTTGATCGCTTCCATCTCGTGCAGGAAATCTTCTATCTGTACCGGATAGATATTTTCTCCTCCGGTTATGATTACGTCCTTCTTTCTGTCGACGAGATAGATGAAGCCGTCCTCGTCCTGCTTGGCCATATCGCCTGTATAGAGCCAGCCGTCAGAACTCAACACTTCTGCTGTCGCTGCAGGATCCTTATAGTATTCAATCATTACGGCAGGTCCTCGAACTGCGAGTTCACCGACTTCTCCGCGAGGAACCTCTTTTCGTGGTGCGGCATGGGTGTCACTTAAATCTGCACAGCTGCCGGACGCGGCGCTATCTTCAGAGCTCTCGACAATCTTTGTCTCCCAGCCGTAACCGGGAACACCGATTGCTCCGACCTTTTCAATATTTTCTACGCCGAGGTGGACACAACCCGGACCGAGCGATTCGGATAGACCGTAGTTCGTATCGTATTCGTGATTTGGGAAGTAGTCGAGCCAATGCTTGATGAGGGATGGCGGAACAGGCTGCGCACCGATGTGCATAAGCCGCCATGCGTCGAGATCAAAGTCTTCCTTCCTGAGACGACCGCTATCTAAGGCATCCAGGATATCCTGCGCCCATGGAACGAGGAGCCAGACGATGGTGCATTTTTCGTCGGACGCGGCGCGTAGGATTTGCTCGGGCTGAATTCCGCGCAATATTATACCGCGGCTTCCCGAAACGAGGGATCCAAACCAATGCATCTTTGCTCCCGTATGGTAGAGGGGAGGGATGCAGAGGAATGCGTCATCCTTCTTTTGACTGTGATGATTCTGCTCTGCGAGCGCGCTGTGCACAAGAGCAGAATGCTTATGAAGAATCGCCTTCGGAAAACCCGTGGTTCCGGACGAAAAATAAATCGCCGCGAGATCGTCGTCCGACACTTCAACATCAGGAGCCTGACTCGAATGGTTTATCGTTTCCTGCGCCAAACTCTCCGCAAAGCTCGGGCAGTTTGCGCCGACGTAAAACAGAAGTCTTCCGCGCGAAAGCCTATCTACGATTTCCTCAACACGCCCGATAAACTCAGGACCAAAGATCAAAACTTCGACATCTGCCAAGTTCACGCAGTAGTCGATTTCGTCTGAAGAATATCTATAGTTGAGTGGCACGGCAATTGCGCCAGCCTTTAGAATTCCAAAATATATAGGGAGCCAATCGAGGCAATTCATAAGGAGAATGCCGACCTTCTCGCCTTTGTTGACGCCACGGGCAATGAGCGCGTTGGCTGTTCGGTTTGCCTTTTCGTCAAAAACGCGCCAGGTGATTTCCTGCCTGTATGGGCCGGTCGTCGGAGCCTCTATCAGATTGTATTCCTTCCATGTGGTCAGCCTCTTGGCGCCAACCTCGGGATTAATTTCGACGAGCGCCACATCGTTCGGCCACTCGCGAGCGTTACGTTCCAAAAATTCAGTGATGGGCATAATGTTCTTCCTCCAAAACACACTTTCGAAGATTATATTCCTTTAACGTGCTAAATTCAAGATGAAAACCCGATATAGTCTATATAGGGGGTTGTTTTGTATACTTTTTTACTATATAATGTATTAAATTAGAGACAAAAGGTTAGAGGCAAAAAGAATAAGGGGTATCGGGCACTTTAAACAGGGTGAAAGTGGATGTTTGATGTGCTCAAGGGCACGTTTTTATTTGTACTAAAAATTACTCAATCTTAGAGGCATAAGGTCGGTAATTCCAAATAAGAAAAAGAGGTAGTGATGGAAAACAAAAGAACAGCAAGGATTGTTGCAATCATGCTCGCGATTCTCATGGTGTTCGGCGGAATGTTTTCGCCAATGTCAGAATTGGGAGTAAGCAAGGTTTATGCGGCGACGACTCACACCGCTGCGACCTGGGGTGATCTTGAAACAGCGGTTGGAGCTGCGTCGGACGGGGACGTAATCGAGATAACAGCTGATCTGGTTGCGGACCATTCAATTGAGGTAAACAAAAAGATTACCATCCAAGGAGGCGCCGGAGGGCCATTTACGGTTTACCAAAAGCAGCGCGACACCTATGACAGCATGTTTATAGTTGACGGCGGCGACCTTACGCTTGGAGCAAACCTTACTCTTTCCGGCCAGGTTGTTGAGTGCACAGACGGCACCAAGACATTGGATGACTTTGCTACCACCCTTGATAGAGAAGAGCCCGGCGATGCAGAGCCGGACACAATAGAAGAATCCGACGGAACGGGAACTTTTACATTCAGCGAAGGCAATCTTGGTGTATCCGGAATGTATGTGTTGAAAGACGACAACACATATCCTTTCACGGTATCCGGAGGATATCTCAAGGTCAATGTGAGCGGCACGGATTACTATGTTGAGTCGGTGAGCAACGGAAACTACATAATGCGTACTTCGCTTGATGCAAGCAAAGCGCTAACAGTTAGAGATGCAAGCCAAAGTATGGTTACGCCAACAGATGGCGAAGAGGTGTATATTTACGATGCTAACTTTAACGGATTCTTGGGCTGGGGTGGAAACGTTATTGTTTCGCAAAACGGAGGCAACACATTTGATGCATCAGATGCCATAAAGTTTACATATCATGCTAACAAGACAACGTACTACGTAGTGCCCGGAACGACTACTCCAAAGTACACGGACAAAAACGACTCAGCACTTCAGGCAGCGATGGTTACATACAATGAGAACCATCCAAAAACAGTACAGAAGCCGGGCTGGAAGATAGACGGCGTTGAATTCCTTAATCCGGATGATCAGACGGCTGCGGAAGCGGCACTTGCTGCATACAATGCCGCAAATCAAACATGCGACACAAAATGCCCCAACAGTGTTGGTTCAGACGGAGCATATACCAAGGACTCATTCAACGGAGATATAGACGCATATAATCCGAAGGGATTCTTTGTTCACGTTACGAGTGGCAAGGCAACCCTTTACGGAGCAACGCTCACAAACTTTATAACGAACAGAAATAAGGACAAGGCGCCGAAGTTTGTTGCGCCTGTTGTTGCGACAGGACCAAATGCTTCGTTCGACGTAGAGTCCGGAACGATTAAAAACAATATCGTTGGCTACATCGTTGACGACAGCATGGCCAACAAGAGCGCAAACCAAATAAAGAACTATATCAAGGGTGCGGCACCAAACGCTGCCCGCAAAGGCGATTATGCAACAAGACAATACCGCCGCAACTCAAAGGCCGGTATAGACGGCAACGACCCGGGTTCCGGAATCACGGCCACCGCAGGTGCAATAATCTACGCCGGCGGAGCCAAGGGTGAGATTTCCGCAGGTGACATTGGTTTTAACCGCGGAGACACCGGCGGAATTATGGCTACCGGAGAAGGCACAGAAGTTACACTTAAGAATAATGCTTACATCAACAACAACGTAGGCGTTCAGTTTGGCGGCGGCGTCACCACGGAAGACGGCGGCGCAATAATAATGTCTGACGGCAATATTAGCAACAACGTTGCCTGGTTTGGCGGCGGCGGCGTTTACGCAACGGAAAACGGTGTAAGGTGGCTCCTTGGCAAGCTGACTCTTGATGAGCGTAAAGACGGTGTATTCCAGATGTTTGACGGAGTTGTTGAAGGAAATACCGCGTTTACAAGAGGCGGAGGATTCTTTGTTGACTCCGACGGAGTAAGCCTCTTTAAGGGAACCATCGCGAACAACCTATCCCATATGCTGGGCGGCGGAATGTATGTAATGGGCGATGACGCCAACTTTACATACACCGTATATATAAACAAAGGATATGTTCATGAGAACAAAGCCGTGTCCGCAGGTCCAAAGACAGATCCGTATCAGGATGCTGACAACAAAGAACTTTCAAAGCTTCTGACTGCACCTAACGGATGCGCAGGCGTTACAGATTTATTCCCCGGCTATATGACCGTGAACTCCGACGATATTAACGACGGATATCCCAATCCACCAAGCGATGCATCCGACGGAACTGGTGGTGGTATTTGGCTCTGTGCTTACGGTAACACGGTGCTTAATGTAGGAGACGACAGCTTCATTATAGACAAGAACTATGCCACGGGTTCATTCAGACATGGTAAGGCGGCTCAGAATAACGAGGTTCCGGAGGGAACATCTTCTGACAAGGCCGGTGGTAACGATATTCACAAGGAAACCAAAGGAAGCGGTAATATCGTAATATTTGGTATTCAGAACGACAGCGTTAAATGGTATGACGAAAATACAGGGGACTGGTACACGGATCCTGCAAATGCCAAGAATGGCGCGGTTACAGATTTCAGCCTTAAGAACTTAGTCAACAAGGGCGATCATGAGCCAGGTGGAAGTTATGATCCTGCCACCTACGAAGGCGTAGATGTGTATGGAAATATGAGCCGTAGAGGCGGTGGACTTGCCGCTGACGGAACATTCTTCTTTGGTAACTTCAGAGCGCTTGGCGAAGCATATTCAGAGCTTGCTGTTACCAAGACTTGGGCGGGCGGAACCCAGCCTGAAGAAGTAACCATTCGCATTAGCCTAGAATACAAGGATGGGGATACGACAAAGGTTCTCCCTGTCATAGAGCTCCCGCTTGGCGAGGACGCCGTAGATTCATCAGAGCTCGATACCGTGTTCACAGAAGGATCCAAGGTAGATGCTGACGGTAACAAGGTGTATATGGGACATATAGTTCTTCCGATTACTGTTACAGATGAAAACGGCAATGAAATCCAGCTCTTTGACTTGGTCAGCGATGTAGACGGAAGAATATTCTCCCTCGATACTGCAGACGGACTCTATGAGCTGGGACAGTATCTGAAGAACGGTGGACCGGGTGGAACGCCGGGAACCGTAAGCCTCAGCACCATGAACAGAAAACTGGTATATGAGGAATTGGTGGATGACGGAAGCGGCAACTTGGTTAAGGCCGCAGGCTTTGAAATCACACCATCATCCATGAGACTTTCAACAAATCCTCCACCGGATATTCGTGAGACAGAGATAAAGCAGCTTCAGACAGGCGGAAATGTAGAGGTAGTCGGAAGCATGATTACCTCTGATATCCGCTTTGAAGCAGACCTCTATAACGACAAGCCATCCGAGATTGATAAGTATGTCAACAAGGCTGTTCATAAAGATATAAAGCTTGACGAGGTGTTCGAGTACGACGTTATCGCATACGTCAAGCACGGCACCGACAGGCTCATAATAGAAGATCAACTCGTAGACGATCTTGAATTTGTATCGACTGAAGCAAATGTAGAGGTTGTAGCTCTCGACGAGAACAATCACCTGCCGAAGAACGACATCGCCGGCGAAGAGGTCAATACGGATGCAAGCGTTGCAGAGGCGGGAACGGCCGTAACCAATAAGAAGGTTGAAATCTCAGATGACAATAAACTTACGGTTACAATCGAGAACAAACTTGACGAGGTCAAGGATGTAAACGGAAACGTAATCGGATACAAGAACGCTACGGACGGACAAGACCTTACCGAACTTTGGGGTAAATGGGTCAAGGTTACCTACCAGGTTCAAATCAAAGAAGAGCTTCAGAGAAAGATCGAAGATGGCGATATGCGCGTCAGAGATCTTAAGAGCGTAACGGTAAGCGGTGGTGAAAAATACAAAGCCGACCCGTCAATCTTTGATGATGATCCCGATATAGACGAAAGACCGGAGCCGAATGTAGGAAATGATCCTGTCAAATCCGACGAAACGCATACCGGAATCGACAACACCGCGTCATATACTTTGGAAGTAAAGAACGAGGCTGTGTTCAGAGATGAGTCAAATACCGTAACCGTCAAGCCGGAAACTCCGGCGCCAAAGAAATTTGACATACCGGTAGAAAAGAACTGGAACGAGTTTGCGGGAGACAGCAGCAAGAGACCAACGTCCATTACAATAAGGCTCTTGGAAAACGGCGTGTATAACGGAAAGAGCATGACGCTCACCGAAAAGGATTCTTGGAAAGGCGTCTTCAGAGATCTTCCAAAGACGGATGCCGAGGAAAACAAGATCGAATACACGATTGAAGAGGAAGCGGTAGAATACTACTATACGGATATCCTTTGGACGGATACTACGTATAAGGTTACAAACCATACGAGACCGTGGATTCCGAGGCTTCCGAGTACACCGGGCAATATCGGACATGTCAAGGTAACAAAGACGGTAAGCGGCGCGGCAGAGGCGAACAAGGACTATGAGTTTGAAGCGACGTTCACATACAAGGATGGAAGCACATACACTCATACCTTCAAGCTTAACCCGACGACCAGCCCTGAATTCGTCTTTGACTATATCCCTGTGGGAACGGTTGTAGAAGTCAAGGAAAAGACTACGGGATATAATACGACATGTAAGACGGATGGCAAAGATGCAACAAACCTTACGGTAGAGGTTGGCAAGACCCACGAAGTCGTATTTAACAACGACAAGCCGGGAGAATCCGCACCTACGGGCGACAACAGCAATGTAGGTTCATGGATGATTCTGCTGACGCTGGCGTTCGTTTCGGCCATTGCTATGGCTTATCGCGGCAAGCTATCCAGATAAAAAACGCAATAAAAACGCTTTTGGCGGCCTTATAAATAGGGCCGCCATTTTCTTTATTTCTACACATATATATGTTAGAATATAGCGGAGTGAAGTTCGGCGATCTTGCCGAGCTTAACAGAGTATGCGAAATCGCATAAGAAAGGATTTTTAAAACAAAATACTATGGACGGTCACAGTATCATGCCGTCGGTTGCGCTTATGGTAGTGCTATTGCTTCTTTCAGCCTACTTCTCGGCGACCGAAACGGCCTTTACGTCACTTAACAGAATCAGAATCAAGAACAAAGCGGATGCCGGCGACGAGCAGGCCAAGCGCGTTCTTCACCTTGAGCAAAACTACGACAATCTCCTCTCCACGATTCTGATAGGCAATAACCTGGTTAATATCGCTACTACTGCGGTGGCCACGGTGCTGTTCGTCAAATTGTACGGCCAGTACGGGGCGACTATTGCCACAATAGTCATCACGGTGGTTGTTTTGATTTTTGGAGAGATAACACCAAAGAGTCTGGCCAAGGAGCATCCGGAGAAATTTGCTATGTTCTCCGCGCCGCTCATAAATGCGCTCAGAATAATCCTGATGCCGATAAACTGGATATTTGCGCAGTGGAAGAAACTTCTTCATCTCGTATTTAAGACGGGTGGCGCACAGAAGATTACCGAGGACGAACTCGTAACGATCGTTGACGAAGCCTTTGTCACGGGCGGAATCGGCGAGCGCGAGAACGAGCTCATCCAAAATGCGATTGGCTTCAGCGAACTCGAGGCGCAGGACATTTTGACTCCGAGAGTTGAGATAGAAGCAGTAGAAGTCGATACCGACATAAACGAGATAGACGCGCTCTTTAGAGACACGGGCTACTCTAGGCTTCCGGTTTACGAAGACGACCTAGATACAATACTCGGAGTCCTGACACAGAAGGATTTCTATAACTATATCTACCGCGGCGAAAAGAAGGTTTCCGATTTGGTTAAGCCTGTAATCTATGTGGCGGAATCCATGAAGGCGGCGGACCTTCTAAGAAAGCTTCAAGAGAGCAAGAGCCGCATGGCGGTAGTCGTTGACGAATACGGCGGAACATCGGGTCTCGTCACGGCGGAAGATATAATCGAGGAACTCGTCGGTGAAATCTATGACGACAGCGATACTGTCGCGGGCCTGGACATCACGGTGATGCAGAACGGAACGTATAGGGTTCTCGGTTCTGCGAACGTTGAGAAGGTCTTTGATTATTTTGGCGAAGAGATCGAAGATATAGATGCGACAACCGTAAACGGATGGGCTGCGATAGTTCTCGACCATCTCCCAAAACGCGGAGACAGATTCGAATACAAAATCGGAGACAAGCTGTTCAGAGTCCTTGTAACAAAGGCTGACGACAGAAAGGCTTTGGAACTGAACCTCAAGGTAGAGGGACAGGCCGACAATAAATAATTAAACAAGAGAGGCAATTATGGGTTTACTTCAGAAACTCTTTGGCGATGCCAGCGCCAAGGAAGTTAAGAAAATGGAAGCGATTGCGGAAAGAGTCATCGCGCTTAAAGAAGAGCTCGGACTTCCGGAGAAGACCGACGAAGAGCTTCGCGAGATGACGATGGTTTTCCGTCAGAGACTTGCGGGAGGAGAAACGCTCGACGACATTCTTCCGGAGGCTTTTGCTGTGTGCAGAGAAGCCGCAAGGCGTGCTGTCGGAATGGAGCATTTTCCGGTGCAGATAATCGGCGGAATGGTTCTTCATCAGGGAAGAATTTCCGAGATGAAAACCGGTGAAGGTAAGACGCTTGTTGCTACACTTCCTGCGTATCTTAATGCGCTCGAAGGAAAAGGCGTTCACGTCGTAACCGTAAACGACTATCTTGCAAGGCGTGACGCGGAGTGGATGGGAAGAATCTATAGACTGCTCGGGCTCACCGTCGGCGTTGTCGTTCACGGAGTAAAGAATGACGAGAGACGCGCCGCATATAGCGCTGACATAACCTACGGAACAAATAACGAATTCGGTTTCGACTATCTGAGAGACAATATGGCAAAGTATAAAGAGAACCTCGTGCAGAGGGAACTCAACTATGCCATCATCGACGAGGTCGACTCTATTTTGATAGATGAAGCGAGAACCCCGCTCATCATTTCCGTAAAGGGAGATCCTTCGACGGAGCTATACAAGAAGGCGGACGATTTTGTAAGAACGCTTTCGGGAAAGAAGATTATCAAGGAGAAGAAGGGTCCTCTTATGGCGCTTGGTGCAGAGGAAGATCCGGACGAAGAAAACTACGACTTCATATATGAAGAGAAGGATAACCAGGTTGCGCTTACTGAGCGAGGCATCAAGAAGGCGGAGAAATTCTTTGGTCTTGAAACCTACGGCGACCCCGAGAACATGGAGATAAATCATCACGTCGTTCAGGCACTTAAGGCACATAGCGTTATGGAGCGCGATGTTGAATATATCGTAAAGGACGGCGAGATAATCATAGTCGATGAATTCACGGGACGTCTTATGTTTGGTCGTCGCTTTAGCAACGGTCTTCATCAGGCAATCGAAGCCAAGGAACACGTAGAGGTAAAATCCGAATCCAAGACCATGGCGACGATCACCCTTCAGAATTATTTCCGCATGTACGAAAAACTTGCGGGGATGACGGGTACCGCCAAGACGGAAGAAGAGGAGTTCCGCGAAATCTATAATATGGACGTAGTCGAGATTCCGACCAATAAGCCGATTGTAAGAGATGACCTTGCGGATTCGATTTATCAATCGGAGCGCGGAAAGTTCAGAGCAATCGTTGACAGAATCGTGGAGGTTCACGAGACGGGACAGCCTGTGCTTGTAGGTACGATTTCGATTGAAAAGTCGGAGCTTCTTTCCGATATGCTAAACAAGCGCGGTGTAAAGCATAACGTGCTGAACGCCAAACAGCACGACAAGGAAGCCGAGATAGTTGCGGAAGCAGGTCGTAAAGGCAAGGTTACAATCGCAACCAATATGGCGGGTCGTGGTACGGATATCATCCTCGGAGGAAACCCGGAATTCGAAGCGAGAAAGGAACTCGAAAAACTCGAATACACACCGGAGCAGGTCGAGTTTGCTCTCAGCAGAACAAAGTCAAACGATCCCGAGCTCAATGCCGCTCGCGATAAATACAACGAAATACTTTCCGCAATCAAGGTTGACCGCGACAAAGAACACGAAGAAGTTGTCGCGCTTGGTGGTCTATGCATAATCGGTAGCGAGCGACATGAATCGAGACGTATAGACAATCAGCTGCGCGGACGTGCCGGACGTCAGGGAGACCCGGGAACGACGCAGTTCTATATATCCATGGAAGACGACCTCATGCGCCTCTTTGGTGGAGACCGCATGCAGGGAATGATCGGAA
This sequence comes from uncultured Eubacteriales bacterium, assembly GCA_902776725.1. Classification (GTDB taxonomy): domain Bacteria; phylum Bacillota; class Clostridia; order Peptostreptococcales; family Anaerovoracaceae; genus Eubacterium_B. The sequence goes on along the minus strand of CACYQX010000003.1, from coordinate 68,966 downwards.
AGATGGGAATGGAGGAGGATCAGGCTCTTGAAGCGAGCATTCTCACCAAGACAATCGAGAATGCCCAGAAGCGAGTCGAGTCCAAGAACTTTGGAATAAGAAAATACGTCCTCCAATACGACAACGTAATGAACAAACAGCGCGAGGTTATATACGGCGAGCGCCGCAAGGTTTTGTTCGGCGAGGATCTTCGCGACTATGTTATGAATATGAGGGACAGCCTCGTTGATACGATGCTGGATTCGACAACGGCCGAAAGCAAGTATCCGGAAGGATGGGACCTTGAATCGCTCGACAGAAATCTGAAAAAACTCTTTAGCGAATATACGATTAAGGAGTGGACCGACGAAAAGCGTGCTGCGCTAACCAAGGAAACTCTCCGCGACGATATCATCGGCGAACTGGATGCTCTCTACGAGGCAAAGGAAAACGAAATCGGCGCAGTCCATATGAGAAACGTCGAGCGTATGATTCTGATGCGTGTCGTCGACAATATGTGGCAGGAGCATATCGATGCGATGGATCAGATGAAGTCCGGTATAGGACTCCGCGCAATCGGTCAGATGGATCCTGCGGCGGAATACGCGAAGGAAGGCTTTGATATGTTCGAAGAAATGATCGGAGCCATTCAGGAAGAAACCGTCAAGTACTGCTATAGTATTACTATGGATACGAGCGATAGACGCGGTGGCGTAATTATAGTCGGCGATGCCAAGAAAGAAGATTATGTCGACGAAGAAGTCGAGGCCGCAAAGGCTGCGATGGCAGCCGCCGCTGCAGGTAAGGGCGGCAAAGGCGGAGTGAGAAATCTTCCAAAGGATACACCGATTCCACCGCGCCAGACAAAGCCCGAAACATATAAGCGTGAGCAACCCAAAGTGGGCCGTAACGATCCATGCCCATGCGGCAGCGGTAAGAAATATAAGAACTGCTGCGGACGCCAAACCGTCGGCACAGACGAAAAAGATATTTAATTTAAAAAGTGTGCATTCCGTCATCAAAACAGTTTTTATTTTTGAAGGGAGTGATAGAGTATGCTGAAGTTGGAACAGCTCCGCCAGGAACTGCCCCAGCAGCTGGCAAAACTCCGCGAGGCAGGTGAGTCCCTTTGACCTTGCAGGTCTCAGGAAAAGCATAGAAGAACTCTCTCGCGAGAGCGAAGCCCCGGACTTTTGGAACGACCAAGAAAAAGCCCAAGGGGTACTTAAAAAGAAAAAGAGCATAGAACGAACGGTAGACGAATACGATAGGCTCTACCGAGAGCTTTCCGATATGCCGGATCTTATGGATATAGCGGAGGAGCTCAACGACGAAGCTGAAGCGGACAATATTTTGGAAAACTACGCAAAGGTTTCGAACGACCTTGAGAGTTTTCGATTGACTGCTTTGCTCGACGGAAAATACGATCACAACAGCGCCATTTTGACAGTGCACGCTGGCGCGGGAGGCGTCGAGGCGATGGACTGGGCGCAGATGCTTCAGCGCATGTATATCCGTTGGGCGGAGAAGAAGGGTTATAACGTCAGTGTTGTCGACCAGCAGGACGATGTCGAAGCCGGAATAAAAAGCGCGACCATGATGATAGAAGGCGACAACGCCTACGGATATCTTCGTCGCGAGAACGGCGTGCATAGACTCGTAAGAATTTCGCCGTTCAACGCGGCAGGAAAGAGGCAGACATCTTTCGCATCGGTAGAAGTTATGCCCGAGATAGACGAGGATATCAATATCGAAATCGATCCCGGCGACTTAAGAATCGACACCTATCGTTCGAGCGGTGCGGGCGGACAGCATGTAAACACTACGGACTCTGCGATAAGAATAACTCACATTCCGACGAATATAGTTGTCACATGTCAGAACGAGCGAAGCCAGCATCAGAACCGCGAAGTCGCGATGAAGATTCTCATGTCCAAGCTTGCCGAAATCGCAGAGCGCGAGCATCAGGAGAACCTGAAGGAACTAAAGGGAGACTTCTCGCAAATCGCATGGGGATCGCAGATTCGTTCCTATGTATTTCAGCCATATACGATGGTCAAAGACCACCGTACCAACGCTGAAGTCGGAAACGTTCAAGGCGTAATGGACGGCGACCTCGACTATCTGATAAACGAAGAATTAAAGGCGAAGATATAACAAAGTATTGATTAAGAGGAAAAATTTATGAAAGCAAAATTTTCACCGTACCTAGATGCGCTTGCGCCGAGTATCAAAGAGCTCGTCGCAATTTTGGGAGAGCATTACGACTATGTAAGTGCGCTTTCGACGGATTCAAACGGACTCATGGTTCGTATATCTCAGAGAAACAAAAGCGTTTCGAACCAGACGATGACGACGGAAAGGGGAACCGTATTCCGTGTGCGCAAGGACGGACTTTATAGCGAATACGCTTTTAACGAAACACAGGGAGAGAGCGTAAAGGAACTCGCAGAACACATCATGAGCGAACTCAACGCACAGCTCGAGATTCTAAAGGCTACATCGACAGAGGTTTATGACACGGAGGTTCTTAGCGATGAGCCGCTTGAACTCTTTGTTGAAAAAGAAACGGAGATAATGCCGGAGGATGTGAACGTGAAGGACCTTGTCGATATGTTCACCGAAATCTCAAATGCCGGTGTAGAGGCTGCGCCGGATGCAGTAGACTGCATCGTTGTAGGACAGAGCACACATGTCTCCAAGATGTTCATAAGCAGGAACAGATTCCTACGACAGAGCTATGTGTATTCGGAAGGGTCCGCTATTGTGGTCTGCAGCCGTGAGGGAGATAACAAGGTTGCTTATAAGGGAGTATCAGGAATACGCGGACCGGAAATCTTTTCCGACCTAAAAGATGCGGCGACCTACTCCGCAAAGAAGGCAATGGAGATGCTCGACGCAGAGAAGATCGTTCCGGGCGAGTACGATGTAATTACTACTCCGGAGGTTTCAGGCCTAATCGCGCACGAGGCTTTTGGACATGGCGTTGAGATGGATATGTTCGTAAAGCATAGAGCACTCGGTGCAGAGCATATCGGAAAGCGAGTCGGGTCCGATCTCGTTACGATGCATGAGGGGGCACTCTGCGAGGAAAGCGTCGCGGCATACGCCTTTGATGATGAGGGCGTGCTCGCGGGAGATGTAGTGGAAATCGAAAACGGAATTCTAAAGACCGGAATCTGCGATGCACTTGCGGCGCTGAGACTCGGTGTAGAACCGACCGGAAACGGAAAGCGCGAGAATTTTGCACATAAGGCTTATACAAGAATGACCAATACGGTATTTGATTCCGGGACCGATACGCTTGACGATATGATTAAATCCATTGAGTACGGATATCTTCTGGACGGAGGCGAAAGCGGAATGGAAGACCCCAAGCACTGGGGAATCCAATGCGTTGTAAGCCGCGGATATGAAATCAAAGACGGTAAGCTAACCGGAAAAATTGTTTCGCCGGTTGTTATGACGGGCTATGTTCCGGACCTTCTCGGCTCCATAAGCATGGCCAGCACAGACAGAGTTGTTCCGGGAAACGGTGGCTGCGGCAAGGGTCACAAGGAATGGGTCAAGGTTGCAGACGGAGGCCCATACCTCAAGTGCCGTGCAAGATTGGGTTAGGAGGATAAGTGATGGAAAAGATCAAAGCATTGCTTGCTGCTTCCGCAGCTGACGATTACGAAATAGAAGAAATAAAAGAGTCGGGTTGGGAGTTTTATTTCATTCGCCACAAACTCGATCAAAACAGAGCCAAGGACGTAACAAGCCTCAAGGTTAAGGTCTACAAAAAACTTGAGGAGGGAGAATTTCTTGGAAGCGCCGTTGGAATGATTCCGCCGACTGCCACCGAAGAAGAGATGAAGAAGACCATCGATGATTTGGTATATCAGGCGGGCCTCGTAAAGAATCCGTATTATGAACTCAACGGATCAAAAGAGACAGAGGGCGCAGAGTCGATGGGTGTTGACCCGAGCAGTTTGGATATACAGAAGACATCTCGCGACTTTATTGAAACACTCAACGCACTTCCGGAGACCGATACGGAATACCTCAACTCATATGAAATCTTTGTGAGCAAAAAGGAAAAGCATTTTGTTAACTCGAGAGGAATTGATGTAAGGATGGAATATCCGACATCGATGATAGAGGTAGTTACCAACGCAAAGGATGGCGATCACGAGATAGAGCTCTACAGGTTGTATAACCGAGGAACGTGTGATAAGAAGGCGCTTACCCAGGATGTAACGGAGCTCTTGACGATGGGAAGAGATAGGCTCGAAGCCATTCCGACACCAAATCTAAAAACTGCGCCGCTGGTTTTATCCACACAGGACGCAGTTTGGCTGATGGACTACTTCTTTAACAGAGTAAGCGCAGCATTAAAGTATCAAGGGTTCTCGGACTGCGAAATCGGGAAGCCTATGGCAGAGGACGTCAAGGGCGACAAGATTACTTTGACGGCGGTGCCCGTGCTTCCGAACAGCTCCAGAAACTTCATATATGATGAAGAGGGTGCTGCGGTAAAAGAAAGAGTTCTCATAAGAGAAAATGTTCCGGAGAACTTTTTTGGCGCGAGGCAGTTCAGCCAATACCTTGGTCTGGAGAACAGTTCAATGGTATTTAACTATAAGGTCGACGGCGGAAGCAAGACAGCCGAAGAAATCAGAACCGGACCATATATAGAGGTTGTTGAATTCTCCGGATTCGATTGCGACTCGATCACCGGTGACATCGCCGGCGAAATCAGGCTCGGCTATTATCACGATGGCGACAAGATTACCAAGGTTACCGGAGGATCTGTTTCGGGCTCGATAAGAGAGCTTATGAAAGAAATGTATCTTTCTAAAGAACTCAGACAGTATAACGACACACTGATTCCTGCAGTCATTCGTTTGGAACATGCGACAATCGCCGGAATCGAGGGATAAATAACTTAATACTTGATTAATATCCGCGTCTCAGATCAACAGCATACTTAAGAGGTCTTACCTCGCAATAGTTTTCAATATCTTCGCAGAACATGCGCATATTGAGTTCGCGAGTGACGTGAGCGGTTTCCTGACCGGAGACGTGCGGTGTGATGTATAGGTTCTTTGTTTTCCAGAGGGGGCTCTCTTCAGGGAGGGGCTCCTCTTTAAATACGTCGAGTGCCGCTGCGGCTATGCGATCGTTTTCGAGGGCATCCATAAGGGCGTCTTCGTCGATTGCGTTTCCGCGTCCTACATTTATGACAATCGCGTCCTTGGATAGGAGGGCGATTCTTTCTTTGTTAAGTACATTTTCTGTTTCGGGTGTTCCCGGGAGGCACATTACGATGAGGTCCGCGTTTGGAAGTTCTGCATCGAGTTCTTCCAGTTTAACCACGCGGTCGAATTCCGGAACTTCGCGTCCGCTTTTGCTTACGCCGACGATCGAGGCGGGCTCAAAGCTTCTTACGCGTCCCGCAAATGTCGCGCCAAGGTTACCTGTTCCGAGAACAAGGATTTTGCTGCCGCAGAGGGTTCTAAAATCCGTTACCTCTTTGAAGCTGAGCCATTTCCCCTCTCTTCTGAGCTCGTCAAAGCGGAACATATGGCGCATAATCATCGTTGCCATCATTATGATATGCTCCGCGATTGTGGTTCCGTAGGTTCCGGATGAATTGGAGACGAGTACGCCGCGTTCATCAAAATAGTCGGCGTCGTATCCGTTGATGCCGGCAGAGGCGATGCAGTACCATTTTGCGTTTGGCGTGTTGGCAAGAAGGCCCATTCCCATACCGTGTATAATCTCGGCATCCTCGAGATGCGGCTTTGCCTCATCGAGATCCCCATAGACCTCAACAGAGTAGCCGTATTTGGCTGCGGTGTCCTTAACTAGGGCCAGTGCGGCCTCGTCCTTATGTGTTTTTATTATGACTATTTTCTTACTCATTTTCTCCTCCGACTTATGATATTTACAGATTACATGATATGTAAAAAAATTAGCAATTTGATAAGTAATGCCATTATACTCCCGATGCCTATGCAAGTAAAGGTGTGATGGCTGAATTTCAACGAATTGGACCATCAAAGGGAAACATGAAGCCGCTATATTTTCGATAGACGAGAAAGGGCGTTTTGTAGTAAAATATAAGTTGCGGAAGTAGCGGGAATTTGCTCCCGCAGGCATATAAACAAGGACAATATAATGGAAGAAAAAGGCAAAGAACAATATAAAATCCTTATAGTTGATGACGAGCCGGATATCAGGGAGGTTGTCTCCGTACTCCTTGGAAGCGAGGGCTATCGCGTGGTTCAGGCCGAAAACGGTGGCTCTGCGGTAGAGATGGTTTATGCGGACAAGGAAATAGACTTGGTTCTCCTCGATATTATGATGCCGGGAATGACGGGAGTAGAGACCTGCGAGATGATCAGAAAGCGTTCTATGGTTCCGATTCTCTTCCTGACGGCAAAGTCTCAGGAACAGGACAAGGTAGAGGCTTATTCCGGTGGCGGAGACGATTATCTCGTCAAGCCGTTTTCACAGACGGAGCTCATCATGAAGGTGAAGTCGCTCTTGAGGCGCTATAAGGAATATCAAAAACCCGAAGTAAGCACACAGGAGAGACCGACGCTGGGTCACAATATTGTTTTGGATGCAAAGAGCAGAAGCGCGCTTAAGGATGAGAAGCGCATTCCGCTTACCGAAAAAGAATATGCAATAATGCAATACTTTGCAGATCACCGAGGAGAGATTGTCGGAAACAAAGACCTCTACGAGGGTGTTTGGCACGACAGCTATCTTCCGTCGGACGGAAATACTGTTATGGTGCATATTCTAAATCTCAGAAAGAAACTCGAAGAAGATGCCAATCACCCGGAGATTATCAAAACCATCTGGGGCAAAGGCTATAGGGTGGAATAATTGGAGAGACAGCAAGCAAAGAAAAAACATTTCATACCGCTTACGCTCAAGCTTGCGCTCGCAGTTATCGCATCTCTTATTGCAGCCTTTATTATCTATGAGGTGATGAACGGCCTCGAGGCCCTGGTTGCGCAGAAGTATTATCTGAGCGAAGAGGCGACTGCGAGAAATGTAAACAATGCATTTAGGGATTTTGAAGACTTTGTTGCAAAGCGACATATAAAGAGCACGGACACGGAGCAGCTTCAGTCGTGGGTAAAAGACCACGATTATACCAACCTTACGATTTTTGATAATTACAGCATATCGTTTGACGGAGGATGGGCGATTACGGGAGACGGAAGCGATCCGGAAGGAGTCTCGGGAGATCAGACAGAGGTCGATCATGACGAGCTGCAGCCGAGAATTACGCCGGAAACATTTCAGCAGGATCTCAAGAACAGGATAATCGCGCTCGAGGACGGCTCGTACTATGTGTATATCAACGTCTACAGGGAGCAGCACCTTTATAGAATCTTTAGCTTCCTGGAAATAGCGGTTTGTGTCGCCGTAGTTCTTCTCACGCTTCTCATATATAATGCGCGACTCATGGGAAGAATATCAAAAGTATCGCAGTACGCGGAGAACGTTACTAACGGGGATCTCGGTGCGACGATTAAGCCTCTAGCAAACGACGAAGTCGGAAGGCTCGCGACGCGAGTAGACAGTATGAGATCCAGCCTTATCCAGCGCCTCATCAACGAGAAAGAAGCTTGGGACAAAAACTCGGAGCTCATAACAGCGATGTCGCATGACATAAGAACACCGCTGACGTCGCTAATCGGATACCTGGATATAATCGAAAGCGGGAAATATCAGTCTGAAGACGATATGAAAAAATACGTTGCGGCAAGCCGCGACAAGGCATTCCAGCTCAAAGACCTTTCGGATAAACTCTTCCAATACTTCTTGGTATTCGGAAGCAAGGGCGCGGAAAAGGATTTTGAAATCTACGACGCGGGTATCCTTATCCAGCAGCTCCTCAGTGAACATGCTGCGGAACTAATCAATTATGGGTTTGACGTAGACTTTGATTACAGGGTGCCGGAAGGCGTTGAGATAGAGGCTGATGTATCGGGTCTCAGGAGGCTCTTTGACAATCTCTTCTCAAACATCATGAAGTATGCAGAGAAGGCGGTCCCGATAAAGATTCTTGCGGAAGTGCAAGGGGACAAAATCTTTGTAACCGCAACGAACGGAATCAGAGAGGACTCCAGGAACGTTGAGAGTAATAAGATCGGACTCAAGACTTGCGAAAAGATTTGCAAGGATATGGGTGGCGATTTCAACTATACCGATGAGGAAAATATATTTACGGTGAACACTACGCTCCGCGTATATCACGAGAAGACCGTAGAAGAAAAGGTTTCCGAAGAAGGTCTTGCAGGAATCAGCGTTCACGATATCGACCTCGAGAGCTTGGCGGAGACGATGACGGCAACCGAAACTGTGGAAGAAAGTGAAAGCGAAACCGTTGAAGAAACCGTAGCGGCCGAGCAGGGCGATGAGACGGATGAAGCCCAGGCGGATGAACCTCAAACAGAAACAGAATAAAATATATAAGAAAGTGTGTAAAAGTATTTAAATGAACAGAAGGTATTACCAAAAAGAAATTGAAACGATGTCCCGCGCGGACATGAAAAAACTTCAGAGCGAGAGGCTCGTTAAACAGGTAAAGCATGTTTGGGATAACGTGCCTTATTACCGAGGCCTCATGGAAGCAAAGGGCGTAACCCCGGATGATATCCACGGCGTAGACGATCTTCACAAGCTTCCGTTTTTAACAAAGGATGATTTGCGCGATCAATACCCATACGGACTTCTTGCGACCGATTTAAACAATTGCGTGAGGATTCAATCCACATCGGGAACAACAGGTCGTCGCGTCGTTGCGTTCTATACGCAGGGCGACGTGGACCTTTGGGAAGATTGCTGTGCGAGAGCGATAACCGCGATAGGAGGAACTGACGAAGATGTTTGTCAGATCGCCTACGGGTACGGACTGTTTACCGGAGGTCCCGGTCTCAATGGCGGATCGCATAAGGTTGGATGCCTTACGCTTCCGATGTCGTCGGGAAATACGGACAGACAGATTCAGTTCATGATGGACCTTGGCGCAACAATACTTTGTTGCACTCCGTCGTATGCGGCATTCATCGGAGAGTCGCTGCGTGAGGCGGGATATAAACCCGAAGACAATAAACTGAAGGCGGGAATATTCGGCGCAGAGCCGTGGACGGAGGAGATGAGGAGAGATATAGAAAACGCTCTCGGAATCAAAGCCTACGACATCTACGGACTTACGGAAACGAGCGGACCGGGCGTTGCGTTTGAATGCGAAGAGCAATCGGGCATGCATATAAACGAAGACCACTTCATAGCGGAGATAATCGATCCCGATACGGGAGAAGTTCTTCCGGAAGGAGAAAAAGGAGAACTCGTTTTCACCGCGATAACAAAGGAAGCGTTCCCGCTCATAAGATACAGAACGAGAGATATAACGGTTCTATCCAGAGAGGAATGCTCCTGCGGAAGAACTCTCGTCAAGATGAAGAAACCGATGGGACGATCGGACGATATGCTGATCGTACGCGGAGTAAACGTATTCCCATCTCAGATAGAGACCGTTCTTCTCAAGGAGGGCTATACGCCAAACTATCAGATAGTCGTAGACAGGGCGAACAATACGGATACGCTGGACATATATGTGGAGATGAATCCGGAATCCTTCTCCGATGTCGTCAAGGATATCGAAAGCGACGCCGGAAAGCTTGCGGCATCCATGAAGACTATGCTTGGCATTTCGCCAAAGGTACATCTCGTGGCGCCGAAGACAATTGCGCGTAGCGAAGGAAAGGCTGTTCGCGTAATCGACAAGCGTAAGCTGCACGACTAATAGAAAGGATACGACCATGGCGATAAAACAGATTTCGGTTTTTGTTGAAAATAAAAAAGGCGCTCTCGCGGACGTATTGAAATGCTTGAGCGACAACAACGTAAGCCTCAGGGCGATGAGCATCGCGGACACGAAGGATTTTGGAATCTTGCGCGTTATAGTGGACGACAAGGATGCTGCCGCGCAGGCGCTATCCGATGCTGAGATAGTTTTCTCCATAAACGATGTTGTTGCGGCGGAAGCGGCAGACGTTCCGGGAGGACTCGCGTCCGTGCTCAAGGTTCTGATGGACGCGGATATAGATATTGAGTATACGTATGCATTTGTTGTTGAAAACGGAGCACGCGCATGCGCGATACTCAGGCTTTCCGATACGGAACTCGGAGAGAAGATACTGTCGGAGGCAGGAGTTCCGATGGTGTCGGAGGAAGATATACTAAGAATCTAAGGAGATATTATGCCGGGACTTACCGACAGGGAAGTACAACATAGAATAGATACATGTCAGACCAACATTCAGGTTGATCCGTCGACGCGCACCATCAAACAGATTATCAAGAGTAATGTGTTTACTTATTTTAACTTGGTGTTTGTTGTGCTGGCGGGACTCCTGATTTTTGTGGGTTCATTTAAAGAGCTGACATTTATGATACTCGTGGTCGCAAACACATTCATCGGTATCTTCCAGGAGATAAGATCAAAAAGAACGCTCGACAAGCTGAAACTCATGAAGATGCCGCGCGCTCGCGCAATCAGAAACGGTGAAGAGGTCCAGGTGCAGGTTGCGGATCTCGTTATCGACGACGTGGTTGTACTTAGAGCGGGAAATCAGATCCCGGCGGACGCCAAGGTAATAGAAGGTTCGATTCAAGTAAACGAAGCGTTGCTGACGGGTGAGGCGGAAGAAATCAGCAAGAATAAAGGCGACAGCCTTCTTTCGGGAAGCTATGTTGTTTCGGGAGAATGTCTGGCCGTTCTGACTGCTGTCGGAAAAGACGCATATATATCCAAGCTTACACTTGAGGCTACAAAGAGCGGAGCGCACGAAGACTCCGAGATGATTATATCGCTCGATAAACTTGTCAAAGTTATCGGCATTGTCATCATTCCTGTCGGAATAGTTATGATGATTCAGCAGATGGTGGTTCTCGATATGAAACTTCCGGAAAGCGTCATATCGATGGTTGCGGCTGTTCTCGGAATGATTCCGGAAGGACTTTATATAACGGCTTCTGTGGCGATGGTAGTTTCCGCAATCAAGCTCGCAAGAAGGGATGTACTCGTCCAAAACCTAAAATGTATCGAGGCGCTTGCGCGCGTAGACGTTCTCTGCGTTGATAAGACAGGAACGATTACAGAAAACGAAATGAAGGTCGACAGCTTTGTTCCTGCAAATCGCCGCATACATGAAGAAGACGTCAGCCGTCTGATAGGATCCTTTGTTGCGGCGCAGACTGCGGACAATGCGACGATGGAGGCCCTAAAGGAATACTTTGTGGAAACGGGCGACTGGGAGGTTGTAAAGGTTTGCCCGTTCTCGTCCAGATACAAATACAGCGGAGTTTGTTTCCTCGGAGGAAACTATGTGCTTGGCGCACCTGAGAATGTGCTTGGATCAAGCTACCATCTATATAGAGACTATGTTGTAGATATGAGTGAGAGAGGCTTCCGCGTGCTTGCCTTTGCTGAGGTTACAGAGATTCCTGCGGGACAGGAACTTGTCGGAAGAGCTGATGCAATCGGTTTCATTCTATTAAATAACCCGGTTAGAGAATCTGCTCCGGAGACGTTTAGATATTTCGCGGAAAACGATGTTGAGATAAAGGTGATTTCGGGAGACAACCCCGAGACTGTATCGCATGTCGCGATGGAGGCGGGAATTCCGAATGCGGATCACTATGTCGATGCAAGGACGCTTGTAAACGACAGGGCAATCTACGACGCGGTGCAGAGGTTTACGGTCTTTGGTCGTGTCAGTCCAGAGCAGAAGAGAAAGTTTGTAAGAGCGCTCCAGGAGCAGGGTAGAACCGTCGGAATGACAGGCGATGGTGTTAACGATATCCTCGCACTCAAGGATGCGGACTGCTCAGTTGCGATGGCATCGGGAAGTGATGCGGCATCCAATGTTGCGCAGCTTGTTCTTATGGATTCGAATTTCAGCAAGATGCCTTCTGTCGTCGCGGAGGGAAGAAGAGTTGTAAACAATATTCAGAGAGCGGCATCGCTCTATCTGACAAAGAATATATTCTCGATTCTCCTGGCCATATTCTCGATGATAAGCGTGCTCTCGTATCCGTTGAAGCCGAGACAGCTTACTTTGATCAGTGCGTTTACTATCGGCGTTCCGTCATTCATACTTGCGCTAGAGCCGAATACCAAGAGAATAAGAGGGAACTTCCTGTCTAATGTGCTCAAGATGGCGGCGCCGGCGGGACTTACTATGTTTATTTCCGTAAGCGCAATGGTAATCTTCGGACGCGTGTTCAGGATAGATGCGGAGTGTATTTCCACATCGGCTACAATGTTGGTTGCGCTTGTTGGATTCCTCTTCCTGACCAAGGTCGCGGTTCCGATGAACAAATTCCACATTGCGATGATTGCGCTCCTTGTTGCGGGCATGGCGTTCTGCGTAATATTTATGCCTGAGGTATTCGGAATCACGGGAATAACGACGAGAGCAATGATGCTCCTAATCGTATTTATAATCGCAACCGAAGCGGTATTCCGCTATGTACATAAAGCTGCGAGTGCAGGCTCATACCTAAGAGGCCAGCAGATTGCAAAGAAAGAAGCGAAGAGAGTAGAGCGTCGTCGCAGACACGGAAGAGAGGAGTAGGTAGACAAAGTGTTTTCTTTAAGCTATTTAATGCCGATTGGAATCATATATATAATAGCGGCAGTATTTCCAGCCGCCCTTCTTCTGTTTTATATATACAGAAAGGACACGATAGAAAAAGAACCGGCCAGCCTTCTTTTGAAGCTGCTCGGACTTGGCGTTGTTGCCGCGCTCCTTTCCGGAGGTTTCGAGACACTTGCGATAGCGGTGCTTGATAGATTTATAAGCGTGTCTAACCCGCTCTATGTAATTATACTGGCATTCCTGGTGGTCGCCGTAATAGAAGAGGGAACAAAGTACATCCTTATGAAGGCTGTTACGTGGCGCAACTCGCATTTTAATTTTAGATTCGACGGAATCATCTACGCCGTATTTATTTCTCTCGGATTTGCCGCGTTTGAAAACATCGGGTATGTAATCGGATACGGACTCACAATCGCACCGACAAGAGCGCTACTTGCGATTCCGGGGCATATGTCATTTGCGGTATTCATGGGATTCTTCTACGGAAGAGCGCGCCTCTGGGCAAACAGAGGAGACGAACAAAAGGCCTCGACCAACAGGTGGCTCGCCTACATAGTCGCGGTACTCCTTCACGGATTCTACGATGCATGTGCGATGAAGCAGACGACGTTATCTACGCTGATCTTCTTCGCATTCATCATCGCCGTCGACATCCTGATGATCAGGACCATCCGCAAGGAATCCCGCGAAGACCATCCGCTCTAGTCTGAAGGGAGCAGATATGTTCCCTGAACGATTCCACAGGGGCGGGCACAATTACACGAAATAAAAGAAGAACCTCTGTGAGGTTGGCATCGGGTCGAAGACCTTCGATGCAACCCTCCAGAGGTTCAATTTTATTGAAGTTGTAATTGTCCGTTCCGAGGACCCGTGAAGGGAATCATGTTTGTTCCCATAAGACTAGAAAGTGGGTGGGACTTCGGTGAGTAGCTCGAGGGTGCGTTCCTCGTTCATCATATCGCACATATCGAGGAATGTGTCGAGAGGAACGTTTCTGAGCTGCTGGTTGGAACCGCGAATATTAATCGATACGGTTCTGCTTTCTGCCTCCTGTCCTCCGACAACTATTATGTACGGAGTCTTGAAGTTCTTGAATGTCTTAATCTTGGCATTCATATTTTTGTCTTCGTAATCAACCTCATAGCGGATATGATTTGCTCGGAGCAGCTTACAGATTTCCTCTGCGTAATCATTGTGCTCGGTCTTGATTGGAACTACCGCGACCTGAGTCGGTGAGAGCCAGAAGGGGAATGCACCCTTGAAGTTCTCTATGATAACCGCGATGAATCTTTCGAACGAGCCGTAGAGAGCTCTGTGAATAACGATAGGCTGCTTTAGGCTTCCGTCGGGCGCGGTATATTTAAGTTCAAAATTATGCGGGAGCTGGAAGTCAAGCTGTATAGTTCCGCACTGCCATTCTCTGCCGAGAGCGTCCTTCATCTGAAGATCTATCTTTGGTCCGTAGAATGCGCCGTCGCCTTCGTTGATTTCGTAACCGCCTTCGCCATATTTTGCATCGAGTATATTCTTAAGTGCGCGCTCTGCGTCGTTCCAAGTCTCGATATCGCCCATAAAGTCTTCCGGACGAGTCGAAAGCTCGGCCCTGTATGAAAGCCCGAGTGTCGAATAGATAATGTCGGTTAGCTCAAAGATCTTTCCAATCTCTTCTTCTATCTGCGACTCCATAACAAAGGTGTGATCGTCATCCTGACGGAATTCCTGAACGCGAAGAAGTCCATTGAGTTGACCGGACTTTTCTTTTCTATGGAGAACGTTGTTCTCTGAGAGCCTCAGCGGAAGATCTCTATAAGAACGAATCTGCGATTTAAATACGACCATCGCGTTAGGGCAGTTCATCGGCTTTGCCGAATAGATATCCGCTTCCTCGACTGGTTTCATCTTGAACGATCCGTTCTCGTCAAGGATTATCTTTCCGTTTTCGTCGCGCTCGAGTTCCGGTACAACGAACATATTGTTCTGATAATGAGCCCAGTGACCGCTGATCAGATAGAGCTTTCTGTTGTTGAATACCGGTGCACAGATTTCCTGGTAGCCGTATGCGTCCTGAAGCCCCCTGGAGAAGTCCATCAGGGTGTTATATAGTCTCCAGCCTCTCGGTAGCCAGTAGGGCATGCCGGGGGCTGTTTCGTCAAACATAAAGAGTTCGAGCTGCTGACCGAGCTTCTTGTGGTCGCGTTCCATTGCCTCCTGAATCAGCTTAAGGTGATCTTTGAGCTGCTGCTTGTCGGGGAAGGCATAGACGTAGATTCTCTGAAGCTGCTCGTTATGCTCGTCGCCTCTCCAGTATGATCCCGATGCGGACTTGACCTGAAAAGCTGCGGAGAGAAGCTCCTGAGAGTTATCTACATGAGGTCCGCGGCAGAGATCGACAAAGTCTTCGCCCGTATAATAAATAGTAAGAGTTTCGTCTTCAGGAAGATCCTGAATGAGCTCCGTCTTGAATCTTTGATCCTTGAACATCTCAAGCGCGGCGTCTCTTGAAATCTCCTGACGGAGCCAAGCTTCGCGACGCTTTATAATCTCGTGCATCTTCTCCTCGATTTCGGGGAAGTCCTCCTTTGTTATTGCGCGCGGCAGAACAAAGTCATAGTAAAGGCCATCGGAAACCTCCGGCCCGATGGCATACTGCACGTTCTCTTTTCCAAAAATTTCGATTACCGCCTTGGCGAGCACATGCGCCAGCGAATGGCGATAAACATCAAGTAAATCTTCTCTTTCCATATAGTCCTCGTTAATAAATTATTAGTTCTTTGGTATCAGCACTCGTATAAGCGTACCCTGTCCCTCGGTACTGGTGATTTCAAATTTTGCACCCGACATCTCGCGCAGACGCAGGAAGATGTTCATGGTATGCGATGACTGATGCTCCTCTGTGAAATCGTTATTCTTGATCGGTCCCGCAAATACGATTGGGTTACCGTTTGCATCGGTCAGGTTCAGATTCTCCATTACTTCGGTCATAGCCGTGCGCAGAACCTGATTGGATTCCATGCCGACATCATCGTCGTTGCTCGAGTAGATGGAGAAGAGGTGAGACGCCGTCTCTCTGTTGAAGCCAACGCCGTCGTCTTCTATCTCAACCACATCGTAGTCGTTGGTCTCATAGCTCCTGAGCCAGATGGTTCCGCCACGCATCTTTGGAAGGATGCCGTACTGGATGGCGTTCTCGATAAGGCTCTGGATGGATAGCGGCGGAACAAAGAAGTCGTCCACCTGAATATCGTACTCGGCATTTACTCTGTCGCCGAATCGTATCTTTTCGATGTTAACATAGCTCTTGATGTGCTCGACCTCAGAGGCAAAATCTATTCCGTCGATATTGTTTACGTTGTCGATATTTGCTCTCAGATATTTTGAAAAGTCGTACATCGCATCATACGCCATATCCGGCTCCATTTTGATGAGTATACGTATCGCACTCAAGGTATTGAAGAGGAAGTGCGGCTGAATCTGGTCCATCATCAGCTTCAGCTGATTCTCTTTTAGTCTCTTCGTTACGGTTACTCTGTCAGAGAACGCAAGGAGGTTTCTCCAGAACACGAACATCATATAGATGAACGCGTAGATAAGAAGACCCGTTCTAAAGAGCATACTCGTCTCAGTCCACATTCTGTTGCTGAATATTATCGACTCCGCGATTACGATTATCGGAAGAATAATATTTGCAAAGAACTCGGTTCTGTTAAGCCTGAGCTCTGTTCGGGTAAGCAGATTTGCCTTTTCTCCGAATGCGGATTTAAAGAGAAGCACGCCGTTAAGGACGATGCCGATTCCGCTGAGGAGATAGCAAAGGATTGCGATGATATTTGCGTTATATCGAATCACTATGCAGGAGAGAATCAAGAAGACATCTGCTCCGATGGCAATCTGATAGCATTTGAAGGATATCTGACGGTGCTCTTTGTTTCTGTAATATGAGTAAAGGAAAATGCACGGCGGAACAAACATGAGTGCGAGCACGGCAAAGAGATAAAGAGCGCCCGAGAATCTCGTAAGTATCGGCATGAGCGATCTATTGATCAGCCAGAGACCAAAGCAAAGGAGTGCCGCGCCCATGGCGGTATTAGGTCTTTGGTCGGTTGGTTTGCCGTATACCCAGCTCATAATCAAGAGGAAGAGTCCTATGATAAAGATTATGAGGCCCCAAATATAAGGCATAAACGTCGTGTCGCGGATGTATTGAACTACGTCGTTATCCGTTCCGTAGCAGATATTGCTGATATTGAACGATGTTTTGAACATCGATGTATTTGTGAAGTGGAGAGAAATCGTCTTTCCCGCATACTCCGGTTTAAGGTTCACGACAATCCACTCATCGCTTATCATGTTTCCGACGCCGTTCCAACCGATGTTCGGATAAGCATAGATGATTTCGTCACCGATCCTTACGTGGAGGAGCTGGTGATAGTTTCTTACGGCGATGGCGTCTCTGGAAGAAATATTGGAGGGGAGTTCCTTTTTGAGTACGGAAATCTCCGAGGCGGAAGTCGTAATCTTTGTCGGGAGATCGACGGTAGTACCTTCGATTCCTTCTTGCACTAAGGTCCAGCCGTTATCATACGACAAATTACGCGGCCTCAGGTTTGCGTTGGTATTGGCTTTGCCCAGAAGGATAAAAGCCACAACGACAAACATGACAAAAAGCGTAATGAAAAACGCTATCAATGTTACAGGTGTAGATTTACTTTGTTTCTTCATAGCCTTTACAAATTCGGTTTACAGATCAACCTTTTCTTGAGGAGCCTTGAAGCTGAGAGCAGCAGCAACAACGCCAAGCGCCACTATGGCAAATACCGCGGTAAATACCACGATGTTTTCGGCATTCTTTTTCTTTTCCAGCTTCTGCTGCATCTTGAGCGTTTTCAATAATTCTTTGTCACTTTTCTTCATAGTAACCTCCAATTTCCTACAACTGTTAATTGTACCATAATAAATAGGATAATAAAAGTGGGGCAAAAGCAAGATAATTTGCATTTTCTCGGCCTTTAGGTTATAATGGCTCCAGTTTTAATCAACTTTTATCACATTTTTTAAATCTTACAATCCCATCTAAAGAGAAAGGAAAGGCGTTCAGCCGAAGTTTTACTTATGCCTAGAAAGAAAAAAGAAGAAGTATTGGAAGAAACTGTTGTTGACGTTGAGGAAAAGGCGCCTGCCAAGAAGCGTGCTCCCAGAAAGACGAAGGCCGAGAAGGAGGCTGAGGCTGCTCAGCTGGAGCTGGAGGAGGCAGAAGAAAAGCCAAAGAAGACACGTGCGACCAAGGCTAAGAAGGCCGAAGTTGAAGAATCTACGGAATCCGTGGAATCTCCGGAGGCAGTAGAGGCCGCGGAAGAGAAGGCGGAAGAAAAACCGGAAGAAAAGCCGGAAGAAAAAACCGAGGACAAGCCAGAGGAGAAAACCGAAGAAAAGCCGCGCCCTGAGGTCGTCGGAATCCTTGATATTGCAGAGGATGGAGGGTTTGGGTTCCTTCGCTTCGACAATTTCCTGACGAGCGACAGGGATATCTATGTTTCTCCGACTCAGATCAGAAGGTTCAACCTCAAAACGGGCGACAAAATCTGCGGAATTTCAAGGCTCCCGAACCAGGGAGAGAGATTCGGCGCTCTTCTCTATGTGAATACGGTAAACGACGAGGAACCGGGCGAGGCCATAAGGAGACCTGATTTTTCGGATCTCACACCTATATTCCCGAACGAGAGACTTTCGATGGAGGTTAGCGCAAAGGATCTTTCGACGAGGCTGATTGACCTGATAGCCCCTGTGGGAAAGGGACAGAGAGGCCTTATAGTTGCGCCGCCAAAGGCAGGTAAGACAACGCTCCTAAAGAGGATTGCAAACAGTATAGAGACCAACCATCCGGATGTTTATTTGATAGTTCTCTTGGTCGATGAAAGACCTGAAGAAGTTACGGATATGAAGCGTTCGCTCACTAGCGGAGAAGTCATTTATTCGACCTTTGACGAGAGACCGCAGCACCACGTAAAGGTTGCTGAAATGGTACTCGCGAGAGCTCAGAGAATGGCAGAGCATAAGCAGGACGTAGTAATCCTCCTCGACAGCATCACGAGGCTTGCGAGGGCCTACAATTTGGTCGAGCAGCCTTCGGGAAGGACGCTCACGGGAGGCCTTGATCCAAGCGCTCTATATAAGCCGAAGAAGTTCTTTGGTGCCGCAAGAAATATCGAGGAGGGCGGAAGCATAACAATACTCGCGACAGCCCTTGTCGAGACGGGTTCTCGTATGGACGATGTTATATATGAGGAGTTTAAGGGTACAGGTAATATGGAGCTGCACCTCGATAGGCGCCTCTCGGAGAAACGCATATTCCCGGCGATCGACCTCAACCGCTCCGGCACGAGAAGAGAAGATCTTCTCATGGATCAGGAGGAGATGGAGGCAATCTGGGCTATGCGCAGAGCCATGTCCAATATGCAGAATCAGGACATCACGGAAACCATAATAGACAATTTGGCTCATACATCAAACAATAGAAACTTTGTACAAATAATTAAAAAGGTACTGATAAAATAAAATGGATTTAAGCAAGATATTTCTAAAAGATGCCTGCCCGACGACGATCGGGGGACAGGCGGTAATGGAAGGTGTCATGATGCGCGGCGTGGACCGCATGGCAACGTCCATAAGACTCCCGGACGGGCGAATTCACATCAAAACGCAAGCTCTCCCAAAGACCGGCGCTTGGATGAAGATTCCGGTTCTCCGTGGTGTGTTTGCGTTCGTTATGTCGCTTGTCACAGGAATGAAGACGCTGACCTATTCGGCCGAGGTTCTCGAGTATTATACGCCGGATGACGAAGAAACAAAGGAAGAACCCGGCGCATTCAGCAAGTGGATTGAAAAGCATTTTGGCGAGCGCGCCGCGTGGAATTTTGCGCTTTATATCGCGGTAATTCTTGCGATACTGTTTTCTGTAGTGATATTTATTCTGCTTCCGACGGTGGCGGTAAATCTACTCTCCAAATTCACGGAGAGCAAGTTCCTATTAAACCTCTGCGAAGGTGTTTTGAGGCTTTTGATATTCATCATATATATCGCTGCGATAGGAAGAATGAAGGACATACAGCGTACGTTCGAGTATCACGGAGCGGAGCATAAGACGATTCACTGCTTCGAGAACAATCTGGAACTCACGCCTGAGAATGCGCAAGAGTTTTACACACTTCATCCGAGATGCGGAACGAGCTTTTTGATGTTCGTAATGGTTATAAGTCTTATCATATTCTCGCTTCTCGGTTGGCCGAATATCTGGGTGAGACTGCTCTCCAGAATCCTGCTTCTCCCCGTGGTTGCGGGAATATCCTACGAGCTTCTTAAGTGGGCGGGACGGAGCGACAATATGGTCGTTAAGATTCTTTCGATGCCGGGGCTTCTTCTCCAGAAACTCACCACAAGGGAACCGTCCAAGGAACAGCTTGAGGTTGCAATTGCTTCGATGAAGGCGGTTATGGTGGATGCAGATACCCCATATATTGAGGGAATCTGCGATGTAAACGCCAATCTGGTAGAAGAAAAGTATATTGCAAGCGAGCCCGGGAAAGAAGATGTGCCCGAAAAAGGTGCCACACCCGAAAAAAGTGATATAATAGACAAAGGGGTTTCAAACGAAGAGGAGAACGAAATGTCTGACACACCAATTATTAAAAAAGCGCGCGATATGGGAACGGGTTTCCTTGATAAAATCCTCGGACGCGAAAAGGACGTGGACGAGTACGGCGAAGAGTACTACGACGATTACGACGAGTACGATGCGCTTGAAGAAGAATTTGAGGTGCAGGAAGAAACTCCGGCACCAAAGCGCAAGCCTTGGCAGATGTTTAAGCATGACGATACAGAGGACAAAAAGAGTCATGCCGAGCGCGAGGATCGTGGCTTTATGAACTTCTTCTCCAAACAGCACGAAGAAGTAGGAACCGCTCCGAGCGGAAGAGCAAAGAACGCAGCAGGAATTCCAATTTGGGACGACGAAGCGGAGATTAAGAAAGCAAAAGAGTAATGAGCATGACCGTAAGAGAGATTCTTTCTCTCGGCGAAAAACAACTCATAGAAAGTGGAATCAAAGATGCAGCGAGGGACAGTAAGTCCCTCTATTGCTATTTAATTGGAATTCCGATGAACAAGCTGTTTATGGAATACCAGTATAGGCTTCAGGATTTGCTCTGCGAACAGTATTTTGATTTGGTCGATAGACGCGCAGCTGGCGAGCCGCTCCAGTATATCGTCGGAAACCAAGAGTTTATGGGGCTCGAGTTCAAAGTTGATCCGCGGGTTTTGATTCCAAGGATGGACACGGAGACGCTCGTTGATAATGCTCTTTGTCTGATAAAGGAAGGCAGGCTTACCAACGAAGGTGCTCGAATAATCGGAGACAAGAACGCGTGGAATATACTCGATCTGTGTACCGGAAGCGGAGCAATAGGAATATCGATTGCGAGTCTTGCGGCGAGAGACGTCAAGGTTATGCTCTCGGACGTAAGCAAGGATGCTCTCGAGGTCGCTCGCGAAAACGTAAAGCTTAACAAGGTTGGAGATAGCGTCAAGGTGGTTCAGGGCGACTTGTTTTCACCATTTAAGAAGCTCTTCAAAAAACAGAAATTTGATATGATCGTCAGCAACCCTCCGTACATAGAGTCAGGTGAAATTACATCGCTGCAGAGGGAGATCAAAGAGCATGAGCCGATGAGCGCACTCGACGGCGGCTCGGACGGACTCGATTTCTATCGAAGGATAGCAAATGAGGCCCCGGACTATCTAGAGGACTGCGGAGTGATACTTCTTGAGATAGGCGATACGCAAGGCGAGGCGGTCAAGGCTTTGCTTGAAGGGACTGAAAGAAAGTTCTCGGAAGTCCGCATAATACGTGATTTGGCAGGTCGAGACAGGGTGGTTTTCGGACTTTACGCAAAAGAAAAATAATGATATACTGTTGTGGCGCCAAGGGGAAACCCGTGTCGCATTTGCTTCCGTGGCTCAGTCGGTAGAGCAGCGCATTCGTAACGCGCAGGTCATGGGTTCAAGTCCCATCGGGAGCTCCACTAAAAAAGGGTAGTCTAAATCTTAGACTACCCCTTTGTTTTAAATAGACAGTTAATTAATTTTGCCGTTCCTTTAACCCGGTTGGGTTTATTATCTCCAAAGACCCTCTTGATAATGTAACCAGCCCTTCGGATTGGAAGTATTTAAGCATTCGGGTAACCACCTCTCTTGCGGTTCCCAAATGATTTGCAATTTCTTCATGCGTGATGGAGAGCTTGGTGGAGCCTTCCAAAGCGGATTCCTCCAAAAGGAAGGTGGCCAGTCTCACATCGGAGGATTGCCACATAACTTGCTCCATAAGCCAAACCACATCCGACATGCGGCTGGCGAGAATTTCATTGGTATAATTGCTGATTACAACGGATTCACTCATGAGTTTCTTATAGGTATCTGTGGGAATCAGCCAAAATGAAGTATCTTTCTCGGCCTGAATCATCACATCGAATTGAAGGCTATGCATAATACATGATGCGGAGAACAGGCACATATCCTTTCCCAAAAGTCTGTAAAGAGTAATCTCCCTTCCACCTTCGGAAATAATATAGGCCCTAAGCCGTCCCGAAGCCACCACCAATAAGCCGGTACACTTCCTGGTTCCATCGTGGATGTGCTGACCGGCCGATACTGTCATAAGTGTAGAAGCCTGGAGAATTTGACTTTGTTCTCCCGGCGTAAGGCTGTCCCATATTGGAAAATAACTTGAAATCTCCATGTGAACAGCATATCACGAAATGTGACAAAGTTACAGTAATAAAAAGGATTATTTGATATGTTATTAACAAAGATAACAACGGGAACAATAGCATATGTTCTTATGGAGGGTCAAACATGAAAGCTTTGATAATTGGTGGAGTTGCGGGAGGCGCAACAGCTGCTGCCAGATTGAGAAGATTGGATGAGAGTATGGAGATCGTAATTCTGGAACGTGGCGGTTATATAAGCTACGCCAATTGCGGTCTTCCTTATTATGTGGGGGATGTAATCAAAGACAGAGCGAACCTTCTGCTTCAGACACCTGAAATAATGAAAGCCAGATTCAATATCGATGTCAGGATCAGAAACGAAGCTTTGAAAATCGATAAAGAAGCCAAGAAGGTTTTGGTCAGAGGTCCCGAGGGAGAGTACGAGGAAACCTATGACGAACTAATTATCGCAACGGGTTCATCGCCCCTTAAGCCGCCAATTCCCGGCATTGATTCCGAAGGCATCTACTCCCTTTGGAATGTTGATGATGTAGATAGAATAAGGGGAATTGTAGATCAAGTTAAACCAAAGACTGCAGCGGTCATCGGCGGCGGATTTATCGGACTTGAGATGGCGGAGAACCTTCACGCAAGAGGCATCAAAGTCGCCATCATCGAAGCCATAAACCAAGTGATGGCACCTGTGGACTTGGAAATGGCAAAACTCCTTCATGAAAACATGGACATGAATGGGGTGGCTCTTTATTTGGAAAACGGCGTGGACCATTTTGAGCGCAAAGGCGATCAGGTAGAAATAACCCTTGCCAAGGGGGACGTGGTTGCTGCGGACATGGTCATTCTTTCCATCGGCGTTAGACCCAACAGCGAGCTGGCTGCGGAAGCAGGCCTGGAGCTCAATCAAAGAAAAGGTATTGTTGTGGACAAAATGATGAGGACATCCGCTCCACATATTTGGGCAGTGGGGGATGTATGTGAAGTGGATCACCTGATTAGCGGCGAGCGCACCATGATTCCTTTGGCTGGGCCCGCCAATAAGCAGGGAAGAATCGTTGCGGACAATATATGCGGCGCCAACAAAGAATACAAAGGCAGCATGGGAACATCCGTTGCTCAGGTCTTTGATCTTACGGTGGCCGCTACCGGAATTAATGAGAAGACCCTTAAGGCCAAGGGGTTGGAAAAACACAAGGACTACGAGACAATTCTCATCAGTCAAAAATCCCATGCGGGATATTATCCGCTGGCTACCCAAATGTTTCTTAAGATGATTTTTGAAAAGAACGGAAAGATTCTGGGAGCCCAGATTGTTGGTCAGGATGGTGTGGATAAGAGAATAGACACCATTGCAACAACAATTACCAACGGTGGAGATGTTAGAACTTTGATGGAATTGGAATTGGCCTATGCTCCGCCTTATTCATCCGCCAAAGATCCCGTGAATATGCTAGGCTTTACCGCGGAGAATCTTTTAGATGGCAAGGTAAGGTTTAGGGGATATGACGAGCTGGAGGGAAAGACCGTGCTGGATGTTTCGGAAGCCGAGGAGAGAATGGTATTCAGCATCCCCGGTTCAATCCACGTTCCTCTGGGTCAAATCCGTGAAAGATTGTCCGAGATTCCAAAGGATAAAGAAATCGTAATCTACTGCGCAATCGGAGTTCGCTCCTATAACGCCGCAAGAATTCTCAGTCAGAGTGGATTCAACAATGTCAGCGTTCTGGAGGGAGGATCCAGTTTCTATAAATCCATGATCCATGAACCCAAGACAGTATGGGGCGCAGAAAACCCTACTAAAGCCGTCGGTGGCAATAATGATGGAACCGGCAGCGATAATGCCGGGGTCGGTGTGAACAATGCCGGTAATTCCGGTGATTTATCCGGTGGCGACATAACAACCTTGGATTGCTGCGGTATGCAGTGCCCTGGTCCCATCATGAAGGTGAACGAGGCTTTGCAGAGTATGCCTGACGGTTCGGTCCTCAGGGTCTCCGCAACGGACATGGGCTTTGCCCGTGATGTGGAAAGCTGGTGCTGTCGCACGGGAAATACCTATGTGGGGATGGAACGCCAAGGAAAAGAAAACATCGTGACACTTATGAAGGGTGTTAGCCAAGAAGCTGCAGAGGCTGAGCTTGGCAAAATCGGCCAAGGCGACACGTCTACGTCGAGCCAGGATAATCAAAACAAAACCATAATCGTCTTTGACGGCGACATGGACAAGGTTATGGCTTCATTGATTATAGCCAACGGTGCCGCCGCCATGGGGCGTAAGGTCACAATGTTCTATACCTTCTGGGGTCTGAATGCTCTTAGAAAAAGCAACAACGTAAGCGTAAAGAAAAGCTTTGTTGAAAAGATGTTTGGAGCCATGATGCCAAGAGGCCTGGGCAAGCTGAGTCTTTCCAAGATGAACATGCTTGGCATGGGTAAGGCCATGATGAAGTCTGTGATGCGCCAGAAAAATGTTGCGTCTTTGGAAGAACTGATGCAGTCCGCCATGGCAAACGGAGTTAAGATGATTGCATGCACCATGTCCATGGACGTAATGGGAATCAAAGAAGAGGAACTGATAGATGGTGTGGAACTGGCAGGGGTAGCAACATATTTGGGAGATGCGGAACTGTCCAATGTGAATCTCTTCATATAATTAGGAGAAGTTGGAGGAATAAAAGATGAAGAAAATACGTGTAATAAAAGAGCGTTGCCCGCAAAACCACAGATGCCCTGCAGTAAAGGTCTGTCCCGTAAATGCCCTCTCGCAGAAATGGTTTGGGGCACCCACAGTAGATTTGGATGCATGTATAGGTTGTGGAAAATGCGCGAATTTCTGCCCTATGGGAGCACTGGTTTTGGAGAAAAAATGATTTCTGCCTCTATATACATCTGGTTAAGATCTGTACTTTTATATATAGCTGCGGAAAAGTATTCGGAGGAAACAACAGAATACAATATTCTCGAATTTATTGTTCCTGCAGAAGAACCTAAAGAATAGCAACTGACAGCAATTATTGATTGTGTTGCGACAATGAGTTTTTTAGGGTATTCATTTATTAAAGTAAGTAATTGGAGCACCTGCAGGTGATTCATCCACCATCGGGAGCTCCAAATTAGAGGCAGTTCGGACGACCGAGCTGCCTTTTGTATTTAATAAAAATGCTGTCGTTTGAGGCTCTCTTGTGGTACAATTACATGTAGAATGCGCCTATAGATAGTATAGGATTGATAGATACTGGGGAATTTATGAATACAGGAACATGGACATTTAAGGAACTAAAGTTTCCAAGGCCTGACCTTGAGGTTTTTAGAGCGCTCTACAAGGATGCCCTTGATAGAGTGCATCAGGCAAAAAACGGAGACGATATAGTTGAGCTGCTGTTTGAGGTCGACGAGCTTTCTCGCAGAATCACGGATGTTCTTACCGCAACCATGATTCATCATACGATGGACATGGAGGACGAGCGATATGCACAGGATCAGCATTGGTTTGATGAGAATCAGCATTTGTTCATAAAGGAAATCGTTGATTTTAACGAGGCCATATATAACAGCCCGTACAAAGACTATGTCGAAGAAGTAATCGGGCCGATGTATTTTGTTAAGACCGACATAAAGAGCAAGACCTTCTGCGAAGACAATGTTCCCCTGCAGCAGAGGGAGGCGGAGCTACTCGGAGAATACCAGCAGATTATGGACTCTTGCCAGGCTGAGATTCTTGGTGAGCAAACGAATTTTATGGGGCTGCAAGATTTGTTCACTCATGACGATAGAGAGGTGCGGAAAGCAGCGTTCAAAGCCTTCTCGGATTTCCTCGCGGATAACGAAGAGCGACTTGAGGAAATATGGGGCGAGCTCCTCGTTGTAAGAGATAAGCAGGGAAAGAACCTCGGGTTCGAAAACTATATCCCACTGGCATATATGGAAAGACTGCGTTTGTCCTATGGCCCAAAGGAAATCGAGGCGTTCAGAAAGCAGGTCCTCGAAGAAATAGTTCCCATATGCTCCAAGATATACGAGTTCCAAGCAAAGAATCTAGGTTTGGACGAAATAAAGGTATACGACGAGAGTCTTCTGTTTAAGGACGGAAATGCAAAGCCTGCAGGCGACGTTGAGTATATGTTTAACGAGACCGTCAAGATGCTCAGAGATATGAGTCCGGAAACAGACGAGTTTATAAGCTTTATGCTAGACCATGATCTAATAGATTATGAAGAGAGACCGGGAAAGGCGGGAAGAGCGTACGCGACTGTCCTGCCTGCAAGAAAAGCGCCGTTCGTCTTCTACCATTTTAACGGAACACCTCCGAGCTTAAGGAGTTTTCACGAAGGAATCGGTTATGCGTTTGCCGCATACAAGGCTTCACGAAAGCAGCATCTCGAAGAGTATTATGCATCGTCATCAGACATTATGGAGATTTATGCGATGTCGATGGTTCTGCTGGCAAATAAGTATGCGGAACAATTCTTTGGCGACGATGCCAGAAAGTACGTATTCGCGAACCTATATAACTATATTACGTTTATTCCTTTCAGTGTGGCGGTCGATGAGTTCCAGCATATCTGCTATGGAAACCTGGATATGACCCCAGAAGAGAGGACAAAGGCGTGGCGCGAGCTCGAGAAGAAGTATATGCCGTGGCGTAAATACGACGACGAAGACGAGTTCATGGAGAAGGGAGGATATTGGTATCACAAACCGCATTTATTCCTCTACCCGTTCTACTATATAGAATATTCGCTGGCGACCATAAACGCCATGGAGATGTATCAAAAATATGTGGAGCGACCGAGCACCGCGTGGAAGGAGTACCTTGAACTTGCGGATTTGGGCGGAAGCAAAAATTACTTGGAGACCTTGAGTCAAGCAAAGCTCACGCCGGCATTCGAAGAAGGTGCGGTTGCAAAATCTATAGAATATGTAAAAAGTGTTTTAGAGGATTATATGGAGTAGCGAGCAAGTCAATCGGCTTGCTCGCCGACTATTTTATAAGTTATATCTAACGGAGGAATTAGCATGAAAAAGAGATTAGTTTTAGTTGTAGCGCTTATTTTGATCGCGACCATGGTTTTTGTTACGGGATGCGGAAAGAAGGAAGAACCAAAGCCGGAGCCACAGGCAGAGGCTCAGGAAGAGGCTGAGGAAGAGGCTGAAGAAGAAGCGGAAGAAGCTGCGGAAGAAGCTGAAAGCGTGGTTCCCGAAGAACTTCTCGGAGAGACAAATGGTTCAACATATGTAAATGATTTCTTTGGCTTTAGACTTGACGGAACGGACAATTGGTATCTGCTTGAAAAGTCTGAACTCATGGAACTCATGGGACTTGCAGCTTCGAGCGCGGATGCTTCGATGGCCGAGATCCTTGAGAACACAGGCTATGCCATGGACCTCTATGGCATAAACCTTACCCAGATGGCAGAGAATCCAAATGCATACGATAACGTGAACGCCACCATTCAGGACATCGGAAAGATCTACGGAATCATTTACAATGAGAAGCAGATAGCCGAGGCCTCTGTGGAAACGATCAAGCAGACGCTTGCTGCGCAGGGCGTAGAAGTTGTTTCTGTTGATGTCGGAGAATCAAACTTTATCGGAAAGAACTGCGTATCCATGACAATTGTAAGCAAGGCCGGAGATATAACGATGTACCAGAAGCAGGTATATCTGAAGAACGGATCGGCACTTGCATGCATTACGGCTACCACATTTATGGAAGACAGAACTGATGAAGTACTTGCCATGTTTAAAGCAGAATAATACATATAACTTATAACAAAGAGTTGGAGAGGTTAAGAATGAATAATTTCAATTTTTACACACCGACCAAAGTAGTATTCGGCAAAAATTCAATCGATCAAGTAGCGGCACAAATAAAAACTTTCGGTGGAAGCAGGGTTTTGATTCATTACGGTGGGCAGAGCGCGGTTAAGTCCGGGCTCATCGACCGCGTAAAAACTTTGCTGGATGAGGCGGGAATATTCCATGTCGAACTCGGAGGAGTTGTTCCGAACCCGCATCTTGCAAAGGTAAGGGAAGGCATCGCACTCGCAAAGGAAAACGATGTAGACTTTATCCTTGCGGTGGGCGGAGGCTCAACCATCGATTCATCAAAGGCTATAGCTTACGGTCTCGGTGAACCGGAGTTTGATGTATGGGATCTCTATGAGCATACGAGAAGCCCAAAGGCAAGCTTTCCGGTTGCCGCGGTTCTTACGATTGCCGCTGCGGGAAGCGAGATGAGCGACAGTAGCGTAATCACAAACGAGAAGACCGGACAGAAGAGGGGATGCAACAGTGACCTTTGCCGTGCCAAGTTTGCAATCATGGATCCGACATATACGCTTACGCTTCCGGATTACCAGACGATGTCCGGATGCGTAGATATCATGATGCATACGATGGAAAGATATTTTACGCAAGGCAACGTTCCCGACATCACGGACGTAATTGCGGAAGGACTTATCAAGACCGTAATGAAGCATGCAAAGGTTCTGCACGCGGATCCCGCAAACTACGAATCGCGCGCAGAGGTTATGTGGGCGAGCAGCCTTTCGCATAACGGACTTACCGGATGCGGTCACCAGGGAAGTGATTGGGCATCTCATAGACTCGAGCACGAGATCGGCGGAATGTTCGACGTAACTCACGGTGCGGGCCTTGCTGCAATCTGGCCGAGCTGGGCGCGCTATGTATATAAGGACTGCCTGCCGAGGTTTGTGAAGTTCGCGACGGATGTCATGGGAGTAGAACCTGCTGTAAGCGACGAAGAAACAGCTCTTGCCGGAATCGCAGCCATGGAAGATTTCTTCCGCGAAATAGATATGCCGACAACGATGAAGGAACTCGGCATAGAACCGACCGAAGAGCAGATAAAGGAGCTCGCGCTCGGATGCGAAGCCGCTGTCGGAGGACAGATAGGAACGGCAAAGCTTCTCAAACTTGCCGACATGGAAGAAATATATCGCATGGCACTATAATCTCGATACTTGAGTAAATAAAAATGGCGCCGTCGCTTATGCGACAGGCGCCTTTTTATGATTTTTGTTTGTCCGATTTGAAATCCGCTTAGAATCCCAAATTGTCATTTACCAGGATTACATGTATTCTGCCTTCGTGTCGCGAATAACGAGTGGTAAGGAACTGGCAGCAAATTGTATCCGGAGATTTGCAATCTATGCATGCACCTGTCTGTTTGCAAGGTGTTGCTATGTCAAATCTCTGTGTATTGGTGGTTGCGGCCACGCTGCGGGCGCGCTTCATTGCGGCATCAAGATCTCCGCAGATCTTGTTCATGCCGACGATGAATACTACTTTCTTTGGACCGTATGCTATTGCAGAAACTCTGTTGGCATTTCCGTCGATATTTACGATGATGCCGTCATCCGTCATGGCGTTTGCGCTTGCGAGATATACGTCCGCATCGTATGCCTGAAGCATCGCCTCTCTTGGATTCTCGGCCTTGGTCCTGTCTATAAAATTGTAATTGCCTTCCTGAACTGCCTGAACGAGACCGATTTCGGCGGCGCTTACGCAACCGCCCATCGTTACAGAGCTTCCCTCGGGGATGAGCTCAAGAGCTTGCTTGAGTGCATCTTCCTTGGTCTCTGCGTAGTAGCCGGTCATATTGCGGGAACCAAGTCCTTTGATGACCTTCTGCGCCAAAAGTTCATTTCTCTTTTTAACAAATTCGTTCATAACATTCCTCACTCTACATTAATACTAAGATAATACTTACGATAGAGCGGCTGTAATAATTGACATATAGTAAATTTCATCGGCATCGCAGCCGCGGGACAAATCGTTAATCGGTGCGTTCAGTCCCTGTAGGATTGGGCCGTAAGCCGCATATCCGCCGAGACGCTGTGCAATCTTATAGCCGATGTTTCCGGCTTCGATGCACGGGAAGATAAATGTATTGGCCTGACCTGCAACAGGGGAGCCCTGGCATTTTGTCTTTGCAACATCCATGGAAACTGCTGCGTCGAACTGAAGCTCGCCGTCGATAGCGAGGTCCGGTGCGAGTTCCTGAGCCTTAAGTGTTGCGTCGTGCGAGAGCTGAACCGTTGCGCCCTTGCCGGATCCCTTTGTTGAGAAGCTGAGTACTGCAACCTTTGGATCGATTTCAAATACCTGAGCTGTGCGAGCTGTTTCAACAGCAACCTCTGCGAGCTTATCTGCTGCGGAGAGAACTACGTTTCCGTCTGCATCAACATCGTCTTCGTAGCTGATGTTGATTGCGCAGTCGCCCATTGCGATTCTTTCGTCGCCGCGAATCAGGATAAAGCTGGAGCTTACGAGGTGAGCGCCCGGCTTGGTCTTGATAAGCTGAAGAGCAGGTCTTACGGTGTCCGCTGTGGAATATGTTGCGCCGCCGAGTAGGCAGTCAGCCTTGCCCATCTTAACGAGCATGGTTCCAAAATAGTTTCCTGCGGAAAGCATATTCTTTGCTTCCTCCTCGGAAACCTTGCCCTTACGGAGTTCAACAAAGGTTTTAACCATTTCGTCCATTCCGTCGTAAGTGAGCGGATCGATGATTTCGCATTTGGAAAGGTTATAGCCGCCTTCAGCTGCGCCTTTTGCAAATTCCTCTTCGGTTCCCACGAGGATAACCTTGAGGACGTCCTCCTGGCTCAGTCTTTCTGCGGCATTCATAACTCTTGGGTCCGGACCATCCGGAAGAACAATTGTCTTGGGATTAGCCTTTAGCTTGTCTGTAAGTTTATCAAAGATTGACATCTGTACCTCCAATTCACATAGATTATCAACTCAATTTATTTCCGAAAACATACTATCACAAAGCGCGCCCCAAGACAATGCAAACTGCGGTAAAAACTCGCGTCTTGATACTGCAGTGCTAATGGCATCGCGGGGCGATGCTACTGAATCTCGCCCCAGAGATATAGCGCGTACATCTCTTGGCAGAGGAAGACTACGTCTTTCTTGAGGAGTTCGTTCTCCATGTGGTTTCCGTCAAATTCTCCGGGAATAAGCGGTCCCCATGTTACGATGTTTTCCATGGACTTGGCATAGCTTGTGCCGCCCGTGAGCTTGAACTCGTTTTTGTAACCGTAGGATTCATAGACCTCAGCCATGCGCCTTAGCCAATCCTGGCTTGCGCTTGAGAAGAGCGGTTCCAAAGCCTCTGTTACGCGGCTTGTGAATCCGACTTCCGCGCCGAGCGCGTCTATGACAGCCATGATGTCTTTACTGAGGACACCATAGCGATGGCGGGTGTTCATATTAACCGTGACGATGCCGTCCTTGAGTTCCAAGGTCGTCGGAACTATGGTTGTCGCTCTGTCAAACTCGGCGGGGCAGGTGTCAGGATCCGTAAAGAGATCCTGCTCGCCGCTCTCTCCGCAGTGAGCGGCGATGAAGTCTGCGAACTTGAGCCCGCGACCTTTAAGCTCTTTGGCGAGATGAACGATTGCGTTGTCGCCGAGCCATGGAAGCGATCCGTGAGCAGAAGCGCCTTCAAATCTCTTGGTCTCGCCATTCTCTGTATAATAAGCAGTTGATGGAACGGTACCTACGCTGATACCGGAGCTTATATCCGTGATATTGCCGAGCGCTTCAGCTGTCTCAGGGAAGCTAAGTTCAAAATCGAGATAGCCGGCTTCTTTGTTTACGATTGGGAAGTGTCCGTCCGGAGTGAAGCCGTATGTAGGTGGCTCAAACTCCTTAAGATATGTCTCCATATCTACCCACTGGCTTTCCTCGCTGGTTCCAACGATAAGGCGGATTCTCTTTCCGATGGTCTTGCCTTCTGCCTCGGCAAGCTCCATAAGATTCTTCATTGAATAAAGGCTTATGATGGCGGGGCCCTTGTCGTCGCAGACACCGCGAGCATATAGATAGCCGTCGCGCTCCGTAAGTTCGTAAGCCGGAGACTCCCAAAGATCGGCCTCTCCCGGTGGAACCACGTCAACGTGAACCAGGATTCCTATCATCTCGTCGCCTTCGCCGATTTCTGCAAATCCGACGTTCCTCAGGCTACTGATTTCGGTCCTCATACCCATCTCTTCGGCACGCTTCAGGACAAATTCCAAGGCCTCCTCGGTCTTTTCTTTGACACCGTTTACGCTCTCTATGGCGATCAGCTTGCGAAGATCCTCAAGGAGGGCATCTTTGTCGCGCTCAACCATCAAGGCAAATCTTTCTTTCATATGTGCACCTCGATTCCAGAACTCTGAATATAACAAAGGGTTAACAGATTTAACTAATCCCATTATACAACAACCGGCGCAATCTGTGATATAATAGATTATTGTGGTAGCCAAGATTTTGGCTGGCGCAGGCAATATATTTTTCAAAGGAGTGATTATTATGCAAGAAATCAAGTTAAGAGAACTGCATAGAAATGCAAGCGATTTTTCCGGTCAAAAAGTCCGCGTAAATGGATGGGTCAGGAATAATCGAAATAATAATCACTTTGGATTCATTGAATTGAACGACGGAAGCTTTTTTAAGTCTGTTCAGATTGTCTATGAGGCAGAGAACTTGGAGAACTACTCGGACATCGTCAAGGTAAATGTTTCTGCGGCAGTCTCCGTTGTAGGGGAGGTTATTCTCACGCCGGAAGCTCAGCAGCCTTTTGAAGTAAAGGCGGAGACAATCGAACTTATCGCTGACACCGATGCCGACTATCCGCTTCAGAACAAAAGACATTCGATGGAATTCCTTCGTGAGATTGCGCATCTTAGACCGAGGAGCAATACTTTCTCGGCGGTGTTTAGAGTGCGCTCTCTCGTAGCGTATGCTATACATAAATTCTTCCAGGACAGAAACTTTGTCTATGTGCACACCCCAATAATTACGGGCAGTGATGCAGAGGGTGCAGGCGAGATGTTCCAGGTAACGACGCTCGACCTAGACAATCTTCCGAGAGAAGACGGAAAGATAGATTATACCGAGGACTTCTTCGGAAAGAAGACGAGCCTCACCGTAAGCGGTCAGTTAGAGGGCGAAGCCTTTGCTCTTGCGCTTAGGGATATCTATACGTTTGGTCC
Organism: uncultured Eubacteriales bacterium; assembly: GCA_902776725.1. Lineage (GTDB taxonomy): Bacteria > Bacillota > Clostridia > Peptostreptococcales > Anaerovoracaceae > Eubacterium_B. The sequence continues at coordinate 35,528 of CACYQX010000003.1, read as the reverse complement.
GACATTCCGCGCTGAGAACTCACATACGGCAAGACACGCCAGCGAGTTCTGGATGATAGAGCCGGAGATTGCGTTTGCGGACCTCGAGGACGATATGGTTCTTGCGGAGGAGATGGTCAAGTACATCATCAACTATGTTCTTGAGAACGCGCCGGAGGAAATGGAGTTCTTCAACAAATTCATCGACAAAGGACTTCTTGAAAGACTCGACAGCATCGTCAATGCGGATTTTGGCCGCATAACATATACGGAGGCGGTGGAGCTGCTCCAAAAATCGGGAAAAGATTTTCAGTATCCCGTTGAATGGGGAACAGACCTTCAGACAGAGCATGAGAGATATCTCACGGAAGAGATATTCAAGAAGCCGCTCTTTGTTACGGACTATCCAAAGGACTTTAAGGCTTTCTATATGAGACTGAACGACGATGGAAAGACCGTTGCGGCATGCGACCTTCTCGTTCCGGGAGTCGGTGAAATCATAGGAGGCAGCCAGAGAGAAGAGAGAATAGACATCCTCAAATCTCGCATGAAGGAAATGGGCCTTGAAGCAGAAGATTACGGATGGTATCTTGACCTTAGAAAATATGGCGGAGTTAAGCATGCGGGATTTGGCCTCGGCTTTGAACGCATGATTATGTACCTAACGGGAATGAGCAATATCCGCGATGTCCTTCCGTTCCCGAGGACACCAAAGTCGGCGGAGTTCTAATTTAGAAAGGAGAACATAATGGGCCTTATCAAAGCATTTACTACTGCAGCTAGCGGAGTAATTTCGGATCAGTGGAAAGAATTCTTCTACTGTGATTCAATGCCGAGCGATGTCTTGGTAAAACGCGCATTCAAAAAGACGAACGGCGTGTTTAACAATTTTGGTAGCGACAATATCATCACAAACGGTTCCGGAATCGCTGTTGCGGACGGACAGTGCATGATGATTGTTGAGCAGGGCGAAATCGTAGAAGTCTGCGCAGAGCCCGGTGAGTTCACCTATGATACCAGCAGCGAGCCAAGCATCTTTACGGGTGACCTTAGCTATGCTGTAGAGGAGACCTTCAGAAAAATAGGAAGACGTTTCAGCTACGGCGGTGCGCCTGCAAAGGATCAGAGAGTTTACTATTTCAATACAAAGGAACTTCGCGACAATAAGTTCGGAACACCGAGCCCGATTCCGTTCAGAGTAGTTGATTCCAAGATTGGTCTCGACCTCGATGTAGACATCCGTTGCTCGGGAGTTTACTCCTACAGAATCGTTGATCCTCTTCTCTTCTATACAAACGTATGCGGAAACGTTGAGGAAGAGTTCACAAGAGAAGATATCGACACACAGCTCAAGGCTGAATTCGTAAACGCACTTGCTCCGGCACTCGGAGAAGTAGGAAAGAAAGAAATCAGACCGAGCCAGCTTACCGAATACTATGATGACATCACAGAGGCGATGAACAAACAGCTCTCGCCAAAGTGGAAGCAGGAGAGAGGTCTTGAAATTGTAACGATAGCGCTTAATCCGATTACGCTTACGGAGAGCGATTCCGAGAGACTAAAAGCCGCTCAGAACGCTGCTGTATATGCCGATCCAAATATGGCTGCGGCAAACATCAGCCAGGCTCAGGCAGAGGCGATGAAGGCCGCTGCGGAGAACGAAGCGGGAGCAGCAATCGGATTTATGGGTATGGGAATGGCAATGAACGCAGGCGGATCGAACCCTGCAGACCTATTCGCTATCGGACAGGAGAAAAAGGAGAGCCAGGTAAGCTTCTTAACACCGGAAGAGACGGCAGAAGAAGTAAAGGTTGCAGAGCCGACACCGGTTGAATGGATATGCACATCCTGCGGCAAGAAGAATGACGGTAACTTCTGCACCAACTGCGGCGCCAAGAGGCCTGAAGTACCGCATTGCAAGAACTGCGGCTACACACCAAAAGACCCAACAGACCTTCCAAACTTCTGCCCACAGTGCGGAACCAAGTTCGAGAAATAAACAAAATTAAAAGGGCTCGCGAGTAACGGCGCGAGCCTTTTTTGTTGTGTAAGTCGGCGAACTTTGGGTATATGTACTGTGGGGAGGACTTTGCCATGAAGAAAAAATACAAGATCGAAGTCGATTGTGCCAACTGCGCAAACAAGATGGAAGCAGCCACCAAGAAGACCGAGGGCGTAAAAGATGCCGTCGTGAACTTTATGGCGCTCAAGATGGAAGTCGAGTTTGAAGAGGGCGCTGACCCCAAGGAAGTAATGCCTAGGGTTCTCGAGAACTGCAAGAAGGTTGAGGACGACTGCGAAATCTTCTTCTAGCATAGGTATGGAAACAGGAGTGAGGATTGACTTCGGTTACCGAGCAAGCTTTTCGATGAATAAGAAACAGAAGAAAACTTTAATAAGAATTATTTTGACGGCTCTTCTCCTGGTGGGACTGCATTTTGTTCCCGCCGAGGGCTTTTTGCGTTTTTTGTTATATATGATTCCGTACGTCCTGGTGGGCTACGATATCATCATCAAGGCGTGGAAGGGAATCAAGAACAGGCAGCCGCTCGATGAATGTTTTCTAATGGTCGTCGCCACGGTTGGCGCGATAGTACTTGCGCTTACATCTACGGGCGACTATGTCGAGGCTGTCGCGGTAATGCTTTTCTATCAGATAGGTGAGTGGTTCCAAAGCTATGCCGTTGGCAAGAGCAGAAAGAGCATAACGGAGCTTATGGATATCAGACCCGACTACGCGAATATAGAGGTCGACGGAGAACTCACGCGAGTTGATCCCGACGAAGTAGAAGTCGGAAGCATAATAATCTGTCAGCCCGGAGAGAAGGTTCCAATCGACGGCATCGTTATCTCGGGTACATCGACACTTGATACGAGTGCACTTACGGGAGAAAGCCTTCCGCGTGAGATTCACGAGGGCGAGGAAATCATAAGCGGAACCATCAATATGAGCGGCGTTCTTTCGATCAGGACAACAAAGGAATTCGGCGAGTCAACCGTATCTATGATCCTCGACATGGTTGAGAATGCGAGCTCACGAAAATCCAAAGCAGAAGATTTCATAACTAAATTCGCTCGCATTTATACGCCTGTCGTGGTTATAAGTGCGATTGTTCTTGCGGTTCTTCCGCCGCTTGTGCGCATGCTCGCGCTCGGACTCGATGCCGAGTGGGGAACGTGGATTTATAGGGCGCTTACATTCCTGGTAATAAGCTGCCCGTGTGCGCTGGTTATAAGCATACCGCTTACTTTCTTTGCGGGAATCGGTGGAGCAAGTAATGCAGGAGTCCTCATCAAAGGCTCCAACTATATAGAAACTCTCGCCAAGACTAATATGCTCGTCTGCGATAAGACGGGAACGCTCACAAAGGGCGTATTCGAAGTCGTCGGTGTTCATCATGCAGCCATATCAGAGGACAAGATTCTCGAGTATGCTGCGCATGCGGAATGTGCGTCGTCGCATCCGATAAGCAAGAGTCTGCAGGCGGCATATATTAACAGCGACGTTGAGCCGCGCGTAATCGACAGAAGTCGTGTTAGCGATATCGAGGAGATAAGCGGAGCAGGAATAAGTGCCTCGGTAGACGGGCACAAGGTTCTGGTCGGAAACGATAAGCTTATGACATCCTTTGAGATACCGTTTATCGATTGTCACGACGTGGGAACCGTGATTCATGTTGCGGTCGACGGAGAATACGTCGGGCATATTCTGATTTCCGATGTCGTCAAAGAGACAACACCAAAAGCGATCGAAGAAATCAGGCATAGCGGCGTAAGCAGAATCGTAATGCTTACGGGTGATGATGATAAGGTTGCGGATAGCGTCGCAGCCGCGCTCGGAATAACGGAAGTACACAGCAAACTGCTTCCGGGCGACAAGGTCTCCATAGTTGAAAAGCTGCTGACGGAAAACAGGGGCGGAGCATTAGCTTTTGTCGGAGACGGTATAAACGATGCGCCGGTTCTTGCGAGGGCGGATATCGGTATCGCCATGGGTGCGCTCGGGTCTGATGCCGCAATCGAGGCTGCGGATATTGTGTTGATGGATGACGACCCGGGGAAGATTTCAAAGGCGATTAAAATTGCCAAAAAATGCATGAGAATTGCATACGAAAATATCTATTTTGCGATTGGAGTAAAAATCGCATGTCTTTTGCTTGGTGCAGTGGGGCTTGCCAATATGTGGCTTGCCATCTTTGCCGATGTTGGGGTCATGGTTATAGCTGTCCTCAACGCAATTAGGGCACTCTTTGTCAAAAATCTTTGATTTTTTCACATTTTGCCGCAGAATAATATATAATATAGTGGTAATTATGCGTTAGTCGATATCCGAGACAGCGAGGTTTTATAATGGATGATTTAAAAAACACAGTAGATAGCGATCTTCTTGAGAAGGTTGATGAGATTTTGACGGGAAAGAAGACGGTTGACGAAGTTCCGGAACTCGTGTTTAGCGAAGAAATTCCGAAGGACTACGACATCTCAGCCGACCTGCATGCGGGAGAAGCAAAGCTGGAGCAGGGCGCTGCTCAGGCTGCGGGCGGTACGTTTGAACCGGAAGTTGATATTCCGGACGCGGGCTTTGATTACGAAGCTCCGGAGGCGCCGGACTTTGGAACATTCGCTAGCGCATCTCAGCAGGAGATGCCGCAGAGCGAGCAGCCATCCTGGAACGAGCTAAAGGAGAAGAGGAACGTCAAGAAGAACGACGGAGACTTCTCTTTGGAGACCAAAGCAAAGATAGGATTCGGTGTAGGGCTCGTTGCCATGATTGCGGCGGTGTTTGGTCTTGCACTCGGTATCGTTCCGGTTGCGATAGGAATCTATTATTCGATATCGGGTCGCAAGGGCGAGAAGAAAAAACTTGCAACAGCAGGTCTTATAATGTGCGTTATAGGCGCACTCCTTTGGTGCCTTGCTGTATTCGGCGGCGGCCTACTCGGTTAATCGATATATGTCGATTGAATTTTAGGAGAAGATGAATGGGTAGGATTGTTGCTATTTCCGGGGGAACGCTGGAGACTACCGAGAAACTGAACAAATATATTCTGGAGCTGACCAAGAAGGAAAACCCAAACGTACTCTTTGTTCCGACGGCATCAAAGGATGATGCCGGATACATCGCCGAGTTCACAGAGGCGTTCGAAAAACTCGGGGCGAACGTGGGTACTGCGAAATTAACGTGCAAGCAGTATTCCGAGAGCGAACTCCAGAGCATGATTGATTGGGCAGACGCGATTTACGTCGGCGACGGAAATCTTCTTTTCATGATGAAAACATGGAGGAAGATGCAATTTGACGATATACTTTATCGCACATTCACGGGAGACAGTGCTGTGCTTGCGGGAATCGGCGCAGGCTGTACATGCTGGTTCAACTGCGGTTACAGCAACAGCGATTATAACCGTGGAATGACAGACTGGAATTATATGTGGGCGGATAATCTTTTGGATCTTCATCATACATCCGCATGCCCGCATTATAACCGCGATGCGGTCAGGGGCTTCGATCTCAGGCTGATGGAAAAGGGGCTTCCGAGTTTTGCGCTTGAGGATAATACAGCGTTTACCCAGAACGGAGATCGTTCGCTGTTTTTAAAATCTACGGCGGACGCGAACGCATACTATATGCTATATCTCAACGGCGAAGTTTCACATAAAGAAATCAAATTGAGATTTCCCGATGAGATTGAGGAAACCGATCAGGCGGCAGAAATGCCATACTAATGGCTTATGGATTTATACAAAGACTATTTAGGAAATGCTGGTTTTATCCAAGTTATAAAAAGAGGTACCGCGGAGATTCTGGAAGAGGACGATTCCGGAATCTTCCTTTTTGATACGCGAAGCGAAGCGTTTATGCTGAAGACAGATGATGTCGCTACCGGTAAGGAGTGGCTCGTAAAGCACGAAGACAGAAACTACGAACTCATGATGATATACGATGACGAGCTTGTCGAGTTTGCAAAAGAGCGCTACGGGTTTATCGAAGAGGAGAAGTGCTATCAAGGCGTTTGGACAAAGCCGGAGCCGGCCCCGCTAAAGGGAATCCTGGATTTTCGCCTCGCAACAAAGGACGACATACCTTTTATAAAAGAATACTACGATGATTGGTACGACCCGCATGGTGAAGCGATAATCGAAGCCGGGGAGCTGTTTATAGCGCTGCTGCCGAAGGACGCAGAAGGCGAGAAAAACGCGGCGGACAAGGTAGGCGCGGCGTACGCGGAAGGCGAGACCAAAGTCGGTTTTATAGGAATGCATCCTGAAGGAGCGACGGGACTTCTGTTTGTTCTTCCGGAATACAGGAATCGCGGGTTTGCAGAGGAGATGGAAGCGTATATGGGCGCATTCACATTGGGGCGCGGGCTAATCTCCTATGGACACGTAAAAATCGAAAACGAAAAATCGATGAACCTTCAGCACAAGGTTGGCGTAGAGTTCTGGGATGGGACAATGTCGTTTTTATTCAAATAGTTTCAAAACAAAAAAGCCGCGTGAGCGGCTTTTGTTATGCGTTAGTTTTTCTTGAACATAAGGATAATTGCTATCAGCATCATTCCGATTAAGAGCGCGTTCAGAATAAGTGCAGGTATAGAGATTACGAGCAAGGCTCCGATGATTGCGCCGATGGAGCCGAATATCGTGGCTGCAAAGACCATCTTTCTTTGATAGATTTCCTGCTTGAGTACGGCGACGCCACCCGATATGGGGGCGAGTGAGCCGAGCACGACGACCGCCGTTACGGTTGCCATTGGTGACATGCCGGCTATAAGAAAAATTGCCGTCCTTGTGGGCTTCATCGGAACGCCGATCATATTGAGAAGTCCGGTGACAAAGCAGAGAGCCGTTACGATATATAGCCTTGTGCCGCGTAGAGCGACCTCGGTTCCGACGGCGCCTGATGATACGATTATCTTGACGATTAAAAATACGAATGACAGAACCAAAGCGATCTGCATCACTCGTTTAATCTTCTCGCCATCAAGCTTTCCGATTATGAGGCTTCCCAAGATACTTCCGATTACGATTGCGATTCCGCAGAAGATAAGCGTTTTGATATCGCTGTCCGCTCCCTTTTTTAGAAGCATGGTGCTCAGGATTGCGCCGGGCACTATTCCGCAGCCGACGAGGGTTCCCGGGAGGTCGCGGTCCGAGGAAAGCTTTAGTTGCTTTGCCAGAATGGTATGCATTACATAGTCAGGGAATCCGATTCCGGCCAAAATAAAGATAAGGACCTCGACGGGCGCGAGGATGCCCAACTTTCCGGGAGAAGCCTGGACTAGATTCCACTTCTTATATGAAATTATCAGGATTACTATGGCGTAGACGATACCTATGGCAAGAATCGCGTAAGTCAAAATTTGTTCAAGCATAGGAGCATTATATCAAAATGGCGGAAAAATTGCCAAATCGGCACTAATAAATGCAAGGTTGACGGTCGGCTACAAGGGGTATAAACTAGGTGTATAGACACATAACTATATGCCTTAAATAGAGAGGAATGGGAAATGCTAAAAATAGAAAAGAAAATGGAAGACGGAGCTTGCACGATTGCCCTTGAAGGGAGACTCGACACGGTTACGTCGCCGGATTTTGAAAAGGAAGTTGAAGAAATCAAGGAAGAACTCAAGGACCTCGTTTTGGACCTTGAAAAGCTTGAGTATATTTCTTCATCCGGCCTCAGAGTTTTGCTTGCGGCGCAGAAGCTTATGAACAAGCAGGGCGCGATGAAGGTAATCAATGTCGGTGGTCCAATTATGGAGATCTTCGAGGTTACGGGATTCTCAGATATTCTCACAATAGAATAAATTCGATATGAATAAAGGTTTTATCGAAAGAAGACAAAGAGGTCTGGTAATAGGGACAAGCTTTATTTATCTGGGACTTATAATTCTTAGCATCTATTTGGTGTGGATAAGGAAACTTGCCAATCTACATGATACCTATATTATCAATCTTGGTGTGGATATCTTCGGCATGATAGTCGGATATCTTCTCTTTACAAGTTCCGTAATCGATATACAAAAGACCGGAGCAAACCACAGGAACTTTCTTTATCTTCTCAATATAGCTTTTGTTGCGCTATTTGTCGATCTGGTTGCGTGGCTCGTAGACGGGCTTCCCAATATGCGCATAGTAAATATTATAGACAATACTATTTACTATGCGTGCATGCCGGTTGCCGCATATTTCTTCTGGCTCTATGTGAAGAATGTTATGCGCGTCGAGACCAAACTTGGAAAGATAATCGGAACGATAATGCAATATTTTTTGATAGTTGCCCTGATTAGCAGAGTCGTAAATCTGTTTACGGGCATGTTCTTTACGGTGGATGAAGCGGGAGTCTATTCCAGAGGTCCGTTGTATCCTGCGTCCATGCTTTATGCATATTTTACGACAACCGCGACAATCATCTTGATTATAAGACACAGAAAGAACCTCGCCACATATCAAGTCGTAATCCTAATTCTCTATATGATACTTCCGACAGCGGCGGGCGTTTTTACCACAAAGGTATACGGACTTTCCATAAGTTACGCGGTAGTAATGGCAATCCTTTTGTTCATGTACTGCGTTCTCAATATTTCGCAGGGCAGGGAGAAAGCGGTTGTTGACAAAGAGCTCTCCATGGCCACGGCGATTCAAGAGAATTCTATTCCTCATATATATCCGGCGTTCCCTGAGAGAAATGAGTTCGATTTATACGGACGAATGGATCCCGCTAAAGAGGTCGGAGGAGATTTCTACGATTATTTCTTGATAGACGATGACCACTTGGCGCTTGTGATGGCGGACGTTTCCGGAAAAGGTGTTCCTGCCGCCCTCTTTATGATGGCGTCAAAGATTATGATAGGAAATCTTTCAAAGATAGGGAAAATGGACCCCGCGGAAATTCTTGAAAAGGTCAACAACCAGATATGTGAAGGAAACAGTCAGGAGATGTTTGTAACCGTATGGCTTGGCATACTCGAAATATCCACGGGAAAACTTACGGCAGCAAATGCCGGACACGAATACCCTGCGGTTAAGCTCGGAGATAAAGGCTTTGAATTATATAAGGATAAGCATGGACTCGTTGTTGGAGGAATGTCTGGCATCAAATATACCGATTACGAGGTTTATCTTAAACCGGGCGATGCCATCTTCCTATATACGGATGGCGTTCCGGAAGCAACAGATGCCAGTGAGAAACTCTTTGGCACGGAGCGCATGATAGAGGCGCTCAATAAAGATCCGAACGCTTCGCCGGAAGAGGTCTTGGAAAATGTTAGAGCGGGCGTCGATGCTTTTGTTAAGAATGCAGAGCAGTTCGACGATCTTACAATGCTGTGCTTGAAATATCGCGGCGCATAGAGAGGTGCTTGTTATGAAAGAAGTTAGAAGTGAGATAAAAGGCAATAAGCTCATAATCGGTCTTTCCGGAAGAATAGATTCCGGAAATGCTCAGGAGGTAGAGAAGGCGGCTCAGACGCTTATTGATAACAATCCGGGAGCCGAGATATTAATAGATGCAGAGGGATTAAACTATATTTCGAGCGCAGGGCTCCGTGTGCTTCTTCATATAAGAAAGACTCATCCGGAGATGGCTATTCATGATGTAAGTTCCGAAGTCTATGAAATACTGGACATGACGGGATTCACGCAGATGATGCCTGTGGAGAAGGCGTATAGAGTTGTTTCCGTCGAAGGCTGCGAAGAAATCGGTCGCGGCGCAAACGGAACTATTTATAGAATCGACCAGGACAATGTTGTCAAAGTATATAACAACGCGGATGCGCTTGCTGATATCCAGCACGAAAGAGAAGTTGCAAAGCTCGCGCTCATACTCGGAATACCTACGGCGATTTCCTACGATGTTGTCAGAGTTGGAGAAAGCTACGGCTCTGTGTTTGAACTATTGAACGCAAGATCGTTCTCCAAAATCCTTGCGAACGAGCCGGAGAAGATGGATTGGTGCGTCAAAGAATATATCGAGATGCTTAAGACAATTCACGGTACCGTTGTTCCCGCGGGAGAACTTCCGGACATGAAGGAAACCGTACTCGATTGGGCGAACTTCACAAAGGATTATCTTAGTGAGTCGGCGGGGAAGAAGCTCGTTGAGCTTGTAGATGCTGTTCCACAGGACAATCATATGCTTCACGGGGACTATCATACGAAGAATCTTGAACTGCAAAACGACGAAGTCCTTCTGATTGACATGGATACGCTTGCGGTTGGACATCCTGTATTTGAGCTCGCGTCAATGTACAACGCCTTTATAGGATTCTCCGAACTCGACCACGAGATAGTGAAGAAGTTCCAGGGCTTTGACTTTGATACGGCAAAGACATTCTGGCATAAGAGCCTTGCCGAGTATCTTGGAACGGACGACGAGGCCACAATAAGAGACGTAGAAGACAAAGCGCGTATCGTAGGATATACGAGACTTATAAGACGTGCAATTCGTAGAGGCTGCCTTGATACAGAGGAAGGAAAGAAAGAGATCGAGTTCTGGAAGAGCGAACTTGAGGAACTCCTTGGAAGAGTTGATTCACTTACCTTTGATGTGGAATTGAAGAGCGGCGAGTCTATGCATTCCGGACACGAACTCGATATAGAGGCTACGGATGAAAACCTGCAGACGGTCATGGATTTCATAGATCAGAAACTGGAGGTACTGGACTGTCCGCCAAAGATCGCGATGGAAATAGATCTTGCGGTTGAAGAAATCTTTGTTAATATAGCGCACTACGCATATGCACCGGAAATCGGTAACGCCAAGGTGAGAGTTGAAGTTGAAGAGGAACCGCTCACGGTAATGATTACGTTTATCGACCAGGGCATGCCTTACGATCCGCTCGCAAGGCAGGATCCGGATTTGACTTTGCCGGCGGAGGAGAGAGATATCGGCGGTCTCGGAGTATTCCTGACTAAGAAAATGATGGACGATGTTTCTTATGAGTATAAGGACGGAAGTAATGTGTTGCGCCTAAAGAAGAGGCTGTAGAGTCGGCGGGGAAAGGCTGAGATAAAAAATGGAACTAGTAGAAAAAGCAATTTGTTTTGCCGCAGAAAAACATAGCGGGATGGTTCGTAAAATCGAAGGAATTCCGTATATACTTCATCCAATGGAGGTTGCCGCAATTATAGGGAGCATGACGAGAGACGAAGCTATTATCGCGGCCGGAATACTTCACGACACCGTAGAAGATACAGATACGACGCTTGCCGAAATCATGGAAGAGTTCGGTCCGCGCGTCGCGGAGCTTGTAGCGGGAGAGACTGAAGACAAGAGGCCGTATATGCTTCCTGAGGCGAGCTGGCGCATAAGAAAAGAAGAAAGTTTAGCAGCGCTAGAAAAATCCGATGACATCGCAGAAAAGATTCTGTGGATGGGCGATAAGCTGTCAAATATAAGATCGATTTATAGATTGTGGAAGAGGTATGGAGACGGCATTTGGGAGAATTTTAACCAAAAGGACCCTGCAGAGCAGGCATGGTACTACAAAACGGTAGTAGAACTTCTCTCGGAGCTCGATGACCACGAGGCGTATAAAGAGTATAAGAGACTCGTAGAAGAGATCTTCGGATAGGGTATATAAGTCCAGGAAAGGTTGCAATTTGCAGCCTTTTTTGATTTTTTAAAATTCTTTTGATTATTGTGGTTTAAGCAGGAAATATAGGGGTATATGATTATTACAAAATGATAATCGTTATCACTTTTAGAAAGGGAGAAATAAAATGGAAGAAGTTAGAAACGCAATGCCGCTTATCGGCGAGGAAGCACCAAGCTTCACAGCAGTGACAACACAGGGCGAGATTAATTTCCCGCAGGACTATAAAGGTAAATGGGTCATTCTCTTTTCACATCCGGCAGATTTTACTCCGGTATGCACAACAGAGTTTATGACATTCGGTTCAATGATAGATGAGTTCAAAGAGCTCAACACAGAACTCGTAGGAGTTTCCGTAGATTCTCTTTACTCACATATCGCATGGCTCAGAAAAATTCAGGAGCTTGAGTGGAACGGCAAGAAGAATATCAATGTAACATTCCCGCTCATCGAGGATATCAAGATGGAAGTTGCAAAGAAGTATGGAATGATTCAGCCGGGTCAGTCCACAACACAGGCTGTTCGTGCAGTCTTTGTAATCGATCCAAACGGCAAGATCAGAACAATTCTTTACTATCCGCTCACGACAGGTCGTAACTTTGATGAAATCAAGAGAATAATCCTTGCACTTCAGAAGGCTGACTCTGACGGAGTTGCTACACCTGCTGATTGGAGGCCGGGAGACGATGTAATCGTTCCGACTGCGGGCAGCTGCGGAACAGCCAAGGAGCGTATGGAAAATCAGACCGACGATCAGTACTGCCTCGATTGGTTCATGTGCTTCAGAAGAGAGAAGAAATAATTAGTTAGCGGTAAATATAATCAAAGATAGTACTATGAAACATCCCTTGGCATTTCTCGGGGGATGTTTTTTTACTTCGCTTCTATGGGGTATAATATATATATGATTAACAAGACTATATTAATTGGAATAATGATACCATTCATAGGCACCATCGCTGGATCGGCTTGCGTATTCTTTATGCGGGACAAACTAGGGAAGACCGTAGAGCGCGCGCTTATGGGTTTTGCAGGAGGCGTAATGACTGCGGCTTCTATATGGAGTTTGATTGTTCCTGCAATCGAGCAATCGGCGGATAAAGGAAAACTATCTTTTCTTCCTGCCGTGGTCGGCTTCTGGTTGGGAATACTCTTCCTCTTGCTTTTGGATAATATAACGCCGCACCTTCACAGGAACGCAGAGCAGGCAGAAGGACCAAAGAGCAAACTTGGAAGAAATACGATGATGCTCTTGGCCGTGACCCTTCACAATATTCCGGAGGGAATGGCAGTCGGTGTCGTCTATGCGGGACTGGTTGCGGGATCGAAGGAGATTACCATCGGCGGCGCACTTGCGCTTGCAATCGGAATAGCGATACAAAACTTTCCGGAAGGGGCGATCATATCGATGCCGCTTCATGCGGAAGGGAGTACCAAAGTCGGCGCATTTATGGGCGGAGTGCTTTCCGGCGCGGTTGAGCCAATCGGCGCACTCGTAACCATATTGGCAGCGGGTAATATTATTCCGCTGATGCCGTATCTTCTCAGCTTTGCGGCAGGTGCCATGATCTACGTGGTTGTGGAAGAGCTGATTCCGGAAATGTCGGAAGGCGAGCACTCCAATATAGGCGTAGTGATGTTTGCTCTTGGATTTACACTGATGATGGCACTCGATGTGGCGCTCGGGTGAATGCGGGTTATGTCATAATGCCGCCGTTGACAGTGTAAGAAGTTGAGTATATACTGTATATACGATAGCGTATATACAGTTTTTTATTTGTAGGATTTTAGGTGGTTTCAATATGAAGGTTAAAGTGAGAAAAGTAGGAAACAGTATGGTGCTTACAGTTCCCAATGCAGTTGCTGAGGATATGGCGCTGTACGAGGGGCAGGAGTTTGAAGTGTCATCGATTGCTTCCGGCTTAACTTACACTCCTGTTAGAAAGAAGAAAAAAGTTAACTGGGACAAATATAGCATGCTTCGCGGTCTCAACGTGACAGACGGTATGGATCCGGCCGAATATATAAGAAAGTCGAGAGACAAGGAAAGGGATGTTTGGAATGATTAAGATAGAGAAAGCATTCTTTGATACAAATATTTTCATCTATGCTCTTGATAAGGATATTGATGCAGCACAGTCGATTTTGGAAGAAGCCATACTATCCGACTCCGCGATAACATCTGCGATTACAGTTATGGAGTATTGCGCCGGAATCTATGGCAAATCGGGAGAAGCGGGCGTTAAGGTATTTCAAAACTTTATTAAGGAGAACTACGTCTATGTATGTCATATCGATTCTGCCAAGGCTGTGACCGCGGCAAAGATAAGAAGTCGCAATAGTTCGCTAAAGGCTTTGGACGCACTTCAAATAGCCTCGGCAATCGAGGAGGGCTGCGAGGTCTTCTATACAAATGACAAACGCCTAAGAAAAGTGCAAGGCGTAGATTTGGAAATACGCGTGCTTGAATCAGATTGTTGAAGCCAACAATATTAAAAATTCAAGGCTTTCCGGCATCTTTGATTACACTTTTGATTACACTGGAGGATGATGTGACTTTCCGCCTTTCTTTTTTGGATAATACAGTGTATACTATAAAGGTATTTTCAATATCTATGTGCTCTAGGGTCCATTAGCTCAGCTGGGAGAGCGTCTGGGTGACAACAATTCACAAATTAATAGCATAAACTATATCTACATATTGAAACCTGTTGAAAATTCAACGGGTTTTTATTTGTGAAAAGTCGTTGTTAAGATTAATAATTCATTATAGTATGCATACACTTGCATACACTTTTCAAGATAGGGCAGCACAGATTTTATTATAAACTTCGTCTGGAGTGCCCCTGTCAAAACAATAATTCTTTAGTGTGGTTCTTTCATTCATATGACCAACTTGTTTACGAATGGTATTGATATTTATATTGTTATCAATAAGTGTGGAGATGTATGTTTTTCTAGCTTTGTGCGAGCTTTTGCCAACGATACCCATCTGTTTGCAATATTTTTTAAAAGCTCGTTGAACGCCATCGTAATAGGCGGGTTCATTAGTCATAGAAAAAATGTATTGTGAATTGCAATCATATGCTTCCTGTGTAGTTCTAGCTGTTTCAATTAGATTGACTGCTTCTGGAATCAATATTACGTCTCGAGACCCAAAGCTTCCTTTTGTATGCAATACGATTTCGTTGTTTCTTGGCCTCCAAAACTTATTGATGTTGGCACAATTTTCGTGAACATCATCATATTGCAGGGCACATACCTCGCTAACTCGCAACCCTGTTAGGAACATGAACATAACAGCCAAGGGAATCAGAGTGTGTGTTCGACGTTTGCCTTTGTTGAAATCCGCCCATGCAAGTTCAAACAGTTCGTCTTGTTCTTCCTTCGTGTAAACTTGCGTCAAATCGTCTTTTTTAACTTCTGGATGTAAAACCCTGCGTCTATCGACTTTTACATCAGTAAAAACGTTATGTTCGATAATGCCTTTTTCAACAGCTAAATCCAAAGATTGATTCAATATGCAAGTGAAGTTCGTGTATGTGTGGCTATTCATTTTATGCTCATAAATCATTTCATGAACCCAATTATCCACTTCGATTTTTTTCAGTTCAATAAGTGGGATATTAATGATGTATGAATCTCGATAGTATTTATTCCATGCAGTCACATACGATGATACTGTGGTTGGAGCGACTCTCAGCTTCTTATATTCAATGAATTCATTAAAGAAGGTTGCGAGTGTCACATTGGCATTAGATTCTTGTGTTTGTTCTGATTCGTAATATTCACAAACAGCATCTTCCAAATCACTTTTTCTGCTTTTGATAACCATTCGTCTATGGTTGGGATAACGGTCATCCGTTACGTAGGTTCTCCACCTCCTGTCTTTACCCTGATAAATCTTATAGGGATGTGAGTTTAATATTTCTTTGCGTTTATGTGCAGTCATTTTTTCCTGCACATCATCCCAATTAATAATATCATGGGCAATAGCATATTCCAATGCGTCCTTACCAAGTTTTAATGTTTCTTTTGACATTTTCTACTTCCTTTCAACATAAAAAGCCCAAAAATGGGCATAAAAAAAGAGCATGGGGAACCACACTCAAAGTGAAAACTATTAATTATTTGGTGGAATGAATAAGAGCCATGATGTGATGAAGATAAGACAACATCACATCACAGCAAGGAATTCGATTTAGATATCAACAAACCATTGGGGCTCGGCAGTAAAAAAATCGTGCGGTTCAAAACCAGTGACGTCAATTAATCTGCCGTCATCTGCGATAGCATAAATTCTACCGGGCATGGCTTCAGCGTCGAGCATCAACGTTGCGATATATCCGGGATTATTGATGAAGAATAATAATTTTTCAATTATTTCGCTATCAGATTGTTGTGTCCCGATTTGAATTGGTAATTCAACACAATCGATTTTGTGATTATGGTTGAATTCATTCATGTTTACAATAATCGTCTTTTTACTCATAGTTTTTTTCCCTTCCTTTTTTTAACTTTTGAATTAACAATTTTTTTTTCATAAGTTTATTTTTTAAATCGCATATAAAATATGCATCAAGAGTTATAACGGATTATTAGTATTAAATATAATTAATGACAGGGATTATAATATTGAAGATGGAATCAATATCATCTATTGTTTTGTAATTAAATATAATTAATGAAGTGAGCGGTTGATTTTGAAAGAGGATTCAATGTCGTAAAAGGTTTTATAATTAAATATAATTAATGCATTTATTGCTACAAATATAGGGAGATGGCATCAGTTATCAGGCGGTTAATTGTCTGAGCAGAATATGTAATCATACATTGCTCGGGCAGAATAAATTTCTTCAACTTCTCTTTCATATAACGTCCCATAGAATTAAAAATCATAAGTCCAGCATCATCACCATTTCTTGTTAATATAGATGCCATTTCCACAATTCCACGTTCAGTATCAGTCAATTCTTCTAGTTCATCTGACAGTTTATTGCGTCGGGATATGTCATATACAGCAGGGAAGTATTGTTTATAGGATTCAGAAGATAAAAGACAAGTGATTTCCAATCGAGAAAGATCATAATCGAGTTTGGACTCCATGGTCTTGTTATATAATTTCACATAACCAATATGCGAACGCTTACCAAGGTATTCGGTTTTATTGTCATGAGAATGGAATTCTTGATTATACTTGCGATTGTTTTTTTCTAAAATCAGATATTTACGTTTTACAGGAATATCGAGGGCAATATCGCAGCGTTTTAAATTGAAGTATTTGCAAAACGATTTTATAGTTTTATAATCGACCCAGAATTGTTCATAGTGACCTGCCTTATTTGGATCTACTTCTATATATCCGGTCAACAGATCAGATGTTACATCTTTTCCGTTGAGCCCGCATGCAATCGTCATTGATACACCAGCGTCATATTTAATCGTCCAAAGATTTCTGTATTTGAACCATTCATAGTTATCGTGGTGCTTATGAATCTCAATACGTGTTATTTGACCCATGTAATCGGCAAAAGATTGTGCATATTGTTTGTCAAGAGAAAACTCAATGCGTAGCTTATCAATTGAATAGATGTAACCGTTTTCATCATGTAGTTCATTGTAATAAGATAAAAGTTTTACTTTTTTGTTTTGTTTTTTCATTGTCTTGTGCCTTTCTAAATTATTATTGGTTTGTTTAATTTGCATTCAAATGCATGACATCGTGCCTATTAGACAGTCGCACGATTTTTTGCATAATAAAAACTCGTCTACGCTTGCCAAAGGCGCTACGACGAGTGAAAACAAAAATATCTGTTTTTTCATTATTAAATATAATTATAGGGAATTCTGATACGAGGCATTGATATTTCCAATATCAGAGATATATGGAGCCCTAAGCACTGTAATGCGATTAAGCTGAATGAGACCTTCGCCTTTATTGTGAAATGTCACTGCAGGAATTTCATCTTTGTCCGCTTGAAATGTAGAGGTCAGAATATTGTTCATAACATTACCAAGAAGCACTTTATTAAGCTGTGCTCTAGTGGAAGATTCTATGACATCAACACCGCTTGTCTGAGTAACAAGAAAAAGATGCATTGAACATTGACGAGCCTTCTTGGATAGGACGCGAATTATCCTTTTTAGTTCTTCTTTATCCTTCTTATCGTCAAGTTCATCTTGCAGAGCAGAGTATTCCTCTACAAGAATGAATATAGGAGCAAAACCAAGGTCATTAGCAACCGCTCTCGGATTTATGTCCCAGAGAGTTTCTAATTCTGCGTACCTCTGATTCATCTCATTTTCAAGCTCTGATAATTTGGTAAGGATAGAGGTGGAGTCAGTTTCGTACTTAACAATACTTCTGAACATACCATACGTATGCTTACAGTCAAATACATGTGTATTAAATCCTTTTATAATTGCTTGTGTCAGTAGCTCCTGCGCAAAGACGGATTTCCCTGAGCCTGTGCCACCAGATATTAGCCAATGTGGATAATCATTAAGATTCACAATATGCTTTTTATCAAAATAAAAAATCATTTTATCAAGACTACTTATCATCGTCCGATAATCATCAAGGGTATATACTTCTTGCGTATATTTGCTCAAGTCATCATATATGATTTTCATCACATTGGAGTTTGGGGAGAGTTCAATATCATCAACGATGTATTCGCCAGGAAGAGCTGTTGAAAACGTATTTTTATATTGCTCTATCTGACGGCGGATTTTGATATTCTTAAGGCTTATGTATACAGCATCACTTTTAATGCGAATCTTTGGTAGAATTACATATGATGCTCCGTCCTTAGGTATATATGCATTTATGCTTACAAGATTATTCTCTATCGAGTTCATAATTCTATTATGGATTATATATCGTTTAAAAGTACGATATCTGATTGCAAAATAAATAATGCCTCCTATTAACATGACGGCAGGAGGAACTAAAAACAGTTTTGCAATGTCGTATAGTATTGGATCCTTGATAATAAACATGGCAAGTACAAGCGCACTACACGAAGGCAATGCGCTTATTACCATAATCATCCAAAACATACGCCTAATATAACGTCTTTTGGATAATGCCATTACTGTACCTCCACCACAGCTTCTACAGAAAGATTTGATTGATAATCTCCCCACGGGGTACATTTGCCAACCTTCTTAAAGATACAGGTAGAACCTACAGGGTATTTATTCACGAGGTTTTCATTAGTGTCATTCACTAAATGAACGTTGAACTTTTCGAATAGGTTCTCGCCAGTCGGGTCTACCGTAATTGCTACAACAAGTGTTACGCAGCCCTTATTTTCATTGAACTTGGCATTGGTGATGATGAAGGTTTTTCCTTCTTGGAATTTTGCAAAATCAAAATTCATGTAATTTGTTAGTTTTCTCATTTTATTGATCCTTTCTTTTTGTAACTGATATTCAAAACATTTCCCGGGAGTTTTGAACATTAAAGTAGCGATTGATGACTCAACCGCACAAACTACAACTTCTATATTCAATTGTTATTATTAAATATAATTAAAGCCTTGGGTGTAGAGGGTAAGGACAATTGCTTTTTTGCCTGCCGAGAAATGGCTAAAAATGAAGATTTCTAATATTGACCTTTTATTTTCGTTACAGATGTGTTAAGATGTATTTGCCACACAAACCAAATATTTCAACCCAAAAGGAGGCATTTTACCTTTGGTAAAAATGCAACTCTAACTTTGTTTCCTTTTGGGTAATGAAGGTTTGTGTGGTGCAAACGGAGCTCTGCATTTTTCGGTGCATGGCTTCGGCTGTGCACCTTTTTTATTGAGTAAACTATGAGGTTATTATGAAAAAGGAGGATTATGCTGTATGAATGGTAAAGAGGTTGACTTTATAGATATTGTTAATTTGTTTATTGCAGTATTGATGCTATTGACAGCATATTTGAGTTTTAGAACGCAGAGGAAAGCTGCTAGTGATTCAAATATAGGGATAGGAAAAGTGAATACGGCATTAGAGGCAGGAAAAGAGTTGTTGAAGAGCACTCAAGACACAAACGAAATGGCTCTAACTGGAGAAATATTAAAACAGGCCGCAGCATTTGTGATTGAGGTAGTCGATATTGATTTTGATAATGACGCATACAAAATGGATAAGCTTGATGAGAGCTTTTCTAATTATGCGAACATTCGAGGAGTTTTATCAGTGCGTAACACATCTGATGTATATGTGCAGGATTTATGCTTTAACATTAATGTAAAGGAGGAGAGACAAGAACTTGGCATTTCTATTCCTCCACAAAAACAAAGCGATATTCCATTCTTTTCATCACTAAAAACTTTAGGCGAACCAGAATATATCAATGGTGACAAGAAACGTATCTATAAACACACAATAAGGATGCATTGGCGTACAATATTTGACTTTGAAGCTGATGCAAGCTTTTATTTTTCTATTACAAAAGTAGAGAATGACCCGGAACGCAATTACAATATAACGGTAGTTCCGTCTTTGAACAACGATAAGTGCCTTTGTTATTTATCCAATCCAAAGGTATCCATCATGAAAGTTATAGAGAGAATGTAGTATCGGAGGAAATTAAATGAAGGGTATTAAGAAATTAATTGGCGTAACATTAATTATTGCAATGATATTTTCGCTTGCGGCTTGTGGAGGTGACAAAAATACTGACGGCATTGGAAGCAACTCTGCAAACTCGAGTGGCAGTGATTCTTCTAGTTCAAGCGAAAGCACTTCACAATCCACAGATGAAGTAAGAACTGTGACGCTTAAAGAGTATTTAGAGGACGGGAATATTAGATTTGTTATGGTTGGAAATAAACCAGCAAAAGACGAGGATCCTTATGAAGGGCTGTGGATTTTCTACAATGGAAAGGCCTCACATATAAGGGGTATATCCCAGAAGGAGAAAGCACCTGAGTTTGCATTCACATATGGCGATTTAGTAGAAATGTCAAAAAAGTCAGATGATGAGATATTGGAATGGGTAAAAAAATTACAATCATTTCAGGAACTTAATGGTCCGAGTGATGGCCCAAACTACGAAAATTGCTTAGTGAACAAACTGAATATTGAGTGGCAAAGTGCTTACACTAGAGAGAAAGACCCTGTGAGTGGACTAGGGCAGGAGATGAAAGAGAAAATTGATGAGATAATTGCAGGATATGAGAGCGTTAAAGAATTGTCCATTCCGGATTTTGAATTTACAGATATCCCATATGATGTCTATGAGACCTTATCCGACATGGAGTATTATTTCAAAATTCCCTATGCGTCAGATTGGGTTGATTACGAAATACATGTGGAGACGGATGACTCGGGCAATAAAGTAAAAAAAGAATGGTTTAAGATTTATGACCCGCGGGAATATCGTGGATATATCCGGTTAGAACAAGAGATTTACTCTCCTTATTATGATATTTATTATACAGGTGAAACCGTTGAAATTTATGATGGGTACTACTATACTTTCGGAAAGCGCGATGGAAAAAATTGGTTTGTTTCAATTCTAACTGACGGGAACACAGAAATAATACTTGATGGAGTCGGAACAGAAGGTGTCATAGTTGATTAGCGTCACAAAAATAAGGATAGAAGAAGATATTTGCGAGGTAATAAAAAGAGTTGACGCACTTACTGTGTTAGATTGCGGCAAAAGAAGAAAGGACAAAACAAGGAATCTAAATGAATATCAAATTCTATGTAATACAGTGGATGCAATAGAGAGTATAGTTAGCAGATTCAATCAAGATATAAATATGATGAGGTCATATGAGTTAAAAAGTTTTTTGGTCTCTGCAAGCAACCAGTTATCAGCATTCAAATCACATTTTGAATCTAGCTTATAAGATTAATAAATTAAGGAGGAATTTGGAAGGATGAAAATGAAAAGATTAACAAGGATAATCTGCATCGCATTAATTCTTATAATGATACTCTCACTTGCCGCATGTGGTGGTGGCGGCTCTTCATCAAAACCGAGCACTGAGGGTAACACGCAGGGTCTTCAGGAAGAGACAGAAGAAAACACAACGCCGAAACCGAATGCTACAGGTAACAAGCAAGACCTCCCTGAACAAACAGAAGAGAACACGTTGGATTATAATTTTATAGACAGGTATTTCGGAATAAAGGCGGAGTATGATAGTTATGATAGCCCATATATTCATACGTTAAACGAGACCGTAGAACGTCTTTACTTTGGCAATGAGAATGATTATCCAAACATTGATCGCAGTAATGCCATACCGGTTGATAAAGGCAAGACGGGCGGAATTATGTTGTACTGGGATAGCGAAGGCAATGCTTATTGTTTGAGCAAAGATATAATATATATTGCCACTTTGCGCACCACAAGTACAAATTGGAAAACCAATATAAAGGAACTCGTCTTAGATAACTGCTCAACGAAGTATTGGGAACAAATAGATCCAATGACACACGAGAAAAGCATGAGGGGGTTGTTTGTCGGTTTTTTTGCACTGGAGCGGATTGATATATCTAGTTTTGATACAAGCGAAATAACCGATATGGATACCATGTTTAATAGATGCAAGAACTTAAAAGAACTTGATTTATCTGGATTCGATACGAGCAGGGTTACGAATATGAGTTGTATGTTTGCTGGCTGTGACTCCCTTACGTATCTAGATTTATCGAGCTTTGACACAAGCAGTGTTGCAAGCAGTCTTGACATGTTTACCGGTTGCGATGCGGAAGTTATTACCGGCGACAAATGGACACTTGGAAATCCATAAGAATTACAGTAAATAATGGATTCTCACATGAGATAGACCGTTATTCATGGTAGATATTTATAGGCGATGCCCTGTGCTTTATGCATGGGGTATTTTCTTGTTTTGCTAATTGGCTTTATGTGATATAATACTAGCGGCAAGGAGGTGTAAAATGATAAAGCTTGAAATGAAATTAAACGATAAGCGCATAGTAAATGATGCTAAGCATACTCCTCAAGAAATATACACAGCAATAGATAAAGTGTTTTCAAAATACAGTTTTAAGAAGGCTCAGTTTGCAGATGGTACGTTAAGTTATTCAGGGACAGGCGTTGCTACGGATTTTGGTGCTTTTGCTAATCTTATAATTTTTCTCAAGAAAAAAGATTGGTTTATGCCATATCTAGACAAATGGCTTTGGTTTAATAGTGATGATGGTTCAAATGAGGAAGATTTTGCCGTAGAAGATATCCTATATCACTATGCCAATAGAAAGAGCGTAAATTAATGGCAAGAGAAACAAGGCAATTCAAGGCTATTTATTTTGATCTTCGCATCAAGGACCTGGAGAAACACTATTCCAAGAGCTCCCCAAAAGGGGCATATCTGCGCATCAAATCCTTCATGCAGAGACATGGATTTGAACATGCGCAGTATTCAGGGTATCATTCATTGAAAAAAATGATGGACCTTGATGTTGTAGACGTTATTGAAGAAATGCGTGATACTATGCCATGGCTTGGCAAAAGTGCAAACCATTTTGAAGTAACTAACATCGGAACGAACAGTAATTTAATGTATCTATTTGAGGATACAATTGAAGACCCGCTTTAAGGAATTACGTAGTTTGCATACACATTTGCATACACCTTGGGATGATGTGCATTTCCTCCTTCCTAATCTGGTGGGTATGCACTTGAAAAGTGTTGAAATTTGAATGAATTTATCAATTAGGTCCATTAGCTCAGCTGGGAGAGCGTCTGGGTGACAACCAGAAGGTCATAAGTACGAGTTGATGAACAGGCCTTAAAAGCGTTGAAATATCAATGTTTTTTCGAAGGCAGTTTTAAGAAAAAATTGACTTGTAGCACATTTGTAGCACATAAGTTTTTCATAGAAGGTCCGCTAGCTCAGCTGGGAGAGCGACAGGGTGACAACCTGTAGGTCATAAGTTCAAGTCTTATGCGGGCCACCAAAAAGCCTGGAATTTCAATGGTTCCAGGCTTTCTTCTTTTTTGTATTTTGTGGCTTGTAGCACATTTTTTTGGCTCTGTAGCACATTTTTGTTTGACCTTAAGCTGTTTCGCTGCTACCCGTTAGATAAAGCTGAGTAGGTTCTTTAATTAACCCCGGGATATTTCCATTTGCCAAAAGCTCAACAGCACCTCTTCTATCTTCCTGCGGCACATTTATATAGTACTGCATTGTTGTGGAGATATCTGAATGACCAAGCAAGGTTGATGCTATTTGAATTGGTACATTTAAGCGGCAAAGGTTTGTGCCAAACGTATGACGATAAGAATGAAAACCTCGCTCCGGAACTCCAATTCGCCTATAGTATCTTCTTGCGGCTTTATCTGCATTACATAGATCGACAAGTGCCCCGGTGTCAGTTGTAAATAGAAACTCGGTTTCATAATGGTTCTTACGCATTTCTCTTGCTTGAAACTTTTGATGTTCCTGAAGAGCTATTATTACCGCAGAGTTAAGAGGAATCCTTCTAATTGATGCAGTTGTTTTAAGAGTCTCAATGTCGATTACTGTACCTATCTTCTTTCCGTCCTCAAATATGGGGCGCTTTGCGAGCTGCCTGCTAACGGTAAGGACATTATTACAAATGTCGGAGTATTTAATTGCAAGTAGCTCACTGATTCTGCAACCTGTATTATATGCCAGTATGATAAGAAGCTTAAGTCTGAACCGACTATCTGCTTTATCAAAGTTTGTCATTATGATTTCTATTTCTTCGTCGGTCCATACTTCCGGTTCAGAGGGAAGCAGTTTTTCAGCATCCTTCTTAGGGACTGTTAGTATTCCGGTAATGTCTCGTGCAAAACCCTCGAACTCAAGGAACCTATAATAATGCTTAAGCATTTTGTTAATTGTTTTTATAGCGGAGTAGGGGGCATCAAGGTCATTGTAGAAACTTTGAATGGTAGATGCCGCCACTTTTTCCAGGGGCAGGTAATATAGATTAGATGGTCTAACATACATATTCCATCTTCCTAAATAAGTTTCCTTAGTCCTATCTTTAAGAGAGGGATCAGGCAAAAAGAACTTCTCAATCCAGGCATCTGCTACAATGCCAAAGATAAGATCTTTTCGGCCATTATTAAGAGGATCCCTTTCCAAATGTTCTTTTAATAATCTTTCGGCATCTTTTTTATTTTTCCCGTATACGGTTTTTCTAACCGGAACTAATTTGCCGTTTTCGTTTATTCTTTTCCCTATAACCTTTGTGAGCCTATACTTCTTGACTCCACGTATGGTGCAGTTAGTTTTTTCAGCCATGTGTTTACCCCTTAGGAATCATTCTTAAAATATGATAAGTATATTATTTTATGTCTGGAAGCGAGCTAGTGTTGAGCTGTTCCATGACAGTAAGTTGTTGGACCACAAGTTCTCTAAGCATCTCCATGCGTTCTTTCTGTGATTTCTTCCGGTTGATTAAAACCGCATTATAGCTTTCCAAATTGGCGAGAACTAATAACTGGCTTAAAGATGCATGATCTCTCATGTTGCCTGTTTTATCCGGGTTGTTTTTCTTCCATTCCTTTGCTGTCATACCAAAGAGAACTACATTAAGCATATCTGCTTCATTGGCATACTTCATTGATTTCTGCCTGTCCGTTAGCTCGTCCGGAATTAGGTTTTCCTTTATAGCGTCCGTATGGATTCTGTAGTTAAGCTTTGCGATTTCTCGGTTCAGATTCCAGGCAAGAGATAGCCTATTGTTCTCATCGTCCTTTAAGCGTTGATAGTCTTCTATGATATAAAGTTTGAACTCGGGGGATATCCACGAAGCAAACTCGAAAGCGATATCTTTATGAGCAAAAGTAGCAGCGTAACGTCCTTGCTTACTCACTATGCCTATTGCATTGGTCGATTCAATCCATCTTTTTGGAGTCATAACAAACCCATTATCACCGGCCTCGCTTTTAATTGCCTCGAATTCGAGGTAATTAAAAGCCGGATTGTGAATTGTTTCCCATAACCCCAAGAAGGACACCGTGCTTTTTGACCGCATCCAATTCTGGATTACATATCCGGGGTATTCACCTTCTCGTTTTTTTGCTATATCTGACAAAGAAATGAAATCGTTTTCAAAATCCTTGGTATATACTCGTATAGTTAATCCATCTGCATTAATAGTTTCTGTTTTCATTTTATTCGGCATAACGATTCTCCTCATTTATAACAGGTATTAATTTGGTTTTACTTTACGATTAAGTGTTTTAAGTTAATGCTTTCGAAAAAGGCTACTACTGTTTCTTCTTTATTTCTTCTTCTTGCATAACGAAGCAGCTTTACAACGTTAATCCTATACTTTGAAAACATATCCGAAATAGCTTCAGCATAGTCCCCGCGAGAGAGAATCTCTTTGAGGTTTCTATTTGAAAACATATCCACAATGAGTTTTTCAAGTGTAAGAGCATATTTTTCTGATGTCCCAGTAGGGGACTCTGTAATTAGCCTGTCCACAATTACAGTATCGTTTTCTCCGTATCTAAGAAGCTCTTTTTGCGTTGGTCTAAGCAGAGTATTTAATTCAAAATCGTGCTTAATTCCATCAAACACAAACTCACAACCACTGTTCTCAACCTCAAGCATAATATAGTTCCTAGCAAGAAGGTGCCCTGTGAACTCGTTAAGCGCAGATGTCTCCCAAACTACAAATCTTAAACGAGGGAATTTACCCTGCATATAGTCAATTATGGCTTTTGCTTTGTCGCTATAATCACAGACATAATCCGAAAGATTTGAATCGTTTTTACTTGGCTTTGTATAGACATCACGAGCAACATGAACTATAAGCCCAGACGCTTTCAGCCTATCTATAAGTCTACGCAAACTCGAATCGCTAAAACTGGGATCTGCGTTATACGCAGCGGTTAATATATCCTCTCTTGCAAATGAAGTATCCGGAAGATAGTTTGTGATTTCATCATATTTACTCAAAATAAATACCTCCTGTCTATATCGGCAATTATATAATATTTTGCCAATATGGTCAATATTATATCGAGTAAAAAAAGAACCGTTTACCCCTTTACAAATAAGAACACTTGTACTATAATACACGAACATAAGTTTGTCAATGGTAAGCGAAGATGTTTTTCTCCTACTGATGCATCCGAGTTAAAAAATGCCCTCCTGAACGGTTTCTGGCCTATGGCGCAGGGACAATACATGAGATATCCGATCGGTTAAGGAGGAAGTAAATGAGCGAAAACATTAAAGTACGAACCATAAAGGCAGCTTACGAAGAAATTAAAGCAATGGATCCAGGTACCGCAATAACCGAGTGGGCCATAAGAACGGCCGTAACTGGTGGCTATATCCCCTCCAGGATGGTTGGGAATAAGTATGTGGTAAATCTTAAATCCGTCTTTGATTACTTCGGAATGGGTAATAGCCATGAATGTGCTTGAAGAGAAAGCGACATTCTTTAGATCCCATTATGATTCAATCTTGATGCTTCCAACGGTCGAAGAGCAGAATACTATGTTTAAGGCAGTCTTTGACTACATATTCTATGGTATGATGCCAACCTTAACCGATAAGCCGTACCTGGATGCAATCTTTACCTCATGGAAACCCGTGTTGGATAAGTCCATTGAGCTTAGAAGAACTGCATCAGAAAACGGCAAGAAAGGCGGCGCACCGCTTGGCAACAAGAATGCGTGCAAGGAAAAAACAACCGACCGCTTGAATGAAAACAAGCTGAAAGAGAAGAAGAATAAGAATAAGGATATGAAGAATGAAAGTGAAGAAGGCTATGAAAACCCGCTTGTCTCTGGAAGAGACGAAGAAGAGTCTGGAAAGCCAAGTATCGACTTTGAGAAAGTCTACGCCGGAAATCGAAACCAATGCTCCTAATTGTCCCTTTTGCGGTAAAGAGCAAAAGCGTAATGAGTATGTGCCTAATATGATTCTATATAGGCGCTGCAACTGCGAAGACATGGAAAACTATATTAAGACTGAAAAAGAAATCTCGGAGCTCCAAGAGTTAATTGAGTTAACTGATCGAGATATCATCATGTGCTCCGAGAATGCAAGAAGAAGCCTTAATAATTGTCACATTGGAAGTAGATTTACTGACTGCACCTTCGATAATTTTGAAGGTAAAGAGTTTAGAGCAGCCTATGAAACTGCACTAAACTATGCAAAAAACTTTCCGAAGAGCGATGGCCAAGGACTCATCCTGACCGGAAGCCCCGGTACAGGAAAAACACATTTAGCGATAGCAATCGCCAATTATTTAGTAGAGGAATTATATGTCCCGGTATACTTCTGTAACTTCGCAGATGAGCTAAACAGAATACGGGCATCCTTCACAAAGGAAGGCAGTGCGTCGGACATTATTATTAAAAAAATGATAGAGGCACCGCTACTAATCATTGATGATTTAGGAAAGGAAAAGAGATCTGAATGGAGTGATGAGGTTCTGTATAGAGTTATTAGCAACAGATATTCTGACAGAAAACCTACCGTTATAACGACAAATTACGACATAAAATATCTCTATGATTCTCTAAATCCATCGATCATTTCTCGAATAATTGGATCATGTACCGCCGTAAATATGGATGGAACTGACTACAGATTGCGAGAGTTTTATGCAAGCTAAATGAGAAAAAGATGCCGAGGAAACTAAATCTTCGGCATCAATTTTTTAAGAAACCATGTCAAAAAAATGCACCGCCAAGGTTAGCAAGCACTGCGTTTGTACTCCCATTCGGAAGAACAAACGCGCTTGCAAAGTTATCGGTATAACTTTAGCAAGCAAAGCATTTGTACTCCCAGAGGAGCACTTCATGCGCTTGCTAAAATTTTCCGCAAACTTTAGCAAGCAATGCCTTTGTACTCCCAAGTACAAAGACGAACTTAGGGCGGTGCCCTAATACCCCAAGAAGAAAGGAAAAATAACTATGGCAAGAAAAGGTGTTAAGAAACAGTTCTGGATTTCAGAAAAGCATGCCAATAAACTAGCCGAGCTATCCAAGGCTACCCTATTACCGGAGGTGACCATCATCCGCTTCCTCTTGGATGGGTATCATCCAAAGGAGGCTCCGGGAGATAGATTCTACGATGATATGAACGGTCTACTAAAATGTGGAGAGAACCTTGTGACTATAGCGCGAACATATCGAGGTACAGATCTTGAATCACGGCTTAGGGAGGAAGCCAATGCTCTTAGGGAATTGAGGAAGAACATAATGGAGAAATACTTAATGCCAGAGAAAAGTGACGATGTAAAGATCATAAAGAGAGCCGTGAGATAAGATTTAAATCTTCATTAAAACTAGACGACATCAAATTCGATAAGGTTAAAATTGGGATCATCTCGATTCTATAAATCTATGGTAGAATAATGCCATAGGCTGATACATGAAGAGTTAAGCTGTTCTGCCTGTGCGAGCGATATAAGTATTAAAGGTATTAGTGTAAAGATGAAGACCATTTTGAAAGAAAATTGGAAATTCCTATTGTTTGTCTTGGTTGCTAGTTTAATTGGGGGATACTGTACGGGATTATATGTTTATGACACATTATCACCTGATATGTTGCACCAGCTACAAGAGCAAAATGTATCTAAAAACTTGCTAGCGATTGTTACGCTACTACAGTATGGTATTGTGTTTGGGTTAATACTTGCAGTTATAGGATTGATTATTGCCAAGAAAGTAAATCTGTGGAAAGAATTTAAATATGACAAACAAGCGATTGTAAAGACAATAATTATTACAGTTGCGTCAGCGTTAATATTATTTCCTGGAGATAAGCTAATATTCGGATCCTTTAATAGCTGGGTATATGAACAGTATGAAACTGCTCCTACTATATCGAAAATCCTGGCGGGCTTATTGACTGGTGGTGTAACTGAAGAAATAATAATGAGATTATTTTTGATGTCTTTACTTGTTTTGATAGTATCAAGAGTAATACTTGGGAAAGACAAAGAAATTCCGGATAAAGTATATATTATTGCGAATGTGATTGCAGCTTTACTCTTTGCAGCGGGGCATCTCCCGACTACAATGTCAATGACAACACTAACATCACTAATTGTATTAAGATGCTTCTTGTTTAATGGGGCCATAGGATTAGCTTTTGGATATTTATATAGAAAATACGGTATATGCTATGCGATGATCGCGCATGGGTTTGCTCATTTGGTAGCTGACGTATTGATGAATATCTTCATATAGGATTGCGATGTAGTAAAGGAATTCATATCTGTAGAGGATAACAAGTAGGAGTTTGCAAATATGAAAAATGGAATGAATAGTGGAACTGGATTAGCTATTGGCTTGAGTATCGGTACTGCAATAGGTGTAGCTACAAGTAACATAGGGCTATGGTTGCCAGTTGGTATGTGCCTTGGACTTGCAGTAGGAACTGCACTTGGTAAGGGTAATGATTCAGATGATAATGAATCTGATGAGGAAGAGCGATAAATCGGAGTTTATGGGGGATAACTATGGCATCGACGAAAGAGTATCTTGAATATGTGCTGGATCTTTTATCCGGATTGAATGATATCACATATCGCTATATGATGAGTGAGTATGTGATTTATTATCGTGGGAAAGTCTTTGGTGGAGTCTATGACGATAGATTTCTTGTAAAGCCTACCAAGACTGTCCTTGAGATGATGACCGATGCCGAGTTTGAGATTCCTTATGACGGCGGTAAAGCAATGGTTCTCGTTGACACCGAAGATCGGGACTTCATAAAAGAAATGGTTGAGAAGATGTGGGACGAAATCCCGACACCAAAGAAGAAGGGGAAGCAATAAATCGGGATTTTTGAGGATAAATCTATGAGCAGGACAGAGAATGTTGAACTGACAGTACTATGCCTGATTGAAGACGGCGATAAGATACTGCTTCAAAACAGAGTAAGGAAAGACTGGCGTGGATATGCATTGCCGGGCGGTCATGTAGAACCCGGAGAATCTTTTGTTGACGCTGTGATTCGGGAGATGAAGGAAGAAACCGGCTTGACAATCATTAATCCGAGATTGGTTGGAGTGAAACAGTTTCCCTTAGAGAACGGAAGATATGTTGTCCTGCTGTTTAAAGCCACACAGTGGTCAGGTGATCTTATCTCATCCGAGGAAGGCAAAATGGAATGGATCAAGTACAGCGACCTTTCCACGGTAAAAACCGTGGATGATTTTAATGATCTTCTGAAAGTGATGAACACGCCGGAGCTGACAGAATTTCAATACTTGGTTTCAGGAGATGAGTGGACTGTGTCAATTCGATAAGTCTAAGTTTGCGGAGGACGAAATGGAGTTCTGGGACGCGTACAATGAACAATGTGAAATCATAGACGGAATCACGTTAATCCGTGGAGAGAAGATTCCTAATGGCATATACCATCTTGTTAGTGATATCATTGTCAAACATGCAGATGGTAGTTACCTCTTGATGCAGAGAGACAAAGAGAAACAGTTTGGCGGAATGTGGGAAGCAACGGCAGGTGGATCTGCATTAAGCGGAGAAGATGCCATCACTTGTGCAATCAGAGAGTTACGAGAAGAAACCGGGATCATATCAGACAAACTTACCGAGGTTGGTCGTGTTGTCAGTCACGACACCATTTATGTTGAATTTCTTTGCGAAGCAGATTGTAAGAAGGATAGTGTTGTTCTTCAGGAAGGAGAAACTTCTGCATACAAATGGGTTTCAAGAGAAGAACTTCTTTCTATGAAAGATGACGAACTCGTAACTAGACGGATGCAAGGATTTATTGACGAGTTAAAGCCTTCGAGTGTCATATAAATTCCAGTTTATGGAGGTAGCCCATGCCGAAAGACCAATTGATTGGCATAATCATAATGCTCGTAATGGCAGGAATATTTGCTTTTCTTAGCTTTAGAAGCTTTAAAGAGAAGGGCTTCTTGTTTAACAATGCATATCTCTATGCAACTGAAGAAGAAAGAAAAACAATGAACAAAAAGCCGTGGTATAGACAGACTGCTATTGCTTCTTGTCTTTTAAGCGTAGCGTGTATTCTAATGGTATTGCATATAATTTTCGACAATAAGATCTTTCTAATACTTCAGGTTATCACTATCATAGGAGCGGTGCTATATGCGATTATTTCTTCGGTGATAATTACTAGAAGAGAGAATAAATAGAATCGGAGATCAAATAGCCTCCGAATATAATTGGTGAGCCGGATAGGAGTCGAATCTACGCCGCACGGTTTAGGAAACCGTTGCTCTATCCACTGAGCCACAGTCCAAAAACTTTCAATTATGACGCAAGATATGTTTGAGCACATTTCAATTCTGAGGGGGTATAAAATCTTTTGTCGATGTCTGATACCTACAGCGAATTATCTCGCCCTTAGAACAAACAAAAACCCTGAAAATGCCCCCAAAAAGGGGGTGTTTTTTGTGTATATATGTCCCAATTTTAATGCTTTTAGGCACCCAAATTTGATATACATAAACTATCAATAGAGTTATGTGTTCCTTGCTAAAATGGTCTATGGTAGAATAATGCCGTAGGCTGATACATGAGAGTTCGACAAATTGGAGCTGTTATTATGAAAGTCACATATCAGAACCCAGGGTTTGAACATTCCATAGATAGCATCTTACTTTTCCAAGAGGAAGGCATTACTCCATTTTGGTCAGATTCTTTGATGTACTTCTATCCGCAAATAGACAAAGAAGTATTGAGCAGTCTTCATATGGAGGCGAAGAAGGAATACATAACAAAAGAACTCAAAACAATATGGACAGGTCTTACCGATGAAATCAACGGAAAAGTCGAATTATACAATGCACTTTTTTCGAAATACCACGAGCAAATTGAGGATGCGCTTTCCGATGCTTTTGGAATAGATACAAGAAGCATTTTTAATGACTTGGTAGGTAATATAAGTCTTAATCCCGTCTGCCCGAGATTCTTGGAAGAAAGATATTTTGATATATTCTACAAGAACAGCGAGCGAGGAGCGTTGGGGATGTCCCTTCATGAAATCGTTCACTTCATCTGGTTCTATGTGTGGAACAAGCATTTTGGTGACAGCTATTCGGAATATGATACGCCTTCACTGAAGTGGATTCTAAGTGAGATGGTTGTTGAAAGCATAATGGACGATGAAAGATTAGCTTCAATAAATCCGTACTATCCTCGCGAAAATGGAGGATGTGTTTATGGATATTTTCAGGATATGATTATTCAGGAGAAACCAATTTTGGAAACTTTGCGTACAATGTGTAAAGGCAGAAACATCACAGATTATATGGAACTATCATACCAGTATTGCTTAGACAATGAGACAGAAATAAGAAACCATATTGAAGAAAGTGAAAAGAAGTTTTAATGGTGACAAGTCGGTATTTGATAAATAGGATGGTAACAATGGAAGGCATTAGAGAACAATTAAATCGTCTGTATCGTCCACTGGACGAAAGAGCACATGAATATATTGCTGAAATGACCAAATTACATGGTGGCTTCAAAATAGAGTGTGGTTTCTATAACGGACATTATCATAAAAACTCAGAAGGAAACTATCAGCCTGATGCATATCCGATTCCAGTTATCAGCGTGAAGGGGTTATGCGATATTGAAATCGATTTTGACGGAAATAGTATTACAAGTAAGCTCACAAAAGAGCAGATCATAGGTTTTGACTGGAATCTCCTTGGAAAAGTCAGATTTGAAGTATATGGAGTGAACGACTTTCTGCGAGACTATGGAGATGATCAATCTACCTGTGAGATAAGTAAATCGGTTCAGAACTCAGAAGAAAATGAATTCTTCATTTCTATTTTTATTCCGGTTAATGAAAGCGGAGAGAGTGTCCTTAAGCTGTTAAGGAAAATACAAAAGCATGGGTTTTACTATTGATTAAGAAATGAACGAATTCATTTTTAGAGGAAATCATGAAAAAAACAGAGCGAATTGTTCAACTGCTGAAGTCAGATATAGAGGGAAAAGATATACTTGAAGTCGCTTGCGGTGCAGCAGATTTTTCTATTGCTGCTTCTCCATTTGTCAATAGTGTCTCTTGTATAGATTTGGATGACAGCAGACTTAATCCTGTGATTAGACAAAGCGATATAGATTTTCAAATAATGGATGCTAGTAAAATGGAATACGCAGACCATATCTTTGATACTATTATCATATACAATGCTTATTATCACATTCAAACACTTTGGAAAGAGATTGAAAAAGAATGCAAACGTGTACTGAAAAGCAATGGCTGCATCTATATTATAGGAACTTGGAAGCTGGATACGAATATCATGGTGGACGATTTTGGCGATAAGGCCAACTGGCAGGATGGCTTTCTAATTGTTAAAGATCTGGTAGATTAGTTGGATGGAGGAACTGAAATAATGGACATTGTTATCAAAAAAATGGAAACTGATGAAGAAAAACGAGGCAAGGCTTATGTCCATTGGAAGTCGTGGCAGGAAGCTTATCCAGGAATTGTTAGCCAGGAGTTTCTCGATAACCTATCTATAGAGAAATGCGAGAAGTGGGCGTTTGATTATCCAGACAACACATTAGTTGCCAAAGATGGTGAAAAGGTTGTGGGCTTTGTTGCATATGGGAAAAATAGATGGGAAGATGAACTTGAGGACAGCGGCGAAATATATGCGATTTACATTCTTTCAGATTACTATGGAACGGGTGTAGGTGCGAAACTGATGCAAGCAGGGCTTGATGAGATTCCGGACTGTAAGAAGGTTGCAGTGCGCGTATTAAAGGAGAATGCTCGCGCAATAAAATTCTATGAAAAGTTGGGTTTCCAATTTGACGGAACCGAGTTTGATGACGATACTCTACAAGCAAAAGAAGTCCGCATGGTTAAGAATGCGTGCTACAAATCTGTAGCACATTTGTAGCACATAAGTTATCGATAGTGGGCAAAAATCACCCTAAAATAACAAAAGAAAACTAGGAAATGTAATGACTGCCAAAGGTTGAAATTTCAACGCGAATCGCCCACGTGCAAGTTATTTCAACGATTTGGGAGATTTGCTTAAAACATCCAGAAGGTCATTGGTTCAAGTCCAATATGGGCCACCAAATTGGGCGGTTTGTGAATATAAACCGCCTTTTTTATTTTCCAATATTTTCGCTGTTTTCAATGGTTACAGCGATTTTCCAAACCTTACACATTGGCCATATAACCTTATACAGACGTAAAATAGTGGTATGATAGTGGGATTATAGTGGGATTTTTGAATTTTTGGTCATCGATGCCACACTCGAAGTTTGGATTGAGGCAACCAGGTTGCCCCTAGCAGATGGACACTGTGTCCACCGCGGGGTGTGCCATTGGCACACCGAGGAGGAGTGTTCTCGCTTCCGAAACGGGTATATGGTAGAATGCTCATATAGCGATACATTTAGATAAATCGAAGTTTTAAGGTGAAGAAATGGATAAGTGTGATTGGTGCAACCTATCTGAAGAAGACAAACAGTTTCAGGTGTACGAAAGTAAATGCTGGTCTGTTTTCCTTTCGGATGAACAGGACTATATTGGGCGATGTATATTGGTTTTGAAGCGTCATTGCAATTCGATGTCAGAGCTAACAGGTGAAGAATGGGAAGAGCTTCACAATCTGGTTTGCAAAGTGGAGGCGTGTCTAAAGGCTGTTCTGGGAGCAACACTATGTAATTGGAGTTGTTTGATGAATTCTTTCTTCAAAGATGCAGCGCCTAATCCTCATCTTCATATTCACGTAAGGCCAAGATATGATAAACCCGTAATGCTTAACGGAAATACTTATACTGATAGCGAGTTTGGACATCATTATGGGTTGAATAAGAGCGTGGCGATATCTGATAATGATAAGGAAGAAGTGTTTAACCAATTAAAAGAATGGATGAACCGATAAATCGGAGTTTGCTAGGCAGAAATGTCATTTTTGCAAAATATGCATGGATAAACGAGCAAAATCGCAATTCTGCCTAGGGAATATGGGCAAAACAGCT
>CACYQX010000002.1 GCA_902776725.1 uncultured Eubacteriales bacterium | reverse complement strand
TTGCACAAAGCAATAGGATCAAAATTCTTTTCATTTCCTGTTTCATAACATCCACCTTTTAATTCCATGAGTTAGTGTTTCTATATAAACATGTGTCATACATGCGTCTTGACACTATTACTATACGCCCTTTTCGGTAACACTTTGGTAACCATTTTGGTTACAATAAAAAACTCGAGCCCCAGCGTTTCCACCGAGGCCCGAGCCTGTATTTATGCCCATATGGGCTATTTTCTTTTCGTCCTTCGATTTCCCAAGACCTTATAGATTAAGAACATTATATGCATAACCAGTATGACCAGGGTTGCAAGGCCGAGTATGTATGAGATGCCGCCTCCCCCTCCGGTAAGATTCCATATTGCGCCAAGCACCGGATTTCCCTCGTCGCGCATAATAAACATATAGTTTACTCCGAAAAACTTATCTATATGGTAAATCGGAACAATGATGATACCGATTATGATCGCAGACATCCAAATCCCGGGGTACCGCGGTTTGATTTCTTTTTCTGAATACCTCGCGACGATATAGGCCACAATCGCGCCGTGCATAACGAACTGATGAATAGCAAAGATGCTAATCGGCGGATAAACCGTAGCTGTCGGAAACATCAACGCCATACCCGCCGCCGGTAAAAATGCAAATGCCAGCAATTGCTTAGTAAGTCGATTCTCGGGCCACATAGCATCGATAAGAATGGTGTACTCTCCTAGGCTACAGATTTCGAGCGAAAACAAAGCGAGCCATTTCCGCATATTGGAACGCCCCTTGTCTCCGCTCTTGCGATAAGAAACCGTATATATCAAAGTCAGCAGAAACAGAAACGCCAGCCAAAGGAAATGCGCCGTCGAAAAAATCTCAAACCCGTTCTCAATCGATGGGTCGCTACCGTCCCGATAAATCCAGAAATCTTCTAAACAAAAATGCATCGCCTTTATTTACCTCTCGACATTATACTTCTACGAGCAGCACGTCCTCTGCATCGTATGGCAGTTCTGATATAGTGTCGCCAGACTTGAAATAGAATGTGCCGCCGTGCGATATCGAAGCCGGGCTTTCACAGATTGAATTTATCATCAGGACCTTCTCCGCAACATTGGATGCCTGAGCGGCATATTCCTTTTCTTCCGCTTTCCAAGCGTCCAAATCGAAGGTAACATACACAGGCCACAGCACGATGGCATCTGTCTTGAACTTCTCCCAATCTGTATCCCAAAGATCTCCGCAAAGTGCAATCAGAAATTCACGGTCATTCAGAGAGAATGTGTTTATCTCTTCGCCCTCTTTATAATGCTCTGATGTCCACTCGGGTTCTCGCCATCCGATAGATGTTCTTCTATAATTATGAATCACTTCTCCTCTACTTATAACGGCACAGGAAGAATATATCGAATCATCCTCTTTTTCAAAATAACCAAACAGAACCGCGACGTTGTATTCTTTGCTCCATGTGCAAATTGTATCAAACTCGGCGGAATCAATCGCAACGGCAACATTCTTATCGTCGTCGTAGTTCCCGGAGATGGCATCAAAACCCTGCAAGAAGGATTCTCCAAAGCAGAGAAGCTCCGTCTTGCCCGAATAGGTTTCCATAGCTTTCTTAATCTGCGAAAGATTAAACTCCTTATCGCCGTTGATGAATTTGTACTGTGCTAATCCGATTACCATTTTCGGTTTTATCCTTTCTTTGATGAAATAACGAGTTTGATGATTTCTTTATATGCCGCAAATACGACACCTGCGATCGGCCATACGATCCATGTCATTTCCCATTTCATGGTGATGAAGCTCCATGCAAGATAAATCGCAACCACGATTGCCCAGTATATTCCGTCCCATTTGGATGCCCTCTTGTTTAGTCTTGTGTAGTCGCCTT
This sequence comes from uncultured Eubacteriales bacterium, assembly GCA_902776725.1. GTDB lineage: Bacteria > Bacillota > Clostridia > Peptostreptococcales > Anaerovoracaceae > Eubacterium_B. The sequence continues at coordinate 112,482 of CACYQX010000002.1, read as the reverse complement.
CTTCCAAGAGCTTTTCAAATCCGCCCTGCCTGATGCATGTGAGGACAATCATTTTAACTCCGACGGCAATCATCACGAGAATCAGCGCAGCCCCTATAATAGCGGGAAGGTCTTTAAGTCCTTTGCCCCACTCCTGGAGTATCATAGACATGAACAAAGGAATTGCAGAGATAATGCATAGCGCAATTCCCGGAACCAAAAGCTTGGCATGGGTGCTTGCATATTTGCTCTTTCTCTCTTTTACCATTCCGGAGACACCGTAGTCGGTATCTATTTTCTTGTTCTCCAGATACTCGTACGGCTTTCCCTTTAGGCTTGTCATGATGAATAGGGCCACAGCGCAAGCAACCATTACCAAAATTACGGCAATTCCTATTGCAGTTACCTGGTACTGTGCATTAGCCAAGGGTCCGTTACCCTCCGCAAGACCCAAGAGAATAAGAAGTGGAGCAGCGGAAAGAATGCATAGCATAACACCCGTGGATATTACGGATGCGGCCTTCCAGTTGTGGTTTAGGAAGCTGTTTGCCTCTTCCATGGAAACGCGAATCGGAGCTTCCTCTTCATCCACATAGTCGGGCGCAGCTTGCATTTCCACCAAAGCTGTCTCCTCGATTTCATCCTTTAATAGATAGTCCGTGGTTACGCCAAAGAGCTCCGCCATCTGAAGAATCTTCTTCATGTCCGGGATTGCCTGGGCCCCTTCCCACTTGGATACGGACTGCCTGGATACCCCCAGCTTATCCGCCAGCTCCTCCTGGGACCAACCGTTTTTCTTTCTGTTCTCGATAATCTTGTCTGCTAAAATCATTTTTCTATACCTCCCTAATTGGTAAATGTTTTAGTGATTGTTTCTGAGTCAAAATTATCAAAAACCATGGTTGCACTCTACCAATTAGGCTTTTCAATTTGTCAACCGCAGGTTGCAATTACTGAAAATTCGCCATTTCTTCTTGATAAACCTTGTAGGATTATATTATACCCCATTTTTCATCCGCTTTTTTAAGTAGGGCTTCTATATTTTCTTTGTGTCGCGAAACGACTTCTTCTAAGGGCATTTAGTACGTCTTTTGTGCTCATAATACCACCTCCTTCCGTTCATTATATTATGAAAATAAAAAGAAATCACGCAATCGGTTGTTGCGTGATTTCCATCAATCTTTCCGTGCCGGATTGAATGAATCTTCTCTATCTATTATTATTCTCGTTTTAACCAATTTGAAACTTATGCGATGTGTTAGTCGCCCATTATTCTGTAAATGAGATCCATGTCGAGGGATTCGCGCAGGGCCTTGGCAAGGATGTTATACTGCTCTTCCTTGTGTGCGGCAGCATCAAAGGTCCCAAGCTCCGCAAAATTTACTCCGCGACGATTGCATAGGGCCTTTAATATTTCATCGCTTATTCCGGGCGCATCAAAGATTCCGTGCACGTAGGTGCCGTAGATGTTTGGCTCGTCATCTGATGATGTCGATGCGGAAATAATAACTCGGTCGGTAGCTTCGCCTTCTGCGAGTGCCTCTTCGCGACCCATATGAATCTCGTAGCCTTCGTATTCCATTCCGCTTAAACCTGCGAGCGGACCTTCTATCTTTGGAAGACTTCCTCTCACTTGCTCTTGGACTTTTTCTTTTTCAAAAACGGTTCTTATTGGAAGTAGTCCCATGCCGTCCAACTCAGTCAGTCTTGCGGCTTCTGTTCCTTCAGGGTCTGATATATGCCCGCCGAGCATTTGGAAGCCGCCGCAGATTCCGAAAACTATTGGAGAGTTTTCTTTGCGAGACACTGCCTGCATGATCTTTGCCTCAAGTCCGCTCTCGCGTAGCCAAACGAGATCCGCGATTGTGCTCTTTGTTCCCGGGATGATTATCATGTCGGGGTCTCCGAGTTCCGACGGCTTCATCACATAGCGAAGAGAAACGTTCTCGTAATTTTCAAAAGGACTGAAGTCGGTGAAGTTTGAGATTCGCGGAAGTTTAATCACCGCGATATCTATGAGTTTACGCGTCTTTCTGTCGAGTCGCGTGCTCAAACTGTCTTCGTCATCTATATCGACGTGGAGATAAGGAACGACTCCGACCACGGGAACGCCGCAGAGCGACTCAAGCTGCTCAAGTCCGGGCGCGAGGATATTTTTATCTCCTCTGAATTTGTTTACGACGGTTCCTTTGATGCGGGATCTATCCTCTTCATCGAGGAGCGCGATCGTTCCGTAGAGCTGCGCAAATACTCCGCCTCTATCTATGTCTCCCGCGAGGAGCACCGGCGCATCAACGAGCTTGGCCATGCCCATGTTTACGATGTCGTCTGCCTTTAGATTTATCTCGGCGGGACTTCCCGCACCTTCGATTACGATTATGTCAAACTCTTCCGCGAGAGAATTATATGCTTCCATTATGTCGGGGATGAGCTCCTTCTTATGAGCAAAGTATTCCTTGGCGCTCATGTTTCCGATCGGATGACCGTTAACTATGACCTGGCTTCCGACATCGGTCGTCGGCTTAAGAAGGATGGGGTTCATCCTTACGTCCGGTTCAACTCCAGCTGCTTCCGCCTGAACGACCTGCGCGCGTCCCATCTCGGCACCGCTCTTGGTTATAAAGGAATTAAGCGCCATGTTCTGACTCTTGAACGGCGCGACCTTAAAACCATCTTCCTTGAACACGCGACAAAGTCCCGCGCAGAGAAGGCTCTTTCCCGCGTTGGACATTGTCCCCTGTATCATTATGTTCTTTGCTTTTTTCATATCAATGCCTCGCCTCAGTCGTAGTTTTAAACGGCCTGCGTATTTACTTATATCGTTAGCAACAACGCTTTTGCAACTGCGATTATCACAGCCAGCAAAAGTCCGAGCACGCACATAACATAGAGAAGTTTTCCTGCGCGCGGAATATCTTCTATTTCTATTTCACGGAGCGCGTCGCCTATGTATTTTTTCTTATGCAAAACTCCGTGGTAGTATGCGTCGCCCGCAAGTCTCACGCCGAGAAGACCGGCGCATGCGGATTCCGTCTGTGCGGAGTTCGGGCTCGCGTGGTTATATCTATCTCTCTTAAAAATCTTCCGGCCGTTCTCGTAATCCATGCCGATGATTCTCCCCGCAAGAAGCATAAGAAGCCCCGAGATTCTCGAAGGCCAGAAGTTCGCAAGGTCATCCATCTTGGCGGGAACAAAACCTATATTCGTATAAGGCGGATCGGTATATCCGAGCATGGAGTCCATGGTGTTTACGGCTTTATAGAAGAATCCGAGCGGCGCTCCGCCTATCGCAAGAAAAAGAAGCGGTGCGATTATTCCGTCGGAAGAGTTCTCAGCGATTGTCTCTACGGCGGCTCTTGTTATTCCCGCTTCATCGAGCGCGGAGACATCGCGACCCACAATCATTGAGACAGCCTTGCGAGCGTCATCAATGGTTCCATTCTTAAGCGCGTGATAAACCTTCATCGCGGCGTCCCTAAGCCCTTTGGTCGCAAGGATCTGCCAACACATCAGGCTTTCGACTGCAAGCCTTAACCAAAAACTAATCTTGCCGCATATCAAGAGTATCGCGAGCGGGATTAGCGTGCTCACCGCGACGACTATGAGCCAAATGAGACCGCCTGCAAGTTTTTCTGACGCGGCATTATCGGCATGGCCTATCTTCTTATACAAAAAATTAATCAGCTTGCCGATAAAGACGACCGGATGCGGAATCTTTTCGGGGTCGCCAATGGCGAGGTCTATTAAAAAGCCTATGGGAATTGCGAGCCAATACCAGGTCATGCCCTCTGCACCTACTTTTTATATTCTAAAAACTTCGCTCTCCGTATCTCCTGAGAGCACTTTGAGCTTATAGTGAACGCCTTCAATAAAACCGTCTTCCGCGAGCAGGTTCTTTACCGTCAAATATGCAAGATCCGGAGTATTGTTTTCTTTGCTGAGATGCGCGAGCGCAACTATTGGCTGCGCATCATTATTCCTGTTTCCGAGCACTTCCGCAAGGCATGCCGCAGCAGCCGCGTTGGAAAGATGTCCGTGCTCCGATAAGATCCTCTTCTTTAGATGGAAGGGGTATCGTCCGTACATGAGGACGTTCTCCTCGTGGTTCGATTCGATCGCGATCATGTCCGCCTCTCTTAGGGCCTCGATGGCGCTTCCCGTGACGACGCCGGTGTCGGTCATGATTGCGATGCTCTTTCCGCCGCTCTTAAACGCATAGCCGAGTGGCTCCGCGGCATCGTGCGAAATATCAAAAGGCGTAACCTCGATATCCCCAATTGTAAAAACCTCGCCCGAACTTACGCTTGCAATATCGTCCTGCGCGAGCGAAGGAAGATAGTTCTCTATTATCGCGTCAAGGGTCCCTTGCGAAGCATAAATCGGCGCACTTGTTCTTTTGCTCAGCGTTCTTAGGCTCTTGATATGATCGGAATGTTCGTGGGTAATCAAAATCCCGGAAAGGTCTTCCGGGGTTATTCCTCTGCCCAAAAGTCCCTGCTCTATATTCTTACAGGCGATTCCGGCATCTATTATAATTGCGGTTTTCTCCGTTCCGACAAGATAACTGTTTCCGGAACTTCCGCTCGCGAATGAACAAAAATACAAACTCATCTAATCCAATATTCCCAAAGTCTATCTAAACGATATGCCTATCTGTCAAAGCCCATCGGCGTTTCTCTGCGCCCGCCAACGTCAAATCCGCTCACATAGTCGTTTCCGACATCTATGTATTCCGCGTTGCTTGCGGCCATTGAACCCTTGGATATAATATCCCTCTCGTCTCCGAAGGCTGCAATCGGCGCGGCAGAAAGAAGACCTTTGTCCTCGAAGGCGCTGTCGTATCTAGTTGTCTTTGGTCTCTGACCAAAGGCCTTGCCCCTTCCCTTCTTTCCGTTAAGGGTCGCTTTGGTTGCGTTGCTCTTTCCGACCTGCCACGGCTTTGGCTGTGCGGAGCCGGGCTGAGCGCTTTTGCCGAGCGACTGAGGGCGCGACGAACTTCCTGCGGAAGACGTTCTCGTCGATCCGGACTTCTGCTTTGTTACGGTTTTACCCGCCTTTATTATATTGCTTATTACTATTATCGAAATTATTATCGGTAATACGGAACTCATCTCTTCTCCTTTCGCAGCGGCAAGCCCGCATGCTTTCTCCCTATATAATACAATATTTCCGCCCTTCGCGGTATATCAATTTGCCAATGATATGCCTTTGTTTTATAATCTATACATGAGTATTTTGAAGATTTATACGGACGGAGCTTGCTCCGGAAACCAAAACGAAGAGAATATCGGCGGCTGGGGCGCGATTCTGGAGTTCGGAAAAACAAAGAAGGAGCTTCACGGCGGCGAGGCCAATACGACGAATAACCGCATGGAGCTGACCGCGGTTATCGAGGCTTTTCGCGCGCTGACAAGGGACGGCCTTGACATTCACGTCTTTACCGACAGTTCCTATGTGGCAAACTGTTTCCGCGAAAAATGGTATGTCGGCTGGAGAAAGAACGGCTGGAAGAAGGCCACCAAGGGCGCCGTTGAAAACCAAGACCTTTGGCAGGCGCTTCTCGAGCTAGTAGAAAAAAACAAAGTGACCTTCTATCGCGTAAAGGGCCACGTCAATCTGAACTCGCCGAATACAAATGTCGAAAAGCATTACGATAACTTTGTGGAGATGAACGGAAAGTCGTTTACCATGGACGACTTCCGATACATAACGGAGATGAATAACCGAGCCGACGCCCTTGCTAACGAAGGAATCGACGAAATAAGAGATGAACTTAATGAAGAAGACGCACCTTTCTAGGTGCGTCTTTTGTTGATAAATAGTTATGAGAGCATTTTTGTCAAGGGAATATTATTCCCCCTTAAAAAACTTGATTGTAATCGTAACATCTCCATTTCCGAGAAGATCTTCCAATTCAGACTGTGTCTTCTCAGTCACTTTTCCTATCCTGGTATAGGACCATGAATTGGAACCATAAAACATAACAATCTGATTGCCCGAGTATAGAACTATATCCCCTGCCTCTGTCGTTATCTGCTTATCATTCCTCGGAAGGCTTTTTCCAAGATTGCCTACTTGTTCAAATCCACCATACATGGACATTTGAATAGATATAGGTTCTTCAGAAACCAGTGACTTAAGCGCAGATGCAGTTTCGTTATCTTCCCATTCAACAGATATTGTTTCTCCATTAATAACTATAACCATTGTTTCTTCCTGTTCCGGTTCTTTGTTTTCCGTTTCAGCTTCTTCGTCAGCAATGGGCTCAGTCACCTCTTCCTCAATGGGCTCTGCAACAGCCTCCGTAAGCTCCTCCGCGGTGCCGCTCTGCACACATGCAGTCAAAGATACAATCATCATACAAGCAAATAAGATAGCCGTTATTTTCTTCACACTACTTAAGAGCCTTTCCGAACTGATATGCCTCATCTTTTTCAATATCCTTTCCGCCTGCTTCTCCCGGATCAGAGATTCCGCCGCAGAATAGCGTATCAACAATCTCAGCTTTCTCAAAGCAATCAACCCAACCCTGAAGCCCGCTTACAGCTTTTTCCGGTACATAGTCCTCATCCTCTGTTGCCACCGAAAGCATATATACATTGCGGAACTTATAGTCAGATGGGTAAAGCGGGTTAAGTCTGTCCAGCAAAGTCTTCATCTGCCCGCTCATCTCGTAGTAATAAATCGGCGTAGCAAACACCAAGGTATCCGCATCCTTTACCTTCTCTGCAATTTCTATAGCATCGTCCTTGATCACGCACTGCTGTGTACTTTGGCAAGCAAGGCAACCGATGCAGAAACCAAGTTTCTTGCCCTTAAGGCTAATATGCCCCACATCATGTCCGGCATCCTTACCACCGGCAATCAAACGCTCTACCAAAATATCCGAATTGCTCTTTGCCCTAAGGCTGGTTGAAATAACAAGTACTTTGCTCATAACATCCTCCTATAATTCAAGCTCATTATAGTATCACTTTTGTCAAGGATAAAACTATTTCCTCTTAAGGGCCTTCAAATATTCCTTTTGAGCGGTGCTTATGCGACGGCTCTCTACAGACTTTTGAATAGCCTTATTGTGCGTCCATGCGTCTAGACTTCCGTTCTCAATGAAAGGAATGCTTGCATCGTATTGCTTTGCTAGGGCCGTTGCAAAATACCACGCAATCATCATGTTGATATAGTATTCGTCGGATTTAACTCCGGCAACCATCTTGGGATATTGCACATCAAAGTCATCGTCTAAAAAATGCTCCATCAACATACCAATGGCAAATCGGACTGTATATGTTTTCTTTGATTTAATCCACTTTTTTATGTAAGGAAGTAGTTCCTTTTTATGCTTCTTGAAAACTTTGGGAGATAGTTGATCGCAAGTCGCCCAATTATTGACATACGGAAGAAAAGCTTCTACCGCACCAACTGTTTCATCAAAGTTTCTACCAAGGGAAATAATAAATGCATGCAGTTGATTCTCATCAAAATACTTATGAGGAACATCCTTTAGAAAAGCAATTGTATCCTCATCGTTTGCAATTTCCTTTGCAAGCCTTCTTAGCTCCGGCGTTCGAACTCCGATGAAGAGATCCTTCTCTATGTTTGGAATAAGGCCTGCCTGGAAATCTCGGTATTTTAAATCTTGTAATTCAAATAATCTTTCTCTCATTTATCAAAGGTCTTTATACACGATATAGAAGCTATGTCCTTTAGGCAGATCTTTCAGTTCGCCAGCAACATTATATCCAGCCTTCTGAAAGAAGCCGACATTCCAGTCATATATTTCTTCAGAAATGATTTTGGTCGCACCTTTTTCTTTTGCCTTCTTTTCATAATGCTTTAACAAAAGTGTCCCCAATCCTTGATGACGATACTTTTCATCCACCCAAATTTTAAAGATCCAACCGGTATCAATTTCAGTCACGCCTGCCATTATCGCAGCGACGACTTTGCCGTCCTTGGTGACCAGTTTCCTGTTTATCTTGATGTAATCGTGTTTTATTTCAATGTGTTCCTTATTAAAGCCTTCATCGAGCTGGTCACATATAAATTCAGCATCTTCTTCCGATCCATCCATAAGCTCATATTCTATTGGGCTGCACTTTCTTTTGGGCTGCTTTCTGTCCAGGCGTTTCGCCAGCTGATAATCCTCATGACCTACAGGGCAGTCCTTTAGGGTAGCAAAAACTTCATATCCATGTTTCTCATAATACGGTCTGGCCTGGAAATCCCATGTACCTACCCAGATAACGTGGCATCCTTTACGTTCTGCTTCGCTTTCAACCGCTTGAAGAGCAATCGATCCAAGGCCCTTCCTTCGGTATTTCTCATCCACCCACATGTCATCGATATACATACAGCCCCAATAGTAAACATACCCACTGCAGCCTGCAATGATATTGCCTTCTTTGTCCACTATTTTTTTACAGACCAGTTCTTCTTTTTTACTAAAGCCCTCAAGCACCGGTACCAGTTCAAAGTAGTATTCATCAATTAACTCATCTATTCGCTCCGAATCTTTACGGGCGCTTCTTCTCAATCTTAAATTCTCCATTCTCTCTTACTCTTTCTTTTCCTAAAGTAATCTTTCTCCACATGCTTTCATATGTCTTTATTCTATAAAACAAAGCGTAAATTACAAGTCTAATTTCAATATTACGTCCTTTGTGGGTAAAAAATTGGGATGGAAGAGCTTCCATCCCTTAATGCAAACTCATTCTGGTACCACTTTTGTCAAGGGAAAGTTAAATTATTTAAAAAAGAGAAGACCGAAGTCTCCTCTAACGATGCTTATTAGTAAGGTGATTATTTTTTTCTGAACAACCAGAAATGATTCTTCCCATCATTGGAATCTGTTACGGTGCAGCCGAGGTTCCTCTTATGCTCAGGATTCTTTTCTAAGTCCTTTAGCGCAAGCGCAAGCACTATGTTAGGGAAAGCCGCGCTTTGTTCTCTGTCATCAGTCACCTTGAACACATAATTATAATCTCCGTCTTCCAAATCTAGACAATCATAGATGAACTCTTTCGCAAACTTCCAATCATGCTTTTCGCAAATCAGCTCGTACTCCGGATTATCGAAAAAATCAAAATGCTCTTCCAGAACCTTATCATCCTCCTTATACTCCAGGAAGTCATAATCTTCAAAATTGCCCTCTGCTGCCATTGCCTCAAATGTGCTAGTAACTTCTTTGATTATCTCTTGATAAGTCTCTGTGTCGAGTCCGAATTCCTCCTCGGGATTATACCTTTCCATTTCTTCATAAACCTTCCCTTGGATTTCTTTTAGTCTTTCTTTCATATTTTCCACTTCATTTTGATATGACTTTTGTATTTCTCTTATGGTCCTTATTCTTTCCTCTTGCTCTGCTAACTTTACTTCAAATGCTCTATAGATTTCTTCATCACTTCTACCAATTAGCTCTTTGATTTCATCTATTGTGAATCCAGCTAACTGAAGATTTTTGATTTTAACAAAATCAAGAGCCTGCGCTTCTTCATAGAAACGATATCCAGACCACTGATCCACTTCAACCGGTTTTAGAAGATCAATGCGGTCGTAATATCTTAATGTTTGAGAATTGCATCCGCACAGTTTGGCGAATTCTTTAATAGTCATATCGTACCTCCTTAACTGCACTGTATCATTGCAGTTAACTATAAGGTCAAGAGTTTTTTTGTTTTATTTCTTTATCCATTAACCGCCTAAAAAAATCACTACAGAATTAGTTTAGAGAAATGTCCTTGTCCCCAAGAAGAAAATCTACAATGTTTATATGGGCAATACCATCTCTTGAAAAATCTGCACGATCCAGCGATAATACATATTTTGGCGCAGCATCCTTAATGGGCTTAAACGCATCAAACTCTCTACGTATTGTCTCCTCCCCGCTTAAAAGATATGTTACTTGCACGAAACATTTACGCCTTCCTTCAATTACAACAAAGTCCACCTCTCCTTTATATGTTTTCCCTACATACACTTCATATCCTCTGGAAATGAGTTCGTTATATATTATATTTTCTAAGAAGAATGTATCTTCGAAATCTACTTGATTGGTATTAACGATCCTGAATCCCGTGTCAACCGCATATTGTTTTTCAACATATGCCATTGTCTTTTTGCCCGCAATATCAAATCTTTTCACTCGATTGATAAGACACGCTTTCTCCATCTTATCAAGATATCGATACACCGTTTTTTTATCAAGAAGTTCCTTGTTTTCCGACTCAAAATAAGTCTCTATATTCTTGCCTGAAAAATACTTTCCCGCATTTGCCATTACATAACCGGCAACCTTGGTAAAGTTTTGTCTGCTGATCTTTGATTTTTCTGTCACAATATCTTTATCAACAATCCCCTCATACGTCTGCCTTAGATATGCCAGGATATCTTTTTCTCGGTCAAAGGAATATCTTAACGGCAATCCACCCCAACTCATATAATCATATATAAAAGTATCCGGCATGATATCCTTGCCAAGCAAGATATTAAACTCATATGCCTCCTGGAACGAAAATGGCATTATTCTAAACTCAATGCATCTTCCTACAAGTAGCGTTGCTAGTTTTCCGGACAGCAACTTGGAATTACTCCCCGTTACAAATATAGAACAGTTCACTGTTGCCCTAAGGGATGACAAAACTCTCTCGAAATTTCTCACATGCTGTATTTCATCTAGAAAAATGTAATACTTATCCTTCGTTTTTATTGCTTTCTTAATATGCGTATCCAGCCTGTTAACTGTACGAATTTTCTCAAAAGCTACATCCTCAAAGTTTATTTTTATAATTTGTTCTTCCTTAATACCTTGAGACAATAACTCTTCTTCAATTTGTGTTAAAAGCACTGACTTTCCTGATCTTCTTACTCCGGTCAGAACTTTAATCAAATCCACTTCATAAAAAGGCCTTATTTTATTCAGATATCTTTCTCTTTTTATATACATTTGTATTGCCTCCTTTAGGCTTATTGTGCCACAAATCAGAAAAAAATCAATATTTGTGGCACATTTTAAGCAAAAAAAGGATAGCCTCTCGGCCATCCCTTAATGCTAACTCGTAATGGTACCATCAGTGTGTCAATGCTGTTAATTACTCTCCGTGGGAAACTCTTCCGTCTCCCTCTATGTCTATCTTCTCTCCGCCAATCGCTGTCGGAGTCGTAAGATTGAAGAGAAGGAAATCTTTGTTCCTTGCCAGAATTTCTCTGAACTCGTTATACGGTTGGCTTCTGAACTTGCTCTGGTCTGCGCTGACACCGAGTACGTCTATCCCCATCTTACCGGCATTATAAATTGCCCGGTATTCATGATAGCGTTGGGTTACGATAACCGCACGCCTTATTGAGAAAATCGTATCCGCCCTTATCATGGATTCGCTCGTAGAAAATCCCGCGTGGTCGCAGAAGATATCCTCCGGCGGAATTCCCACCTCCAAGCAGTACGTAAGCATTGCGTGAATCTCGTTGTACTCTTCCTGTCCGTTGTCGCCGGTCAAAAGAATCTTTGGCGCGATACCCTGCTTATAAAGAAGGATTCCGGCATCGAGTCGGTCGCGAAGCATTTCGGAAGGCGTCCCGTCAGGCTTTACCGCACAGCCCAAAACGATTATGCACTGAGGGTTTAGGTTCTTGAATTCCGCCAGCGCCTCCTCCGAAATTGCAGCATCGTTATCACGGATTGAAAAGACGATTTTTTCCTTCGTCTCCTCCTGGATATAGCTGTTTATCGCAACGGAATAGAGCCCCACCGCAACAATGAGTGTGATGATAGAGAAAATTATATAGAAGCGTTTTGTGGTTTTTTTGTTTTTTGTCTCTGCCATTTGTCTCTTTCTGTGGTAATATTAGCATATGAAACGAATATCAATAACCGTTCCAACTTCATACGATATAATCCTCGAGTCCGGAGCGCTTTCACGCGTCGGCGAATTTCTGTCCGAGATTTACTCTCCGCGTAAGGTTTGTATTATCGCGGACAGCACTGCGGGAAGTCTCTATTCGGAGACTGTTTCCGCATCTCTAAAGGAATCCGGCTTCACACCGTCTCGCGTTCTATTCCCTGCCGGCGAACATTCCAAGAATCTTACGACCTATGCGAATGTTATGGAGGCTCTCGCTTCCGAAAATCTTTCGAGAAGCGACATTGTGCTTTCACTCGGCGGCGGTGTTGTAACCGATATTGCGGGATTTGTTGCCGGAACATATATGAGAGGAATCGACCTCGTGCATGTTCCCACAACCCTCCTCTCCGCGATGGATGCGTCGGTCGGAGGAAAGGCTGCCGTAAATCTTCTTCAGGGCAAGAACCTCGCCGGAATCTTTTGGCACCCGCGCATGGTTATCTGCGACCCGGATACTTTTAAGAATCTTCGCGAATCGCAGATTCAGGATGCCCTCGCAGAAGGAGTAAAGAACGCGACTATATCCGACGCGAGCCTCATCTCCAAAATTCAGGAGGGTGATCTCGAATACATGCTCGAAAGAAGTCTCTCGATCAAAAAGTCCCTCGTGGAAGTCGATTCCAACGACAAAGGTCTCCGGCAGCTTCTAAACTTTGGTCATACCATAGGGCACTGCATAGAGAAGGCTTCGTCGTATAGCGTATCGCACGGTCAATCCGTTGCAATCGGAATGGTTGCCGAAGCAAAGGGCGCATTCGCCATGGGTTATACCAAAAATGATATCTCTGGCGAACTAGAAAAAATTCTTAAGAGCCTCGGTCTTCCGACGGAGCTTAGATACACCGCAGAAGAACTATATAAATATGCCCTTATCGACAAAAAGATTTCCGACGGCATGATTGCGCTTGCCGTTCCCGAAAGCATCGGTAAATGCACTCTCAAGAAAGTTACTCTCGCGGAGCTCGAAGAATTCTTTAACCGAGCTTGCGACTGAAATAATCCGCTATAGAGCAGAAGTCCTGAAGGCTCAGGGTTTCTGCTCTTCTTTTATTGTCTATTCCGACTGCGTCGAGGCAGGCGGCTATTTCTTCTTTTGGGAATCCCGATGTCGAAAGAGAGTTTAATATCGTCTTTCTTCTTTGGCTGAATCCCGCCTTGACCATCCTGAAAAAGAGGTCTTCGTCCTTCGGCTTTACCGCAGGTTCCGTTCTCATGGTGAGCTTGAGCACCTGCGAATCCACCTTGGGCGCGGGGAAGAAACTCTCCTTTGGAACATCGACGACGGTTTCCGGAGTTGTGCGATACTGAACCGCAACCGAAAGCGCTCCGTATTCTTTTCCGCCGGGCTCTGCGAGGATTCTCTCCGCAACTTCCTTTTGCATCATTACGACGATGCACTCAGCCTTGATGTCGCTCTCGAGAAGCTTCATTAAAATCGGCGTTGTGATATAGTACGGAAGGTTTCCGATTATCTTGGCTCCCGTTAGCTGCTTTCCTTTAGACTCTTCTTCAGAGAGCGTCTTCTCTATGAGTTCGTTTAGGTCTATCTTTAGAACGTCCTCGTTAATTACCTCTACGTTCCGGTGTGCGGCAAGGGTAAAGTCGAGCACGGGAATAAGATCTCTATCGAGCTCGATTGCAATTACCTTTCCCGCGTGCTTTGCCGCTTCGTCCGTAAGCACACCAAAACCCGGTCCGATTTCTATTACGAGATCGGTTTCCGTCGCTCCGGCGCCTGCCACAATTTCTTTTATTACGTCCGGGTCCGTAAGAAAATTCTGTCCAAGACTCTTGCTGTTCTTGAATCCGAATTTCTGTTTTATTGCTTTGATTACCTGTGGTGAATATAGATCCATTTATTCTAATTTCTTTACTGCATCGTCAAAGGTTTTTCTGTCGATTCCGAGCGTGTTAAGTTTATATAAAAGACTCTTTGCGTTTGAATAACCTATTCCGAGGATGTCCCCGATTTTTTCGCGGCGTTCCTTTGAGCCGGCGCCTCCGGAAAGTCCCGCTTCGTCGAGATCCTTCATCGAAAAGGTTTCGTATGCTGTCTGATTGTCACTGACGTCGCCCGATGTTGATCCCTTGGAAGTGCGAGCTGCGACTATATTTGCCTTCGCTTTTTCAAGCGCTTCTCGTATATCTTCCGGGGATGCGTTTTCAATTCCGATATCGGGACGCGCTGCGCCCTTTGCTTTTTCGGAGGCTTTTTCCTTTGTCAGAAAAGCTTGCTTGGCATCGGGATAACTCTCCAGAATTTTCTTTCGTATTTCCTCGCCCGCGTGATCGGGGTCCGTAAAAATTATGATTCCGTGATCGCGATGGGCGTTCTCGATTTTTTCCCAAGTGTTTTTAGATATACCAAAGCCGTGCGTCTCGATTGTAACTGCACGCACGGCTCTCTTAATAGCTGCTGTATCGTCACGTCCTTCAACGACGATTACTTCCGATATCCTTGGAAGGTTATTATCCGTCGGAGCCTTCATTGTCTTCGTCTCCCGTGGATTCCTCGTAAACCTCCGAGCTCTCTTCCGATGTTTCTTCTTCGTAATACTCTTCCGCGTATTGCTCTTCCGCGGACTCTTCTGTCGTCTCCTCCTCGGAATTTTCTACTGCCTCGGTTTCTGTGCTTTCTTCTTCGGATGTTTCTTCGGATGTCTCTTCGGATGTCTCTTCTTGGTTTGTCACATTTGGCTGAGTCGGAAGTTCGATATCGAGGTTTCCGTTCTCGTCCTTTGGATGCCCTCCGTTAAGAATATAAAGAATCTCCCCCGGCTTAATCATGTGGAGAAGCTTTCTGGCCTGCTCCTCTATATAGTCGAGGTCGTTTACGTTCTCAAGTTCCGCTGCAAGTTCGTCGCGTTTATCCGTGAGCTCACTATTCTGTTGTAAAAGCGCACGCTTCTCTAGCGAAAGAGTGATTATATTCTTTGCCACCAAAGCGATTCCGATAAGAAGGCCCACCACGATAGCTATCATGGCGATGCGGCCTGCGCTCATGTCTCTTTTATTTCTCTTTCGCTTTGCCATATCTCTGCCTCCATCCTTCTTTGCTCTCTGCAAACAGGACAGGGTCCCCCCATCTCCGCAATTCCCGTGTCGTTACATTCCGTGCATGCAAACTTTGGATCTGTATAATCCATATCGTAGTCGTGCTCCGCAAGATAGAATGCTCTGTCTTCGTTTAACCTTTCGAGTTCGGCCTTTAGTCTTCCGCCCTCTTCGGTATCTCCGCTCAAATATGCTTTTGCAAGCTGCGTTCCGATGATCTTGTTCTGCTCGTCGATTTCTTTTATCTTCGGAATCTCACTGTAGATTTTATCTCTTCTCTCCTTGGCTTCTCTTTCCGCTTTTTCTCTCAGGAAATTATAATAATCCTTGAGCACGGAATTGGAAACCGGCTTCTTGTCGTTTACATCTCTGTTATCCTGAGCCGCATCCTTCTTCCAATTCTTCAAAACGCCGTTGACGTATAGGAAAGGATTGTTGATACCTGCACTCTTGGAACACGCCTCGAGAACTTTGTCCATATTGAAACCGAGAGTGTCGAACCATGTGTCCATGATTCTGCGCTCCTCTTCCGACGCCTCTTTGGAATAACCGAGCGCGCGCATTACTCTCTTATATCTCGAAAACTTTTGGTCGAACTCCTCCAGATAGTCGTCGATCTTGTCGGCGGTGTTTAATCCCTGTGCAACCCAACCTTCTATGAGTGAACCCATATAGCGGAAGCTCATCTTGTTTTTTGCCACACAATAATCTGCGGCCTTCAGAATCACTTCCGGCGTAGCCTTGTATTCTTCGATCCAATTGATGATCGACTGAAGATCTGTCGGCGAAAGCGTTCTTCCAAAAGTTTTTTCTATCTGCTCCATTAGGGAGTTAATTTCTTCGTTTCCAAAGACCGGTCTCACTTTGATTTCGGGATCGGTTTCTATCAGAAGCGGTTCATCCGATTCTCCTCCGTAAAGCATTTCTTTTAGATTGACAAACTCCACGGCAAAATCGAGACGTCCGTCACCGCCGAGGTAGTGCTTCTTGATTGCGCCCCACTCTTCCCAGTAGTTCCACGCCTCAAGGATTCTGTCCTTGCTGATGCCTAGCTGCTTGGCCATCTCTATGTCGGAAATGCTTCTGTCGGTTTCCGCATAGAGTCGCGCCAAAAGATAGACTTTGACAAAATCTCCGTCAGCCTCCGGCATATACTCGTTTATGAAAATGTTTTCGACGGTCAGATCCGCCATATTGAGATCTGACACCTTTGGTCTTATAAAATTCATTATTATACTTTTTCTTTTTTGTATGCGATTTTAATATGCGATTAATATGCGATGTCGTTGAACCTTGTGTAGCGCTCAACCCAAGCGAGGTCTATCTTTCCGGTCTGTCCGTTACGATGCTTTGCTATATGTATTTCGCAAACGCCCGGTATCGGACTTTCTTCTTTGTTGTAGTAGTCGTCTCGATAGAGGAACATTACGATGTCCGCATCCTGCTCGATCGAACCCGACTCACGAAGATCTGCCATTCTCGGTCTGTGGTCGTCCGCTCTCAGGTCCGGTCCACGGTTGAGCTGCGAAAGAACTATAACCGGACATTCCATTTCCTTTGCCAGAAGCTTGAGTCCTCTCGAGAATTTGCTTATCTCCTGCTGACGGTTTTCTACCTTGCTTCCGGAATCCATGAGCTGCAAATAGTCGAGAACCACGAGGTCTAGTCCGTATTCCGCCTTCATGCGACGGCATTTGTTCTTCATTTCGAGGATACTTATGTTCGGGGTGTCGTCTATCGTTATATTCATCTTGCCCATGCGATTGGTTGCTTCGCCGATTGCGCTCCAGTCATCCTGAGTAAGCGTTTTTCCCTCAAGGATTCTTTCCATCTCGACATTCGCTTCCATTGCGAGAAGTCTGTTTCCGATTTCTTCTTTGGACATTTCCAGGTTGAAGATGAGAACAGACGCGTCGGATTTCTTTGCTGCGTTCAATGCGATATTTAGAGCAAAGGCACTCTTACCCATCGCAGGTCTCGCCGCAACGATTATGAGGTTTGACTTCTGAAGTCCTCGAGTAATTTTGTCGAGCTGCGAGAATCCGGTGGAAACTCCGGTAAGCGTTCCTTCGCTTCTTGCGGCCTTGTCAATTAGGTCGAGCGAATCTCTCATTACGTCTTTGATGTGCGTATAGTCTCTCCCTTGACGCTTCTGTGCGATTTCAAAAATTCTCTGCTCGGCTTTATCGAGGATTGTAGACGACTCGTCGCCCTCTCTGTAACTTCTGTCTCTAATATCATCTGCCGCAGAAATCAAAGCTCTGAGATCGGATTTCTTTGCGACTATGTTTGCATAGCCCGCTGCATTCAGCGCCGACGGAACATTGTCCGGGAGCCAAGCAACATAAGCTCTGCCGCCCGCGAGTTCGAGGCTTCCGCGCTTCTTGAGTTCTTCGCTCACGGTAATAATGTCGACTCTTACATTGCTCTGGAAGAGGTCAAGTATCGCCGAATATATTTCTTTATGCGCAGCGTCATAAAAGTCTTCCGGCTTAACTATTTCTATTACGTCGGAAAGTGCATCTTTATTTAATAGCGCTGCACCGAGCACCGCCTGTTCGGCTTCTTTGCTGTGCGGAGGAATTCTCTCTGGCATATTGTCTCCTTCTTTGGTTTTTCTTTTTTGTTTGTCGATGTTTATTCTTCTACTACGGAAACCTTTAGTTCGCCTTTGACTTCGGAATAAAGCTTCAAAACCGCGGTATATGTTCCGAGACTTTTGATCGGAGACTCGAGCTCGATTTTCTTTTTGTCTATCTCGAGACCTAGTTGCTTCTGAAGCTCTTCCGAAATGTCTTTGGATGTTATTGCACCAAAGAGTTTTCCGCCTTCTCCCGCCTTGGTCTTTATCTCGATGGATTTTTCTTTGATGCTTTCCGCGAGGGCCTCTGCCGCAGCTCTATCCTCTGCAGCCTTCTGCGCCTGGCGCTCTTTTTGTTTTTCGGCCGCGCGGATATTTCCCTCCGTCGCTTCTACCGCGAGTCCTTTTGGGAGAAGCATATTGCGAGCATAACCGTCGCTCACCTTGACTATGTCGCCGGCTTTGCCGGATCCTTTTACATCTTGTTTAAGTAATACTAACATTTTATTCTCTTTCCATTTCTTCTGCTGCTTTAAGTATTTTTTCGAGCGCTTCTTCCGGCGCGTCCTCTACCTGTGCGCCCGCAACCGTGAGATGTCCTCCGCCTCCGAATTTTTCGAGTAGGAGTTGCACGTTCATATCTCCGAGAGATCTTGCACTCACGCAGGTTATTCCCTTGTGGTTTACGCCCGCGACAATGCTCGCCTTGATACCCTTTATATTTAAAAGTTCGTCCGCGACCTGTGCGTTGATTACCTGAACATCCGCGCCGCCACCCTTGGTCAAAGCCGTTGCGATTCCGCTTTCGTGAATCTCAGCTCCCGCAAGAGCCTCCGCCCTAACGTGGAAGGCATCCTTTTCCATCTGGAAGTAGCGTTTGATTTCCGTCGTGTCCGCTCCTGAGCGTCTTAGCCACGCCGCCGCTTCAAATGTTCTCGCACCTGTCTTTACCGCAAATCGATTTGTGTCGATGGTCATACCCGCGAGCAAAGCTTCTGCTTCGAGTCTTACGAGCGTCTTTCTGTTGAGAACGTATTGCAGCATTTCCGTTACGAGCTCCGCCGTCGAAGATGCATAGGTCTCTATATACGAGAGCGTAGGATTTTCGATATTGTCCTCTGCTCTTCTGTGATGGTCTATGACAACAATCTGATCGGTTTTTTCAAGAAGCTCCGGTGCCTCGAGATAGCTCGGTCTATGCGTATCGAGGACAACGACGAGCGTGTCTTTTTCTATCATGCTCATCGCCTGCTCGGTTCCGATCATATTGTAGTTTTCCGCTGCGCGAACCTGCTCGTAGAATGCTTTTATGTTCTCCGGAATTTCGTCTATCACTATGAAGGCTTCCGTTCCGCAGGTGAGACAAATTCTGTAGATTCCCATCGCGGATCCGAACGCGTCCATATCCGCGTGCTGATGTCCCATTATGAAAACTCTGTTCGATTGCTCTATGAGTTTCTTGATTGCATGTCCTACGATGCGGGATTTTCCTTTGTTGCTCTTTTCGACGGACTGAGTCTTTCCGCCGTAGTACTGAATTCTGTTTTGGTTTTTGATTACGGCCTGATCGCCGCCACGTCCGAGCGCGAGGTCGAGAGCCGCAGCAGCAAACTCCGCGGTCTCGGAAATATCCTTTCCTTCTACGCCGATTCCGATGCTGAGCGAAAGCGGAAAGTCGATTCCGGTTTCTATCGCTCTCACCTCATCGAGAATTTGGAACTTTCCTGCGGTGAGCTCCTCCAGGTTTGCTTTTTGGAAGTGGATTACGAACTGCGTTTCTTTGATCTTGTCGATCGCTCCGCCGATTTCCGCCGACCATTTTCTGATTATCTTATTGAGCTCCGTCGAAACCGCCATCCCCGTTTCCGAAGAAACGGCATTTGTAAATTGATCGTAGTTGTCGACGTTGATTCTGCAGACGCAAATCTGCTCTCTGTCATATCTGTCTCTTATCTCTTCATATGATGTTACGTCGTAGAAGAAGACTAAGAGCTTACCGTTTTCGAGAGCCTTTGCCGTTATCGAGAACCTCCGGCTGTTTCTTTCTATGATTATTTCTTCCGGTGTGGATTCTTTATCGGCGTCTTTTTCTTTCTCTTCGTCGTCTGCGCTTGCTCCCGCGATAGACTTGAGCATCTTAAACTTGACGCCGGAAAGAGCAAAGAAATCCTGCTCCTCTACGCCGCCGAAGGGGAAAACTTTTTCTATGTGTTCGTTGGCGCTCTCTATCTTGCCGTCCTCGTTGACGATGCAGGCAGGAATAGGGATATTGGGCGCCTCAATATTAAGTTCATTTTTGTCTTTGTTTGGTTCCATCTGCTTTCCCATTCTCTAAATTGAGTGTACCAAATATTATACCATAGAGAGACATGGCTTAAGGAGGGTTTTTGTTGGGAATTTAAGGAAATCGGGCGATTTGCTTCGCCCGATTTCATGATTTTTTATATTTTTTCTGTCTGAGTTATTTAATCGTCTTGATGAGGTCGATGAGTCGATTTAGTTCCTCGACGCTGTAATACTCGATTTCAATCGCGCCCTTCTTGCCGTTTGAAACGATGCTGACCTTTGTTCCGAAAATTTCTTTGAGATCTTGCTCGACCGCCAGAACATCTCTGCTCTTTTCCATCCTGCGACCGCGGGTCTTCTTGGCGCTCGGCTTCTCGCCCTGCGCGATTCTCTCGACATCTCTCACGGATAGGCCGTCGCTTATGATTTTCTTTAGAACGCTTGATTGACGATCTTTATTCTGAATCGCGAGGAGCGCCCTTGCGTGTCCCGATGTAATTTCACCGGCCGCGAGACTGTCCAAAGCTTCTTTCGGAAGAGCCAGGATTCTCAGCGCGTTAGTGATGTAAGGCCTTGATTTTCCAAGGCTTTTAGACACTTGCTCCTGGGTGAGTCCGTAGGTTTTGATCATCTGGTTTATACCCTCGGCCTCTTCGACAGGATTGAGATCCTCTCTCTGCATGTTCTCGATTATCGCAACCAACATATTTTCTTGGTCTGTGAGAACCTTTACGATTGCGGGGACCTTCTTGAGCCCCGCCTCCCTCGCAGCTCTCCAACGTCTCTCTCCGGCAACGAGCTCATAGCCTGTTTTTTCTTTTCGGAGAAGAAGCGGCTGGATGATGCCGTGCTCCTTGATGGAGTCCGCGAGTTCGCTTATTTTTTCCGCATCAAAATTCTTTCTCGGCTGATTTTCGTTCGGCTTGATATCGTTTATGTCTACGAGAATTACTGTATTTTCAAGGTCTTCGGGGTTTACAGCCGAGCTCGAAACCGCTTTTTGGTTGGCATTTTCCGCCTGCTTGGCGGCATCTTTACTTGAGCCTGCAGTGGCCGAAGACTTTTCTTTTTTATTTACATTTTTTTCCATATCGGAAACGGGGTAGTCGGCGAACAGGGCTCCAAGACCTCTTCCGAGTCCTCCGGCTTTTGGTTTAGCAGCCATTATACACCTTCTCTTTCCAGGAACTCGTCGGCAAATTCAATATATGCCTCGGCACCTTTGGACTTTGGATCGTACTGCGTAATTGCCATTCCGTAGCCGGGCGCCTCCGCGAGTCTAATGTTTCTCGGAATTACCGTCGAATAAACCTTGTCTCCGAAATAGCGCTTAACCTCTTGGACTACCTGAGCCGATAGGTTTGTTCTTCCATCGAACATGCTGAGGATAACGCCTTCTATTTCGAGCCCCGGATTAAGACCCCTCTTTACGAGCTCGATCGTATTCATGAGCTGGCTCACACCCTCGAGGGCATAGAATTCGCACTGGAGCGGAATGAGTACGCTCTCTACCGCCGTAAGAGAATTGATGGTCAAAAGTCCGAGCGAAGGCGGGCAGTCGATAAATATATAATCGTAGCTGTCTCTTACCTTGTCGATGGCGTTCTTTAGTCTCTTTTCCCTACCGTCTATCTGAACGAGTTCAATCTCTGCGCCTGCCAAATCAACACTTGCGGGAATTATATCGAGCCCCTCTATCGCCGTCGGAATGATGGCGCTTCTTGTGTCAAAGTTGTCGTCTATCAGAAGATCGTAGACCGTATAGTCCAAAGTTTTCTTCTTGATTCCGATTCCGCTCGTCGTATTTCCCTGCGGGTCGATATCCAAAATCAGGACTTTTTTACCCTTCATAGCGAGGCATGCGCCTAGATTGATATTGGTGGTTGTCTTGCCGACACCACCTTTTTGGTTGAAAATAGCTATTGCTTTTCCCATATTTCCTCCCTTTTATATATAGATATTATTTAGAACAAAACACTTCTTGTATTATACATCAAAACTTTTCCCTTGCCTATATGTTTCACGTGAAACAACTAAATAAATTTCTTTTTCTGCTCTTTAGATTATGTTTCACGTGAAACATTTAAATAAAAAGAGCGCATTTTTTATTTGCGCTCTTTCGGGATGTTTCACGTGAAACGTTTTTATAAAGGGTTTTTCTTGGGAGTTCCCGCTTTTCTCGGATATTTGGCAGGGGTTTTCTTTATCTTTTTAATGATGACAATGACGTGATCTCCCGTGCCGGTTTTGATTCTGGAGAGTTCTCCGCCGAGAGTTTTGATGGCTTTTTTTGCCGATTCAATCTCTTGGTCCAGCTTTTCTCCTCCGGTTTTATAAGCGATCAGTGCTCCACCGACCTTGACAAACGGCAGCGCGTATTCGCCGAGAACAGCCATCTCAGCGACAGCACGCGATACGACAACATCGAATTTTTCCCTGTATTCTTCGCTCTGTCCGAGATCTTCTGATCTTCCGTGAATCGTTCTTGCGTTCCCAATTCCGATTTCTTCCGCGAGCGCATCAATTATCTTTAGGCGCTTTGCGAGAGAATCTAATAATGTGAAATCCTTGTCTTCCGCCATTATCGCGAGGGGAATTCCCGGGAATCCTCCGCCGGTACCGAGATCAAGAATTTTCTTTGCTTCCTTAAACTCCGCAACACCAAGGGCGGAGAGGGAATCCACATAATGCTTTTCAACAAATTCCTCGGGGTCGGTTATGGCGGTTAGATTTACTTTTTCATTCCAGGACAAAACCCCATCCATATAGGCGGAGAGCTTCTCAGCTTCTTTCTTTGATGCGTTGATTTCCGCTTTTTTAAAGGCGTCCATAATATAGTCTAAGCTTGTCATTTCAACGATATTCGTCATCTTTCAACTCACTTCTTTCGTCTCTCTTTTTCGAGGTGTACAAGCAATACATTTATATCGGCAGGGGATACGCCGGAGATTCTGGATGCTCTTCCGAGAGATTCCGGTCTCTGCGCATCGAGCTTCTGCGCGGCCTCTATTCTCAGTCCCTTCATATTCAGATAGTCCAAATCCTGCGGCAGTTTTCTGTCCTCGAGCTTCTTAAACCTCCCGACCTGATCCCTCTGCTTTTCGATATAACCGCTGTACTTGATTTCAACAGCAATCTGCGCACGCGCATGGCGAGACAGGGAAGGGCGATCGGGATCAATTTCCGCAAGGTTTTCATAGGTAACCTCCGGTCTTTTTAGAAGCTCCGAAAGCGCTATACTTCCCGAAACTTCAGCGCTTCCAAGCTTTGCTAGGAAGGGGTTTGCGACTATAGGCTTGACCGTCGTCTCCTCGAGCCTAGCTCTCTCATTAGTCACTTCCTCACGCTTTTTTAGGAATAGTTGATAGCGCTCCTCCGTAACAAGCCCGAGCTCGTATGCGCGCTCCGTCAAACGGTCGTCGGCGTTGTCTTGACGTAGAAGCAGCCTATATTCCGCTCTAGAGGTCATTATTCTATAAGGCTCGTTGGTACCTTTGGTGACCAAATCGTCGATTAGAACGCCAATATAAGCCTCGTTTCTTCCGAGGACAAGCGGTTTTTTACCACATATTCCCATATTTGCGTTAATTCCGGCTATTATTCCCTGTGCAGCCGCTTCTTCATAGCCCGAGCTTCCGTTAAATTGTCCGGCGCAAAAAAGACCTTTTATTATTTTGCTCTCCAGACTCGGCTCGAGCGACAGCGGATCCACGCAATCATATTCGATCGCGTAAGCGGGTTTTGTTATCTCTATATTTTCCAAACCTTCGATGCTGTGATAAAAATCCTGCTGCACATCCTCGGGAAGGCTTGAGCTCATTCCCTGGATATACATCTCATCCGTCGAAAGTCCTTCGGGCTCAATAAAAAGCTGGTGACGCTCTTTGTCCGCAAATCGATTTACCTTGTCTTCTATCGACGGACAATACCTCGGTCCGATTCCTTCGATCTGTCCACCGAAAAGCGCAGACCGATGAAAATTATTTCTTATTATCTCGTGCGTGCGACTGTTGGTATAAGTCAGCCAACATGAAATCTGGTCGCGCTCGAGTTTTTCGTTCATAAAAGAGAAGGGGACAATTTCGCTGTCTCCTTTTTGCTCCTGCATCTTTTCATAATCAAAGGTAGAAGCTATGGCTCTCGCCGGAGTTCCCGTTTTAAATCTGCGCAGCGGAAGCCCGTATTTTTCTAGGTTTTCGGCAAGCGTCTTTGCCGGCTTCATTCCTGCGGGTCCGCTCTCTTTTACGTTCTCGCCGATAAATATTTTTCCGCGAAGAAAAGTTCCCGTCGCGATTACGACAGACTTTGTCGCGTAAGAAGCTTCGGTAGTAACAACACCGACTACGCGAGAATCTTCGATAATCAAATCGACGGCTTCTTCTTCGCGAAGCGTAAGGCCATCCTGCGACTCAATCGTCTTTAGCATTTCGCTGTGGTACCAAGCCTTGTCCGCCTGCGCTCTAAGAGAATGCACCGCAGGACCTTTTGCCGTATTAAGCATGCGGCTTTGAATAAAAGTCTTGTCGATGTTTATTCCCATCTCTCCTCCAAGCGCATCTATCTCTCTTACGAGATGGCCTTTTCCCGTGCCTCCGATTGCAGGGTTACATGGCATCATAGCGACGGAATCTATATCCGTAACGAGCATAAGTGTCTTGGAACCAAGGCGCGCAGAAGCAAGCGCGGCCTCGCAGCCCGCGTGCCCGCCTCCGATTACAACAATATCAAATTCTTCGCTAAAACTATTTTTCATTCGCTATTTTCCAAGACAAAAACGACTGAAGACTTGATCTATTACATCTTCTCTGACTGAGTCACCTGTTATGAATCCCAGGTTTTCGTACGCAGAGGAAATATCTATCTCTATGAGTTCCAGCGGCGATTTGTTTTTTGCCGCGTTAATCGCATCGTCTATCGACTGCTCCGCAGCCTGAAGCATAGTTTGATGCCTTACATTTGTAACTATGCTGCCGCCCCTTGTTTTTAATTCGGGATTAAACCCTGCGGCATCATCAGAATATCCCGAGGCTCGGAATATTGCTTCTTCCACCTCACGTATTCCTTCTTCGTCCTTTAGGGAAATTACCATATAGGGAAGGGGATTTGAGAAGTTTCTCATATCATCTTCGGAAACGGAAAGGCCCTTGTCTTCTTTGTTGAAGATTGCGATTGCGGGAAGCGACGCAGGTATCATTTCTTTAAGCGCCAAATCCTCCGCGGTTATTTCTTCGGAACCGTCAATAAGAAGAAGTGCAAGGTCGGCATCCTCGAGCGACGTCTTGCTTCGCTCTATTCCAATCTTCTCGACGAGGTCATCGGTTTCCCTTATTCCTGCAGTGTCTGTAATTCTAACGGGAATTCCCCTTATATTTGCAAACTCTTCTATGGTATCTCTTGTCGTTCCCGGAATCTCTGTAACAATCGCGCGAGACTCCTTTAGGAGTCCGTTCATCAAAGACGATTTTCCGACGTTGGGCTTTCCGACTATTACAACCGAGAATCCGTCTCTCAAAATTTTTCCGGACTTACTGCTCGCAAGAAGCTTTTTTATATCCGAAGAAACTTCACTGAGTCTCTCGATCAACTTATTGTATGTGAGTTCTTCTATGTCCTCGTCCGGATAATCTATATTTACCGCGACGTCGACAAGCACATCCGTAAGCGCGTTTCTGATCCCGGATATCTCAAGAGAAAATTTTCCTTCGAGCTGAGCGATCGCCGCATCGAGAGACGCATCGGTCTTTGCGTTTATAACATCGATTACAGCTTCCGCTTGAGATAGATCTAGTCTTCCGTTTAGAAATGCTCTTCTCGTAAACTCGCCGGGCTCCGCCATGCGCGCGCCTTCTCTCAAAATTAGCGAAAGAGTTTTTGATAGAGGAATGCGTCCACCGTGACAATTTATTTCAACGACGTCTTCTCTCGTATATGTTGAAGGTGCCGGCATAAAGCAAGCCATAACTTCGTCAACGGTTTCATCCGAACTCTTGTCAATTATATGTCCGTATGTTAACTCGCGCGGTTTAATATCAAAGGACGCAGCCTTTGCACTCGAGCGTCCTACGCTCTTTGCCTCCGCGTCTGCACAATTCCCTCCGCGATTTCCCGCAACAAAAATTCGCGAAAGAATGTCCTTTGCTTCCGGTCCGCTGATTCTTATTATTCCTATGCCGCCTTCTCCCGCGGGAGTTGCGATTGCCGCAATCGTTTCTTCTCTCATCGCTCGCAAATTAATTTAACTGTTCCGCCTTTATCGACTTAACTATAATCGGAATAAGAATTAAATGAAGTATGATGCCGGGCACCGCATTTACAAACGCGCCCGCGATAAACGCTTGGAAGGTAAACGCAGATCCGCTTAAGCCAAGCAGAACAACCTGCGCAATGCCCCAAACGATTCTTCCGCCAAGCATCGCAATGATCAATGCAACGTATATCTTCCAAAGCTTTTCCTTTCCGAGTTTCTTTGAAAGAATTCCGGAAAGTATTCCGTATGTCATAAGTTCAAACGCCATTCCGACCGCAGAAGGAAATAGCACCGGCATTCCAAAGAGCACCGATCTCATAAGCGGACAAATAAATCCGACTACACCCGCATGCTTCCATCCGCAATAAAATCCGCAGAGCAAAATCGGAATGTGCATCGGCGATAACATCTTTCCTATCTGCGGAATCTGTCCCGTTAGAAACGGAAGAAGCAGACC
This sequence comes from uncultured Eubacteriales bacterium, assembly GCA_902776725.1. GTDB lineage: Bacteria > Bacillota > Clostridia > Peptostreptococcales > Anaerovoracaceae > Eubacterium_B. The sequence goes on along the minus strand of CACYQX010000002.1, from coordinate 85,981 downwards.
CATCGCAAGAAAGAGCGCCGACAATGTAATTTTCTTTGTGTTATTTTCCACTTTACGTTTCCTATAATCTCTTAAACTTTTTCTTATAAAACATATGCTGCCCCCTTTGCGAGAACAGCATATACTCGTTGATTATTTTACGTCTATTACTACGCGACGCGCAGGATCCTGTCCTTCGCTTCTCGTAACGACTCGGTTGTCCTTCTGAAGAGTTGCGTGTATAACTTTTCTCTCGTATGGATTCATCGGCTCGAGCTTAAAGCTTCTTCCGGAGCGCGCAACTTTGTCGGCCATTCTCATCGCGAGCTTCTCGAGAGTCTTCTCTCTCTTTGCTCGATAGTTCTCGGCGTCCACCACAACTCTCTTGTAGTCGCCACCGTTCTTATTGACGACGAGGCTTGTGAGATACTGGATTGCGTCAAGCGTCGCACCGCGCTTACCGATGATTGTTCCGCTGTCCTTTCCGTCGATGAACATATAGATATCTTTTCCGTCAGTCTTGCCAACGGTTGAAACTTCTATACCCATAGCCTTGATAATATCCTGGAGGAAGGTGAGTCCTTCGTTTTCTCCGAGATCCTGGAGGCTTTCGATATCGATTGCAGGAGTTACGTGTTCAATTTTTTCGAGTTCCGCATCAAAATCGATTTCGCTCGCAGCATCACTTTCTGCGTGCGCCTGCTTCTCAACTTTTTCCTTCTTTGGTCTGTCTTGCGAATTCTTTTGGCTTCCGCCGCGCGAATTCTTCTGCGATTTCTGTGCTCTTGTAGAAGCGGCTTTGTTCTTTGGTTTTTCTTTTTCTTCCGGTTCGTCCGGCACTTTCTTTGTCACTCTTACGAATGCGAGTTTTCTTCCGAGTCCTGTTCCGAGGAAGCCCTTTGTCGGTTCGTCGAGAACCTCTACTTCCACATCATCAATACCGACTCCCAGCTCATCCAGCGCGAGCTGAACGGCGGTATCAACGTCGGTTCCGTATTTTTCTGTTGAATTCATTATTTTCCTCCAACGGCGAGGCCGTCAATTTTCTATTTCTTCTTTCTCTTTGTGGTCGCTTTTCCTGCCGCGAGTTCTTCTTTGAGTTTCTTAAATCTCAGGTTGAAGAAGATCAGGATGATCTGACCGATGGTCCAATAAATTGCAAGTGCTGCAGGGTAGGAGTGTGCAAGCCACATGAGCATGACGGGCATCACGTACTTCATCATGTTCATTCCTTTGTTTCCCTGCGCGTTTCCCGCCATGGTCTCTGCGGAACCGGACATGTTCATAGCAAAGAATGTTGCGATACCTGTGAGTATCGGGAGAATCCATGGATCAGGCTGGCAAAGGTCTTTGATCCAGAGGAAGGATTCGTGGATAGCAAATACCATCTTCTCGTCCGTATAATAGTTCATCGGATTTCTGAGAAGAATAAAAAGACCGGAGATTACAACAAGCTGAATGAGCATCGGAAGGCATCCGCCCATCGGGTTATATCCCGACTCGGCATAGAGCTCCTGCGTCTTCTTGTTTATCATCTCCTGGTCTCCGGCATATTTTTTCTGTATTTCCTGAGACTTTTTGCTTATTTCCGCCATGCCGACCGTAGACATTATTGTCTTTTTGTGCACCGGATAAAGTGCCAGTCTAACTACAACGGAAAAAATGAGTATTGCAAGCCAATACTTTCCGAGCAGTCCATAAAGAAACTGCAATATCCATCCAAATGGCTGAGCCAAAATGCTAAACATTTAGTATTTTCCTTTACCGTCTTACGCTATTTTAGAGGGTCATAGCCACCGGGGTTTCCGGGGTGACATCTCAAAATGCGTTTAATTCCCAAATAGCTGCCCTTGATGACACCATACTTTTCGAGGGCCTGAATAAAGTAGGTGGAGCAGGTCGGATAGAACCGACATGTTGCCGGAAAGAGGGGGGATATCACTTTTTGATAAAACCTGATCAAAAGAATCATTATCCCGCTGAAAAATTTGCTTATGTATTTCATATCAGCTTCTCTTTTCGATTGTGCCGGTTTTGATGAGTGCAGACTTGAGCGAAGTCTCAACATCGCACTCCTTTTTTCCATTAATCGTGCTCCTTGCGATCACTATAACGTCCAGATTTTCAACGTTTTTAAGGATTTTGGGATCTTTCAAGATGTTTCTGAAGGCCTCTTTCATAAGCCTTCTGGCCCTGTTTCTCTCAACGCTGTTTCCCACCTTCTTGCTGGCGAGAAAAGCCTTTCGTCCGTGTCCGACTTCGTTTGGTCTAACAAATACCACAACATATCTATCGCCGGCCGACTTACCCTTTTTGTAGAGAGCATCAAAATCCGCCTTCTTGCGGAGCACATTGGTTCTAAGCATGCTTAAGCAGACAGTCTCTTTCTGCCTTTTGCTCTTCTTCTCTTGAGAACGTTTCTGCCGGACTTAGTCTTCATTCTCTTTCTGAAGCCGTGCTCTTTCATTCTCTGCCTATTCTTAGGCTGAAATGTTTGTTTCACGTCGTTACCTCCTCTATTTTAAAATCTCTCAGCACTATCTAAGTTTCAATAGTGCGCACCAAATAATTCTATATTATCCTTATTATATTGTCAACCACAGTTTTCGCCAAAAGCCCTAAAAATGCACGATTTGAGGGTTTTTTGTCCTTAGGTTTTGAGCGCGAAAAAAATTTTTTAAAGGCAAAAATTACCTCTCGGATGGCCAAAATCTTACTGCTTGTGGTAGTGCTATGACCTATGCACAACATATGGATAAAGTTATCCACAACCTGTGGATAACTCTTACTAAAACTCGAATTTCAACCAAAATTTACATCTTGCTTTAGGATAAGTTTTTGGGTAGAATAGTCCTCACTACACCAAAGGAGCAGTTTTTAGGATGAACAAAACGGAACTTTGGGGTCGGGTATTAGAGGATGTTGCGGAAAAAGTGACTTCAGCTACCATGAAATCATTTATAAAACCGGCATCATTAAGGGAAATAAACGATAATCCACCTATCGCTTATATAGAAACACCTAAGGATATGATCACAAACGTCTTAAAAAGGCGTTATCTTGATATTCTTTCAGAGAGTTTTAAGTCTGTAACGGGGAAAGAATACAAAATTGTCATCAAAAATGCCTCAGAATATGCGGAAAAACCGCAAATTATCGAGGATAACCCCGATTTTGTTAAACCTCTTGTAATTCCAAACTTTATTCAGGAAAGAATCTTTGATCCGGCGCTTACTTTTGACAATTTTATTGTCGGAGAATGCAATGAATACGCCGAGGCTGTTTGTCGTGCAATTTCGGAATCACCATTCAATTTATACAATCCTTTATTCATCTACGGAGGGTCAGGACTCGGAAAAACCCACCTTCTTAACGCCGTCGGAATTCATCTCCTGGAAAACAATGACGACATAAGAATTCTCTATGTAACCGCAGAAACTTTCACCAATGATTTTATGAAAGCTATGCGCAATAAAAACACAGATGAATTTAAACAAAAATACAGAGGAACCGATGTACTTCTTGTAGACGATATTCAATTCTTGGAAGAAAAAGAAAAAACCCAGGAAGAATTTTTTCATACGTTCAACGCACTTTTAAATAATAACAAACAGATTATTCTTGCCGGTGACAGACCGCCAAGCAATTTAACTACTCTTGATAAAAGATTGCAGTCTCGTTTTCTCATGAAAACCACTGCTGGACTGACTTTCCCGGATTATGAAACAAGGGTGGCGATACTCCAAAAGGAAACAGAAAAATTAAATATACCGCTTAACAAAGATACAACAGAAGTAATAAATTATATAGCCGAAAGAATAACAGATAACATCCGTTTACTTAAAGGTGCTTTTGAAACAGTAGTATCAGCTTCAATCCTTTTAAAGAAGGATCTTAATTTAGCTTTAGTAAAAAGTCATCTTACGGATATAATTCAGGGCGGCGGAAATATAACACCACAAAAAATTAAAAACACAGTATGTGAATACTATAATATTTCGCTCGAAGAATTAGATTCTGAAACCAGAAAAAGCAATATAGCATTCCCTAGACAGGTGGCTATGTATTTATGTAGAATAATGACTAATTATTCATTACCGCGTATAGGAAGTATTTTTGGAAACAAGCATTATTCGACAGTAAAACACGCCTGTGATAAGATAGATGCGGAAATAACCACAGATTCTTCTTTAAATGAAGAAATAAAAGAGTTGATAAATAGAATAAACGCTTATTAATTAAGTTATCCTAAAAAACAAAACGCAAATTATAGTATTATTAACAGACGTATTTAGGATAAAAAACGTTAAAAAATAGCGGTGTAGATAAGTTATCCACATATTTCACATCACTATTACTACTATTACTAAATATATAATATATATATAAAATAGCATTTCTGGAGGGTTTTATGAAATTTACCTGCGAACAAGTTAATTTAACCAAAGCTTTAAATATTGTATCTAAAGCTGTAAGTTCAAGAACTACAATTCCTACACTTAAAGGAATACTTATGGAAGTAAAAGATGATAATAAACTTTTACTCACAGCATCAGATATGGATTTAACTATAGAAACATCTATAGAAGTAGAAAACACAGAAAAAGGATCCATCGTAGTTCCGGCAAAATTATTTAATGAAGTAATAAGAAAAATGCCGCACGATTATATAAATATTTCTACCGACGGTTTTAATATTAATATAAATTGCTTAACTTCAAATTCTTCTATTATTGGAAGTGATGCAGATGAATTTCCTTTCATAAAAAACAACGAAGAAACAACAGAAGAAATAATATTCAACAGAAATACTTTCAGTAATATGATTAAGAAAACTTCTTTCGCTGCAAGTATAGATCAAACAAAGGGTGCCATCACCGGTGTTTTGGTTGAATTATTAAAAGAAGAAATGAAGATGGTAGCTATCGACGGATTCAGAATGGCTGTCACTACAGAAAATATAGAAAGTGAAAAAGAAGAAAGTATTATTATTTCAGCTCGCATTATGGATGAAATTAATAAAATAATAACAGAGAATGATAGAAAAAATGATAGTGAAATTAAAATAGTAATAGATAAAAAGAATGCGACTGTATATCTTGATAATACAAAAATTTCTACCCGTTTAATTGCCGGCGATTTCGTAAAATATAGAGAAATAATTCCGAAAGAATTTAATACAGAAATAACTCTAAACAAAAAATACTTAAGCGAAGCAATAGAAAGAGTTTCAATTCTTTCCGAGGGTAAAAATAATCTAATTAAAATGTCCATCAAAGACAATGTAATGACGATTACATCAAAATCCGAAGAAGGCGGCGCCATGGAAGATATACTAATTCATAAAGATGGCGACGATCTCGATATAGGATTTAACTCGCGTTTCTTGCTTAATATCATGCGCGTAATAGAAGATGAAGAGATTAAGATGCAGTTCAACACAAGTCTTTCACCATGCATGATCAAACCGCTCGACGGCAGCGCTTACGAGTATTTAATTCTGCCGGTTAGAATTTCTAATATGTAGAAAAGTGTGGAAAAAGTCCTCTTTAAGAGGACTTTTAAATAGATTTTATGTTTATAAAAAATATAGAACTGAAGAATTTTAGAAACTATGAGTCGCTAACGCTCGACTTTGACGAGCGCGTCAATCTTATATTGGGAGATAATGCGCAGGGTAAAACAAATCTTGTCGAAGCCATCTATGTTTCTTCGTTCGGAAAATCATTTAGAACCGGAAGCGATTATAAACTAATTAAGTTCGGCGAGAAGGAAGCTTTTATAAATATAGAAGCTGCGAAAGAAGATTTTGATACCGAAGTAGAAATTTTAATAAAAGCAAAAGGTTCGGCGTCCACAGAAAAATTCGTAAAGAAGGACAAGAAAAACATAACCAAAGTTTCGGATTTACTGAGCAATATTCTTATAGTTGTTTTTTCTCCCGAAGATTTAAAAATAGTAAAAGACGAACCGGAGAAGAGAAGAAAATTTATAAATCGTGAGCTTTGTCAAATTTCACTTTCTTACTACGACAACCTAAGTAATTATAAAAAAGCACTTTTACAGAGAAACACATATCTAAAGGAAGCCTCTATAGATCCCGACCTTCTTGACGTATGGGATGTTCAACTTTCAAAATACGGCGCGGCCATAATTAAACTTAGAGAGAAGTATATAGAAAAAATAGCAAAGTTCAGCGCGGCTATTCATAGCGGTATAACAGGAGGAGAAGAAAACCTCGAAATAAAATATGATCCAAACTTGAGCATACAGCCAACGGTCGAGGATCAAGAGGCGAGATTCTACGAAACTCTTAAGATGTCCTTTGATAGCGATCTTCGAAACAGAAGCACACAGGTCGGTCCGCATAGAGACGACATTTCGTTCTTTGTTAATGGGGTAGACATGAGAGCCTTCGGATCGCAAGGACAACAAAGGACCTGCGCGCTTTCGTTAAAACTGGCGGAACTTTCCCTTATAAAAGAAGACACAGGGGAAAATCCCATACTCATTCTGGATGATGTGATGAGCGAGCTCGACCAAAGGCGCCAGGAATTTCTCATAGAGACCCTAAGGGAAAACCAGCTTTTTATAACGACGACAGATATGGATAGCAATATCCTATCCAGAATACAAAACGCTCGAATTTTCCGCGTAAAAGAAGGAAAAGTCAGCATAGGCTAAAATAGACCTTCCAAAAACTGTTAAAAAATAAAGGGTTATAGTCTAAAATTATAAGCGTGTTCTAATAGGGAAAATTTCCCCATAGAGCACGTTTTTCTTAATTTTTTCAAAAAAACGAAAAAATATTATAAAACCTTGTAAAATCGAAGATTTAGTGGTACAATATCTAGCGGTGGCATTGATAGGCGAACACATCATATAAAACGTTGAAAAATGCCAATTTATAGGGGGTAGAGTCCGGGAACAATTTCACGGAGGAAAAAAACAAGAGGAGAAACAGAAGAGAAAGGAAAAGTCCTTTTCTTATGTTCCTTTTGCCCTTATTGCAAAAAATCATAGTCAACCTATTTAGGCGCGACAAGAAAAACGCGCAATCAAATCACATAAAAAGGAGAAAACATGGCAGCAGAAAAGAAAGTCACAAGCAATTACGATGCTGCGCAAATACAGGTTCTTGAAGGTCTTGAACCTGTGCGTAAGAGCCCGGGTATGTATATCGGTTCGACCGGCCCGAGCGGACTTCATCACCTCGTCTACGAAATCGTAGATAACTCTGTTGACGAAGCCCTTGCCGGTTACTGCAAGCAGATCAAGGTCGTAATCAATTCTGACGGTGCAATCACCGTAGAGGATGACGGTCGTGGTATGCCTGTCGACATCAACGAAGAGTACGGCATGTCCGGCGTAGAGATCATTCACACCAAGCTGAATGCCGGCGGCAAATTCGGCGGCGGCGGATACAAGGTGTCCGGCGGTCTCCACGGCGTAGGTGCATCCGTTGTAAACGCTCTTTCCAAGAAGATGGTCGTAGAGGTTAAGAGAAACGGAAACCTCTATCGCCAGGAATACGTAAGGGGTGAGGCTCAGGCTCCGCTCGCAGTCGTTGACGAAGCTCGCGGAACCGGAACCAAGACGACCTTCTGGCCGGATCCGGATATCTTTGAGGATACAAACTACGATTACGGAACCCTTCAGCACAGATTAAGAGAGATGGCTTTCCTCAATCGCGGCCTCAAGATTTCAATCGCAGACGAGCGCGAAGGAAAGAAAAAGAAAGACACTTTCTTCTTTGAGGGCGGACTTTCCGAATACGTTCAGTATCTAAACAAGAGCAAAGAACCCATCCACAGCGAGGTTATCCACTTTGAGGCTTCCAGAAAAGACAATATGGAAGTTGAAGTTGCGATGCAGTATACTGATGCGTACAACGAACTCGTCCTCACATACGCAAACAACATAAACACCATCGAAGGCGGTACCCACCTCGCAGGATTCCGTGCAGCTGTTACAAGGGTAATAAACGACTACGCTCGCAAGAACAAATTCCTAAAAGATAACGACGCAGCGCTCTCCGGTGAAGACGTAAGAGAAGGTCTTACCGCAATCGTTTCCGTAAAGCTTGAGCGTCCGCAGTTCGAATCGCAGACCAAGATAAAGCTCGGAACGAGCGAGGTTAGAGGCTTTGTTGAATCCGCAACAAACGATAACCTCACGGCTTACCTCGAGGAGCACCCAAAGGAAGCAAAGCAGATCATAGAGAAGTGCGTGCAGGCAGCTCGCGCAAGAGAAGCCGCGCGTAAAGCGAGAGATACAATCCGTCGTAAGGACGCACTCGGCGGCGGCTCACTCCCCGGAAAACTCGCTGACTGCTCAGAAAAAGATCCTGCACTTTCCGAAATCTTCCTCGTAGAGGGTGACTCCGCAGGAGGCTCCGCAAAGCAAGGAAGAGACAGAACAAGACAGGCCGTTCTTCCACTCAGAGGTAAGATCCTGAACGTTGAAAAAGCAAGGCTTGATAAGATATTAAACTCCGACGAAATCAAGAATATGATTACAGCATTCGGCTGCGGCGTCGGTGAAGAATTTGATGAGAGCAAGCTTAGATATCACAAGATAATCATCATGACGGATGCCGATGTCGACGGCGCGCATATCAGAACGCTTCTCCTAACATTCTTCTTCCGTCATATGACCCCGCTCATCGAAGGCGGCTATGTATATGCTGCCAAGCCGCCGCTATTCATGACCAAGCAGGGCAAAGAAGTATATTACACATATTCGGAACCAGAGCAGGATAGACTCCTCGAGGAACTCGGAAAGAAGGCCGGAAAGATTGACATCCAGCGCTACAAAGGTCTCGGCGAGATGGACTTCCAGCAGCTCTGGGAGACGACAATGGACTTTAACAACAGAACGCTCATCCAGATAACAATGGACGACGCCGCAATGGCAGACGAGGTATTCTCAATCCTGATGGGCGACAAAGTTCCGCCGCGCAAGGCCTTCATAGAAGAAAACGCAAAGCTTGCGGAAATAGATATTTAAGGAAAGGAGGAGCATAGATGGCAAATTTGATAGAAGACAGAAAGCTGGAACAGCACGAGATATCAACCGAAATGAAAAAGTCCTATATCGACTACGCAATGAGCGTAATCGTTGGACGTGCTCTTCCTGATGTAAGAGACGGTCTCAAGCCGGTACATAGACGTATCATCTACGGAATGGGACACCTCGGCGTAACTCCGGATAAGCCTCATAAGAAATCCGCGCGTATCGTCGGTGAAGTAATGGGTAAATACCACCCACACGGCGACGGTTCCATCTACGACTCGATGGTAAGAATGGCGCAGGACTTCTCCATGAGATATATGCTCGTTGACGGACACGGAAACTTTGGTTCCATCGACGGAGACGGCGCCGCTGCATCCCGTTATACAGAAGCAAGAATGACGCATTATGCTCTTGAGATGCTTCGTGATATCGATAAGGACACAGTTAACTTCCGTCCGAACTTTGATGGAGAAGAAGTTGAGCCGGAGGTTCTCCCGAGCCGCTTCCCTAACCTTCTCGTAAACGGATCAAACGGTATCGCGGTAGGTATGGCAACATCCATCCCGCCGCATAACCTCGGAGAAGTAATAGATGCAACCGTAATGATGATAGATGAACCTGAGTGCTCTCTAGACGATCTCATGAAGGTTGTAAAGGGTCCGGACTTTCCGACTGGCGCTCAAATCCTTGGAAAATCAGGCATCAAAGAAGCCTACAAAACAGGCCAGGGAAAAATCCAGATTAGATCAGTCTGCGAAATAGAAGAAACAAAGGGCGGAAAGACACAGATCGTCGTTACGGAAATTCCGTATATGGTCAACAAAGCTCGTCTAATCGAAAAGATGGCAGAGCTCGTTAAGGACAAAAAAATCGACGGAGTTTCAACGATTAGAGATGAGTCCAACCGCGAAGGAATAAGAATTGTAATAGAGCTTAAACGCGACGCAAATCCTCAGATCACGCTGAACAGATTCTATAAGCACACCCAACTTCAGGACGGCTTCAGCATGATTATGCTTGCGCTCGTTGACGGACAGCCAAAGCTTCTTTCGCTTAGAGATTTCCTCACAGAATATCTCAAGTTCCAGAAAGAAGTAGTAACTCGCCGTACGCAATTTGATATCAACAAAGCAGAAGCGCGCGCACACATTTTGGAAGGTCTCCGAATTGCCTTAGATAACATAGATGAAGTAATCAAAACAATCAGAGAGTCCTACGACGACGCCAAAGTTCAGCTCATGAGAAAGTTCGGCCTCTCCGACATTCAGGCGCAGGCGATTCTGGACATGCAGCTCAGAAGGCTCCAGGGACTTGAACGCGAGAAAATCGAAAAAGAGTATAACGAACTCATGGAAAAAATCGCGTACTGGAAGTCGCTTCTCGCAGACGAAAAACTTCTCATGGGAGTTATCAAGGACGAGCTTCTTGAGATCAAAAAGAAGTATTCGGACAAGCGTCGTACCAAGATTGCTCGTGACGAAGCGGACCTCGACGAAGAGGATCTCGTAGAGGATGAAAACGTAGCGGTTACGCTCACACACCTCGGATATATCAAGAGAGTTCCGGCAGACGTTTATAAGGCACAGCGCCGCGGCGGCAAGGGCATCATGGGAATCACCACGAGAGAAAACGACTTTGTTAAGGACCTCGTGATGACATCCACGCACGACTATCTGATGTTCTTCACCAACACCGGAAAAGCGCACAAAATCAAGGCTTACGAGATTCCTGAAGCGAGCCGCACAGCCAAGGGAACACCTGCGATTAACTTCTTGCACCTATTGCAGCGCGAGAGAATCACAGCAGTGATTCCGGTTAAGCAGGACGCGTTCAAGGAAGATAAATTCTTGATCGCCGTAACCAAGGAAGGTCATATCAAGAAAACCGCGATGAGCGAGTTCGACACCAAGCGTTCAACAGGACTCATCGCAATAAGTCTCCGCGAAAGCGATGAACTCATCGGCATCAAAGAGAGCACAGGAAACAACATCATAATCATCGTAACCAAGAAGGGTAAGTGCATCAGCTTCTCAGAAAAGGACGTAAGACCTATGGGTAGATCCGCAGGCGGCGTCCGCGCAATCAAGCTCGAGCACGACGACGAAGTCGTTTCCATGGAACTCGTTCTTCCGGGACAGCAGCTCATGGTTGTAACAGAGAACGGCTACGGCAAGCGCACACCTGTAGAAGACTATAAGATTCAGGCGCGCGGCGGCAAGGGCCTCCTCACCTACGACAAAGCCAAGTTCAAGAAGACAGGAAACCTGATCGGCGCAATGGTAGTCGATAGCGATGACGAAGTATTCCTCATCAACTCCGACGGAATCATTATCCGTACCCGCGCAGGCGAAGTTTCAATCTTAGGCCGCGCAACCCAGGGCGTCAAGATAATGAAGGTAGAAGGTGAAACCAAGATCGTCGCCATGGCCAAGGCCATCAAAGAAGACGAGGAAGAAGAAGCAAAAGACGAAAAGCCGAGCAAGAAAAAATAGCAATTAAACCAAGCCAACAAAAACCGAAAGAGCCGCATATCGCGGCTCTTTTTATTTTTGAAAGAGATGGTTTGCCCGAAGGCTCAAAAACCCCTAACATTCCCTAAAAAATGTCCAAAAATGCCCAAAAAAACAAGAAAAAACCTCTTGTAAATAAAAAAGCACTGGTTTACAATAAAAAAAGCATTATATTAATGTATATTCTTCTTTGCGTTTTAAAAAGGGGAAGCGCAAAGACATTTTGTTGTACTGGGGCAGAATTTTAAGTCTTATAGGGAAAGGGACTCCAAAATGAGAGGATCAAAAAGATTTCTAAGCGTGCTGTTGTGCATCGTTATGGTCGCAACCAATTTTGGTATGGGAAGTTTGTCCAGGGCGGAAGACATCTTGGGCGAGACGGAAGCCGAAACACCGATTGAAGAGGCGCTAGAAGAAGCGCGAGAAGAAACAGCCGCGGAACCTGCGGAAGAGGCTGCAGAGGCCGAGGTGCCGGAGGAAGAAGCGGAGGCCGCTGATGCGGAGCCTGAAGCCGAGCCAACGGAAGATGCTGAGGCACCTACCGAAGAACCGGTAGAAGAACCGGCGGAAGAAGCTCCTTCATATACCGAAGGAACGCTCACTGCGGAATCCGACGAATATTATATTTCCCTTTCTTATGGCGAAGCTGCCAAGATCCCGGCAGACGCTACCCTTTCGGTTTTTGAAATAGAAAAAGACGCAGCAGCCTACGAAAGCTATATGGCAGAGGCTGCGGCAAAAGTATTTGAGAACGATGACAACGATGCGACAACCCTTCCCTACGCACGTTTCTTTGACATAACAATTCTCAACGCCGAGGGCGAAGCTATTGAGCCTGCGGCACCCGTACAAGTAATCATAGATTTAAAAGATCAAGTTCTCGCGACAGAAGATGTTGAGTTTGCTGCGGTACATTTTGTTGAGGAAGAAACCGAAGCAAGCGGCGAGACAGAAATTGTAGAAACAGAACTCGTAACGATAGAAACAGGAGCAACGGTTGACGCGGCGGACGAAGAAAGCACTGTAAGCTTTGATGCCGACAGCTTCTCAACCTATGGCGTGGTTTATTTCTACACCGTGGATTTCTACTACGGCGACGCAGAATACCACATGAACGGCGGCTCGGAAATGATGATGTCCGACCTCTTCACAAGGCTCGGTATCAATCGCAGCGCAGTTGACATAGCAAACGTAGAATTCACAGACGAGACCCTCGTTAAATTTACCAAAGAAGACGCAGACTGGAGAATCACTTCCCTCGCTCCGTTCACAACCAGCGAGCTTCTCACCATCACATTCACGGATGGCGAGGTCATTGTAATTGATGTTGAAGATGCGTCTGCAGACGACAGAACTCCGGGAACTGAGAGTGGAATTTGGTGGGGGCTTACCGCTGACGGAACCTTGACTATCCGTCCACAGAACTCGCGCACAACCACAAACCCGGCATATTTTAATACGGTTCACACCGGTAGTACTGTATCTCAAGGACAAGCCACATGGGATGATTTTTGGAAGCATAAAAACAGCGTTGCGGGTGGCGCATCAATTCGCACCGAAGTCAAGAAAGTAATTATTAAAAAGAATGATAATGGCGCGGGAATAGCGCTGGATCCTGAAAAGAGCCACCTCTCATATATGTTCTGTGGTTTTACCAATTTGGAATCTGTTGAAATACAGGAGGGTGCTTTGGTCGGAACGACCAAGAATTTATCCTACATGTTCTATAACTGCGCTAAGCTTACCGAAGTAAAAGGTCTGGAATATTTGGATACGACTGACACCCAGGAAATGCAGAGAATGTTCTCCGGCTGCTCCAGTCTGGAAGAAGTAGATATAAGCAGCTGGGAAAATGACGGACTAGTATATAACATGCAGAATATGTTCAGAGACTGTACTTCGCTAACAACGGTCAAGATGCCGGGCTCTGATTTTATAGTAAAGGACAATGCGCTCCTTGCTGGCATGTTCCAGAAGTGCACAAGCCTTACAGACGTAGAATTTAACGGCATGGATGTCACAGGAGCCAAAACCATGACTGACATGTTCAAAGACTGTACCGCACTGGAAGACCTGGACGTTTCCACGTTTGGAACACTCACGCACATCGTCAATATGGATGGATTCGTTGAGGGTTGTACATCTCTCACAACGCTTAACATTGACAACTTAGATAACTCACGCATTGGTCCGACAAGCAATAAAGGACATACGTCAAGCCATGCGGACAGCAGCATTATCGGTGCTTCTGACTTTGGCCGCATGCTTGGCATACATACATGTACCGCGCTCGAAACACTTTCCGCCCAAAACTCCAAGGTTTGGATGGTGTACAACAATCGTGGCGTGCCTAGCAAGGAATACTATAATGCGGCTGACGAAACCGAAACATATTACTTCACAGACAAGGTAATGGAATTCGCATCCGACGTGGGACCGACTGTAACCATAGATAGCGACCGCGATTATATTGACCTTATCACCGACCGCGACGGAACCAATGTACCGACAACAAATCCGGTACAGGATCCGCTTCCGGACGCGTCAACAAATATAAATATAGCAAACGGCGACCTCAATACCAAAGGTGCGGGATTCTTGGCACCGGGAGTATACACCATAGGTAGTGCCGAACGCACAGAGCCTGCCGGAGCACCTATGTGCGACACATATTACCGAATCGCATACATCGGCGAAGTACCGTACAGAGTAGAGGGTATAGACTCAAGCGATCCGGATCTTGTTATGGTTGATGGTACAGACAACACCTACATCAACACGAAAAACAGGCAGTGGACAGAGACCGGAAACTACGTCATAGATCGCAGCAGCAATCCGATCAAGGTTATTTACGAAAAGGCTGCTGTCGATATGAACGGTCGCAAATATGATGTAATCATTACCATTACCAAAATCACATTCAAGGATGTTGATAAGGTTCCAACAGAACCTAGCAGCAGAGTTACTCACGACGGAAACAATTACGTTCCGACAGATCGCACATATTACAGACCGATCCTCCAGGCTCATAAGAGTGACGGCTTGCAATTCCATAACTATGTTTGGACCGGTGATCCGATGGAGCCCTGGAACAAAACAAATTGTTTGAGCAAAGGATCGGGAACCGATATTGAATTCACAATAGAAATTGACGGCGCTCCTGATGATACATCTTTTGTATTCAAAGGCGAAGATTTGGACGTAGCTGCAGACCAGACATGGAACAATTCAACCACCGACGCGTGCTACGACAATCTTCCTATACAGAATGCAACATACGGAGTCGGCGGCGAAGGATTTATACTTGGCGACGGAAATGTGCTGAGCACATTGAGATTTGCCGAGCATACAGGGCTTGCGGTAGTAGATGGTAACAAGGTAATCGCTACGGGTTCCGACCCGGATACCACATGGTCCGAGTTTGCCGTAAAGGCAGATGCGCAGGGGTCAAACTACACATGGACTAGCGGAATCGGCTGCACATCCTACGCGCTCCGCAACACCAAGTCGCAGAATGCCGGAGCAATCAAACTGCAGCCGGAGGTTCTGAAGGAACTCCTGAACGGAACACTAGCTGCCGATCAGTTTGAGTTTGTATTAGAAGAAGTAAGCAAGGAGTCAAGCACATCAACCGCGGCTCCGAGCCCAACAAACAACAACCAAACCAAGAAGAATGATGCATCCGGAAAAGTAACCTTTGATGCGATGGAGTTCAAGCCAAGCGTAGAGGACGGTTATTATCCGGGAACGGACACTACCACCAACGAGCATAATGTATTTACATACACCTACAAGGTTTATGAAAAAGTTCCGACCGACGCAACTGACGTAACGGGCGAGAGCGGAAGCACATACAAGGCAAAGGACAGCATCATCTATGACGCAACCGAGCATACGATTACGGTAGTAATCACTCCGCCAAAGAACGAGACAGAGATGATTCGCGGAATAAAGGCGGAAATCTATGTTGACAAAACGCCGGGTACAGGCGTTACGCCGGACAAGACCTACTGGCATCACGACAAGGCATGCGTTGACTGTACAAACGGAAGCCTCGTAGATATAGCTGCGGACAAGTGGTATGACGAAAATGGAAACGAGGTATCCGCCCCGAATCCAATTTCACTTTCCGACATCAAAATCAAGAATAAAAAACTCGAGACCACTTTGGAGATTCCGGTGCAGAAGATTCTGCAGGGACGTAAATGGAAGGACAGCGACGAATTTGCCGCAGGACTCGTTCTTGTTAGTGCAGACGCACCAATGCCGACAAACACAACCACAATAGGAGCCGGCGAAAAGGTATCCGAGGTTGTAATAAGCAGCGATGACACTGCGGTTAAGAATGATGCCGATAGAATAATCGGTTACAAGGATAAATTTGATGCCATTACTTATAAACCTGCAGATGCCGGTAAAACCTACACGTATCACGTTCGCGAGCTCACGCCGGCAGAGTCAGGCGTTGATGCTGTTCCGGGCGTAACCTATGATACGGAGAAATATGACGTAGAGGTTACGGTTGTTCTGGACGATACTGATCCGGACAATCCAAAGCTTGTTGCAACGGCAACATATACAGACAACAACGGTGACGCCGTAACGATTTCAAGCTTCACCAACATTTATGAAGCAGACGAAACCGACTATAAGATGGAAGCGGTTAAGGATTTCTACGATGTTAACAAGGAAGAGGAGATAACGCTTACGGGCGGAGAATTCACCTTTGTTCTGAAGCCTACCGGAGACAACGCCGCGATAGCACCGATGCCGGTAGGAACGGAAGGAACGGGCGTCGATCGTAAATACTATAAGACCAACGAGAATGACGGAGATATAGAATTTGAAAACGATCCGACAGATCCTTCTGACGGAATAGTATTCAACTACAAGAAACTTCTTGAGGCCGGCATAGACGAGGACGACCTCCATTCAGATAAGGGTGTTGACTTTGAGTATGAAATCTACGAACTCATTCCGGGTACAGAGGAAGGAATAGCAAAGGGTAAAACGCTGACCGACGATGAGATTCTGGTCAACAACGAAGACGGTACCCACTCCGTAATCGGCGACGCCCAGGAAATAGTATATGACGGCGTTCACCATACGCGTAAGATTACCGTCAAGGTCATCCAGGGCGAAGCCACAGAGACCGGAGAGACGGTTAACATCGGCGGCACGGACTACGATGTCTATAAAGATTTCAATGGCGTCAAGTTCTACGAGAAGGATGGCAAAGCATATAAGGTTGAAGACAACTCACTGTTCACGCCGGACCTTGAGACGCTTGATGTAGAAGGTCACGAGGATGACCACAAGGCCTGCTATTATATCAGCGAAAAGGATGGCAGCGCCAAGGAAGTTACTATGAGCGACGTTGAAGGATACAATCCATCAAGACATCACTTCAAGGTGAATGAACACGGCGAAGAAGTAAAGGGAGCTCCGATATTTATCAACTATCGCTTTGAGCAGAAGTATGTGGACCTAAAGGTTGTCAAGGAATGGGACGACGCCGACGATCAGGATAAGATCAGACCGGAGTCACTTACCATAACAATCACAAGCGATGAGGGCGACTTTGATCCTATAGACCTTGAACTCAAGGGAAGCACATGGACAGCTTCTGAGAAGCTTCCGGTTTACGAGTTTGATATTAAGACCGAAAAGCTAAAGGAAATAACCTATTCCGTTGAAGAAGGAAAGGTTCCTGCCGGATATACCGTAAGCTATGATAAGGACAATTCCGCGATTAAGCTCGATCCGGAAAAGGACGAATACGTACTCACCATCACCAACAAGCATACGCCCGGTGAAGGCGCTGCGGACGGCGATGAGACATATGGCCTCAGGGGCGAGCCTCAGACGGGAATGCCGAACTATAAGGTGAATCCAAACAACCCCGTTAAACCGACAAAGCTTGTTAAGCCGTCCAAGGCGGGTTCAACCATAAGCGACGACGGAAAGACGGTCACAATTCCGGGCGAAGGAAAATACGTGCTTAATGATGACGGCTCGATTACCTTTACGCCGGAGGCGGACTTTGTTGGCGACCCGACACCGATAGATATAGAGTGTGTGGACAAGCAGGGCAACCCGGCGACGGTCACATACACACCGCATGTAATTGATCCGATTGATGCAACCACGGTGACGCGCGTAATCAAGTTCACCTACGAAACAAAGGACGGAAAAGAGGTCACGAGCAGCCTTACACAGGTTGGACTTCTAACGCGTAAGGCCCTCAAGGTAGATCCTAAGACCGGAGAGGTTACGGAATGGGGTCCATGGCTCCCATACACCTTCCCTGCCGTTAAGAACCCTGATGCAGAGGCCGGACCCGAGTGGTCAACCATGGACATCGCGGGAGAACTCACGATTACAGGACCTGTCGAACTGGAAGACGAATATATCGTCTACCACAAGAAGGAAACTCCTACGCCGACCGGCGACAGCAACAATATGGCAGAGTGGATGATGCTCCTCGCCTCCTCCATGCTGCTTGCAGCCGCGCTTAAACTTCGCACAAGCGTAAGGCGTAAATAAGCGTAAACAAGCGCAAACAAGCAAAAATAGGCGCCCCGCCCATGTCTCAGGACACGAGCGAGGCGTCTTTTTAAGTGAAAATCTTGTGGTATAATTAGCTTACGGAGGATACTATGGACAATCTAAAATTCACCATTCCGGGAAAGCCGGAGTATATGACCATGATCAGGCTTGCGACGAGCTCAATTGCGTCGGAGGCGGGTTTTGACGTGGAACAGGCGGACGACATCAAGGCAGCCGTCACCGAAGCCTGCAAGACAGTAAGCTGCCACGGAAACGAGGGTTATAGCGACAAATACGAGATAGACTTCACCGTGGACCAAGGCGTGGTAGAAATCACAATAATCGACGCCTGCGAGAAGCACGCGCTCGAGAAAATGAGCGAACAATGCGCCAACTGCCCACAGGAGGGCGATATAAGCATGGTAATGCTGCGCTCCCTCATGAACTGCGTCAAAGTCGGTCGCGACGAAGACGGCCATAAATTCATAAACATGGTCAAGCGCGCATAGGCATCGCCCTGCGCCAAGCATAGCTCTGCGCGCACAGCTTAGCCGCCCGCAGTTTAGCCGCGCACAGCTTAACGCCCGCAGACAGAGGAAACATAAGAAATGACAGACATGGACCTGTTCCTGGACTATAGGAACGACCCAACAATCGAAAAACGGAACGAACTTGTAGAGAAACACCTCTATATGGTCGATATTTTAATAAAAAAATACCTGGGGAAAGGCGTAGAATACGACGATCTTTACCAAGTTGCTTCGCTTGCGCTCGTTTCCGCCGTGGAGCGCTTTGACCCGGAAAAAGGCTTTGAATTCAGCACTTTTGCTACCCCTACCATCCTCGGCGAAATAAAAAAATACTTTAGAGACAAGCAGTGGAGCCTCAAGGTTCCCCGCAGACTCAAGGAAATAGCCGCAAAAGTCCAGGAAGCCAAAGAAGACCTTGCCGGGAAGCTCCTTCGCCAGCCCACAGTCAAGGAAATAGCCGAAGCGACCGGCATAGAAGAAGAACAGATAATCGAGGCTATGGACAGCGCCAAAGCCTATAGCGCCTACTCTCTCGACCAGACCTTTGATGAGTCCGGCGACGACGGAGACGCCCTATTTGAGCGCTATACAGCCTTTGAGGAGGTTGGATATAGCCGCGTTGAACTCATGGAAATCATAAACAAAGTAGTCTCGGAAATGAAATCTCAGGACCGAAAAATCTTCACAGAGCGCTTCCTGAACAATCGTTCGCAATCCGACATTGCGCGCGAGCTTGGAATCTCCCAAATGACCGTTTCGCGTGCCGAAAAAGCCATGGTCGGTAAGTTCAGATCAGAACTCCTAGGAAGCACCAAGTAAAACCCATCTGCCCCACTATTTTTAGCCATTTTCTCAATATTGGCCCTCCCAAAATTTTACTTGCATATATAAATGTAACATTGTAGAATAAAACGTGGGGGAGTATTGAGATTTTTTTGTGCATGCAAAAAAATCAAAGCTCTCCGGAAATATAAATTAATGCGCCATTTATATTCACTGTTGAAGGGAAGAGAAATGAAAGATTTTAAGGGACAAGAGAAAACTGTCGTAAGGAAAACTTCGGAAGAGGTTAGAATCCTTAAGAGGGGAAAGGCGTCCTGCCCTGGGGCGTCGACCCGGCGAGCTGATTCGGGCACGTCGGGCAGCAAAGTGAATACCCATCACGGGGGTCGCTTTATAGCAGCCCTTCTTGTCGTACTCCTTTCTTTCATAACGATTCTTGGAAGCATCCCTCAAATTGCATTCGCTGACGACCTCGTGAACACTGTACCGGATTCCGAGACATCCGGTGGCGCCAGTGATTTTTATACAGACACCATCAACACCGGCTTAGGAACTAATGGCCCTAGCTCTAGTGGGGTTACATATTATGGTTACGGTCCTGGCTATGGCACTTATAATTCTGTGACTACATCTACTGGAAAGAGTGTGTACCAGTCCCAAAGCACGGCATCTCCGACCAGCTTTGCAGCCGGACTTCCTCTTGGAACCATATTTATCGACCAGAGCATGATTCCCGAAGGCGGGGGCACCACAGAGATTGTGTCCAAAAATACGTCTATAATAGCAGGACTTTACGTCGATGAAAATAACAGAGTGCTCTATGACGGCAACCGTGCTGGCGCCATAAAAATGGTTCCGAATAAAATAAACGAACTCAAGGAAGATCTGGTCAAAGTCACATTTTCTGATGCAGCGATTCTGCCTAACGGTGAGAGGGCAGATCTTGTCATTACTTATTCGAATGCCAGAATTGTCATAGACGAAAGATATAACGCAGCGCCTGATGGTACAAAGTACTACGAAATCAAAAGATGGAGAGTGACGAGCCATGCAGGTCTATCCAATAAAGCACCGACCGACTCAAGCATGAACATGACGGCAACCGGTGAGTCGATAGATGGAATGCCTATATACAAAGTAGCTGGTACGAATAAGGAGTATGCCTACAGGAAGGAAGGTAACAACCACAGATATTATAGCGTTCTATACCATAGCGCTGAACCTGTTAATCCCCAGCCGACCGGTCTGACAACTACTGCCGAGACATTTAATTATAACGGAAAAAATTACACAGTTTACACAAAAGGCACACAAAAGTTCTTCAAACCAGATGAAGCACAGCATTATCAAGGTGCTGTATCTCTAGTCAAGGGAAACTCCTTCGCCTATGGTGGTACGGATACAACAGATATGAGGGACACATTTCCGACTTCCTCAGCTGTGGTTAATGCTACGGTTAGTAATCCGGTCACAGGATTTAATAATACGTATACCTATGGCAATGCTGCAGGCAGCAACAATTCTCCGGTAACAGGTCTGACGATAGATGCCACCTATCAAATCGTAAACAAGGACGGCACCCCGGCAGCGGGGACATTCGTTTTCGCCGTCTGCGGTATCAACCTGGATAGAGATCCGGACGTGGGCAGCGGAAACAATACGGCTAAGCCCCTCTGGTATTCCTATGACACCAACTTCGATGGCCAAGATGGAACGGCGCACAGCTTCTTCTCCGAGGCCATGGAAATCACCGGCGGACAGGCATCCGACTATGTATATGTAAGACCAAACACAAACCAGGAAGATAACCCGGGTAAAATTACAGGGGTAAAGGGACAATATTTCTATCCAAACGTCTCGCTGCACAATGGGAACATTAAATTCATAGGTAACCAAGTAGATGCAAACCTAAGTGGTGTGACGGGCGGTCTTGGCGGAAACGATAACAGCTACAACGCAGGCTTCGTAACCCTTGCCGATGCCGCTAAAGGGTTTAAAGTAACGGCTAGCGGACACGGTAGTGCTGGCGCGTCAATGAACTCCTACATATTCAACAGCCAGCAGATCTGGTACCGCTACACATCCACTACTGGTCCGAACGGTAATATTCAGATTACTGCGGATGGTAACTACAATAAGCAACTTACTGACGGAAGTAATGTTCTCGGTCCCGGTACCTATGTTGTTGCAGAAGGAAAGACTGTTACATACACCATGACGCCGGATGTCGGCTATAAGATTAAGACTCTTCAGATAGCGGACAAGAATGGCGTTATGCATACGGTGAAGTTCGACAGTGCCGATATTGAAAAAATGAAGAAGGGTGATACGGTCACCTGGACTACCGCTGCCGGAGACGACGGAATAAAACGTCCTATAGGCGTAGATTCTACAGGCGCAGTCATATATGATGACGAGGTTCTTACAGGAACTCTTAAATATGAAGAAGATGGAACCTATAGTTTTGTATTCCCGTACGCCAAGCACGATGAAAAGATTCACGTAGAATGGCAGCCAACCACAGCCGATATTCTCGTTTCTAAAATCTGGAATGATAGCAACGACAAAGACGGAATGCGTGCCGGAGCAGATGGAACGGAAGAATGGCCTAAAGTTAAACTTCAGAGATCCATTGACGGCGGTGCAACTTGGACCAATGTTGAAAAAAACTCTCGCGATGAGACGATAACTCCTCAGAATGTTCCTTCCGGAAAGGATGAGAATTCCACTAGCGCTACATATGGCGAATATTTGGATGGTACCTTTGTTCAGAATAACGATCCAAACAAAGATAGCACAGATCCGAATGTTGTAAAGCACCCATATACTTGGCAGTACCTACCGGTTTATACCTATGACTCCAACGGTAAAGCAGACCGTATGATTCTCTATCGTTTGGTAGAGGGAACCCAGGCTGACTTAGATGTTAGAACCTACTCCGGAACCGATCCTGCTTTTACGGGATATAAGAGTCCTGAGTATAAGGATGGACAGTCCTTCTATTTGACATCTGAAGAAACCAAAGCTACAGAAGGGTGGCTTATCTATAAGGACAGCACCAGTGGCAAGTATTACAACGTAAGAGATGGGGAGTATTATGAGGTTAACGATTGGGTGGCCAGTTCGACACCTGTGCCGGAAAGCAGTCGACCCAATCCGGACAAGCTTGAACCCGTTTCAGGATCGGAAGAGCCTAAAGTTATAAATGGTGAACAGGTTGTAAAGAATCCGACAAACAACAAAGAATACGTAGTAAGAGGCACCAAGTATTATGAAGTTTTCTTCAATCAGGTAAGTGCCAATGTTGCATTTGATTCATCTACTTATAGCACGTCGGATCCGGATTATGACCCTACCAACCCCAAGACTCCGGATACGAGCACCTTTGCTAATGCTCTCATGAACGGTTACAACACAGCTGACAAGGGTATTCCTTATCAGTCTGTTAGCGTTAAGAATGAGCATACCGTTTCGGATATAGAAGTAGAGATCACCAAGAATTGGAATGACGACGACCTCTACAACGGCGCCGAAGGAAAGCGTAAGGCAAACTATTATCAAGACGGCGCAACAGACGAAATATACGACATATATAAAGAAGGCGACAATGAGTACGTAAGGACTGGTGAAGGAACAGACACCGATCCCTATGTTTACTATGAATATAACAACGGAAAAGTGGACTTTAGCGAACCCGTAAGTACACCACCGACCAATCCTGTCGCAGCTAATAACAGTGACTATGATAGGAGTGACATT
The DNA here is from genome assembly GCA_902776725.1 of uncultured Eubacteriales bacterium. Classification (GTDB taxonomy): domain Bacteria; phylum Bacillota; class Clostridia; order Peptostreptococcales; family Anaerovoracaceae; genus Eubacterium_B. Next base: position 62,856 of record CACYQX010000002.1, on the reverse strand, counting down.
GTATTTACTCTTCGCGGTACTATAAAGAACGCCAGTGGAGATGACGTTCCTGTTGATCTTGATCCGAATTCCGCCAATGACTATCTGCAGATTACCCTAAGTAAAACCGAGGCCAACGACAGAGTTATGACCTCGAATGGAAAGACGGTATACCGCGACGCAACCACGGAAAAGAAATACGTAAGAGAGGGTTCCGGTACCGACTCTGACCCATATGTTTACTATGAAGTATCTTCAACGGACGACAAGAATGCAGGAACCACGGGCAGTTATTCAGCTACACCTGTACCTGCAGGACAGGAACCTAGAAAAGAAGATATAAAACCTGCGTATAACGAGGCCTATAAGACAGACGGCTATAACTATGGCGTCGTATTTGATAATCTCCAGGCGTATGACAACGGACAAGAGATAACTTATACCGTTACAGAGAGTCTTAATAGGGCCAACTCCTTTACCGTTACAGGCGGTGCTGTTAAGGAAGAAGAGGGCGGTGAAGTTACATATAAGCTCGCTCTTGTTGGAGATAAATACAAGATAGTAGAAAACCAGGAAATCAAGGGCTATAAGGGCGGATTTATTAACACGCCGATTATTGACGATGAGATAAATAGCCTTCCTGTTACCATAAAGAAATTAGACGCATACACCGGTATGCCGCTTCAGGGAGCGGAGTTCACCGTGTATACAAATTACCAGCTTAAGACAGAAGTTGGGACCAGTACGTATAAGCAGATTAACGGACTAACCCTCCTAAAGGACTCAAGCGACGGAAAATTCTACGTAAGAAAGGCCGACGGTAAATACTATGTCGTTACCGGAGGAACAACTATAGCATCAAAAGCCGCAGATCCGCAGCCTAATAAAGCAAACCTTACCAAGGTAGAAGAAACCAACTACAAAAAGGTTACTGTCGGAGGAAGAGAATATACTGTATTCACCGACAAGCAAGGACATAGATATGTCAAGATAGGAAGCGACTGGCGTGAGGTAAGTGCAAACGACGAAGTGGCAGCCGAAAAAGCAGATCCACAGCCAAATGAAAGCGATCTCACCGAGATAAAAGTCGCTGGCGAAGTAGATGAGATCAAAGTTATAACTGACGAGAATGGTCTGGCTACAATCAACTTCAACAGAACAGGAACATATACTATCGCAGAGACAAATGCTCCTGCCGGATACACTGCTGACGGAACGCCTTACCAAATCGAAGTCGATCAAAACCTTAATAAGGTTACATATATGAATCCGGATACAGACCATCAAACCAATTGGTGGAAGAGAATCTGGAATCTGATCTTTGGCGATGAAACAATCGCGGAAGAAGAAGGAGTGTGGGAGCAAGGAAGCGATGAAAGAAGTGGAACCCTTACCGTAAAAGATACACCGCTTACTGCTCATGTTCTTGTAAGAAAAGTTTGGGACGATGAGGACGACCAGGACGGCGCACGTCCTACCGGCGCTGAGGATCCCGAGACACATGTAGTTCCTCGCGAAGAGCAGCTTCCTACTATGACCCTCCAGTATACAACCAAGAATCCTAACGACGAGGACTTTGACCCTGAGACACATTGGGATACAGCTGAAATATTTGTCCCTGCACACGAGGATCCTCAAAACCCGGGAACAATAATCCCTGCTGCCCTGGTGGATGTAGACACTAAAGATACCACCTACGCAGGCGGCGCTATCCATAAGGATAACAACAATGCATACACATGGATTGACCTGCCGGCTTATCGTGACGGTAAAGTTGTTTACTACAGGATCAAAGAAACCGGAACAATCCTTGACGACGAAATATATAAGGTTACAAAGAACGAGACCGTTGCCACCGGCGACGAAAACTTTAATCTGGTTGACGATGATAATAAACCTATCAACCAGATAGTTGAAGTTACCAACACCCACACACCACAGATCCTGACCATACGAGTAGTCAAGAACTGGGTAGATAACGATAATTCCCTAGGACATCGTCCAGGAACACTTAAGATCACTCTTTATAGAGAAATCGATAATAAAGAAGGCGAGGAAGGAAGCATAGTCCTTGACGGTAGAGGTGAAATTCCTGACGAAAGCGCCTTTGACAAGGATGAAAGCGGACTTCCGCTGGATGACACCGTTCTGGTTTATGACCTGGATGGCGATGGCACGGAGGACGCAACAGAGAAGGGCGCATACGATGCCGCTGTTGCAGCAGGAGAGAAAATTATTAAGGCCGGTGTCTACGAGGTTGACGTTGCGGACCCGAATTCCTGGGAAGCCGTATTTAAGGATCTACCGGCATTTGCCAACGGCGCACCTATCAAGTACAGACTTGAAGAAACCTTGGATGACACAGCTAAAGTTTGGTATGTAAATACATACTACGTAAATTACACAGACACAGCCGGTGTTGTTCAGAATGTGAAATTCAAAGACTCCTTGGTAGCAGATGACATCCAGAGAACCTTTGTAGATAAGATTGAAACCATTGAGGTCGGCGGCACCTCTTACGATGTCTATATAAAGGACGGAAAGAAATACGTAAGGACAGGAGAGGGCACCGATCCGGATCCGTATATTTACTATGAAATAACGGGAAGTGGTACGGATGAAGATCCATATGGCATTGCAACAGAACAAGCTGATCCACAGCCTACCAACCCGACACTTTCTGAATATAAGCAAGAAACAACAGAGGCTATCCTCAGAGTGGATAACACCAGTAAGAACAACCTATCCACTAGGAAGTATTGGCTTGGTGGAGCCAACGTAAACGTTAGGTTCTATCTGTACAGAACTATCTTCACCCAGTATGAGAACAAGACTACCGGTGAAAAGATATCCGTACATGATTACAACCAAAAGACCGAAGAAGAGCAGAAGGACTATAAGCCTGTTGTTCCTGCTATGGATGAGGTGAACAGTACTGCGGCGCCAATCAAGACCGGAACAACTGTAACAGTTGAGTCCAAGACTTACGATGTATACAACCACTCCAACGGCAAGAAATATGTGAACAAGAATGAGACTGGAGAAGGAGCACCTGAATGGCACGAGTTAACCGGTGACGGCACAACGGAATCGCCATACAGCATTGATAGCGCTGTAGCCACGATCAAAATCACTACTTGGACACCGTATGATTTGGACGGAAATGGTGATCCTCAATACGTAAACAAGAACGATTCTTCTGTCATTTCTGAGGCTGAATACAATTCGTATGTTAACAAGAACGATTCTACGGTTGTTTCTCAGGATGAATATAACGCTCTGCCGGTTGCCGATAAAGAAAACTACGTACCGGCAGTAAATAGGAGCGATTACGAGATCAAGCTTAAGAGCGGATGGGAGAGAGTAACAGAAGGCTCTGGAGAAGGACAGCGTCTCTTTACATCCTCAGAGTTTGACACCTCACTTGTTGCTCCTGGAGATATGGAACCTGAGCTGTTCCAAAACTTGCCACAGATGGACGGCGCAGGAAATCCATACGAATATAGAATCTTTGAAACCACCCAGGATGGTGCCTGGACGGACGACCGATTTGAAGCTCATTATGGTGAAGAAATCGATGCCGCTGGACAAAGAATTCTTACGGTCACCAATATCAATAAGCTTATGGAAGAAGGCACCGCCAAAGTTGATGTCCTAAAGGACCTCAGCGGAAGAGAATGGGATGCCAAGTATATAAAGAACAATAGAGAAAATGAAGCGGATAAGGATGTATTCTACTTCTGGATTGAGCCAATCAAGAGCATAGATGAAACAACCGGTGAGATCATAGAGTTTACAGATTCTCAAGAGGATCAAGATGCCAAGGCCGCAGTTCCGCTACCAGGTAATGGAGAGCAGTATGGTCGCGCACTGAATGTAAACACTGCGGTAGGTACTGCACGTGCAGTTTCCTTCTCGCCGATACTTTACGATGCGACTGACATCGATGCGACAACCAAGACATCTACCTTCTACTACAAGGTCTATGAGGCCAAGGATAATCAGGGAACCATCGTCGAAGAAAAGGACGATCAGGGAATCACCTACGATGCTGACGATGATGACCCGAACACACCATGGAAGCCAAAAGTAGAGATCATGAAGGTCGTTGCAACAGCTGATGCCAACAACGTTGTAACGGCAGAGCACAGCTGGGCGTCGCTCAAGAGAAGCGAAGCCGGTGCAGTCACAGGCGTTGAGTGGACGACTCAGGCTCCTGTATTCGAGAATGTCTATTCATCCTACGGCGAAGCTAAGGCATGGATAGAAAAGAATATCCAAAGTAGAGCATGGGAAGACTACGCCAATGAGAGTGGCGATGCCTTCCAGTTCACCATAACAAGTATCGCGGGAGCAATGCTTAACACGCCTGGCGCACAGCCGAACGACTCCTACGTAACGAATCCGCTCGTTACAAGTGGTACAACTGACAATCCACAACATGACCTGCAGAAGCTATCAAATAGCATGTGGGCATTTGGCGTAAACGGAAACCCATACACAGGAGAACTCCTGGGTAAGAAGGGTGAAGCTTACTTCATCTACGAAATCACTGAGAACGGAAGCGCAACTTCGGATCCTGAAAGAGACCAGCTTGGACTTAATGGATACACCGTAGACGGACTGACCTACGATGACAGCAGAATCTTTGCCAAGGTAAAGGTTACCGACAATTGGGACGGTACCCTAAGCTTTGACGTCCGCTATTATACGGACGCATCCTGCAAGAATGAAATCACAAAGCATACGGCATGGATCGTAGACAAACTGTTAATTGAAGAATACGTAAGCAAATCCGATCCAAGTGTAAAAAAGACCGTTGAACAGTACAACGCGTTATCTGACGCAGAGAAGAAAAACTTCGAGGCTGTTTATAACTATGTAAGCAAGACCGATCCGTTTGCAGAGCTCAAGACTGCCGCAGAGTATAAGGCTATGAGCGATACTGAAAAGGCCAAGTACACCAACCGTCTCAAGAGATTGCTCACAGAGGAAGAGAGAACTCAGGCCAATGCCATGAAGACTGCAGGAAATACTGCAGGCTTAACCGCAGCGGGATATAAAGAAGTTCATATTGCTCACTTTGAGAACCGTGAGACCATAGATATTCCTGTTAAGAAGCAGTGGATCGGTGGTCCTGCGATTGAAGATGTTACGCTACATCTTGAGAGGCACCTCTTCCCGCTGACTGACGAAGCAGGTCTGGACGGAGATAGCGCAGTTACATTCGTCCAAGACAAGAACGAGCTGTGGGATCCGAAAAAATATATCAACAAAACAAATTATGACGACGTCATAAGCAAGGCGGTCTATGACGGCTTAACACCTGAAAACAGGGCCAATTACGAGGAATGCGGACCATTCTGGGAGAGACTCGGTTATGTTTACGATGTAAGGCGTGGCGAGTTCCTAAAGCAGAATGGCGATCCTAGGTATGACGCGGGAAGCAATACCACCAGCAGTCTGCTAATAGAAAACGAAGATGGATTCAACAAAGATCTTCCTAAGTATGTTGTAAAGAACGGTATAACCTACCGTGCGGTTTACTTGCTGGTAGAGGATAACACCTCCGACGCTTACACCAGATCTTATAGCCCAGAGTACTCTGTAACCAAGAATGGCGTTGAAACAACCGGCGCCCTCTACGTAAATAATCAGAGCCTTGCAGGCGCGGACGCCGCACTTGTTGTTAAGAACACCGTCGTAGCCACCAACACAGCTAACATCGCTGCCGTTAAGCAGCTCCTCGGACGTAATTGGATAAAGGATACGGACGACTTTGAGTTTGAACTTATCCCGTACGGTGTGGCTGTATATAACGAGAATGATGAAATCGTCGATATTGATAAAAGCGAAGCTGGTAAGGCTAAAGTTCCGATGCCGGAGAAAAATACAAGCCTCTACTCCGACACTGTCATAAAGGGATACATCAATAAGAACGACGAGACCACACCCAAGACGGAGGCAGAGTATAGCGCCCTACCAAAGGTATCTCAGGGTAACTATAAAGTAGATCCTACCGACAATACTAAGTACATCAACAAGGAAGACCCAGATGATGTCATAACAGCAGTTGAGTGGGCCGCCCTAACGGATGGCGAGAGCAAACAGGATTACGTTGCACAGAAAGAATCCACCACTCATGCAAAAGAGAATGACGGCGCTATAGTCGTAGATCCAAACGGAAACCTTGAACGTTTGGCACGTTTCGGTGCAATCACTTATACAACATCTGACCTTGAATACGACAAGACAGATAGGCACATGCAGGGTGACTTCTACTACATCATGAGAGAGAAGCTGCCAGAGATTGTAACTACAGGTGCCAACCAGAACTATCCTGTTGAGTACACCGTTGTTAAGAACAAAGGCACTGCCGGTGAAACAACCGAGACCAAAGCAATCACCAACAAGGCTATGCCTACCCTCGGAGATGGAGAGACACTCAAGTCCGTCAAGTTCAGCAACGGCATCACCTATGATTGTGACGAGCACAAAGTACACGTCAAGGTTCGCGAGAATCGTACCGAGGATCTGCAGGTACAGATAGCTTACGACTGGACGGATCAGGCAGACATCTCAAGCGGTACTCAGTTCACACCGGTATATACCAATAAGTATGAGGCTGAGACCGAGGTTACCGTCCCCGTTAATAAGTACATCATGGGCCGTGACTGGGTGGCTAGCGATAACTTTGACTTCAGGATGATTCCTATGGCAGGAGCTCCGTTCACGGATGCAGATCCAACCGACTTCCCAGAGCAGAACACCTACAGTCACACTGAGCGCAACACGCAGCTCGATGCAGGAAATGCAGTCCATAACAAAGAAGGCGAGCACGTCATAAGAGTTACGCCGGATAAGGGCACGACGGGCGATAAGACTGGAACACATGATCCTGTCAGCTTTGATTTCCCTGCAATCAAGATCAACATTTCTGATCTTAACAAGGTTATCACTGAAGAGAACAGGACAGCACCTGAAGAGAACAAACCGGACTTCAGAGTATATGACGTAACTGGCTACAATATGGCAGAAGGAGCGGAAAAAGAAACGCACCTCCTTCCACTAGGAACCGTCTATGGACAATTCATGTACGCCATTGAAGAGACCAAGGAGTTCAATGACGTTAATGCAAACGTTGTTAAGGACCTTGAACCCGATCCTGATACCGAGTATGCACGTATTACCGTATACGACACAGGTGACGGTGAACTCAAGTACTATGTAGAGATCTTTGAGGATCGCTACGGCACCATACCACGTTATATACCAAATGCTACAGGTGGCGAATCAGATGAAAGGGCTACGGCTGTTACATTTGCCAATAAGCTTAAACGCAATCTCAAGGCCACCAAGGCTTGGGCCGGCTCTGCAACAGAGGATGTAACACTGAAGCTGCAGTGGTCCATCAACGGCACCAACTTCTACGATGTGGATGGTTCGGATTGGTTCCCATATGAAATAGAAGGAACCAAGGTTATCAAGAAGGGCGCTACCGGAAAAGAGCTAACCGTTGAATGGGAGAATCTGCCGGCTTATGCCAATATTTCATCTGTCGTCATAGAGGAGGATGGCTCAATTACAACCGACGGAGCCGACGATAAGGATCTGAACGACAAGTGGGTTTACTACCAGGTAATTGAAGAGAAGCCCACCCATGCTACTGTTAAGTATAATGAAACACCTTATAACGAGACCAGCGCAACGGATGTAGTCGGAAATACAGAGAAGTTCAAAGATGTGCCATTCCATACCGGAGCACAGTTCAAGGAAGGCACCGAGAATGAATATCTCAAACCGACCGATCGCGTAACGCAGCTCTATGTAACCAACTTCCCGGAGGATATACCCGGTAAGGCTAACGTCGGTGTTGTTAAGCAGTACATCGGCAAGGAGTGGAATAATGAAGAATTCGAATTCAAGATCACTCCTGTTAAGAGCAAGCTTGCAGGCGACAGCGATTATATCAATGAAGGTGACGACAGGACTGTAAAGACTTACGTTAATAACGATACAGGCGTAGTTATAGGTCCGGTTGAGTATGAAGGTCTTTCCGATACTGATAAGGCCAAATACACGGAGCATGAATCGACAGAAGTAAATCATCTGCCGGAATACACAGGTACCAATGGCAATATCGCCACAGCCAAGAAGACGAGCAACCCGAACGACAAGGTAAGCGTCAATGAATTTGCCGCTAACTTTAAGGAACTCGTAATTAAGCGTAGCGATTTGGGACACGACCCGGATACCAACTTGGTGGGCGGTGAGTTTATCTACAAGATAACAGAAGTACTGCCGCCTGGTGCTCAGAAGACTGATGAGGTCTGCGGACAAGATTCAGAAGGAAACAACCTATACTACTATGTAGCCGACGACGGAAGAGGCAACAAGATCAAATACACCACCGTGGAGCATTTGGTCAAGATTGTAGTTAAGGACGACGGCTCCGGCGAGCTGGATGTTGAAGTAAGCTTCGACGATCGTAATTCGGGAGAGTATGTTCCGGTCTACACTAACTATGCTTTGACTGAGACACCGATTGAAGGCGAAAAGAAGTGGGTCGGCGGAGAGAAGGCAACGCACCATAACGGTACCGTCGCTCTCATGAATGAGAATACGGAAATTGATCCGTCAACAGAGCCCATAGACGAACTGGGACTCAAGCTCCAGCGCTCGACTGATGGTGAGAACTTCAGTGACGTTGCTGAAGACGAAGCCGGAAACAAGCTCTATATCGTATGGGCGAAGCAGACAAGAACTCCGGTTGACACCTACAGCTATAACGTAACAGAGGATACGAGCGTAGATCCTAACAAGACCTACTACGACGAATCAACTGGCGACGCAATCACGCCGGAGGGCACGGAGAATCCAAAAGGTCTTGGATGGTGCGAGAGAACGACCACTACCACCTACAAATACGAATACACGAAGCAGGAAGGCGAAGAAGCAACTGCAACGGGCAAGGGAAGCAGCGGTCCGTACACCTATACCATCAAGGCTAAGAAGGAGACTAAGGATCCTCAGACCGGCGTTGTAACGAATACCGAATATGTAGATCCGTATCTGGACACAACAGACAAGGACGGCAACGAATACATCTACAGAATTCAAGAGATAAAAGTTCCTACCAATTATAAGGAGCGTTACGATCCGGTTAAGCCGCTCAATGTAACCAACATATACGACGTTACGGATAACCTCAAGGTAACCAAGACTTGGGATGATGCTCAGGGTGTTGAGGGCACACGTCCGGAAGAAGTTATCGTACATCTGTACAAAGAAGTAATCGTTCCTGCGGAAACCCCGGGCGGCTCGGCAACGACCAAGACCGTTCAGGTTGAAGTTGATAAGAAGACCATCACCAAGCAGGGTACCGAGACAGATTCTTGGAGCACAGGTATCACTTGGGAAGACCTGCCGCTTTACGATGATAACGGAAATGTTATCAAGTACTTCGTACTAGAAGAAGGCATAGGCGGATATGTTGCCAAGTACGCAGTAGACAGCACTGCAGAAGCTGACTACAAGGCTGCCGGCGATGCGTCCCTCAAGATTGAGCTTGACGGAAACAGCACACATGCGGCTACCCAGGCAGAAGTAGATGCCGGTCTGGCAGAAAATGTTGGCGATACCATTACGGTAACTCCACAGACAATAGACATCAAGAACTCCCTGACACCGGCCACAAACACAGTTAAGGTGACCAAGGTTTGGGATGACCAAAACAACATTGACGGCGCACGTCCGACAGATGTTACATTCCAGCTGTACAAATATGTATGGGATCCGGATGCCAATAGTGGCAAGGGCGCATACAAGACTACAGAGGAACTCGTAAGCGGCACCAGCGGCACGGGACGTCCTGCGACTAAGGCAGATGTCGATGCGGATAAGGCTGCCAAGGGCGATCAAAGCACCATGAAGGTTGGCGATATCATCAAGATCGAGGATCTTGTACTTGATGGTACTGCGGAAACTGATGAAGACGGCAGCACGCCGTCAACCGATGACGATGTCGACACCCAGGCCAATGAAACCGCGCCGACCAATACATACACCTGGAACGGCGAATGGATTAACCTGCCTCTGACTGAGAAGGGTAAGACAATCCTCTACGTTGTTAAGGAAGTTATTCCGACAGGAACAGACAGCGCTTACGCTGATCCTGGAACACCGGGCAAGTACAGCAACAAGCCGGTGATCATAGGAGATCAGATTAAGGGCTACACCGTAACAAACGAATACACACCTGAGGAGACAACCTTTGTGGGAACAAAGAGCTGGGTTGACGGTGATACAAGCATCACCCATAACAACAGCGCAGAACTCATGAGTCAGCTCCATCTGTACAGAACCACAGTGGCTCCTGCCGACTGGGATGATTCAACAACGTGGACTGATATGGGACTCCTCTCAACAGGTGTTGCCAATGGTGACTATCATGTTGACTGGACTACAAAGACTCAGAAGGATGATACCTTCACCATTACCGGACTTGCCAAGAAGGACGGAAGCGGAAAAACCTACTATTATAAGATAGTTGAGGCAGAGATTACAGGATATGAAACAACATATCTGAATAACGCTGCTACCGTTGATGCGCTTAAGACCAAGACTGACGCCCTCTATAGCGGTGGTACGGTTGAGAACGCAGCAAAGGTAGGCGATGTTGAAATCACCAAGAAGTTCGTAGACAGCGAAAACAATATTATTCCAAAGGCTGTTCTGCCTGCAGGCTTCAAGATTAAGGTCAGCTACGTCTGGAACAACCCGACCAGCAAGAAGTTTGAGACCAAGACAGAAGAACTGACCATAGGTGATTTGACAGCCGACGCTGACGGCAACTATAAGTGGACTCTGGAAAGAGTAGTTGCCGGAACCAAGGTAACAGCTGAAGAAGTTGGATACGATAGTCCGACCGGATACAGCTATGTTTCAACGACGACAACCGTAAACGGTGACGATGATGCAACGCATGTTTCGGAGAATCCGACATATGCGGAATTCACCATGCCGGCAGGAGCAGCCAATACTACACCTGCGGTTAGAAACTATAATTCGGGCAGCGGCGGAAATACCAAACCGTCCATCGCCCTTGTAAACACATACAACCGCGACAAGGGAGCCATCGCACCGATTAAGATTTGGGACGATGACAGCGATGCCGCAAGCACAAGACCGGACAGCGTAACATTCACCATCACCGCAACCAAGGACGGAGATCTGAATAATACTTATGCGGTTATTGATGATGGCACGGGCACCAATACCAAGGTTGCTTCCATCAACTACACAATGACCAAGACGGATAACTCCGGCGACGAGTGGTTTATAAATGAGGCAGGAGCTTTTGAGATAGGAGATCTTCCGACGCACGCTGATGACGGCACACAGATCTGCTATGTAATAACAGAGAACACTGTTCCGACAGGATATCAACGTCTCTACCCACAGGCCGATGTTGGAGGAATCAAAATCCGCCTGAATAAGGGCGATTACAAGTACGCAGAGATAACCAACTCTTACACAGAGTTCGTAGTAACCAAGAAGTGGATCGATGTAGACGGCACAACCGCAACTCCTACAGCGGTTCGTCCGCCAGCGAATAGTCCTGCAGGCAACGACTATAAGAGCATGGTCAAGCTCTATGCCGGAAGCGAAGACGTGACTGCGGCCAACGCCAGCAAGCTCACCGTTACGGACAATGGAGACGGAACATATACACTTAAGTGGACCGGACTTCCAAAGCGCACAGGCGGAGACCTCACCAAGCCTGAGATCGTCTATAGCGTTGTAGAGAATCCGAATCCGATTACGGGATACTCCAGGGGTGTATACAGCAACCCGGATAATCCAAACACCAGGGCCAACGAGGCAAGCGAAACAAGCAAGGCTCTTAAGGGCGGAACCATTACCAATACGCAGCTTGTCAAGGTAAGCGTAGTTAAGGAGTGGAACGACAACGGTAACCACGACAACCAGAGACCGGAACAGATCAAGGTTACACTGTATCAGAATGGTGTTCCATACGGCAGTGAGAAGACTTTGACAAAGGCAACGGCAACGGTAGGTGCCAACGCCGGCAACGATACATGGACATGGACAGATGCGTGGACCAACCTGCCTTACGCGGATGCCAATGGCTCTGTATATAACTACACAGCTACCGAGACCAACCTGGGTACAGGAACAGACCTCTGGGGCAACCTTGATAATGAGGCAACGATCCGTCAGATCCTGCTGAATGAATGGAATACAAATAAGGATACCTTGACCTTCAGCATCACCAATACTGATGCAGAGGATAAGATTGGATTCACGGTTGATAAGATTTGGAACGACGCATCAGACGTAGACAATCTGAGACCTGACACAATCAATTACAGACTGTATCAGTCGTGGGAAGGCCACGCCGAAGAGCTGGTTAAGGCACTGCCCACGGGAGCAACGGTTAAGACCGTTACAAACGGTGCTGATCCGGTACTTGCTTCATACGCAAACGGTTACATAACCATAGCCAGCAAGAAGACCGACGAAACTCAGGGCACACTGAACAGAGTCATCTTCGAAGGACTACCCAAGTTTGCTGCAGGCGGCAAGGAAATAACATACACCATCAAGGAAGATGGAGATGTAACAAACGATACCGTAAACGATACAACCGTTAATGTAACCATCGATCCGATTCGTGGATACAATATCGGAAATACCGATCAGATGCCGACAATAGGCGGAAGCCAGACTGCGGGTTATACGGTAACCAACAGCCATACACCGGTAAGAGTAAGCGTTTCACCAAATGCAATCAAACAAATTGCGGGACGTAAGTTCAGAAACGGTGAAGAGTTCACCTTCAAGCTGGAGAGCACTTCTACCGATGCTCCGATGCCGACACCGGGTTGGGTAACCATCAAGACCGGTCTGACAGACATCTTGAGCAATACAAAGAATATTCCGCTGGGAACATTCACCTTCACCGGTGAAGATATGACCGACAAGCTTAACGCAGGCGACACTAAGACCTTCACCTATAAGCTAAGCGAGGTTAACGGCGGAAAGACCTATGACGATCTGTACTACGATCATTCAGAACTCACTCTCAAGATAACCGTAACCAGAAAGGCTGACGGTACGCTTGAGATACCTGCATCCGGAGTGGTTTGGGGCGACGGTTCAACCGGATCTGATACCTTTGTTAACAGATACGGCGCCAACACCATACTCACCCTGCGCAAGGTATGGGTAGATGATGATGCAGACGGAACGGTACTTGAAGCTCGTCCGACAAGCGTAGACTTTACGGTAACAGCAGAAATCGCCACCGACGATGGCGTATGGGCCGATGCGGAGAACAAGCTCTTGCTAGCAGACTTCACCAAGGTCAACAGCAAGAAGTACACCAAGGTTTATACTTTGACCACAGGCGATGCTGCCGCTCAGGATACAGAGCATACATGGCAGATCGACACAGAAGAGCTTCCAAAGATGGATGCCGCAGGCGATGCAATCATCTATAGCGTAAGTGAAGATCAGCTGCCTAACTATAAGGAACCTAAGCTGGTTCAGAAGGGTAACCTCTATACAATAACCAACGAGTACGACCGTATAACATTTACGGGCACAAAGGTTTGGATAGACGGCGGCAAGACCCACGATAACGTTACAGAACTCAAGGATGCTCTGACGGTAGAGCGCGAAGAGACTGTATATGTTTACGATGGTACTTCCTACAGCACAAGAGCGGCTGCAGAGGCTCAGGCTACTACGGACGGCGTAGATCCTGCTGACTTCAATACAGTGATCACTACCGATAAGGAGTGGAAGACTGTAACCGATGCCAACCTCCACATCCATTGGAATGGAGACGGAGCTGCAAGCGGCGGCAAGTACACCCAGAGCTTCACCGTAACGGGTCTCCTAGAGAAGGATGCTTTGGGCAATGCATATAAGTACCGCGTAGTAGAAGACGGAACCGTAGTTCAGGCTATCAATCCTGACTATGTAGTCAGCTACGATAACAGCGCCGCTACGGACACTGCGGATCAAAGCAAGACCGATGCCATCTATAACGGCGGTAAGGTTGAGAATAAGCTGGAGGCCGAGAAGGAAATCACAGCCGAGAAGGTATGGGTAGGCGGAGATGCTGCCGACCATGATAACTCGCTCATCACCAGCGTTGAGCTCTGGCGTGAGAGCACCACCAATGGCGGAGCAGAGGCCGAGGCCAAGGTTGCTGCGGCAACAGTCATCGACAACTGGACAGCCACAGAAGGTGATGCAGAGTTCGACTTCGGCGCAATCGATAGCGGTACAAGTGCATTCGTGACAGGTAAGTACGATAAGTACGATGACGAAGGCTTCGAGTACAGATACTTTGTTAAGAACGAGGTTCTCGACCCCAGCATCGCTGACATGTACATTCCGTCATACGAAGACTTGACCGTAACCAATACATACAAGTACACCGAGGTTGAAGTAACCAAGAAGTGGACAGGAAAACCGGAAGCTGATGTAACGATTAAGCTCCTTGCTGATGGTACAGAAGTTGCGGATTATACATTTGCTGTTGATGATTTGGTTGACGGTAAATACACCCACACCTTCACCAAGAAGGGTACGAACAATGCAGGTCCTGCTCTCTTGGATAGATTCACCGCTACCGGAGATGAAGTTGTTTACACCGTACAGGAAGTAAACGGAGATCTCTATGATGCGGACATCATCCAGACCGGATCCGGCGACTGGGTTGTAATCAACACAGGTAAGTACATAGACATAGCTGTTCGCAAGGTTTGGGATGACAAGGACGATCACGACGGACTCCGTCCTGACGCCATAGAAATCACCCTGCTCCAGAATGGCACTGCATATAGCGCTACAGGATTCACCAATCCGGCAGTTCTAAACGAGGATAACAACTGGACATATATCTTCAAGGAACTTCCGAGAAAGGATACCAACGGCGATCCTTATGTATACAAGGTAACTGAAGGTACAGCGCCGACATGGTTACCACCGACAGGATATACCGTAAGCTATCTCTCCGAGGATGCTACGGACAGCAAGACGGACGGAACGGTTACAACCAGCAACGAGGTTACTATAACCAATAGACATGCCGTTGCGACAGAAGATGTAGTTGCTACAAAGGTATGGGATGACGGAGTAGCAGGAAGCGCCGAGATGCATACGGATGTTGTGCTCCACCTCTATGGAACCAACTCCTACGGACGTATCCTCTATGACGCAGGAACCAAGAAGATTGAAATGGATGCCAACCATCAGCCGCTGGATTCAAACGGCAATCCGATTGAAGTAAGGTGGACAGATCTTCCGTCACGCCACTACAGCAACGAAGACCTCATATGGGTAATCGTTGAAGAAGCTGTTCCGGGATACTCCAGCAAGGTTGAAGAGGTTTCGCCAAACAACTTCAAGGTAACCAATACCTATGACGGACCTGTAACAAAGATCACAGTCGAAAAGGATTGGCAGGATAACGACGATGTTGACGGCAAGCGTCCGACAACTGTTTCCTACCAGCTCTGGAAGAAGGTTGGAGATAGTGCCGCCGAAAAGGTTGGCGTTGCAGTAGAAGCTGTTAAGACTCCTGCTTCACCGGCTACCGACGCAACAGGTCAGCTCAACAACTGGGGTTACCAGTGGACCAACCTGCCGACAACGGAAGAAGTTAAGACGGGAACCGAGAACGTAGATCGTCTGGAAGTTGTAACAAGATACAGGAACATCCACGATGATACGAATATCTCTGCGGATGAATACGATGTACTTCCTGCATCCGGTCCGACAAAGTCAGACTACGAGCTCAAGACACAGGTAGTACCTGTTGATCCACCGAGGTGGATTAATGGGGACGGAACCATTGAACTCGACCAGACCGACTATGAGGATCTTACACCGGCTGAGCAAGCCGAGTATACTCCGGTAACCGAGGTTAAGCCGGTTGATCCTACGACATATGTAAACAAGAACGATGGCACGGAGAAGAACGAGGCAGAATACAATGCTTTGACAGAATGGACCAAGGCTGACTATGAGCCATACGATTCCGAGACATCCACGCCGGAAGCTGTCGACGTATATGAGACCAAGCCTGTAATCTACTATGTAACAGAGGAGTATACGGGAACCGACCTCGAGACCAACGGCTACGAAGAACCTGTAATAGAGGCTCTCGGCGGAGGTCAGTACAAGGCCATCAATACACGTAAGCGTGATACCAAGAATCTGGAAATCCAGAAGGTCTGGAACGATAACGACAACGCTGATGGCGTAAGACCGGATCACGTAACATTCAAGCTTACAACCGAGGATGGTCAAACATATATCCACGCAGGAGAAAAGACCATCGCCAACATCCTTGTTGGAGAAGACAACGGTTGGAAGGTTGTAATTCACGACGTACCTGTAAACCAGGATGGCGCAGTCAACACGCCGGTTAAGTATATTGTTGAGGAATTAACAGTTCCAACGGGTTATCACGCAAGCTACTTCTCGGAGGATGCCGCCGGAGACAAGACGGACGGAACCATCGGAAGCAGCAAGAAGCTGACCGTAACCAACACTCATACACCGGGCGAAACCATGACGATTAGGGCAATCAAGAAGTGGCAGGATTCAGATGGCACAGAGCTTCCGAGCCAGCCACACGAGGTTAAGTTCAGGCTGATACAGGTTCACAACGACGGAACCATCAAGGATATGGGCTATGAACAAACCATTCCTGCAGGTGCCGAGGGTGATGATCTTATCGTAATCTGGACAGGCCTACCTGAGACGGTTAACCATCTGCCTGTAACCTATACGGTAGAAGAGGAACCGATTGACGGATACACTACAATAATGTCGGATGGCGTAGTTGATCCGGAGCCGGGAATAGATCTCGAGATTACCGTCACCAACAAGAAGCATATGATAACCATAACCTATAAGGAGCCTGCGGCGTTTAACGACGAGATCCTCCAGGGTCCGGACGAAATAGCTCGCGATCAAAACGAGCCTGATGCACCTGCAGATCCTGTACATCCGGGATATACATTCTTGGGATGGACCAGAGTTGAGGACGCAAGCGGTAATGTTGTTTACACAGCCAAGTATGCAGAACTTGTAGATGTTGTTACACCGTGCAAGGTTACATACGTTGATCCGAAGGCTGCTGACGGAAGCATGATTCTGAAGGCGACAAAGTACAACACTTCTGCAGAAGCAGATGATGCCGCACAGAATAAGACCGATAAGCCTGAGAACCCAAGTCACGAGAACTATGACTTTGTTGGTTGGGTACTAAACCAGGATCAGTTTGGCGATTGGATCCTCGTTGCCAAGTACAACGAGAAACTTCCTGAGCCTGCACCGGCCAAGAAAACAACAAGCTATATCGATCCTGTAAGCGGTAAGCTCATCAAGAGTGAGGTTACGGATGATCCGAGCAGCGTAATTCCGCCGACACCGTCAACCTACGGCAACATGCAGTTCGTTGAGTGGGCAGAGATTGTAGACGCAAACGGCAATACAGTATTTGTTGCCAAGTATGCTACGGATTGCAAGAACGCTCCACCGAGCACACCTGCGGATCCACCTGCAATAGCTCCGCCGACGGGAGACGAGAACAATATGATGCTCTGGATCTATCTCGCCATCGCAGCTCTTGCAACAATAATGATTGTGCTGATTATCAGAAGACGCAACCAGTCAAGATAATAGGAAAAGCGCGTGAAAAGAAAATTAGCTATAACATTAATAATCATTGCTCTGCTGGCACTTCCCATCATGGGGTGTGCCAGCAGTGGTATTGGAGGAAAGAACTCCTTAAAAGCAGAGGACTTTGAGTTCATGTCAGACCTTGATGGATTTCCGCAAGCGGAGATGACAGGATACGCAGCGCTTCAGGATTATGATGCGAAAGATCCCCTGCCCTTTGTTGACGTTACAGTCAAAGACATTCATAAACTGATGGAAGACAAAGAAAGCTTTGTGCTTTTCGTATCTTTCTCCACATGCCCGTGGTGCAACGCGGTGCTGACGAGGTTTATCGATGTCGCAAACGAAGCGGGCATCAAAGTTGCAAGCCTTAACACAAGGAAGAATCCTGAGTGGGAAAGCAATATGGATATAGATGACTACGATTTGTTTGTGGCGGACTTTGATGAGCAACTCGAGTACGACACGGAGGGGTTCAAGCACCTCTATGTGCCTCACGTTTTCTTTGTTAAGGAAGGTGAGGTCGTATACGACCATCAGGGCGCGCTTCCGGAAATGGGGAGCGATCCGTATATGGAACTCAACGCAAAGCAAGAAGAGGCACTCAGGGACATCTATCGCGAAGGGTTTAAAAAACTTCTGGATGATCAAGAATGAAATTAAAAGGTAATCTGATGAGTGGCGCCAAACTTGCTATGTCGGTTTTGCGCCTGAACAAATACATAAAGCCGCTCGAGCGCGCCAGGGAATCCGGCGACACGGATGAGGAACGTCGCATCATTGCAGAGCTGAGCTCCGCGTGGATTAACGACGTAATCGAAATCTTCGATATGGATCTCGATATCAAAGGTCGCGAGAATATTCCCGAGGGCCCCTGCGTATTCGTTGCGAACCACCAGGGATATGCAGACGTTCCGGCGATGCTAAAAGCTCTCGAGGGCCACGCTACCGGCTTCATAGCAAAGGAAGAGTTTAAGCCCGTTCCCCTTCTTGCTCCGTGGATTGAGCGCGTGCGCGGACTGTTTATTCCGACGCAGCGAGGTGACACCAGGGAATCGCTCAGAGTAATTAACGAAGGCGTTGAGATAATCAATAAGGGATTCTCCATGGCGATCTATCCCGAAGGAAAGAGAAGTTGGGGGCCGGTAATGGATGAGCTAAAGGCCGGAAGCTTTAAGCTCGCGACAAAGGCCAAAGTTCCGGTTGTTCCTATAACAATTGACGGCACTTATAGGATGTTTGAGGAACACGAACGAATTACCAAGGGCCAGAGCGCCAAGATTACGATTCATCCGCCGATAGAAACTGCAGGTATGAGCCGCGCCGAGCAGGCAGAACTTCATACTCGCGTAGAAGAAATAATACGAAGCGCCCTACCCAATAACGGCTACGAAAGCGAAACGGAATAAACCAATAACGAATGGAACGACCTTTCGTTTAAAGTGGCAGCTCCGGGGTATAAGAGCAGCAAGATAATTATTATTGAAACTTATGGAGGAAACGACATGAAAAAATATGAATGTTCAGCTTGCGGATATGTTTATGATCCGGAAGTAGGCGATCCGGATAACGGCATCGCTGCGGGAACCGCTTTTGAAGATCTTCCGGAAGATTGGGTTTGCCCACTTTGCGGGCTCGGAAAAGAGGTTTTCGGAGAAGTTGAATAATGCAATAAGAAGCGCCGCACCCGCTGGGGGGTACGGCGCTTTTTGTTTTTTTCTACCAGAGAACTTCCGGATAGAGGCCTTTATCTTTCATGGAACGGAGGGCGTCAAAGACGCTCTCTTTGTCTTCTTTGTAGGTTACCCCGTACCATTTGTCAGAGGAGCGAAGAACTTTGACTTCCGCCCTTCCCTCCTTTAGGAGTTCGTCGACGACGCCGGGGAGGAAATATTCCGCCTTTAGCGGATTGGAGGGAACCGTATCGAGGAATGCGGGGAAGCGATTCTCGAGCTCCTTCATGAAGCCGTGCGTAAAACCCCAGAAGTTCATTGATACGGGAGTATCTTCCGAGAGTAGCGTCCACGTATCTCCGCCGTCCTCGGAATAACCGATTGCGCCCGCCTCGGAATCAAGTTTTTGAATCATGGTGCGCTCGTGGATGTCGAGGAGTTTTCCGTCGTCAGAAACTTGGCATACGCCACGTGCGACGTGACCGCTCTCGGAAAGAGTATTTGCTAGTCTGAATGCAACCATCGCGTACTGCGCAGCGCTAGAAGCATCGACCGAAGAGTATTCGCCGCTCAAGAAATCGTACATCTCCTGAAACGCGGTGCTTCCATAATAATCATCGGCGTTGATTACGGCAAAGGGACCATCCACAATCTTTCTTGCGGAAAGAACCGCATGTCCCGTACCCCAAGGCTTTTCCCTTCCTTCGGGAACGCTATAGCCATCGGGAATATCGTTTAGGTCCTGGAACGCATAGTGGACGTTGAGCCTCTTTCCTGCGCGATCATCGATCAGAGCGCGGAAAGCGTCCTCGTTTTCCTTCTTGATTATAAAGACGACATCCTCAAAACCTGCGAGCATCGCATCGTAGAGCGAGAAGTCCAGTATTATTTCTCCCTGGTCAGTTACGGGGTCGATCTGCTTGAGACCGCCGTAGCGACTGCCCATGCCTGCCGCCATGACGACGAGGGTCGGCTTTGTTATATTATTGGTCATTTTGATACCTCCAAATGCGCTTCGTTACCTCTTAATCTTACCATTTACGGCCATTTCTAGCAAACAAAACGCCCCTCTCCGAGCATATTTTGGGGTCAAAGGGCAATTGCTCTCCAAAATGTCGATTCGGCGCTTAAAAAGGCTGTTTTTCGGGGCTTTTTTACTTGCATTTTCAATACCTTTAGGGCATAATAGTGGAGCACGTTAAATCTCTGCGCTGTGAGAAACAGCGCCGATAGTCCAAAGGGAGGTGAAACAATGATTAATTACGAAGTCATGTTCGTCATTGATCCTACTCTGGAGGATGAGAAGAAAGAAGCCGCAGTCGAAAGAGTAAAAGAGGTTATTTCTTCAGAGGGTGAAGTAGTAAACGTAGACGTTTGGGGCATGAGAAAGCTCGCTTACCCGATCCAGAAGCAGAACGATGGCTACTATGCAGTAATCGAGTTCAAGGCTGAACCGACATTACCGCAGGAGCTAGACAGAAGACTTAAGATTTCTGACGACTTCATTAGACACATCATCATCAATAAAGATGCTGAGTAAGAAAGAGGTGTAGACAGTGAATAGCGTTATACTTATTGGAAGACTTACAAGAGATCCTGAACTCAGATATACAAACGGTTCACAGATGGCTATCGCAAAATTCAGTTTGGCAATCGATCGTCCTACAAGACAGGGCGAAGAAAAGAAAGCTGACTTTCCGCGCGTAACCGTATTTGGCAAGCAGGCCGAGAACTGCGAGAAGTATCTGTCAAAGGGCAAAATGGTCTGCGTCCAGGGAAGAATCCAGACGGGTTCCTATCAGGACAAGGACGGAAAGACTGTCTATACTACAGATGTCATTGCCGACAGAGTGGAATTCCTCGAATGGGGAGATCGTCCGCAGCAGTCGGCGGGATCCGGAAGTTTCAGTCAGGCACCGGAAGTTCAGAGCGGGGAAGATCTCGAGGCAGAGATGCCGGATTCCTTCCTTGCAATCAACGAGGACATTCCTTTCTAAAAAGTTAGGAAGGCCTCAATCGTTTTGAGAGGAGAAATGATATGGCAGAGAAAAGACGCCCGGCAAGCGGCGGAATGCGCAGAAAGAAAGTTTGTCAGTTCTGTGCAGAAAAGAATGCCACGATAGATTATAAGGATACCGATCTTCTTAAGAAGTTCATTACCGAAAGAGGTAAGCTTCTTCCGAGAAGAGTAACCGGAACTTGCGCAATCCACCAGCGTGATATCACAACAGCTGTTAAGAGAGCAAGAATCGTGGCACTGCTTCCATACGTAGCAGAGTAATAAATAAGACGGAGGCTTTTGGCCTCCGTCTTTTTCGTTGCAATCGCTCGTGGAAGACTTACGATTTCACAATTATTTAGTTATTGATTCCGTGATGAACGGTCGGGCTGTTCTCGGTAAGAGGGAGCAGCGTGTATCCGTTTTGCAGGCAGTATTTAATTACAATCTCCATTGCGTCCAGAGTCCACTCTTTTACGTCGTGGCAGAGGACTACGGAATTGGTTCTTCCCTCGATTCCGTCGATGATATTCTGCGCGACTTCGTTGCTGTCAGTTGTTTCGCCGGCGTCACCGGAAGAAACATTCCAATCGAAATAGGTATAACCCTTTTCTTCGACCTGCTGGACGAGACGCGTCATGATACCCTTGTTGTATTCGATTGAGATTTCGTTTGATGAACCACCCGGAAAACGCATAATCTTGGTGCGTTCGCCCGTCTGCTCTTCTATGAGTGCCTGAACCTTTTCAAAATCCTCCCAGAAGGCGGCGTCGCTCGAATATATCTCATCGTATCTGTGGTTATAGGTGTGAACGCCGACGCTGTGACCGCGGCGGAACTCTTCGCCTATCAACTCCGGAAAACCGTACCACGCGGTTACAAAGAACGTTGCTTTGACATTGTATTTATCAAAGATGTCGAGAAGCTTCTCCGTATACTTATATGGCCCGTCGTCAAACGTAAGATAGACAAAGCGATCGGTGCCGTCGTTTTTTGAAACGACGCGAACGAGGCGCTCTACTTTTGTCGTGTTGTTATAAGAATCGGAAACCTCGTAAACCAATTTATAATCGCCGAGCGTATAGATGTCTACCTCGCCCGTGACTTTGACCTTGCTCGTGATATCGCCATCGACATCGTCCGTTGCGGTAAAAGAATCCTTAAAGGGACTTGCGATAAGCCATGTGATTTCCCCTCCTCCGTTAAGAACGATTTCCGGAGCGACCCTGTCGTCGTAGGGGATCTCGCGCTCTACCGTCGTCGTGTTTCCGAAAGAATCCGTAGCGCTGTAAATCACTTTGTCTTTCTCGACCGTTCGGGTGACGGCAGAAGTGACATCGCCGTCGTGGAGATCGATTGCGGTGAATCCTTCTTCGACATATTCTTCGTTTGGCTTTGTATAATAATCCGGGTTTGTCGTGAGAGTAATTACGGGACCCGAGGTATCGGATACGGTTACGCTTCTCGTTTCCTCTGCGTGCTTTCCGAAATGATTAAAGGAATATGTAATAGTCTGCTCTCCGAGTTTGTTCGTATCAATCTCGCCGGAGACGGTTACTTCAGGATTGCTGCTAAGGAGCGAAACCAAGGGGAATTTATATATTCCGTCTGCGCCGGGATCGACCCAATCGGAACCGTATTCGGCTGTGATGTTAGAGGGATCGCGAAGGGAAATCTCTGCGCGTGCGGTGCAAATTCCGGCAACAAAAAATGCCGCAAGCAACGCCAATATCGCAAGGACAATACAAATAAAAATATGAAATACTCTCTTGTTATCTCTTTCCCCTGTGTTCATCTCTGATCCCCTAAAAATATTCCCTTCCAATTATTATGGTTGGGAAAAGGATAATAACAGAAAAACCCTTTAATTTCAACAATTTAAAGGGTTTTTTAAGATAATCTTTAGAAAGTTTCAAAATATAGTGCTCTTCGGATTTACAAACACAATAGGTGGACGCGAGCCGCTTTACTTATGATAGGTTTCTCCTCTGTTGATTTTAAATGCGCGATAGATTTGCTCCAGAAGAATTACGCGCATCATCTGATGCGGGAATGTCATATCCGAAAAAGAAAGTCTATAATCCGCGCGCTTTAGAACGTCGCTCGAGAGACCGAGGCTTCCGCCGATGATGAAATAGATATTGCTCTTTCCTTCGAGAGCGAGAGCGTCGATCTTTTCGGCAAGTCCCTCCGAAGAAAGCTTCTTCCCTTTTACGTCGAGCGCGATTATATAGGCATCGCTCGCGCTGTCGAGCTTTGAAAGAATGTCCCTTCCCTCTGATTCAATTACGGCGAGTTCTGCCTTGGTGCCTTCGCCGACGAGTTTTGTTTCCTTGAGTTCGATTATATCTACGCTGCAATATGCACCGAGTCTTTTTATATACTCGCTGCATGCGTCGCGCCAATATGCTTCTTTTAATTTTCCGATGCAGACAATATTTATATTCATGCCCTACTCCTTGAATCCGAATTTACGCATCTTGTGCTGAAGCGTCTGTCTCTTTATTCCGAGCGCGTCTGCGGCCTTTGTTATATTCCAACCCTCGCGGAGAAGAGTTTCGCGCAGAAGCTCCTTCTCGAGTTTTTCGAGATAATCCGGAAGGGAATCTTTTGTGTTCCAACCTTCGATATCCTGACGCGAAACTTCTGCGAGAATAGGCATCTGCAAAAGATCCTCTGAAAGAACGTGCTCGTCTCCGGCAAGCGCCGCGGCCTGGATGATAATGTTTTCAAGCTCTCTGACGTTTCCGGGATAATCGTAACCGGAAAGCGTGCGGAGCGCATCGTCGCTCGCCATCCAAATTTCTTTTTTGAACCTGAGATTGTTTTCCGACAAAAAGCGACTGACGAGAAGCGGTATATCGTCCTTTCTTTCGCGAAGAGGCGGAATGGAAATGTTAACGACGTTCAATCTGTAATAAAGGTCCTTACGCAGTTTGCCCTCTTGAATAAGTTTAAGAGGATCTTCGTTAACCGTTGCGATGATTCGCGTGTCGACCGGGATATCGTGGGTGCCGCCTACCCTTCTCAGATAATCCTCTTGAAGAACGCGGAGGAGTTTGCTCTGAAGTTCATAAGGCATCGCGCTCACTTCGTCGAGAAGAAGAGTTCCTCCACTCGCTTGCTCAAAAAGTCCCGCGCGATCTACGGCGCCGGTGAATCCGCCCTTTGATGTACCAAAGAGAATGCCTTCGAGGAGCGACTGCGGAAGTGCCGCGCAGTTCTGTGCGATAAAAGGTTTGTCGCGACGATCGCTCGCGTAGTGAATGCTCTGGGCAAAGAGTTCTTTACCGGTTCCTGTTTCTCCGTAGATGAAAACAGAGGCCTTGCTCTCGGCTGCCTTCTTTGCTTTTTCCACTACGGTCTTGAACGCAGGATTCTCGCCGACAAGATTTGCAAATGTATATTTCTTTAACCCCGCGGAAGTTTTTTCGCGAGAAGGGGAATCCGTAGCGCGGCTCCTGAGATCCTGAATCGTATCGCTCATATCTCTGAGCACGGTGATGTCGGATGCGACCTCGATTGCGGCGACGGTTTTTCCGTCTATCTTTACGGGTGTCGTGCGGTTGATGGTGGTAACCTCTTTTCCGTAGAGGTTTAGATAGGTTTGTTCCTGGCTGCTCGTCGCCTCGCCCTTTTTAAGCGCTCGGAACATGGTGCTCTCTGTCGGGGGAACGCCGGGAAAGGCCTTGCTATATTCTTTTCCCACTACATCGTCCACGCTGATTTTCTCGATATCCGCCATCGCCTGGTTGTAGGCGATGCCGATGCCGTCTTCGTCGACGATATAGACGCCCTCAGAGAGCAGCTTAAGAAGCTCATCCAAAAGAACCTTATAATCCAAATTTTCCATTTCTTCCTCCTAGAATACCCTAATTTTACAACAAAGAAGTGGCAAGAGCAAATTTTTTTGCATCAACATTTAGCGCTTTCGGCGGAGAAAAACACTATAACTATGCTTTTGAAAGGGCACGAATATATGAAAAACAGCCAAAACCAATATATGCAAATAATTTTGCTGTAAATATGCAAAAATATTTGCGTTATGCAGGGAAATACCCCCTAAACGGAGTGCCGAAAATGGCTAAAATTAGCCATTTTAATCCCAGCTTTGCTCGAAGAATATTTTGGCACGCACCTTGCATATATATAATTCGGAAATTAAATCTCGTTTTACAAAGGAGCGAAACATGGAAAACGTAAAAGTAATCATTTGGGGACTCGGAGCTATGGGTGGCGGAATGGCCGACATGATTCTGAAGAAGAAGGGTATTGAGATCGTTGGAGTTGCCGGACGCGGCGCCAAGATTGGAACCTCGATGTACGACTACATCAAGACAGAGAGAGGCGACCGTCCTGACGTTATCATTCAGGCGGCCGAAGACATAATCAAACCGGGTGCGGCAGACATCGTTCTTCTCTGCACTGATTCTTTCACCAAGAACGCATTCCCAAGAATGAAGTTCATCCTTGAGCAGGGAATCAACGTGATCACATCCGCTGAAGAAATGGCATATCCTGCAGCTCAGAATCCCGACCTTGCCAAAGAGCTTGACGAAATCGCCAAGGCTAACGGCGTAACTGTTCTCGGAACAGGAATCAACCCGGGTCACATCATGGATTCACTCGTGCTCATGATGACAGGCTGTATGGTAGATGTAGAAGAAATCACATCAAGAAGAGTTAACTCTCTTTCACCGTTTGGTCCTGTAGTAATGGAAGAGCAGGGAATTGGCATCAGCGTAGAAGAATTCCAGAAGAGAAAAGCTGAAGGAACAATGAGCGGTCACGTTGGATTTGCTGAATCCGTTGGCATGATGGCAGAGGGTCTCGGCCTCACCGTAAGCGAATTCTCCCAGGATATGAACCCGATCACAACAGATGTTGATAGAAAGAGTCCTTATGGATTTGCAGCAGCAGGCTCTTGCGCAGGCGTCGCAATGACAGCAGAAGCAGTTCTTTCAAACGGAATGAAAGTTCATATGGATCACCCACAGCAGATCGAACCAGAGCAGGTTGGCGTTACAACGGGCGACTATGTAATCATCAAAGGAACACCGTCCGTCAACATGCTTAACAGCCCAGAAGTAGAAGGCGGACTTGGAACAATCGCTATGTGCGTAAACATGATTCCACAGGTTATCAACGCAGATGCAGGTCTCGTAACTATGATCGACCTTCCGCTTCCAAGAGCACTTATGGGCGACGTTCGCGATCGCATCAAACCGGAAAAGAAGATCGTTAAGTAATTAAAGGAGATACATAATGGCTAAAAAAGGTGATTGGGTCCGCATTCATACCGTGGTCCTCAAAGCCGAAGAGCGCACGGGAAAAATTCCCGAAGACACCAAGGCCTGCGACCTTGAGATGTGGACCAAAGGATTCCTCCTTGGCGACGCGGAGATAGGCGATGAAGTCGAAGTTGAAACCGCGGTCGGCCGCATAGAAAAAGGCACGCTCATAGAAGTGAATCCGTATTACACGCATAGCTACGGCAAATTTGTTCCCGAGCTCGTTCAGATAGACAAGCAGCTTCGCGAAATCATGGGAGGTGAGAAATAATGGCACTCGCAAAAGACTATGATTCCGTGATGGGAAGATCAAACGAAATTATGAAGACCGCACTTGGTCTCGACTACAATGATTTTGAATCCGGTTCGGTTGCCTTTGATTATGAGGCGCTCATGAAATCGACCGGATATACTCTCGAAGAAGTTTCAAAGATTCAGGGAAGAACTGCTGTAGGAAGCACCCCGCTCATCGAACTTAGAAACCTCTCCGCACTTTCAAGAAGATATGCAAAGCCTGGCTACGGCGCTCGCATCTTTGCAAAGGACGAAGCCGCAAACGCTTCCGGTTCCTTCAAGGCACGCCGCGCGGCATGCGCAGTTGCACACGCAAAGAAGCTCGGATATAAAGGCGTAATCGCCGCGACATCCGGAAACTACGGCGCAGCTGTTGCGTCGCAGGCAGCAATGCAAGGGCTTAAATGCATCATCGTTCAGGAATGCTACGATTCGCACGGAGTTGGACAACCGGAAATCGTAGAGAAGGCTCGTAAATGCGAAGCCTACGGAGCGGAAGTAATTCAACTAACCGTTGGACCGGAGCTTTTCTACACATTCCTCTCGGTACTCGAGGATACGGGTTACTTCAATGCATCTTTATATTCGCCGTTTGGAATCGCGGGTGTCGAAACCCTTGGTTACGAAATCGCGATGCAGTGCAGAGAAGTAATCGGAAAAGATCCTGAGATGGTTGTCTGCACCAACGCAGGCGGCGGAATGATTACTGGAACCGCAAGAGGACTCATCAAAGCGGGAGCGGTAAACACGACGCTTGTTGCCGCATCGATTGACCTTACGGGACTCTCGATGTCGTCAGACACGCAGTTCAACAAGAAGTCATGCACAACCGGACATACAGGATTCGGCGTACCATATGCTACGGATCCGGATCACTCCGACGTTCCGAGAAGTGCGGCAAGACCGCTTAGGTATATGGACCGCTATGTAACGGTAAAGCAGGGCGACGTAATGTATATGACCGAAGCTCTTGCAAACCTCGAAGGAATCGAGAGAGGACCTGCCGGAAACACCGCGCTCGCTGCTGCATTTGCTCTCGCACAGGAACTTCCTGAAGATGCGGTAATAGTAATCAGTGAAACGGAATATACGGGCGCCGGAAAACACGTTCAGCCGCAGCTCGCCTTTGCAAGAGAAAACGGAATCGACGTAAGATTCGGAGATCCGGATGCAGAGGACATTCCAGGTGTTAACGTGATTCTTCCAAAGGATCCGAGTTACATCAGAGTGCAGGATGCAGACCTCGATCGCTTCCGTCAGTCGCTCATCAAGAAGTCCGTAGAGAAGCACGCGGGCGGCGACGTAACGCGACTCACCGACGCTGACCTCGAATTCCTTGCAGTTGAAACAAAGACAGATATAGACTTTGTCAAAGAAACTTTAGGTTTATAAATGACAGGAGATAGTCATGATAAGAGAAGATGATTTTCAGGAAAGGCGTAAGCATATCGCGAACCTTTCTGATCAAGAACTCTACGAAAGATTCTGGGAACTCACTGCGCAGGTCGTCGACCCGCTGCTTGAGCTCGGAAGAAAAAATACAACGCCTTCCGTAGAGAGAGCGGTTCTCCTAAGGATGGGAGTTTCTTCGCTCGATACTCAGAAGATAGTCGAAGGCTGCATCGATAATGGCTTAATGGGCCACGGCGCAGGTCACGTAGTCTATAAGATTGCGAATGCCAAGGGACTGTCGATAAGAGAAGCATCCGAGAGACTTGCCAAAGGCGAGTTCTGGGAAGACGCTGTTAACGCGTTCAGAAAGGGGGATAAATAATCATGGCGATTGACATGTATGGTATCCACCTTGAACCCAACGAAAAGCTGGACGTTCGCGAAATCCTTAAAGACTTGGATAAATATGAACCGCGTCGCAGAGGTTGGCACTGGAGAACTCCTGCGCCAAATCTTGAGCTTGGACCATTCACTTATAGTGATTGCTCGGAACCTCTCGAAAACAGCGTGGGACTTCCTCCGGCAAAATTCTTTGGCGACATCGACCCGCAGCCACTTCCGGTAATCACAACGGAAATCGCATCGGGTAGATTCGAAGATGACATACGTCGTATGAGAATGGCCGCATGGCACGGCGCCGACCACATCATGGTTATCCGCCACATGGGACAGTCTCACATTGACGGACTCATGGAAGGAACCCCGCAGGGAATCGGTGGAATCCCTGTAACACGTAAACAGGTCAGAGCGCAGAGAAAGGCTCTCGACATTATCGAAGACGAAGTTGGTCGTCCAATCAATTACCACTCCTACGTATCCGGCGTTGCGGGACCAGATGTTGCCGTAATGTTTGCGGAAGAAGGAATCAACGGTGCACACCAAGATCCGCAGTATAACGTTCTTTATAGAGACATCAACTGTGTTCGCTCCTTTGTTGATGCCTGCGAATCAAAGAAGATAATGGCGTGGGCCGACATCCTTCAGATAGACGGCGCTCACAATGCAAACGCAACTGCACGTGAAGCGTGGAAGGTAATGCCGGAACTCATAGTTCAGCATGCGATTAACTCTCTCTTCTCGGAGAAGGTTGGAATTAAACCGTCAAATATTTCGCTTTCGACCGTACCTCCGTCGGCGACACCTGCACCATGTCTCAAGCTTGATCTTCCGTATGCGGTTGCGCTTCGCGACATTTGCGGAAGATATAAGATGAGGGCGCAGCAGAACACAAAGTACATTTGCTCCTCCGTAAGAGAAGCAACCGTAACCCACGTTCTCAATATGATGATTTCCAAACTTACGAGTGCGGACATTCAATCTACTATTACTCCTGACGAAGGACGTAATGTTCCGTGGCATATCTATAATATGGAAGCCTGCGACAACGCCAAGCAGGCACTTGTCGGTATGGACGGACTCATGGAAATGGTCGAGCTCAAGAAGGACGGATACTTAAGAGACGAGGCGAGAGACCTAAAAGAAAGAGCGCTTCTCTTTATGGAAGAGATTCTTGAAGTAGGCGGTTATTTCAACGCCGTTCAGGAAGGCTTCTTCGTTGACTCCGCCAAGTATCCCGCACGCAACGGGGACGGTATCGCTCGTAAGATAGAGGGCGGCGTAGGCTATGGCTTTATCTTTGAGAGAGAAGACGATTATATGGCTCCGGTTACCGCGCACTACGGCTATAACAATGTTGAGCAGTACGGCGGAGACCCGGAGAATCCGTCGGCGCTTATCGGCGGATGCACATTTGAAGACAGAAGCAAGATCGTATTCATCGACGAGATCGATCCCGATGACGAGGACTGCGTAAACGTAAGACTCGACAACGTCAAAAAATATCTCGACGGCGAAGCGATTAAGCCTGAGATGGAATGGTGTGCAGACGGAGTCATCCTCATCACAATGATGATCCCTGCGGAACCGAGAACTGCAGAGGCTGTTGCCCTTGAAATAGGACGCAAGATGGGACTCGCAAATCCTGAGGTAACGAGCAAAGAAGTCATGCAGATGGCTGAGGGAACCCGAATTGAAATGAAGGGCAAGCTCACATTTGATATTGACCCATCTAACCTTGAGATTCCACCCGAACCGCACCATCTTCCGGACGCAATTCTCTTTGAGGAATTCAAAGAGCATCCGATGGTGGTTGTCTGCGGAACAGTCGGCGAAGACGAGCATTCCGTAGGACTCCGCGAGATAATCAATATCAAGCACGGCGGAATCGAGAAATGGGGCATCAAAGTCAACTACCTCGGAACCTCGGTTCCCGTTGAGAAACTCGTAGATGCCGCAGTAGAATTAAATGCGGATGCGATACTTGCATCGACGATTATTTCGCACGATAATATTCACTATAAGAATATGAAACGCATCCACGAACTCGCAGTCGAAAAGGGTATACGCGACAGAGTCATCATCGCTGCCGGCGGAACGCAGGTTATTCCCGAAGACGCAGTCAAGACCGGAATCGATGCGGGCTTCGGTCGTGACTCGCACGGAATCGATGTAGCGACCTTCCTCTGCGAAGAGGCGATGCGCCGCCGTGGCGACCTCGCCCCGGGTGAAAAGGCCGACGAAAAGTTCGGAAAGAAATAAGCTTTATAGCGCGGTCGCCCATAGAGGCCGCCGCGCAAAGAAGGGATAATTATGAAAGTCGATGTTCTTGTAGCCGAAATAGGTTCGACGACAACGGTCGTAAACGCGTTTTGCGGACTCGATACGGATTCCCCTGAGTTTTGGGGACAGGGACAGGCGCCCACAAGCGTGCTTGAGGGTGATGTTAGAGTCGGCCTTCAGGGCGCGATAGAAGACCTTTGTCAGAAGAAGGGCATCGACAGTATTGAGTATGATGAAATGCTCGCAACATCATCGGCCGCGGGCGGTCTTAAGATGACCGTCCACGGCCTTGTCTATGATATGACAGCCAAGGCCGCCAAGGAAGCGGCGCTCGGCGCGGGCGGAATCATACATTACATAACTGCGGGACGGCTCAGAAGAACCGACCTCGCCAAGATCAAAGAAATAAACCCGAATCTGATTTTGATTGCGGGCGGCGTCGACTACGGTGAAAGAGAAACCGCGCTCGATAACGCAGAAGCAATCAGATCGCTCGGATTAAAAACGCCCATAATCTATGCGGGCAATATAGAAAACCAAGAAGAGATGAAACTCATCTTTGATGAGGAGAGCAGGCAGAAACTCTATATAGTCGAGAACGTCTATCCCAAGATTGATGAGCTAAACGTTGAACCTTGTCGCCGCGTAATTCAGGACGCGTTTGAACAGCATATAACGCAGGCGCCGGGTATGGAGCACGTTCGCGAGATGGTAAACGGTCCGATTATTCCGACGCCGGGTGCGGTAATGGAAGCGACCAAGGTTCTCTACGATTGCCTTGGCGATGTAATCGTTCTTGATGTCGGCGGAGCGACAACCGACCTTCACTCCGTCGCGACGGAATCCGACAAGGTTGCCCGCCTCATGATTTCTCCTGAACCAAAAGCAAAGCGTACGGTAGAGGGAGACCTCGGCGTTTACGTAAACAGAATGAAGGTCATCGAATCCATCGGAGAAGAAAAACTCCGTGCGGAGTGCGAGAAGATGGGAATCGACCTCGACAAAACCCTCGAAAGCTATGTCGCGATTCCAAAAACAGAAGACGAAATTAAACTCGTTGAGAGACTTACCAAGGAAGCGGTGCTGCGCGCGACAGAAAGGCACGCGGGCGCGCTTCGCCATATCTACGGACCTTCGGGAAGAAGCACCGTTGCAGAGGGCAAGGATCTCACGCAGGTTAAATATATAATAGGAACGGGCGGCGCCCTCACAAGGCTTCCGCACCGCGTTGAAATAATGAAGGAAATCGCTCGTCATAACGAGACGGGCATGAAACTCTATCCTACGGAGCATGCCAAGATTCTCGTAGACAACGATTATATAATGGCGTCGCTCGGCGTACTCTCTACTCGTTACAGAGATGCCGCAATCAAACTCATGCAGAAGAGCCTCGACTTTGTTTTTCCCGAGAAAAAGGAATTCAGCATCAGCGGCACATCGGCTGCGCTTAAAGAAGCGGAGGAACTCGCCGCGGAAGCGGATGCAAAAGAGGCTGAATATCAAAGTCATATAAAAGAGATGGAAGACATGGGTTATGATATGACAGACTATAAGGAACCGCCCAAGGTTACGAGCGAGGAAGGAGACCTTCCGGACTGCAACCGCGAATGCGATATCTGCCCGAGCAAATATTGCCCATATCGTTTAGATAAATGATTGCAACAACTCCTTTGAAAAGCGTAAAATATATCTGCGTACTGCAATCAGATACAAAAGGAGAAGATGATGAAGTATCCGAGAATAATAATTGATTTAAAGAAAATAGAGAATAACATCGAGCAAATCGTTCGCATTACCAAACGCGAGTCGGGCTGCACCACGCTTGCTCTTGTAACAAAGGGTCATTGTGCCGATCCGGAAATCGTAAAGCTCCTCGCAAAGAATCCCGAGGTAGATTTTCTTGCGGACTCAAGAATCGAAAATATCAAAAAGTATTACGATATTCTCGGAACCGATGAGAACGGAAATCTTGCAGGCGGAAAGAAATCCATGATGCTCAGAATTCCGATGCAGAGTGAGCTTGCGGAAATAGTTAAATACGTCGATGTTTGTCAGGTGAGTGAAATCGAGACCATAAAGCTCCTGGATAAAGAGGCCGCAGCCGCGGGCAAGATTCAAGACATTCTCCTAATGATAGATATGGGCGACCTCAGAGAAGGACTTTTCTTCAGGGACAAAGAAAAGATCTACGAAGTTGCAGCCGAGATACTAACCCTAAATAATATCAAGCTCCGCGGAATCAGCGTCAATATGAATTGCTACGGAGCAATAATTCCAAAAGAAGACAATCTCTCGGAGTTTGTTGGCATAGCGAAAGAAATAGAAAAGAGAAACGGAGTCGTTCTCGATATAGTATCGGGAGGAAACTCGGGAACGATGTATCTCTCGGATTCCGGAAGGCTTCCTGAAGGAATAACCAACGTCAGAATCGGAGAGTCTCATCTCCTCGGAACGGAGTCATCGTATCTTGGACAGGTTTCCGGGACGGAACTCGGAACATTTATACTGGAAGCGGAAATAGTCGAGATTCAGGTTAAGCCGTCGCTTCCGATAGGCGAGTCCGGACACGACGCCTTTGGTCATATCCCTTATTATGAGGACAAGGGCGAAATGAAGCGCGCAATCATAGCGGTCGGAAAGCAGGATGTGGAACTCGACAGCATGATACCGCTCGATGAGAAGATTGAAATCATGGGCGGAAGCTCCGACCATATTATCCTGGATATCACGCATTGCGAAAGGGAATATAAGCTTGGCGACATCGTGGGATTCCGCATCTCATACACCGGAATGCTGCGCACGACCACGAGTGAATACGTGGAGAGAATATATAAATAGATTTTGCTTGTTTTCGCTAAAAATGATACAATGTAGTGCAACGGAGGTTGCCTATGGCTTTTAGAAATA
The DNA here is from genome assembly GCA_902776725.1 of uncultured Eubacteriales bacterium. Lineage (GTDB taxonomy): Bacteria > Bacillota > Clostridia > Peptostreptococcales > Anaerovoracaceae > Eubacterium_B. The sequence goes on along the minus strand of CACYQX010000002.1, from coordinate 28,912 downwards.
AAAGATTCGAGAAGCGATCGAGAAGAAGAAAGAGACGTTCGGCTGAACAGTCCGGCTCCAATATCTTTGCGAGGCCCAGCGTAGCGAGTCGTGCAAAGAGTGGTGTGATTTACGGACTGCTTGCGCTTGCGGCTCTTTTTGTATTCCTCTTCATCTTCTTCAATGTCTTTGGCGGCGGAAGCAAGGTCAAACTGATAAAGGATATGACTGCTGAGATCAACAGCCACAGGGCCGCATCCTCCTTTGTTGAAGAGGTGACGAACGGAAAGGTTCTCAGAGATCAGGCGGTTGACACATCGACGCTGGGCAAGAAGACTTGCCGCATAACAGTCGTTTCCGACAAAGGAAAAGAAAAGGAATACGAATTCCAAATAACCGTTGTAGACACTCAGCCGCCGACCATAGAAGCGGACAGCAGTATCGTGGTATACAAGGGAAGCGAGCTCGACCTAAAGGCTCAGGCGAAGGTTAGCGACAATTCCAACGACGAACCGGAGATTGAGGTTGTCGGCAAATGGGATATAGCAAGCGCGGGCACATACTCGATCACGATTGTTGCGATGGACGCATCCGGGAACAAGGCCGAGAAGACAATTAATCTTGAGGTAATAGATAATACCGTGACGGACGGAGAGTATTCCTTCATCACGACCACGGGGCATGTCGCCAAGGTCATAGACGGAATCACATATATCGACGGAACGATGATAGTAAACAAGAGTTTCTCGATACCAAAGGACTATGCGCCGGGATTCTTGAATGAGACGTATTATGCTTTCTACGATATGGTTGACGCCGCATACAACGATGGGATCAGCCTATGGGGGATTTCGGATTATAGATCGTGGGAGGAACAGGACGAGCTCCACGAATACTATAAGAGGGAAGGTCCCGACGGGGTAGAGGAATACAGTGCACGCCCGGGTCACTCCGAGCATCAGACGGGCCTTGCGATAGATATAAACACATCGCTCAATCCGGAATTTGCGGACACGGCGGAAGGTCAATGGCTTATTCACCACTGCTGGGAGTACGGCTTCATCTATAGATATCCGGCGGGCAAGGAACATATAACCGGATATATAGCGGAGCCCTGGCATTATAGATATGTGGGAAGGGAGCTCGCCGAAAAACTATATAACGACGGCGACTGGATCACAATGGAGGAGTACTTCGGGGTAGATAGCAAATACTCCGACTGATTCCGGAACAAAGAAAACAAAAAGCGCGGCATATACGCCGCGCTTTTATAATCCCTTTGTTTAGAACATATCAAAGAATAAGCTTATCGGGTTGTGATCGTATAGAAGACCCATAATCATGCTCTGTCGTATTCCTGCAACGACGGGCGTTGCGGCCTCCGGATCTACCATGCTGAGAATCGGGAAGAGGGCGAGCATGATGGCGCATACGATGAGGGCGCCTCTTACGGCTCCAAAGACGAAGCCCAGGAAGCCGTTGATGAATCCTATTACGCTGTCCTTGTCCTTGTTCTCCAAGACCATGAGGAGAAGCTTTGTTATTACGAGGAGCGTAATCAGAATCAAGAAGAAGGAAAACACTAGGAGTATCGTGTCCGTCGCTACGTCGGCAAGGCGCTTTGCCGTATCCGTCGTAAAATCCGTGAAGGAATTCTTGATCTGAATTGGCAGGGCATCGAAAAACGAGCTTCCCGTGAGAGGGGATGCCATAGTCGTTTCGAGATGCGAATGTATACTGATGTACATCTTTGTATTCTGAATCAGGAAATCGCGAACCGGGTAGGCGCCGATTACGGCCACGACCATGCAGATGAGCCATCTCAAGGTACTGAAAACGACCGCGGCCAGGCCTTTTTTCCAGCCCAGAACGCAGGATAAACCGAAAATACAGAATATGATGATGTCAAAGCATATGCGTGCAGTGGTTTCTGATGTCATTTCTGTTAAAACCCTTTCTTTCGGTGCAAATACTATGATACTAAATTCCAAATACCTCTGCAACCAAAGAAAAAAACTTAAGATTTTGCCTCTTTTGCCCTAAAATCTTGAATAAATGGCGGTTTTATGGTATTATCTCATGGTCTATGAGAAGATATATGGAGGAGGCCTTAAAAGAGGCCAAAAAGGCCTTTGAGCTCGGGGAAGTACCCGTTGGGGCCGTCATAGTGAAGGATGGAGAGATTATCGCCAAGGCGCATAATCTGACCGAAATCGCAAAGGATCCGACGGCGCACGCGGAGATTCTTGCAATCAGGGAAGCGGCGCAAAAGCTCGGCGGATGGCGGCTTTCGGGATGCAGCATGTATGTTACGCTTGAGCCCTGCTCGATGTGCGCGGGAGCCCTGGTGTGGTCGCGCATGGAGAACCTCTATATAGGAACGAAAGACCCAAAGGCGGGGGCTTGCGGTTCAGTCTTCAATATAGCGGAAAGCGACGAGCTCAACCACCATATCCACGTGGAATACGGACTTATGGAGCAAGAATGCTCGGAGATTCTGAAGGAGTTCTTCAGAGGACTTCGAGAGCAATAAATAAATCGGAGGAAAAGACATGAAGAAGACAGGCTGGATAGTCTGCATAGTGACAATGATAGCGATGCTGGTTTTCGGCAGCCTTATGATGGCGTCCGCAGAAGAAGGCGGCCTCACGCTGGTAGAGACCTATCCAAAGGACGGCCAGAAGAATGCGGCGGTTGAAAACCTTGGCATAAAGCTCACGTTCAGCGCTCCCGTAAACCTGGAAGCAAACCAGGCTGAAAACAGCAAATGCTTCAAGATCACAGGTCCTGAAGGGGATCTCGACATCAAGGTTTATTACAATCCGGATATTCCGGAGCAGGTTCTGGTTCTTCAGGATCTAGGAGAAGATACGAAGACAGTCGCAAAGTCCAAGAACAGCGAGGAATACGTAGTAAGCATTTCCGGAAACTTCAAGGACAACGAAGGAAACACTCTGGGCGAAGATCAGAAGATTACCTTCAAGACCATGGACACCAAGAGAAACAATACGGTTTATCTTGTGATTATGACCCTAATGATGGTTGGTATGGTATTCTTCTCAACGCGCCAGGCAAAGGCCGCAGCGGCCGCAGACGCAGATCCGAGTGCGCCGCAGGCAGAGGTATTCAACCCGTATAAAGAAGCAAAGAGAACAGGAAAGTCCCTTGCTCAGGTAATAGCCGAGCACGACAAAGAAGTCGCCAAGCAGCAGGAAAAAGAAGCAAAGCGCATGGCAAAGATGGCTAAGTACGAGGACGAGTACGAAGAGGAAGAAGAGGTAAGAGGAAACTATAGAGTAAAGGGACCGCGCCCGATATCCGCAGCCGGAAGCACATATATCACGGGACGCAAGGCTGCCGCGGAAGCGAGAGCCGCAGAAGAAGAGCGTCGCAAGAAAAAGAATAAGAAATAATATCAAATAGCAAAGCGCCCGGTTTATGCCGGGCGCTATTGATAAACGCAGAGGAATGATGGTACATATAAAATCCTACGCAAAAATAAATCTCTCTCTCGACGTTGGCGGCGTGATGGAAAATTGCATGCACCCCGTCGATATGATTATGCAGCAGACGACGCTTTGTGACGACGTAATTGTTGACGTGCAGGAAAGCGGAGAGGGCAAGGCTGATTTTGATATTATCCTAAAGACGGATAGTGCAAAGATTCCGACGGACGCCGGAAACATAGCTTTCCGTGCGGCTGAGCTCATGATAGACGAGTACAAAAGGAGAAAGCCCGAGGCTGCCAAACAGGACGAGAGCAAAACCGTGTGCATTTATATAGAAAAGCATATTCCCGTTGCTGCGGGGCTCGCCGGAGGAAGCGGAAATGCCGCAGCGGTGCTTCATGCGCTGAATACTATCTGGGACCTTGATCTTTCGCTTGAAGAACTCTGCTCGCTCGGAGCAAGGCTCGGTTCTGACGTTCCTTTCTGCGTTATGGGAGAAGCAAAGGAAAACCACATCGTTCCAAGGAAGGTCAAGGATGATGCTCTTTCGGCATCCTGTGCGAGGGCAAGAGGAACGGGAACGGACCTAAAGCCAATCCTTCCGCTCAGCGCGCATATCCTAATAGCAAAGCCCGCAATCGAGGTTTCGACGGGCGAGGTATATAGGGGAATAGACTCCTGCGAAATCCCGGAAAGACCGAATAACGATCTTCTCGAGGAAGCGCTTAACATGCACTCTGCAAAAAAAGCCGTGGGCGAGATGATAAACGTTTTGGAGAATTATACGCTTCAGGCTTATTCCGAAGTGGGGAAATTGAAAAACCTTATGAAAGAAAAAATGACAGGCGCGCTTCACGTTCTAATGAGCGGAAGCGGCCCGTCGGTATTTGCAATCTTTGATGATGAACTCGCAGCGATCGAAGGATATAAATTGATTAAATCGCAAGGCTACGAAGTCCATCTATGCAGGGCGAAGTAATTCGCCTTTTTTATTTGTCTATTCGCCTTCCTGGAGTACGGTTTCGATATCAACCAATTCGCCGTTACGGCTTACGGTGACCTGTACCTTGTCTCCGGCTTTGTGCTTGCTGAGCTCTACCGTAAGATCGTATCTGTTTCTGATAGCAGTTCCGTTTACGGATTTGATTATGTCTCCCTTCTGGAACCCGGCTTCCTGCGCGTTTTCGCCGCTAACTTCATCTATGAAGAGGCCGAGTTCGTTTACGCCAAACTGCTTTGCGGCGGTTTCGCTCGTTACATCAACAATCATTACGCCTATAAGCGGGCGAGGAACCTTTCCGTGCTCTATAATCTGATCCGCGATTACGGCAGCCTGGTTAATAGGAATTGCAAAGCCTATACCTTCTACGCTTGAAGAGGACGAATCGCCTGCTTTTGCAACTACTATTCCAATCAATCTTCCCGACCCATCAAAGAGTCCGCCGCCGGAGTTACCCGGATTGATTGAAGCGTCGGTCTGAATGAGGGTCATCGCTTTTCCTTCCACAACTACGGAGCGGTCGAGGGCGCTTATGATTCCGCTCGAAATGGATCCTCCGAGCTGTCCGAGTGGGTTACCCATTACAACTGCGAGGTCTCCCGTAGCGAGGGATGAGCTATCGCCGTAGGTAACCGTTGTGAAGTTTGAGCCTTTGATCTTTATTACCGCGAGGTCTGTTAACTCGTCATAGCCCACAACGCTTGCGTCATAGCGAGCGCCGTTCTTTGTGGTTACGGTAATCGTCTTAGCCTTTTCGATTACGTGGTAGCAGGTAAGGATATATCCGTCGCTGTCGATGAGGACGCCGGATCCCGCACCCTGGGTTACATAGTTCTGAATCCAAAAGTCCGTAACGAGGGACTCCGTCTGAATCTCAACAACCGCGTTCTCGTTTACGGTAGCAATTTCCTGTATGGAGAGCTGAGCAGCCGTTCCCTCGGAAGCCGTATGGCTTACCGGAGAGATATTGTTATTGTATGCGGAAATAGTCCTCCTGTTAAAGGCTCCCGTAAGAGCGAGCCCTGCAACGGTGAGGGCGGAGGTTGCGAGCATAGTGCAGATCAGCGCAATCGCAAGGAGCTTCTTTGTTACATAGACGCCGTTATTTGTTGCGCCGGAAGAAGCGCGGGTTTCGTCGGGCTCCTCATAGTAAACGGCCATCGGGACCGGGGGCGCGAACTCGGGCTCACAAGCCACGTCCTCCGCCTGCTCCGCGATATATTCCTCGGTGGGCAAAACCTCCTCGGTTACCGCTTCACAAGCCTCTGCTATAGGCTCACAAGCCTCGGCGATCGGCTCTTTCTGCTCCTCTATATCGTTCCAATTGTTCCAGTTATTATCCACTTGAATACACCTCTTTTAGTCTATAGTTCTATGAGTAATTTATACCCTTAAAATATGCTGTCATTATGACTTTTCTGTGTCAAATCTGTTAAGAATATGATAAAATATTTGTTTGAGAAGGTAAAGGCTTTTTGGAGGGCGGAATGAAGAAAAAAGTGGGCATTCTATACGGTGGCAGGTCCGGGGAACATGAGATTTCCCTGCTTTCGGGAGCGGCCGTTCTTCGTGCCCTTGATAAAGAAAAATACATACCCGTTCCTATCGGAATAGATAAAGAAGGCGCATGGTTCATCGCCGACGGTTTTGATGTTGAGTCGGCAAAGGACAAAGACGCGCTCGTGGAAAAGTTGGCATTTGTTATTGAGCAGGGCGAGTGGAAGTCGGTCTCCGTACCGTTCGAGATCGACAGGCTCCCCGAGGTTGTAGATATTGTTTTTCCGGCGGTGCATGGGGTTAACGGAGAAGACGGAACTCTTCAGGGGCTCATGGAGATGCTAGGCGTTCCCTATGCGGGTTGCGGCGTACTTTCGTCGGCACTCTGCATGGACAAGGCCATGGCCAAGGAAGTTTTCGGCATGAACGATATTCCGATATGCAGATACTTCTTTGTGAGCGCGGGAGACCTCTTGAGCAAAGAGGAGGAGATAATAGAGAAATCGGAAGAGGAGTTTTCCTATCCGGTCTTTGTTAAACCGTCGAACGGCGGATCGAGCCTGGGAATCAGCAAGGCCTTGAACAGAGAAGAGTTAAAAGACGCGCTCAAACTCGCTGCCGAATACGATAGAAGAATACTTATAGAAGAAGCTATGGACGCGCGCGAGATAGAGGTTGCGGTAATAGGGAACAGAGAAATCAAAGTCGCGATCGGCGGAGAGATTATCGCTGCGGACGACCATAGATATTACGATTACGACGCAAAGTATTCGGACGATTCCGGAACGATGCTTGTAATCCCTGCGGATATTCCGGAAGCGATTATGCAGGAGATACGCGAACTCGCGGGAAGAGCATACAAGGCTGCCGCGTGCGAAGGCTTTGCCAGAGTCGATACGTTCTGGGACAGAAAGACAGGGCGCGTGCTCGTAAACGAAATAAACACGATACCGGGGCTTACCAAGTACAGCCTCTTCCCAAGGCTTTGGGAGGCGGTTGGCGTAAGCTTCACCGACTTGATAACAGAAATATTGGAGTTAGGTTATGAAAGACGTAACAATTAAAATAAAGGGAACCCGCTACGAAGAGGGCGAGCAAGAAGAGCAGATGGAATTTGTCAGCGAGGCCAAGATGTATGAGAAGTCCGGCGCAAGATATTTTCTGTTCGACGAAAGCATCTTCTCGGGATTCTCGGATAGCAAGACGACACTCAAGGTCATGGACAACGCCATCAAAGTAAAGAGAACCGGAGGCGAGGAAGACGCATTTGGAATGGAACTCGAATTCTCAAAGGGAACGAGGTTCCTGAACAAATACTATACGCCGTACGGAAATTTTGATGTTGAAGTTCTCACGACCGACATAAACACAGACCTCTCACCGGAGGGCTTTGGAAAGATTACCCTGGGCTATGACATAAGCCTTCAGGGATCGGACCAGGGCAGGAACGAAATAGAAATAGAAATACTGCAGTAGAAAAAGAGTTAAAAGAAAAAGTTAACAAGGAAAGGATGCCATGTACCAAAAAGGATTTGATGCGGACAAGTACATCGAAGAGCAAGCACAGTACATTCTAATGAGGATTAACCAGGGCGAGGCCGACAGACTCTATCTTGAGTTCGGAGGCAAGCTCGTCCACGACAAACATGCAAAGCGCGTGCTTCCGGGCTTTGACGAAAACGCCAAGATCAAGCTCCTGCAGAGGATGCGAGATCAGGCGGAAATCATCATCTGCATCTACGCCGGCGATATTACGACAAGTAAAACGCGCCACGACTTTGGCATCACCTACGACCTCGAGGTGTTACGTCTTATCGACACCTTCAGAAAATACGACCTTTCAATAAACAGCGTAGTGGTTACCCGCTACGAGGACCAGCCGTCCGTAAATATGTTCATCAACAAACTTGAGCGTCGCGGCATCAGAACCTACAAGCATTTCTACACAAAAGGATATCCAACAGATATAGAGACAATAGTAAGTGAAGAGGGATACGGAGCAAATCCGGCAATCGAGGTGACAAAACCTCTCGTTGTTGTTACGGGTCCGGGCGGCGGCTCAGGAAAACTTGCGACATGCCTTTCGCAGCTCTATCACGAATATATGCAGGGCGTCAAAGCCAGATACGCAAAGTTCGAAACATTCCCCGTATGGAATCTTCCGCTTAAACACCCCGTTAATATCGCCTACGAGGCTGCGACGGTGGATCTAAAGGATGTAAATATGATCGACTCTTTCCACCTCGAAGCGTATGGCGAGGCTGCGGTCAATTACAACAGAGACATAGATACGTTCCCGGTGGTCAGAAGAATCATCGAAAAGATTACGGGAGAAGAAGCCGAATACAAATCTCCCACGGATATGGGTGTTAACCGCGTAGGATTCTGTATAACGGATGACGACGTATGCAAAGAGGCCGCGTGTCAGGAGATAATCAGAAGATATCTGATTGCCGAATGCGATTATAAGAAGGGCAAGATAAGTCTAGAGCAACTATCGCGTGCGCACCTTCTCATGAGGGATGTCGAAAAGACCGTTGAGGATAGGGCTGTTGTTCAGGCAGCAAGAGACTATGCCGACTATAAGAGAAGCCTGGACGATAAATACGAAAACGTCGTTGCAATGGCAATCGAAATGCCTGACGGAACCATGGTAACGGGAAGAAGCTCAAGGAGAATGGTTGCGGCAGCGGCAGCGGTTCTAAACGCAATAAAGAAACTTGCTCGCTTTGATGATGAACTCTTAATGATAACCCCGCAGGTACTCGAGACCACGCAGAAAATAAAAACAGAGAAGCTCGGTTACGACAGATCGAGTTTGAACCTGGAAGAAGTTCTAATTGCACTTGCGATTTCCGGAACCAACAATCCGTCGGCGGAGGTTGCCGTAAGAAAGCTCGACCAGCTTTCGGGCTGCAGAGCACACTGCACGGCGATACTCTCAGATAGTGACGAGCAGGCGCTGTCCGCTCTCGGAATCGATGTAACCTGCGATCCGGAATACGTAACAACGAATTTATACAGTCATTAAAGCACAAAGGCTTAAGGAGGAAGAATGCTAAGAGATATAGTAACTGCGCAGAAGTCGCTCTTTATACCCGGAGCACATACAGAGCTTCGTGCGCAGAAGAACAGAACTAGAAAGGTTACATCCGTAAAGGGTAACCTCATGGGGAATTCGCGCGTCGAAGAATCCGGCGTAAGCGCAAGGGTTCGCAAGAACGGCGTATACGGATTCTCTTCTTTGGCAGAAGTTTCGGAAGAAGCTGCAAAGGCGGTTCTCGAAGCGGCGTCGGAAAACGCTGTCTTTATGGATAAGCACGTCGGAAAGGACGGCGCAAACCTTCCGATAATCAGCGGAAGCAAGGTAGAAGAAGCCAGAGACCTTCCGGAAACGGATCAGAAGGTCTATATAGACTTTGTTAAAAACCTCGATGATTACGTAACAAAGAAATATCCCAACCTTGCGAGCAGGTCGTTTGTTGCTATGGAAGAGACCTTCGAAAAGGATCTCGTTACATCGGATGGAATCGATTCGCATATCGTTCTTCCGAGGTCCTATGTTTATGTAATACTCAATGCTGAGACCAAGGACGGAATGCCTGTTGAACTTTCCAAGGCAATCGGTGGCGAAGGAATCTTTACGAGCAACTTCATGAATATGGAGGAGGCATATAGAACTGCCGACGAACTATATGAGAGCATCATGCAGAAGCGCGAAGGCGTTTATGCGGATGCGGGAGAAAAGACGGTAATTCTCGGCGGAATGATGACGGGAATGCTCGCTCACGAAGCTGTCGGCCATACCGTTGAGGCGGACCTCGTAAGAGGCGGATCCGTTGCGGGTCCAAACCTGAACAAGAGAGTTGGGTCAGACCTTGTGAGCCTCACCGACTTTGCGCATACCGCGTTCGGCGAGAGAGTTCCTCTTCCTGTGTTTGCCGACGACGAGGGAACCCCTGCGGTCGACTGCGAGCTAATAAAAGACGGTATCCTTATTGGGTATATGAATAACCGCGAGACGGCTGAGATATTCAATATGAAGCCGACAGGAAACGCAAGAGGCTTCACGTTCTCGGACGAGCCGCTTATCAGAATGAGAAATACCGTTGTTCATCCGGGCAAGGATAAACTCGAAGATATGATCGCATCGATAGACGACGGTTATTATTTGATCGATTCGGGAAACGGTCAGGCAGACACCACGGGTGAATTCATGTTTGGCGTAACCCAGGGATACGAAATCAAAAACGGAAAGCTCGGAAAGGCGCTTCTGGACACAACGGTATCGGGAGTTGCGTTTGATATGCTCAAGACTGTTGACATGGTAAGCGACAATCTTACATGGTCAAGCTCCGGTTACTGCGGAAAGAAACAGCCGATGCCAACCTCCATGGGAGGCCCGGAATTAAGATGCCGCATTACCATCGGTGGTCGTTAAAGGAGGCTGCGCATGGAAAATTTGAAAAGAATTGCAAATAATATATTGGAAGAAGCCAAGGCTCAGGGAATAGACTTTGCTGCATGTACGGTTAGCGAAGGCGAAACCCAGGAGTTCAATGTTGAGGCCGGCGAATTCTCGCTCATGAGAACGCTCTTTGACAAAGAGATGACGCTGAGCGTATACAAGGACGGCAAAAAGGGTAGCGTTGCGACCACGGGTCATGAGGAAGAGAAAATTCACACGCTGGTTTTGGATGCCTGCGCAGCCGCAGAGAGCAGTGAGCCGGACGAGGCGTGGGAAATCGATCAGAGCGGAAGACAGGAAAGGTTTACCGCAGGTGTTCTCGAGGGCGACCTCGACAAGCTCTTTGATAGAACAAAGGAATTCGTAGCGGACATCAAGAGAGATTACCCAAAGATTCTGATTGAAGAGGGACTAAGCGAATACTCGAGAGGAAAGACCGTATATGCCAATACCTTCGGCACCCTATACGAGGTTGAGAAGGGCGATTACGAATATGAGCTTATGTTCTCGGGACACGACGGTGAAGAGGGCTCCAGTTTTAACGCTGCAGGTGTTACAACCGACAATCTCGACACGCCGTTTATCGAACGCGGCATGATAAGAAAAACTCTCGAGGATTCCGAGAAGCAGATTCATACGGAATCCATAGATGAAAAGTTTGTTGGAACGGCCGTGTTTACACCCGACTGTCTCGGACTGGTATTTGGAACCGTTATGGGATTCGTATCAGAACGTTCTTTGATCGACGGAACGAGCCCATGGGCGGATAAGCTCGGAGAGAAGGTCTGCGATGAGAGAATTACGTTCAGACTCGCACCGCACGACGAGAGAATTGTCTGCGGAGCAAGCTTCACAGGCGAAGGATATCTCACGGAGGATTTTGATCTTATAAAGAACGGAGTTCTAAACAGTTTCTGTATCGGACAATACGGTGCAAACAAGCTCGGACTCAAGCGTAGCGGTAACACCACATCCAACGCAATCGTAGAAGCGGGAGATAAGTCGCTCGAGGAGATCATTGCAGGAATCGAAAAGGGCATCGTCTTTGGTAGATTCTCCGGAGGCGCACCTGCTCCAAGCGGAGAATTCTCAGGAGTAGCCAAGAATTCATTCCTGATTGAAAACGGGAAAATCACCAAAGCTCTCTCTGAGACGATGGTAAGCGGAAATATTACGGAGATGCTCTTTAAACTCGTGGATATTAGCCGCGAAGTAAAAGAAGACGGAGGAATGTCGGTTCCTTATATGGCATTTGACGGCCTCACTATTTCCGGAAAATAGATTTCATTAATCATAGGCGCATTTGTATGGTAGGAAATCTATTTGCAGGTGCGCCTTTTGTTATACGCAAATGACGACAAGAAACAAACAAAAAGACATCATAAAGAAACTCTTCTTTAAGCTCCTGCCGGTTCAGGTTGCGATACTTGCCATGGGATCGATCAACACCATCATAGACGGAGCGGTTGCGGGAAGATATATCGATTCCGTCACCGTAGGCGTTATCGGTCTATATTTTCCGATGGTTCAGGTAGTAAGCGGAGTGTCGTCCATATTGCTCGGAGGCACATCGGTCCTCATGGGAAAGCATATGGGGCGAGGAGATATGGAAAAGACGAGAGGGGTATTCTCTCTCAATCTTGCGCTGACCATTTTGTTTGGCGGGCTTCTGTCGGTTCTTTCTTTTGTCTTTGCGTCTCCGCTTGCGGATATTCTCGGTGCGAGCCCCGACCTTAAGCCGCAACTCATCCTATATATAAGAGGTTATGCGATTGGCATACTTCCTTTCCTTCTTGCAAATCAGGTCGGATACTTCCTGGAAATCGAGAGACAGAGCAAAAGAAACTATATAGGTGTCGGAGTGATGATCGTATTGAACATCGCGCTGGACGTCGCACTGGTTGCCGTTTTCAAGACCGGAATTCTCGGCCTTGCTATTGCGACATCCGTATGCAATATCGTTTACGCTCTGATACTCGCGTCGTATTATTTTGGCGACAGCGCGCAGCTGAAGTTCAGCCGAAGCATAATAGATTGGAAGTCCACATGGCCTCTTATCAAGATTGGATTCCCGGGAGCGCTGCTCGTTCTTTGCTTGGCGCTCAGAGGAGGGGTTCTTAACAGGATACTCTTAAACTACGGCGGAACCGACGGGCTCTCCGCGATGGCGTCATACAATATGATAGGCGGACTCTTTATGGCTTACTGCATAGGCGGTGGCATAGTGGTGCGAACGCTGGCAAGTATTTTTATCGGTGAAGAGGACAAGTATTCGATCAAACATCTTATCAAAATCGTATTCTCAAGGGGCCTCGCGGTGACGGCAGTGATAGCGATTGTCATAGTTGTCTTCTCGGGATTTTTCGCATCGATATTCTTTCCGGACACGACAACCAATGTATATAGCCTGACCAAGAGCCTTATCGTGGTTTACGGACTCTGCATTCCTTTGATCCTGGTCTGCTGCGTCTTTACAAATTACATGCAGGCCATGGAGCATAATGTTTACGTAAACTTCCTCTCGCTCTTTGACGGATTCTTTGCCATGATTATTCCTACGCTGATACTTGCGCCGCTTATGGGCATCAAAGGAATCTGGATCGCCATTCCTCTTGGAATAATTCTAACCATGCTTGCGACACCGACGTATTGCGCGCTATGGTGGAAGAGAAAGCCGAGAAATATTGATGAGTGGATGTTCTTTAGGCCGGACTTTGGCGTGAAGGCAGAGGATGCCATAAATATGCAGCTGACGAGCGTTGAGGATGCGGTTGATATATCGCAGCAGGTTGAAAACTTCTGCTTAGCTCACGGCATGGATAGGACAACGGCATATCACGCCGCACTTTGCCTAGAGGAGATGGCGGTAAACGTTATCACCCACGGCTTCAACAAAGATAATAAAGACCACCAGGTTGACGTTCACGTAATGTATAAAGGAGATAAGGTTCTCCTAAGAATAAAGGATGACTGCATTCCGTTCAATCCGGAGGAAAGGGCCAGCCAAGTGAGCCCGGAGGACCCGATGAAGGGAATGGGCATCCGGATGGTAATGAAGATTGCAGAGGATGTGAACTACAACAACCTATTGGGATTAAACGTACTTACAATCACTCTTGGCGCGGATTCATAAGGTCCGCGCAAATTTTTAAAAAAAGTTATAATTTTTTGCAATAAAACGGTCCCCTCCTGTATTAATGTTGTGAAAGGACATTGATGCTATGGTAATGGATTTGACCGTCTTGAGAGAAGAGGAAGATAGAACAAGCGGGATGAACGCATTTTTAGACGAATGTATCGCTAAAATCGCGAATAAGAGCGCGGAAGCGCTTTCGGATTTGTACAGGGAAACCAGTACGGCGGTCTTTGCTTACGCTCTTTCCATCCTCAAGAACAGGCATGACGCGGAAGACATTCTCCACGACTGCTATATACAGATATACCAGTCTGCGTGGCAGTACAGCTCAAGGGGAAAGCCCATGGCGTGGATATTCACAATCACGAGGAATCTATGCATGCATAAGTTTAGACGGGATTCCAAAGTGATAGACCTTCCGAGCGACGATTGGGAAGCGTACCTGGAGTCAAAAGAAGGGATGTCGGTGGAAGAAAAGCTCATAGTTAGAAAATGCATGAGCAGCCTTCCGACAGAAGACTTACAGATCGTACTCCTGCACGCGGTCGCCGGTTACAAGCTCAGGGAGATAGCGGAGATGCTGGGAATATCATTATCGACGGTCCTTTCAAAACACAGTAGATCAATCAAGAAACTGAAGCAATCCTTGGAGGAGGAATCACGAAATGAGTGATAGAGAACTTGAAAAGAAAATAAAAGATTCGTTCGAAAAGATTACGCCTGACGTTCTGGCCTCTGTCCTTGCTGATTGTGAAGAGAAGGGGCAGGAAGTAGTCATGAAAGAAAGTGTGATAACAAATAAAAGGCCTGTAAGGCTTAGACGTTTTGCTAGCCTGGCTGCCGTATTTATCATCTTGTTCGGAAGCGTAATAGGAGTAAATGCATACCAGTCAAACAAAGCAATCAGCGCCAGAGTTTCCTTGGATGTAAATCCGAGCGTTGAAATTCAGGTAAACAAGAAAGAAAGAGTTATAGATGTCGTTCCTCTAAACGAAGACGGCAAAACAATAATCGGGGACATGGATTTCTCCGGAAGCGATATAGATGTAGCTGTTAACGCACTCGTCGGATCGATGATGAGAAACGGTTATATCAGCGAGATTTCAAACTCCATTCTCGTAACCGTAAGCGGAAAGGACGCAACGAAGGATGCTGCACTTCAGGCAAGAGTTGCGGACGAGATAGACAAGATTCTCGCGGGCAACAAGGTAACCGGTGCAATACTTAGCCAGGTACTCGTAGAGGATCAGAAGCTCGACAATATCGCAAAGGAATATGGCATCACCGCAGGAAAGGCAAAGCTGATCAACGAGATTATCGAGAAGAACAATCTTTATACGGTTGCCGATCTCGTACCTCTTACGATTAATGAATTGAACCTGCTGACTGTCTCCAACGAAATTGAATTCGTGGATATCAAAGCCAAGGGACAGGCGAGCGATACCGCATACATCGGGAACGAAGCGGCGGAAGCGGCGGCTCTCAAGCACGCGGGAGTGACAAAGGAAAAGGCAACAGCACTTCATTCCAAGCTTGAGTGGGAACACGGCAAGATGGTATACGACGTAGAGTTTGCAAGCGAAGGCTTTGAATACGAATACGATATAGACGCTTTGACCGGAGAAGTTGTCGACTTTGAAAAGTATGTCGATGACGATTATAGACCGACAACGGCAAGTAACCAGACTTCAACGCCTGCACAGACAACACCTGCACAGACAACGCCTGCACAGACAACACCTGCACAGACAGCGCCTGCTGTGCAGCAGGAAATAGAAGCGGCTGCGGCACAGGAAAAGGCGCTCGCGCATGCAGGATTAACAGCCGGTCAGGTTACCGAGCTCGAGGTTGAATTCGATTACGACGACAAAGAGTATGACGTAAGCTTCAAATACGGCGGATACGAATACGATTACGAAATCGATGCATATACGGGCAATGTGATCTGGAGCGAAAAGGAAGTGGACGACGATTATAGACCGTCCGGAAACAGCGGAAGCACGACAACCGCAAGCGCGCCGGCGCAGAGCGCACCGGCACAGAGCGCACCGGCACCTGCTCCCGCACAGAGTGCACCTGCGCAGCAGGTAATAGGAGCATCGGCAGCTCAGAGCAAAGCGCTTTCACACGCGGGATTCAGCGCGGGTCAGGTTGCAGAGCTTGAGGTTGAGTATGACGCAGACGACGGAGATTATGACGTAAGCTTCAAAGCAGGCGGATATGAATACGATTATGAAATCGACGCATATTCAGGAGCTATCATCAAAGCAGACAAGGAAGTAGACGACTAAAAAAAGAGCATAAAAAAATCCCGGGATGTTAGGCGCACCTCGGGACTAAGGAATTAGGAATTGACTCGGAACACGGGAAAGTCCCGCAGTCAAGGATTCTCCGGCCGCTATCGCGACCGAGAAACAACAGGTCGGAACTCCTGTCAAGACAATTGTAGCACCGTCAAAGGACAATTGCAAGAAAAATTTTCACGCTTTAGTAACACAGCTTTAGCGAAGTAAAGGGGCCTCTAAGGGCCCCTTTGACTTTGCTTATTTCTTTAGTTTTGCCTATTTCTTTGGCGTTCCGTCTGAGTTGAAGAGCGGAAGTTCCTCGAGATAGATGATATCAGGTCTCTCTATCGCATCGCCTTCTGCGAGAACGGCCATCTTGGCAACGACTTCGCAACCAACCTTGTTCAGGAGTTTCTCCATGGAAGCGAGGGATCCGCCGGTGCTTATTACGTCATCGACTATAACAACCTTCTTGTCGCGAATGAATTCCGCCTCGAGGCTTCCCAGGCAGAGCGTCTGAACGTGTGCCGTGGTAATGGAGTCAACCGTGGTTCTGATTACATCCACCATATATAGCTTCGGCTCCTTGCGGAGAACCACATAGTTTTTTCCAGACTGACGAGCCATCTCATAGGCTAGAGGAATACCCTTGGACTCGGCTGTAACGATTACATCAAAATCCTCAGGTGCTTTTTCCAAAAGGGCCTTTGCACATGCTTCGGTTATTTCTACGTCGCTGAACATAACAAATCCTGCGATATAGAGATCGTCGTTGAGGGCGCAGAGAGGAAGTTCTCTTTCAAGACCCGCAATATTCATTTTATAAAACATAATTCTTCTCCTTTATGTAAACTTTATCACACCTATATTATAACATCTTAGCTGCGGGCAGAAACCTTTTTTGACGGAAGCTGCGAGATAATTACCGCGGCAAAGATCACAATGCAGCCGATCGCCTCAACAAAGCTTAGGCTCTCGCGGAAGATGAGGGCTCCGCCAAGGACTGCAAACACAGCCTCGAGGCTCATTATGAGAGAGGCGGTGCTTGGTTCCGCGCCCTTCTGTCCGAGAATCTGAAGAGTATATCCAACTCCCGAGGACATCACGCCCGCGTATAGAATCGGAAGCCAACAGGCGAGTATATCCGCCATCTTTGGGGATTCAAAGAAGAACATGCAGAATATGCTGATAACCCCCGCGACAAAGAACTGCAGGCAAGACAGTTTTACGCCGTCGCATCTTGGCGAGAAATGATCAACCGCAAGTATATGAAGCGAGAACACTATCGCACAGAGAAGGACAAAGAAATCGCCTTTCTCCAGCGTAAACCCATCGCCTTTTCCCGCCATGGACAGGAGGTAAAAACCAATCGCGCCCGTGAGAACGCAGAGCCACATCCTCATCCCAACTTTTTTCTTCAGAAAAATTCCGAGAACGGGGACCAGCACAATATAGAGAGATGTGATGAATCCTGCCTTTCCGGCATCCGTATTCATATATATTCCGAACTGCTGAAGATTTGATGCGATTGCAAGAAGTATTCCGCAGACGATACCACCGTTTATTAAGTCGCTTCTTCGCTCTTCGGTATTCGAGCCGCTTGCGAAGGTATCTGCAGATGGGGCATCTCCTGTCATCTTGTCGCCGACAACGTGCTCGCCCGCGAGCTTCTTTCTCTTGGAGAAGAAAGCAATTACGGGAAGGAGCGATATGCAGCCGACCATGATGCGGATGCCGTTATAGGTAAATGGTTCGAGGGAGGTTCCCGCTTTTTGTGCAACAAAAGCAAAACCCCAGACAACTGAGGTGATTAAGAGGAGTAAATTGCTCTTTGCCTTGTTGCTCATATATGAAACCTCACCTAATGACACTAACAAAAAAACGTGTGATTGTCAATTGAGAAAGGTCTATTTTTCAATGATTTAGTGAGGTGAAGAGGGGAATACGACCGCCTGCGAGATTCACCGAAAAAACAAAATATAACTGCGAAATATGATAAAATAAAAGTATGAAAGAGATGCGTGAACTGAAAGATATAATAAGCCAAATTTCCGGACTCGAAGATAGGGCCATGAGAGAGGCTCGCGAAAGACAGGACTATCTGGCAAAGGTGCCGGGGAGCCTGGGAAAGCTCGAGGAGATAAGCATAAGGCTTGCGGGAATTACGGAGAGGCCGTGGAAAAACGACGTCAGAAACCAGGCCATTATCTTGATGTGCGCGGATAACGGAGTTGTTGAAGAGGGCGTGGCATCTGCGCCGCAGACAGTTACGTTGATGCAGACTGTCAATTTTACGGAAGGCATAACGGGAGTGAGCTCTCAGGCTGCATACTTTGGGATAGACGTACTTCCTATCGACATAGGAGTGAAGCTTTCGATTCCGCCGCGACTTCTTGCGGATACAATGCTGGGCGAGGAAGACAAGATTCAGAAGCTCGTCGTAAACAGAAGAATTTCAGACGGAACAAAGAATTTTACAAAGGAACCCGCGATGACGAGAGAGGAAGCGATTCGCGGAATAATGATAGGAATAGAAGCGGCAGACGCCTGCAAGAAAGCGGGAAAGACTTTGATAGGCGTCGGCGAAATGGGAATAGGAAATACCACAACGGCATCCTCGATAATTACTGTGCTCGCGGCGGTAGATAGCGGACTTGTTACATCTGCAGAGGATTTTGAAAAAGAAGAAGTTAAGGAAGGACTGCGAGATTTAATTGAAAGGATCGTTGGTCGCGGCGGCGGATTGAGCGACGAGGGCATCGCAAAGAAGCGAGCCGTAATCGAAGAGGCGATAGGAAAATACGCCGGACTCTTCATGACGGAAGAAGGGCTCGATGCAGTTGAACTTCTGCGCGCGGTTGGCGGCTTTGATATAGCGGGAATGACGGGCGCATATCTCGGTGCGGCGATTAACAGACTTCCCGTTGTAATCGACGGAGTTATTTCGATAGTCGCGGCGCTTATCGCCGTAGCTATTTGTCCGACGGTCAAGGACTATCTCTTCACATCGCACAAATCAAAAGAAGGCGGTTATATGATAGCGTCGGAGATACTCGGCATTGAGCCGATGTACGATCTCGGAATGCGCCTCGGCGAAGGAAGCGGATGCCCTATAGCTTTCAAGATAATAGAAGCGGCAGCGGCCGTGATGAACGGAATGAAAAGTCTCGAAGAAGCGCAGATCGACGCGGACTATCTGGACGAATTCAGAGAGGACGGGCAGTTCCGATGAAGGCATATATATCAGGCGGTGCCAAAAACGGAAAGTCTACGCTCGCGCAGAATATGGCGCTGGAAATAGCGACAAAAGAAAAGCTTCCCTTATACTATGTCGCAACTATGATTCCGACGGATACGGAGGATCACGAGCGAATCGCTCGCCATAGAGAGGAACGCGCGGGACTCGGTTTTATAACCGTGGAGCGATCCGAAAAGCTAAGCGGAATCGTTTTTCCAAAAGGCGGATGCAATCCAAAGGGAGTGTTTTTGATAGACAGCGTTACGGCGCTTCTTTCAAATGTGATGTTCCCGACGCAGACCGTAGACATGGAGCATCCAAGGCCTGTGGCTTGGTTTAATCCGGGTGCCGCGGAGGAGGTCGCATCTGATCTCGCGGAATTTCTGTCAAAGATAGAGCACGCGGTTTTGGTTTCCGATTATATCTACGCGGATCCTGTTCCCAAAAGTGACGGAGAGGATTATACGGGTACATATATGAAGGGGCTTGCATATATAGATAGAGAGATAGCAAAGCTCTGCGATAAACTCGTTGAAGTTTCGGTTGGCTTGGAGGAGCTTCACATAACGGCGGCTTCAGATACTAAATAAAGAGATGAAAAAACTAACGGCGTTTATGATGGCCTGGGGAAACTTTTTGGTCATCCCATGTCCCAAGAAAGTATGGGACAACAGTTTAAAAAAAGAAATGCTTTCGCTGCTTCCGTTTATCGGACTTGTTGCGGGGGTTATTGAATATGCGCTTTGTTATCTGATGTGGAGAATAGGATTCCCGATGTCGGTCTCGGCGTTTTTCCTGACGCTTATTACGTTCGGCATTTCGGGATTTATGCACGCGGATGGATTTATGGACGTCTGTGACGCGGTGCTGTCAAGGCGGGACCTCGCGGAACGCCAGCGCATACTAAAGGATTCAAGAGTCGGCGCGTTTGCGGTAATCTCCATGATACTTATGGCGCTTGGAACATTTGCCGCGTTCTTTGCGATAGCGGAGCGCGAGGTCGCATCAACGGTTGTATCTTATACTGTTTCCGCAAAGCTGATGCCGATTATACTTCCGCTTGCGCTTATCCTGATACCGGTGGTTTCGAGGGCTACGGCGGGGTCGTGCGTTCTTGGGCTTGCGCCGCTCGAGACGAGCCAATATGCGGAGAGGGAAGTAAAGGGAGAGAGTTCCGGAAAACATATAAAGGCGCTTGCGATCAGAGCGACGGCGATAGTTCTCCTGGTGCTTATACTTACGATTGTGCTTTCGGCATTTATTTCAAAAGAAGCTATATTGATCTTTGTGTTTAGATTAATCGTGCCGACCGTGGTTACGCTTTTGGCCACAAGGCTCTTTGCCGAGCTTGCGCGAAGAAACCTCGGAGGCATGAGCGGAGATATAGCGGGATTTTCAATATGTATGGGCGAGCTCGTCGGACTCATCGTGTTCGCCATCGTTCTTTATAAACCTATATAGAAGAGGTGAAAAATGATTTTTGTTTTTGGCGGCGCATTTCAGGGTAAACTTGATTTTGCAAAAGAGAAATTCAATATAGACAATGAACAAGTCCTCCTTGTCGGAGAGGATTTTGATGTATCCAAAATAACAAAGGGCGTACGCTGCGTTTACGGTATAAGCGAATGGGTTCACAATCTTATGGAGAGCGGAGCGAGCGTAGAGGATGCAATCGAAGAACTTATAGTCGCAATCAAGAACCTGAAGGAAAAAAAGAATTCGCAGGTCGTCCTGATCGCAAACGATGTATCCCAGGGGCTTGTCCCGATTGATGCAAAGGAAAGAGCATATCGAGAAGCAAACGGAAGGGCGATGATACGATTGGCCGCAGCAGCCAAGGAAGTCTACCGCGTATTCTGCGGAATCGGAGTGCAGATCAAATAGTTTATGGAATCAAAGATACTTATTCTCCGTCATGGAATTACGGAGGGCAATAAGAATAAATGGTTTTACGGGAAGACCGATCTCCCACTTATACAGGAAGGAATCGAAGCTCTCGAAAAACAAAAAGCGGAAGGGCTCTATCCCGAGATACCGGAAGACGCGCTCTGCTTTACGACGGGACTCGGCCGCACGGCGGAGACGTTTAGAGTTCTGTTTGGCGACAGAGATTTTGAGAAGATAAAAGATCTTAGGGAAATAGAGTTTGGCGTATGCGAGTGCAAGAACTTTGATGAGCTAAAGGACAATCCGCATTTTAACGCATGGACTTACGATGAGACGGGGGATTATGTGATTCCCGGCGGAGAGTCCAGAAATCAATTTAAGGCGAGGGTTGCGTGCGGATGGAAATACCTTCTCGAGCGCCACAATGCGCTTACGGAAAAACTTGCAGAAAAAAAGGAAGCCCCAGGCACCGCCATGACGGTAGCGGTCTGCCACGGCGGGGTGATTGCGGAAATCCTCAACAGCCTCTTTCCGACGGAAAAAGAAAGCGTTTGGGACTGGATGCCACAGCCGGGATGTGGGTATATAATGGATGTGGTTGATGGTGAAGTGAGAAATCCTTGTCTTTTGGGAGAGGTAACTATATACTAAGTAAGGTGTACCTTTGGGAGAAGATTAAAGAAATGAGTAGAGTAGAAGCGAGAAAAAAACCGAAGAAAAAATCTTCAAATAATACCGTTTACTACGTGATAATGATTATCCTGTTTGCTATTATGGGCTTCAGCGGTTTTAAGGTATACAAAATTGCAAGCGAGTACAAGCAGGGAACATCGGTATATGACGGCATCGCGGAAGACGTCGGCGCTGCGCCTCGCGAACAGGCGCATCTCGATATGCGACTAACGCTCGACTGGGATAAGTTGAGTGAAAAGAATTCGGATATCGTCGGATGGATTCGCAGCCAGGGAACTGTTATAAATTACCCCGTAGTAAAGGGCATCGACAACGAATATTATCTGACGCACCTTCTGGACGGAACGTGGAACAACAAAGGAACGATATTCCTGGATATGCGTTCCGCCGACCCGTTTAATGACTTTTTGACGGTCATGTACGGACACAGAATGAAGGACAAGAGCATGTTCTATCTGTTGGGTGAGTACTTTGAGCATAAGTCAACACCGTACTTCCTGGAGCATCCCGTGATTGAACTTTATACGCCGGAGAAGGATTACGATATTCAGATTTTTGGAGCGGCCGTAATAGATTCCAGGGACGAATCGCTCTACAATTTCCGCCTCTACGAGAAGGAAGAAAAACAGCGTTATATAGATTGGATTTTCGCACACAATGAACTTGCGGGGTATGACAACCGCGTTTCGGTTACAACATCGGATCACATAGTGATGATGAGCACATGCACGCTGCAGGGATCCGCCAATGATAACAACAGAGTGGTCGTGTGGGGAAAGCTAGTCGAGGTTGACCGAGACTCCTCCGGAGAATAGACTGATGCGCTGAGAACCATCCATAGACTCAACTATAAGCGCACCATTATCGGAAATACCAACGGCTCTTGCGAGAAAATTTCTCGGGGAGCCGTTTTCATTTGCAAAGTCGGTGACGGTGACATTGCGACCGAGAATAAAGCAATGCTCTCTATATTCGTTAAGCATAGATGCGGGGTCGAGATTATAGACTTCCGAGACGACCTCATCTATAACCTTTGCGGCAAGCTCGCTTCTAGAAAAAGAATTTGGCGTATCCGAAATCGATCCCGCGATTTCGCGAAGCTCCTCAGGGAAGCTTCCCGGGAAGCAGTTTATCCCTATGCCGATTACAACAAAGGCGGAATTATCCGATGCATAAAAAGAGTTTGCGGTCTCCAAGAGAATGCCGCAGATTTTTTTATCTTTGAGATAAAGGTCATTCACCCATTTGATAGAAGGGGATATATTGCAAACGGATTCAATCGCGCGCCTCGTCGCAACGGATGTTGCCATAGTTAGAAGGGGAAGGCTTGCGGATTCCAATTTTGTGTTTAAGACTATGGATAGATAGATGCCGCTATCCGCAGGCGAAGAGAATTCTCGTCCGAGTCTTCCGCGACCGGAAGTCTGAGAGTTTGCGACAATAACTACGGGCTGCCCGAAAACGTCCGCAAGCTCATCTTGGTCGGCGATGTTTTCCGCCAGAAGTTTTTTGGCATAGTTATTGGTCGAATCTATTTCATCAAAAAGAACTATGCGGCAGCCCGTTTTCGGTTCCGCAGTAATTCCATCCAACGCAAGAGTTGTAAAGGATCTAAAATCCATGATGTCTCCAAGTCATAAGTATTGCTGCGTCGTTAGAGGCCTGCTTACAGAAAACGCTGTAGAATCTCTACAGCGTTTATTGGTGGACCAGAGGCGATTCGAACACCCGACGCACGGTTTAGGAAACCGACGCTCTATCCCCTGAGCTACTGGTCCAAAACTAGTTTCTAGCAAGGGGTAGTATATCACATTTGAGATATAAGGACCATATATTAAGTGCTTTGATTTGCGTATTATATTCGTTCTATATTTTTACAGCTGGGGGGGTATTACGACGCGCATAAGAGTTCCCTTGCCAACTTCGCTTTCGATTTTGAGTTCTGCGTGGGACATTTCCTTAAGTCTCATTATGATGTTCTTCATACCTGTTGACTGATGTTCTTCGGAGCCGTTACCCGTTAGATCCATTCTTCTTCCGCCTATACCAAAATCTCCGAAGTAACCCTCCTCCGAATTTCCGAGCACGGCATCGAGGCGATCCTTAGGAATTCCAACACCGTTGTCTTCAACCTCAACAATAAAGTTATTTCCTTCTCTATAACTTCTGAGCCAAACGGTTCCGCCTTCGGGACGTTTGCAAACGCCGTGCTTGATTGCGTTTTCAACAAGCGGCTGTATTGCGAGAGGAGGAACCAAGAAGTCGGATTCCTGGATATCGTATTCAACATTAAGTCGATCTCCAAATCTAACCTTTTCAATTTCAACATAGCTCTGAATATGCTGAACCTCGGATGCGAAAGATATACCTTCGAGGTTGGTAAGATTGTCTACGTTCGCTCTCAAATAGTTTGAGAAATTGTAAACCATATCGTAGGCGACATCAGGATCAACTTTGATCAGTGTTCTTATTGATGACAGCGTGTTAAACATAAAGTGCGGCTGAATCTGTCCCATCATAAGCTGGAGCTGACTATCGTGTAGGAGCTTCTGAGTTGCTTCGCTTTCGAGCGCACTGTAGTAACTGTTATATACGAGTATGATGAAGTGGAAGAATGCGAAAATTACTACGGAGAGAATTTGAATCGATCCCACGCCGGACCATTCTCTATGTGATGAACTCCAGTTGTTTGTGGAGATTGCATCCCAAAGTATTCCAAGCAGTGAACCTAAAACGAGCACTAATGCGGATATCAATTCGAGCCTCGCGGAATTTAGTTGTACTCGGTTCAAGAATTTCTTGCCGCTGCCGAGCGCATAATACCACATGAGATAGATGGCGTATAGGAGCGAAACAAGAATTCCGATATATGCGTAAGGCACGAGCGCGTGAATCGGGACCTTTCCTGTAGCGGCAATGCCAAAGAGCGTGAGGTCCAAAATGATAGTCGTCAAAGTCATGCAGTTTACGACAAGCTGGTTGTGGTGCTTAAAACGTTCGCCTATATAAAGAGTTATAAGAAGCGGTACCAAATTCAGAACGGAGAAAGCCATAAAGAATTTCATATTGCTTCCAACGAGGAAGATTGGCATCCTCGATCTGTTGGCGAACCAAAGACCAAGCGATATAAAGACGACGCCCAAGAGGAAGTGTCTTCTCTCGGAAAAGTTTCGCGTGTAAATCGTGGAAACGAGAATCAGAAGAAAACCTATCGCTATGAGAGCAATGCCGAGCGCATAGGGCATCTTGTATTCGTTTCTCAAATGAGCAAAGATGGCATTGTCTTCTCCAAAGAACGGTGCGTTTACATATCCGTTATATCCAACCGATCCCGCGTGGAATTCAAGGGAGAAAACAGATCCTGCCGCAGCCTTTGGGATTCTTATGGAAGTCCAATCATCGGTGAGGATAGAATCGGTAAGGCCTTGAGAGGAAAGAGGAAATTCGTATATCTTTTCCCCGTCGATATAAGCTGTCATCTTCTGGTGGTAGTTTCTCGTAACAAAGGTATAGTAAGGAGAATCCATCTCCGGAATGACGTGGCTGACAACCGCGACCTCATTCGCCTTGAGATCAACCCAGACGGGGAGGGATGTGACTATATTGGCGCCTTCGCGAGTTGTATATGTCCAATTATCGGACAGCTCGATATAGCGCTCCTCGTATTTCATCGTTGTTCCAGAAAGGTCTACGTTTGCGATCAGTGATAAAAATGATATTAAGGCAACAGCAAACACGACGAGAACAATTAGAATGTCTCTGGCTTTTTTGGGCCTATTTTTCCATGATGATTCTTTCAGTTTCATTACCCTATATTTTGCCTTGTTATTGCGTGAAAGTCAACAAAAAGCCCCTTTGACAAAGAAGGGCCCCTAATGTAATAATGTAAGGTATAATTTAGGAATTGTGTGGCTTTTTAGGAGGAAAACTTAAATGCTGCCTCTCATTATAATAGCTGTTGCAATAGCAATCCTCTCAATAGGATATATAGCGTACGGCGGTTGGCTCTCAAAACAGTGGGGAGTCGACCCCGAAAGAACCACTCCCGCGGTTGAATTTGCAGACGGAGTTGATTATGTTGCGGCTCCGCCGGCGGTTCTTATGGGGCATCACTTTGCTTCTATCGCAGGCGTAGGACCTATAAACGGACCGATCCAGGCATCTTTGTTCGGATGGGTTCCGGTATTTCTTTGGTGCGTGCTAGGCGGAATCTTTGTGGGCGGCGTTCACGACTACGGCTCGCTTTTGGCTTCGGTAAGGCACGAAGGAAAATCTATCGGTGAAGTAGTTGGGGCAACGGGCGGTCCGAGAATCAAAAAGCTCTTTATCGTCTTTGCGTTCCTGGTGCTGACACTTGTTGTAGCCTCGTTTGTAAACGTAGTTGCCGGAACCTTCTACACGCCTGATGCGCATATTGGTTTTGTAACAAACCCGACGGGTAATCAGAGCACCGCGATGATTTCGTCCCTGTTTCTGATACTCGCTGTACTTTACGGAATTCTCACCAACAAAGTTGGTCTCCACCTTGGTCCTGCGACGGTTCTCGGAATCATAGGAATAGTGGCTGCGATAGTCGTAGGTATGAAGGTTGGTTTTTCCATGGGAAGAACGGGCTGGATAATTGTAATTGCGTGTTATATTACGATCGCTTCTCTTCTTCCGGTATGGATAGTTCTTCAGCCAAGAGATTATTTGTCTAGCTATCTCCTTTATTCAATGATGGGAATCGCCATTCTTGGAATAATGTTCACAAACTTTACCAGAACGGCAGAGTTTCATATTCCGGCTTTCACAGGATTTTCTACGGATTTGGGATATTTGTTCCCGACTCTCTTCATAACTGTTGCTTGTGGTGCATGCTCGGGATTTCACTCTCTTGTTGCAACAGGCACATCGTCTAAGCAGCTTAGAAACGAGGAGGATGCAAGGGTTATAGGTTACGGAGCGATGCTCATTGAGTCCTTCCTTGCAATCATAGCACTTATAGCGGTTGGAATGGTATTTGATAAATACAAGGCGGGTGCGTTCGGTTCCCCGTCGGTTGCGTTTGCAAGCGGTATAGCATCCATGTTTGGTGCAGAGGCTAGCGGAATCTACAGGATAATATACGCGCTAATAACGTTGGCGGCATCTACATTTGCTCTCACTTCGCTTGATACAGGAACACGACTGGGAAGATTCATGATTTCCGAACTCTTTTTGAAGGAAGGCGAGGTCACATATAAGGATGCAACAGGGGCTAGACGCGTATTGGCACATCCTCTGACAGGAACATTATTTATTGTTTTGGCTGGATGCATAATTGGAGGCTTGTCTCTGAGCCAGATCTGGAGCCTCTTCGGAGCGGCAAACCAGCTTTTGGCGGCGGTTTCGCTCATAGCGATCGCGTTTTGGCTGGGAGGACTGGAGAAGAGAAGGAATATGCTCTACGGCCCTATGACGTTTATGCTTCTTGTGACGCTAACGAGCTTAATAACTACGATTATTGGTAAGATCAAAGGTTTTGTAAACGGAACTCTGACTGCGCCCATGTGGGGGCATTGGTTCCAGCTCATATTCGCTGTGGCAATGGTAGTAATGGCCATAACGCTTGTAATCGAGGGTGTCAAGAAATATCGTCAACTGAAGAAGAACTGGCGAGAAAAGAGTGAGACAGATGGAGACGCAAGAGAAGCGTAAGTTACCAAAACCTGCTCTTGTAGTGCTGGGAATAATTCTTGTCGCATATCTTGGCGGCATGATTTATTCCTTTCTTCGTTTTCTCCCAAATACCAGCTTTAGGGGAGTCGATGTAAGCGGAATGTCCGCTGAAGCGGTAAACGATGTATTAAAAGGCGAGGGCCTTCTTATAGATGTGGACCAGAGAAGCAAGACCGGAAGGGAGACCGTTACAGAAACTCTCGATCTTGCAGAGGTTGCGAGCGCAGAGATAGAGTACGATACAAAAGGGCTCATAAATGCGCAATCGCATTTTCTCTGGTTTAAATCTTTTTTTGCACCCACGGAGTTCGAAGACATAAAGGCCACAGGGAGTTTTGATGAGAAGAGCCTCAGGCTCGCGGTCTGCGGCCTTCATTCGCAGAGGAAGAGCACGACGCTTGCTCCGCAGGACGCGCATTTAAAAGTCATCAGAGGAAAGATATTTGTGGTTCCCGAGGTCGAAGGAAACGTGGTGGATAGAGAGCTTGCCACGGAGAAAATCATCGAGGCTGCAGAGGCTTTGATGAGCGGAGAGGGGAATCAAAGGGTCGATTTAAGAAATCTTTGTACGGAGCCGAACGTAAGGGAGACGGACGCAAGCTTTATCGCAAAGAAAGAGGCGTTTGAAGAACTTGGGCAGAGAAAGGTGACGATCAATACCTCGTCATATAACTCTGTTGTGCTGACGGGCTCTGACCTAATCAACCTGTTTAGCGACGGCGAAAACGGCTTGGAAGCAGAGGAGAGTCGTTTGGCGGACTATACGCAGGGAATCGCAGATTACTACTACATAAATAGATACGAATATCTCCTCTATGATGATTTGTTTGAAAAGCTTAAGGCCGCGTTAGAAGGAGGCCTTGAAGAGGATGTAACCGTAGACGCGTCTTGGTATATCAATTATCCGACGCCGAGAACAAACGGAAACGGAAGCGCCTCGTTTATCGAGATTTCAATAGGGCAGCAATACCTCTGGTATTACGAGAACGGCAAAATGATCCTCTCGACGCCGATCGTTACTGGACAGGCGGGAGTGTCGCCGACCCCGACGGGATATTTCATGGTTAGGCAGAGAGACGAAAACGCAAGGCTGGTCGGAAAAGACTATGACCTTACGGTAAGTTATTGGATGGGCATAGACAATATAGGCTACTACGGAATTCACGACGCCCCGTGGCGCTGGGATTTTGGTGGAAATATCTATACTTACAACGGTTCGCATGGCTGTGTAAACCTGCCTTATTGGGCGGCGGCGCAGCTCTTTTCGAGGGTAAAAATAAACGTCACTGAGGTCTATATTTACAACTAAAAATTACCAACAAAAGCGGATAAAATCCGGCACATAAAAGTGCCGGGTTTTTTGTTGTATTTTACAAAGGAAGGGGACGGGAACAAGGATTATTTGCTAAGCAATTGACAATATAAGTAGCATAAAATACTATAATAATATGGAAGAATTTGATGTCAAATCTAAGGGTGCGCGCATAACCGCAATCGCAGGTCATTACGGTAGCGGAAAGTCGGAAATCTCGGTAAATTACGCATTGTTTTTGGCGGAAAAACTGGGTCCCGAAGCGCAG
>CACYQX010000001.1 GCA_902776725.1 uncultured Eubacteriales bacterium | reverse complement strand
TGACGAATGTATTTCATAGCCTGAGGATTTATGCTTTCCAAGGCTTTCTTTTCTGCTGCCATATATACCCACCTTTCATAGCTGTGAACTATGATTTATAAAAGAATACCATACCGTATCCCGTATGTCAACGAAAGTGTGAATTTTTGGAGATTTCGACTCATGGTTGTTTGGTCTGACGAAGATGTGAAATAAAAAAGCCCTCTCAGGGGAGGGCTTTGTAATACATTATCAGGTTGTTTTGTTCCTGAACAGCCAGCCTGCGAATGGCAGGGTTATGGCTGCAACGCAGAGCATGGGGATGAAGTCGTGGTAAATGTTTTTAAGACCTGCACCCTCAAGATATATGCGGCGAAGGGCATCAGTGGCAAAGCGGAGCGGATCTGCGTAAGTGAAAATCTGCAGTGCCTCAGGCATGTTATGTATGGGAGTCGCAATTCCGGAAAGAAGTGACAGAGGAAGCAGAAGTACAAAGACGTAAACGAGAACCTGCTGCATGCTGTTTGATATTGCGGAGATGGTAAGCCCGATGCCTGTGGAACTCAGCACGAAAATAAAGAGTGTGAGATAAAGCAGGGGAACAGAGCCCGAAAACGGAATTTCGAACCAGAACAGCGCCAGCAGAAAAAGAACAGTGCTCTGAAACATTCCTATCAGCATAGGCGGAAGTGCCTTGCCAACGAGTATTTCAAGCTGTGAAAAGGGCGCGACAAGGAGCTGGTCAAAGGTTCCCTGTTCTTTTTCTTTTGCTATTGAAAGCCCTGCAAGCATGATGACCTGTGTGAAGCTTATCATGCCAATGAGTCCCGGAAGGAACGCCCATCTTGTTGTCTGGTTTGGATTGAACCAGGTGCGGGTTATAAGCTCAATTGGCGGAGTGCCGATATTTTCTGCGTTCCAGGCTGCAGTTATTCGCCCGATGTAGGAGGCAACAAGCCCTGCTGTCATGGTATTGCATCCATCGGTGATGAGCTGGACAGGGGCCTGCTCGTTATGGGCAAGCTTTGATTCGAAATCCGACGGTATAACGATTACAGCCATGACGTCTTCGCTGTCCATGGCTCCCGCAATCTCATTGGTAGAATACAGCGTTTTTACGCGGGAGAAGGCTGTTGTTCCGTCAATGTGTGCTATCAGGGAGGTGCTTTCCTTTGTATGGCTCATGTCAAGAACCGCAAAGGGAACCTGATCAAGGTTGTAAGTAGCGCGGAGGCTTTTCCCGACGTGGATCTTCCCTATATGCCACCGGAACTAACATCGCTCTTCCAAGACAAATCCCGCCTTGGGGTGATGGATATCGGCGGGGATCCGGCGGGCGCCAGAGTTTTAGCAAGGTATGGAATAGAGCTTAATAAGGTTATGACGGCAGGGGAGGCCGAGTTTTACTGTGTCATAAATGCCAATAGGCCAATGACCAAAACCCGCGACGAGGCAATCTCTTACGTAAAAAAGATAAGGGATACCGCGGGCGTTCCTGTGACCGGACTCATAAACAACACGCATTTCTTTCACGAGACCGAACCCGAAGATATCTATAGAGGTGCGGAGCTTACGGAGTCGGTATCAAAGGAACTAGGAATCCCGGTAGTCTTTCACGCGGTAGAAAGATCGCTCGCGGAGAGACTTGAAAAAGAAATAGGCAGCATACTCCCAATGGACATTTCGCTCAAAAAGCCTTGGGAGAAATAATAGATTTCGATAATAGTTTTAGTTCAACAAGTCGAAAGGAGAGTAGACGTATGGCTTTCCATCTCACGTTTGAACAGGACAAATGCAAGGGGTGTGAACTCTGCATTTCCGTCTGTCCAAAACACATCCTGGGGCTCGCCGAGACCCCAAACATCAAGGGCTATAGACCTGCCGAATGTCAGGATCCCGAATCCTGCATCGGTTGCGCGAGCTGCGCCAAGATCTGCCCTGATTCCATAATATCAATTACCAAAGACGAATAAGCGGAGGAAGAACATGGAACGCGAAATTTGGAAGGGCAGTGAAGCCATAGCGGAAGCTGCCATCAAAGGGGGTTGCCAGGGATTCTTCGGCTACCCGATTACACCACAGAACGAAATACCGGAATACATGTCTCATCGTATGCCGACGGTGGGCGGAGTATTTGTGCAGGCGGAGTCGGAACTCGCTGCAATCAATATGGTCTATGGTGCCGCGGCTGCGGGAATGAGAGTTATGACATCGTCCTCTTCTCCGGGAATCAGCCTTAAGCAAGAAGGTATAAGCTATCTTGCGGCGACTGAACTTCCTGCGGTAATCGTAAACTGTAACAGAGGAGGTCCGGGACTCGGAACGATTCAGCCTTCGCAGAGCGATTATTATCAGGCGACGCGCGGCGGAGGAAACGGAGATTATAGAACGATAGTCTTTGCTCCGTCTTCGCTTCAGGAGACCGTAGACATTATGCAGGAAGCCTTTGATATCGCGGATGAATACAGAACTCCGGTGCTCTTCCTGGTTGACGGACTCATCGCACAGATGATGGAACCGATTCATTGGAACCATATCGAGAGAAGAAAAGTCGAACCAAAGGATTGGGCGGCATCGGGAAGAAACGGAAGAGACCATAACAATTTTGTTACGTCGCTTCTGATGGACTCGCAGGCATGCGAAGCTCATAACCTGAAGCTCGGCGAGAGATATAAACTCATCGAAGAAAAAGAATGTCGTTGGGAGAACATCAAGACCGACGATGCGGAAATCGTTCTCGTATCATACGGAACGCCGGCAAGAATTTGTCTCACCGCAATTGAGGCTCTTAGAGAAGAGGGTATCAAAGTCGGAATGATGAGACCGATAACACTTTGGCCATTCCCGGAGAAACCGCTCAGGGAGCTCGCGGAAAAGCCGGAAGTGAAGGCGTTCATGTCGGTAGAGATGAGCTTGGGTCAGATGGTTGACGACGTGAAGCTGGCCGTCGCAGGACTTAAACCCGTATCCTTCTGCGGAAGAACGGGAGGAATGATCCCGAGCGTTACGGAAGTAAAAGAAGCCGTTAAGGCTTTGTTATAAGGAGGGCAGATATGAAGACCATATATGCAAAGTCAAAAGGACTTCAGGATACGGAAATGCATTACTGCCCGGGTTGTGCCCACGGCATAGTGCATAAGCTCATCGCGGAGACGCTCGAAGAAATGGGAAGACTCGACGACACCGTCGGAATCTGCCCGGTAGGCTGCAGCGTATTTGCGGGAAACTATTTCTACTCGGACTTCATAGAAGCCGCACACGGAAGAGCACCTGCCGTTGCAACGGGAGTCAAGAGAACAAATCCGGATAAGCTTGTCTTCACATATCAGGGCGACGGCGACCTCGCATCAATCGGTGCGGGAGAAATTGTTCACGCGGCGATGCGCGGAGAGAAATTCACCGGCATATTCATAAACAATGCGATTTACGGAATGACGGGCGGACAGATGGCGCCGACAACGCTCATCGGACAGAAGACGACAACGTCGCAGTCCGGAAGAAGCGTGGAGGCCGCGGGAAAGCCGATAAGAGTTTCGGAGATGCTTTCCACACTCGAAGGTCTCGTCTATGCCGAGAGAGTATGCGTAACGGATATTCCGCATCTCAACAAAGCAAAGAAAGCGATTCAGAAGGCATTTAAGCTTCAGGAAGAGAGAGCGGGATTCACCTTTGTTGAAGTTCTGGCTGCGTGCCCGACCAACTGGGG
The DNA here is from genome assembly GCA_902776725.1 of uncultured Eubacteriales bacterium. Classification (GTDB taxonomy): domain Bacteria; phylum Bacillota; class Clostridia; order Peptostreptococcales; family Anaerovoracaceae; genus Eubacterium_B. The sequence continues at coordinate 244,167 of CACYQX010000001.1, read as the reverse complement.
AATGACGGTCCTCGACGCAAACAAATGGCTCATGGACAATATGGCCGAGTATTATCCGCTCGGCGTAATAAAAGATGTCACGTCCGAGGAGGTGAAGGCTGATGCGTAAAGAAATAATCATCGCCGGATTTGGCGGACAGGGCGTCATGTCGATCGGAAAGAATATCGCGGAGGCCGGAGTTGAAGAGGGACTCGAAATGACTTGGGTTCCATCCTACGGACCGGAGATGCGCGGCGGAACATCGAACTGCTCGGTAATCCTGAGTGACTCTCGTATAGGAACGCCGCTAATCGAAAACCCGACCGACATCATCGTAATGAATAGACCGTCGCTTGCAAAATTTGAACCCGATGTCATTAGCGGCGGAGGAGTATTTGTAAACAGCAGCGTCGTTGCCGACAAAGTAACGCGCGACGACGTAAAGGCTTACTATATACCATGCGACGATATCGCGAGAGAGCTTGGAAATCCCAAGGTCGGAAACATGGTTATGCTCGGCGCGTACATCGGCGCCAGCAAATTCCTCAAAGTTGAAACCGTAGAAGCTATGATCAAGGTTCTCTTTGCTGGAAAGAAGGCGGATTTAATCCCGTTAAACATCGATGCGCTTCATCGCGGAATCGATTGCGTTAAATAGAAAGGCATATTTGTAAGGAGGAGACATGGAAAGACTGAACAACGAATCCATAAAGAAGATTAACGAAATCGTGGAAGCGCATAAGGATTTAAGAGGACCTGTAATGGTAATGCTTCACGAGGTTCAGGATGCTTTTGGTTATATACCGTTTGAAGCAATCGAGAAGATCAGCGAAGCATCCGGCGAGAGCGTCGCGGAAGTATTTGGCGTAGTTAACTTCTATGCGCAGTTCACAACAGAGCCAAAGGGTAAGCACATCATCAACGTTTGCCTCGGAACGGCTTGTTATGTAAAGGGTTCACAGGCATTAATTGAAGAGGCATCAGAAATCACAGGTGCTCCCATTAACGGAACAAGCGACGACGGACTTTTCTCCATCGATGCGACGAGATGTGTTGGCGCTTGCGGACTTGCTCCCGTTTGCATCATAGACGGAAGAGTCATCGGTGCTTCCACCAAAGAAATCCTAAGAGGAGAAATTCAGGCAATTATAGACGCAGAGATGTCGCAGAAAGGCAAACTCTCATAATGACAGCTAGAGAAATCAAAGAAGTACTAGAAGCAAGAAAAATCGCAATCGTTAACGAAGAGAAACTTGACAAGGATTATGTACAAGCCTTTGCAAGCGACCTCATGTCGGACGTTCTTGCGATGGTGCAAAAAGATTCCGAGAAGACCGTTTTGATTACGGGACTCTGCAACGCACAGGCGATAAGGACAGCAGAAATGCTGGACATGGATTTTATCGTCTTCGCTCGCGGAAAGAGACTCACGGACGATGTTGTCGATCTTGCGGAAGAGGCGGGAATCAATGTAGTGGGAACCGCATTCAGCATGTACGAGGCATGCGGAAGACTTTTTGCAGAAGGATTGAGTGCAATAGATGTCTAAAGCAATACTCCACGAAGAATATGAAGTTGCTCAAGACGATTATGTAAATGCGGGAAAGGCGAGCAGCCATATCAAAGATCTTTTGAAGCATGTCGGAATCGATCCAAAGGTCCTCCGAAATGTTGCGGTGGCGTGCTATGAGGCTGAGATAAACCTCGTAATACACGCGTATGGCGGAAAGATTCTTTTGGACTTGATGGATGACGGAACGGTAAATCTAATCTTTGCGGACGACGGACCGGGGATCGAAGATTTGGAAAAGGCGATGACCCCAGGGTTCAGTACGGCTGACGAAGAAGCAAGAAGCCTTGGCTTTGGTGCCGGAATGGGACTCCCCAATATCAAAAGGGTTTCAGATACATTCAACATAGAAACGAGCCCCGCCGGAACAACGCTGAGCATATCTTTTAAAGGAGCGTAATGAACGAGAAAGCGGTTGTAAAATACACATTGGACCGATGCGAGAAATGCATGAAATGCATCAAGGCATGCCCGACATCGGCGCTCTCGATGTTGGACAATCGAATAATCATTGATGAAGATCTCTGCATCAACTGCGGTAGATGTATTAGGGCTTGTCACAGCAAGGGCCTTCTTGCGCAGGGAAGTCCGCTTTCCGCTGTAAATGATTATGAATATACCGTATGTCTTGTGCCTGCGGCACTTTCATCGCAGTGCGGTAGCATGGAAGAGGCGGAGGATATGTTCGCGTCAATCAAAGACATCGGCTTTGACGAGGTGCTAGATATAAGCGATATCGAAGGTGCGATTATGAACGAGACCTTTAGGCTTGCAGATGGCATATCAAAGGACTCCGTAATCACATCTTTCTGTCCTGTGGTGGTACAGCTTATTGAGACGAAGTATCCGATGCTTATCGATCATTTTGCACCCCTCAGGTACGCGAGTGAAATCGCGGCGATGATGGTGAGGGAGCGCCTCTCGGATAAAGAAAACGTCGGCATATTCTATCTCTGCGAATGCGAAGCCAAACTCGTGCTCGCAAAACATCCATACGATAATCCAAACAGAGAAGTGGACCATGCAATTTCGATAGTGGACATACTGCCTTTGATACAGAGGAGAAAACCGGAAAGTGAAAGGCCGACGCTTGACTTCTCGCGTGCCGGACTTCAATCCTGCAATACGGCGCTGATTCCGCAGAAGCCGGAATATCTTATGGCGGACGGCTCGGAAAAGGTTGAAAACATATTGGACCTGGCGGAGTTCGATCTTTTGAAATCGTTCAGACTGCTCTATCTGTTCAACTGTTTCAACGGTTGCGTCGGAGGACATCTGATGTTCGGAAACGGATATCTGGCAAAGAACAATGTCCACGCGCTCGCGCCGATGGAAACAAAGGGACCGCCTGAGCTTCCGTTTGAACTCCTCTATTGCGAAGATGTAATCGCGGAGAAGAAAAAGCAGGAAAGCGTTGCGGAAAAGATGGCGTTCTTTAAGCAAGTAAACGAGGTTCTGGAGAAACTTCCGGGACTGGACTGCAGCGCATGCGGAATGCAGAACTGCAGAATAATGGCCGAGGGTATAGTAAGAGGAGAAAGAAAGTTAGACGACTGCAGAATACTTTCTGTGAAGGAGTAGACAAATGACATTAAATGAGTTACTTGAAGAAACAGGTTGGACGCTTGCGACAGAAGGAGCGGATTTAGAAAAAGAAATTGACGGTGCATATTGCGGCGACCTTCTGAGTTGGGTTATGGGAAACGGTGAACCCGGTCAGGCATGGATTACGGTCCAGATTCACATGAACTCCATAGCGGTTGCTAAACTTAGAGAGTTCTCGTGTGTAATCCTTGCGGATAATGCGGCCCTTACAGAAGAGGTTTCCGCAAAGGCCGAAGAAGAGGATTTGGCAATCATTGAGAGCCATATTCCTGTGTTTGAGACAGCAAAGGCTCTCGTAGAACTGGGAATCTAATGTATTACGATTTGCATATACATAGCGCGCTTTCTCCCTGCGCGGAGAATGAAATGACGCCTAATAATATATGCAATATGGCGCTTATAAAGGGCCTTGAACTTATTGCGGTCACAGATCACAATTCCGTGAGACAGCTTCCCGCGTTTGGCGAATGTGCGCAGAAGGCCGGAATCAAATGTCTCTACGGAGCGGAACTGCAAACATCGGAAGAAGTCCACGTGCTCGCCTTGTTTAAACAATTGGAAGACGCACTAAAACTTCAACCGTGGATAGATGAGCGCATGCCCGGCATCAAGAACAATATAGAATTCTTCGGAGACCAATGGGTGTGCAATTCGGAAGACGAATTCGTTGAGCAGGAGGAGAGGCTTCTTCTCGTATCGCTAAACGCAACGCTCGAAGAAACGATAGAAGAGATTCATTCGCTGGGCGGTCGCGCGATCCTTGCTCACGTTCTCGACAGAGAAAACAGCATAATGAATCAACTTGGGTTTATTCCCGAAGGACTTGAGTACGACGGACTAGAGATAAAGAAACTGGAAGAAATACCGCGTGTACTCGCGAGAAATCCTTGGATTAATGAAGAGGAAACGGTTTGGCTTACGGATTCCGATTCGCATAGGCTAATCGATATCGCGGAAGCCGAACATTATATGACGAGTGCAACGTTTAACAGACTGTGGGGTGATGAGGCATGATGGAAGACTTGGCGATGCATATGATGGAAATCATCATGAACAGCATCCATGCCAACTCACAGAATATAGAAGTAGAAGTAGTAGACAGTGAAGAGAAAAACCTGATAGAGATGTCCATAAGGGATGACGGCAAAGGAATGACCAAAGAATTTCTTTGCAAGATAGTGGATCCCTTTATCACCTCGCGAGATACGAGAAAGGTGGGCCTGGGAGTCTCCTTTATGAAGGGGCTCACAGAGATGTGCGACGGAAGCTTTGATGTAGAAAGCGAAGTCGGAAAAGGAACTCTCTTAAAAGCAAGTGTAAGAAGAGACAATATCGACGTGCCGCCTCTTGGAGATTTGGGAGAGATGATGATGCAATGCATCATGGCGAACGAAAATATGGATTTTGTTTTTTCATATAAGACCGACTCCGGAGAATTCGTTTTCAGAACGGATGAGGTCAAAAGAGAATTGGACGGAGTCAGCTTACTGGAACCTGAAATTCTAATGTGGATTAAGTCGTATATAAACGAAGGGATTGTACAAACAAAGGAGGAACTGTAGATGAAGAGTCTGGAAGATCTGAAGAAGATGCGTGAAGAAGCTCTGAAGCGGGTTGAGATGCGAGACAGCGAAAAGGATTATCGCGTTGTTGTCGGCATGGCAACCTGTGGAATTGCAGCGGGGGCGCGTCCTGTGCTCAATCGTTTGGTTGAGGAAACTGCAGACAAAAATTACAACTGCACAATTACTCAGACGGGATGTATCGGAATGTGCATTTACGAACCAATCGTAGAAGTTTACGGAAAAGATGGCGAGCATACCACGTATGTTCTTGTTGATCCGGATAAAGCAGTTCGCATTCTCGAAGAACATATAGGCAAAGGACAGGTTGTGGAAGAATTAACCGTAAATGCTGTCCAGAACAAGGAGGTATAAGATGCGCACCGCAATTCGTGCAAATGTGCTTTGCTGTGCGGGAACAGGATGTACCGCCAGCAAGTCCGACGAGATTTTCAACAACTTTAACGAGGAGCTGAAGAAACTCGGACTGGACGAAGAAGTCAAGGTTATCAAGACGGGTTGCTTTGGTCTTTGCCAGAAGGGACCTATCGTGGCTATCTATCCTGACAAGACTTTCTACTGTCATGTAAAACCTGAGGATGTTGAGAGAATCGTTTCAGAGCATCTCTATAAAGGTCGTCGCGTTACGGAACTCGAACTCACAGATGAAGACCTTGCGACCAACGAAACAATATACGATATCGATAAGATTAAGTTCTACGAAAAACAGAATCGTATCGCATTAAGAAACTGCGGAAAGATTAACCCGGAGGACATTCAGGAGTATATAGCCGTAAGAGGTTATGAGGCTCTCGGAACAGCGCTTACGGAAATGACACCGCAGCAGGTAATAGATGTCGTCAAGGCTTCCGGACTCCGTGGTCGTGGCGGCGCAGGCTTCCCGACGGGAAACAAATGGCAGTTTGAAGCTGACCAGCCTGTTGAAGAGAAGTATGTAATCTGCAACGCCGACGAAGGTGACCCGGGCGCATTCATGGATCGTTCCATTCTGGAAGGTGACCCACATGCGGTTCTCGAAGGTATGGCGCTCATGGCTTATGCTGTCGGTGCGCGTCACGGATACATCTACATCCGTGCTGAATATCCGATAGCGGTTCATAGACTTGAGATTGCTATCGAGCAGGCAAGAGAACTCGGGCTCCTCGGAGACAATATTTTTGGTACTGACTTCAGTTTTGATATCGAAATAAGACTCGGCGCCGGCGCATTCGTCTGCGGTGAAGAGACGGCTCTCATCGCATCGATCGAAGGCCGTCGCGGAATGCCGACGCCAAAGCCGCCGTTCCCGGCAGTATCCGGCGTATGGGGTAAGCCGACAAGCATCAATAACGTAGAAACTTTGGCAAACGTTGCACAGATAGTTCTTAATGGATCGGATTGGTATTCCTCAATGGGTACCGAAAAGTCCAAGGGTACAAAAGTATTCGCCCTTGGCGGAAAGATTAAGAACACAGGTCTCGTAGAAGTTCCGATGGGAACAACCCTCAGAGAAATCATCTACGAAATCGGTGGTGGCTGCCCGAACAATAAGGCCTTCAAGGCTGTTCAGACAGGCGGACCTTCCGGCGGATGCTTGACAGAACAGGAACTCGATACTCCTATCGATTACGAGCACCTCGTGGCCGCGGGATCAATGATGGGCTCAGGCGGTATGATCGTTCTCGACGAAGACAACTGTATGGTTGACGTTGCGAGATTCTATATGGAATTCATCGTTGACGAATCCTGCGGCAAGTGTACACCTTGCCGTGTCGGAACCAAGAGACTCCTCGAGATGCTCAACGAGATAATAGCGGGAAGAGGTAGCATGGAGCTTCTCGACAAGATGGAAGAGCTTTGCTACGAGATCAAGGATACAGCGCTCTGCGGACTCGGCCAGACAGCGCCGAACCCGATTCTATCCACTATCTCGCATTTCAGAGACGAGTATATAGCTCACGTTGTAGACAAGAAATGTCCTGCACACGTATGCAAACCGCTTCTCACGTACACGATTGACAAAGATCTTTGTAAGATGTGCTCGCTCTGCGCAAGAGCGTGCCCGGCAGAAGCCATCACCGGCGTACAGGGCAAAGAACCTTACGAAATCCATCAGACAAAATGTATCAAATGCGGAAACTGCATGAACGCATGTCGTTTCCAGGCGGTAACCAGAGCTTAGGAGGTACGGAAATGGCAACAGTAAACTTAACCATTAACGGAAGAAATATTACAGCCGAATCCGGACAGACTATTCTGGAGGCTGCTCAGAATGCGGGAATTCATATTCCTACACTTTGCTATCTAAAGGATATCAACAAATCCGGCGCATGCCGTATCTGCTTGGTTGAGGTTAAGGGCGCAAGAGCGCTTCTCTCATCCTGCACGACACCGGTAAGCGAGGGCATGGAGGTTTTCACAAATTCCGAAAGAGCTCTTAAGGGTAGAAGAAATTCGCTCGAGCTCATCATGTCCAACCACAATAAGAATTGTCTCTCCTGCAAGAGAAACCAGAACTGCGAATTGCAGACGCTCTGCGAAGAGATGGGTATCCGTGAGAATCAGTTCGACGGAGAGTACACCAAGCCATCATTCGACAATTTCAGCCACGGCATCGTAAGAGATACATCCAAATGCGTACTCTGCGAGCGTTGTGTAGAAACCTGCAAAAAGGTTCAGGGACTCGGCGTTCTCGGTTTTGAAAACAGAGGATTCGCCACAATCGTTGCTCCTGTTTACGACAAGAGCTTTGCGGAAGTAAACTGTATGCAGTGTGGACAGTGTGTAGTTAACTGCCCTGTAGGCGCACTCACGGAAAAAGAGCATATTCAGGAAGTTATCGACGCGATTAATGATCCCGAGAAGGTTGTAATCGTTCAGACAGCTCCTGCGGTAAGGGCATCCCTCGGAGAAGAGTTTGGTCTTCCGATCGGAACGAGAGTTACGGGCAAGATGGTTGCCGCTCTCAAGCGCTGCGGATTCGACAGAGTTTACGATACAGACTTTGCCGCAGACCTTACAATCATGGAAGAGGGAACGGAGCTTCTCGAGAGACTCGAGCACGGCGGAGTTCTTCCGATGTTTACATCCTGCTCACCGGGCTGGATTAGATTTATCGAATACGAGTATCCGGAACTTCTTCCGCATCTTTCTTCTGCAAAGTCCCCACACATGATGATGGGTGCAATGCTCAAGACTTACTGGGCAGAGAAGAACGGTGTTGATCCAAAGAATATCTACTCAGTATCCATCATGCCTTGCATTGCAAAGAAGTCGGAAATACAGAGACCTGAATGCAATACGAGCGGACTTCCGGATGTAGACGCTGTTCTTACGACAAGAGAATGTGCAAGACTCATCAAAATGTTCGGTATCGACTTTAATGATCTCGAGGACGAGCAGTATGACCAGGATCTCTTCGGAGATTATACGGGTGCCGCAGTAATCTTTGGTGCGTCCGGCGGTGTAATGGAAGCCGCGCTTAGAACAGTTAAGCAGATCCTCGAAGGCGAGAAGCTTGAGAAGGTTGACTTTGATGCTTGCAGAGGAATGCAGGGAGTCAAAGAAGCGGAAGTGGAAGTTGCAGGAAACAAACTCTGGATCGCAATCGCATCCAGCATGACCGCAGCAAAGCCGCTCCTCGAAGAAGTCAAAGCAGGCAACTCCAAGTATACATTCATCGAAATCATGGGTTGCCCGGGCGGCTGCGTAAACGGCGGCGGACAGTCAATAGTTCCGAGCAAGATCAAGAACGGAAACAAGATTGGCTACGGCTATAAGGAGCTCCGCATGAACGCCCTCTACGACGAAGACCAGCTCTGCGAACTCCGCGTATCCAGCGACAACAAGCAGATTCAGGAGCTCTACGAGAACTTCCTCGGAAAGCCTGGCAGCGAGCTCGCCGAGAAGCTCCTGCATACGCACTATAACAAGAAGGAAAGATTTAACATCTTGGATAAATAGCCGTTTAATATGGCAAATTCTAAGATTAAAAAACTGTTGATTTAAATCAATGTTTTATTCTCTTTTTTGTGGTATGATACTATTAATCGGTGCAAAGATTGCCGATGGTAAGATTTGTAAATGATAGAATGGGCGGAAGCCAGAAAACTGTAACCAATTAACAAAGGTAAGGAGAAAAAGCTTATGAAGAAGATGTTAGCAATTCTGTTGATGCTTGCCATGGTGCTTTCCCTGGCAGCATGCGGAAATTCGCAGAAGCCTGCTGAAGAAGCAAAGCCTGCAGAGGATGCTTCTGCAGATGCGGGAGAAGCAAAGCCGTTTGAAGGCACAACGCTTCGCGTAATTCTCGCGACACACGACTGGACAAGTGCAGTCGAAAAGAAACTTTCTGAGTTTGAAGAAGCTACCGGCATGAAGGTAGAGTACGAAGTTTATCCGGAAGGTCAGCTTTCCGACAAACTGAACGTTGAACTCGGAAGCGGCGGACAGTATATAGACGTATTTATGTGCCGTCCACTTCAGGAAGTACAGCAGTTCATCCAGAACGGATATCTTGCTGAGATCAGTGGTGACGTGCTTGCAGATCCTGATTATGCTAAGGACGACTTCATCACCGCAGCGCTTGATGGTTATGCTTATAACGGCGCTAACGATGGCAAGTATTACGGTGTTCCTCTTGTAACAGAGCGTCAGGTTCTGATGTACAGAAAGGACCTCTTTGAAGCTGCTGGACTAACGGCACCGACAAATCTTGAAGAGTTTGAAGCATGCGCAGCAGCTCTCCACGATCCTGCTAACGGCGTGGTTGGCGTAACAATGCGTGGTAAGCCAAATCCGGCTGTTACACAGTTTGCGGCATACCTCTACTCCTTCGGCGGAGACTTCATTGATTTCGCTGAGAACAAGGCAATCATCAATACACCTGAAGCTGTACAGGCATTTGAGTTCTATGGAAATATGCTTCGCAACTATGGCCCGACAGACGTAGTAAACATGCACTGGAATGAGTGCGCAGCACTCTTCTCAACAGGTGGTGCAGCTATGGTTACAGACGCTGACTCCATCTGGGCATCCTTCTGCGGACCTGATACAGAAGTTTATGACAAGACCGGATTTGCGGTTTCCCCGAACCGTTCAACATGGAACATCTGCGCATGGGGCCTTGGCATTTCCGCCAACTCTCCAAACCTGGAAGCTGCTAAGGAATTCATGAAGTGGGCAGCCGGCGTTGAGATGACAAAGTACATCCAGACAGAAGGTATTTCATCCGCTCGTAACTCTGCATGGGAAGATCCTGCTTGCACAGCCAACTATCCGGAAGAGCTTCTCGCAGCAATTCAGGAAGGCAATAAGATTGCCACTAAGGCTTATGACCGTCCGATGACCACATCGGTTGCGGCCGCTCGTGACGTCATCGGCGTTGTTATCACAACAGCGATCGAAGGCGGAGATGTAAAGGCTGCTGCCGACAAGGCTAATGAAGAATTCCAGAAGATTCTGGACGAAGATGCTGCAGCAAAAGCACAGTAATTGATTTTACTCTAAACAAGGGGTGGCGCATTGCGCCATCCCTTATTATTCAGAATTAATTAAAATCAGCACAATCAAAGAAGAGGTATCACAATGAACCGATGGCTGAGTAAACATATAAAAGGAGTTTTTGTTACGCCGAGCTTGATCTTTATTATTTTAATGATCATCGTACCGCTCGCGTACAATTTTGGATTAAGTTTTACAGACTGGCAGATGTCCCTTGTAAAGGCGCCACAGTTTGTTGGTCTTGCAAACTACAAGGATGTTCTGCATGACGAGCGATTTCTGAATTCTGTCTGGCGTACGGTCGTCTTTTCCGGCATAGCTATTACGTTGGAGACGATCCTTGGTGTATCGCTCGCAGTTCTTATTAATCGTAAGTTTCACGGACGCCGCCTCGTACAGGCGCTGATGCTCCTACCTGTTGTAGCAACACCGGTTGCAATGGGTATGGTGTGGCAGCTTATTCTTGAACCTTCTATCGGTCTTGGAAACGTTATCGTCGAGGCTTTGGGATTTGCGCCGCGTTCGTTCTTGGCAACCACCAGTTTTGAGTCCATGTTCTGGCTGATTATGATTGACGTCTGGGAGTGGACGCCCATGGTGATGCTTATAGTTTATGGCGGTCTAATGACGATTCCGCAGGATCCATACGAGTCAGCGCTGATTGATGGCGCAGGCAAGTGGAAGACATTCACGAAAATAACGCTACCGCTGGCATCGAGCTCGATCTTAATTGCCGTGCTCATGCGACTGATTGACGTAGTAAAGACCTACGATATTATCTACGCAACCACGCAAGGCGGGCCGTCATTTGCGACGGAGACGATTAACATATATGGTTATTTGAACATGTTTGCATATTACCGCTTCGGAAAAGCGGCAGCAATTTCCGTACTGTTCTTCATCGTAGTAATGGCAATAGGCTGCGGCTTCCTGAAGGTTAAATCGGCTGTGGAGGTGGAATACTGATGAAGAAAAAGAAAACAATGGTTTCCATCCTGGAACACATCGCGATTTATGTCGTACTATTCATTACAATCTTCCCGATACTTTGGATGCTGTTGGCATCATTTGAGCCGCAGCAGGCAATCATTAACCAGCGAGCTCACGGTCTGTTTGACTTCGTGCCGACAATTCAAAATTATATTCGTGTATTCACGGAATATAATTTTGCAAAATATACAATGAACAGCTTCATCGTTGCGGCGATTGCGATTATCTTGTCGCTCATAATCGGACTTCCTTGTGCGTATGCGGTTGCCCGTTATAAGATGCGCAAGGCGAGCGTTGTCGTTCTTTTGGTCAGAATGATTCCTGGTATCTCATTCCTGCTTCCTTGGTTCAGCATCTTCTCTTGGCTCGGACTCAGGAATACTTATACGGCGCTAATACTCTCGCATATGTTGGTTGCGCTTCCGTATATAGTCTGGATTATGATTCCGAACTTTGAGGCGATTCCGATGGAGCTGGAGGAGGCGGCTTGGATTGACGGATGCAGCAAATACACGACCTTCGTAAGGGTGGCGCTGCGTCTATCGACACCGGGCATCCTGACCGCGTCGCTTCTCGCGTTCATCTTCAGTTGGAACAACTTCATGTTCTCGATCGTTCTTTCCGGGCGTGATACTACGACTCTTCCGGTTGCGGTATTCAACTTTGTATCATACGCCTATATCGATTGGGGCGGACTGATGGCTGCGGCATGCGCAATCACTTTGCCAATTGTCGTACTGAGTTTGGCGCTGCAGAAATATATCATCAGCGGTTTAACAGCAGGTGCCGTTAAAGGATAAGGAGATAGCTATGAAAGCATTGGTAATGCATGAATATAAAAAATTGAGCTACGAGGATGTGCCGACGCCGGAGCCGAAAAAAGGCGAAGTGCGCGTGCGCCTAAAGACAACATGTGTCTGCGGTAGCGATGTGCACGGCTTTGATGGATCAACAGGAAGAAGGCAGCCGCCCGTCATCATGGGACACGAGTCTTCCGGCGTGATAGATAAACTTGGAGAAGGTGTAGAGGGCTATACGGTTGGCGATCGCGTAACCTTTGACTCTACCGTCTACTGCGGAACCTGCGATATGTGTAAAAAGGGATTTGTAAATCTTTGCGGAACGAGACAGGTTCTTGGCGTTAGCTGCGATGACTACAATCGTGCAGGTTGCTTTGCAGAGTACGTCGTTGTGCCGGCGTATATACTTTATCGCCTTCCGGATAACGTCACGTTCCCGCAGGCTGCTATGGTTGAACCGCTCTCGGTGGCGTATCATGCGGCGACGAGAACCACTATCGGTCCCGAAGACAAAGCGGTCATCTGCGGAGTGGGCACAATCGGTCTTCTGACACTTCAGGTTGTTAAGAGCTTTGGAGTAAAGCAATTAATTGCTGTAGATATTGATGATAAAAAACTCGATATCGCAAAGGAACACGGTGCTACAGATGTTGTCAACTCCCGCGACCCGGATGCGGTGGAGCAGATACTAAAGCTGACCGACGGTGGTGCGACTGTGGCACTCGACGCTACGGGCATCAATGCGACGCTGGATTTATGCCTTCGTTCCGTGGGTCTTGCGGGCAAGGTCATTTTGATCGGAAACGTTGCACCAAAGACAGACTTTCCGCTTCAGTCAGTGGTCACGAGACAGATTTCGATTTTTGGATCCTGCGCCTCAGCAGGAGAGTATCCCGAATGTCTGGATCTAATCTCAGAAGGAAAGGTAGATGTTGATTCCGTTCTTTCCAAGATTGTTCCGCTCTCTGAGGGACATGAATGGATGACAAAAATATATAACGGCGAAGACGGCTTAACAAAGATTGCTTTTGATTGCGAAGCCTAATCGCTACGGAATATGAGGTAAGATTATGAACCCTGTAAGATGCGCTGTTATTGGTTGCGGAAAGGTAGGGCATTTTCATGCGATTGCGTTTAGAGAGAATCCGACGAGCGAACTCGTTGCCTGTCTCGGACGCAATCCTGAAAAGACAAAGGCCTTTGCGGATGAATATGGGATCCCCGCATACACGGATCTCGATGAAATGATAGAAAAGGAAAGGGTGGAGGCTGTCGCAATTTGCACGCCTCATCCCAACCATGCGGATATAGCGGTAGAATGCTGTAAACGAGGACTTCATATCGCGGTCGAAAAACCGCTGGCCGCATCCCTTGAGGATTGCGATCGCATCTTGGAGGCGGCTAGAGAAAACAATGTTGTAGGAACGACAATTTGCCAGCGTCGTTTTTACCGTCCTGCGCAGCGCGTGAAGAAGGCGATAGACGATGGTAAAATCGGAAAGCCGATTCTCGGAACCGTAAACATGCTCGGCTGGCGCGATATGGCTTATTATCATTCCGATCCATGGCGTGGAACATGGGAGGGAGAAGGCGGAGGCGTACTCATAAACCAGGCGCCTCATCAATTGGATCTTCTCTTATGGTATATGGGTGAAATCGAAGAGCTTTATGGCATGTGGGATACATTAAATCATCCGGAGCTTGAGGTTGAGGATACTGCCATGGCTGTCATTAGATTTAAGAATGGCGCCTTTGGAAATATAGTAGTAAGTAATTCGCAAAATCCTGCGCTCTTTGGGAACGTGCGTGTGCACGGAGAGAATGGAGCATCCATCGGTGTACAGACAGATGGCGGCGCAATGTTCGTTGCAGGTATGAGTGCAATCCTGGAGCCGCCGGTGAACGACCTTTGGACCGTGCCCGGTGAAGAAGACATGCTAGAAACATACAAAAAAGAAGACGGCGACTTCTTCAACTCCGTTGACAACCTGCATCACTTCCATATAGAACAGATTGCGGATTTCTGCGAGGCCATTCAGGAAGGAAGGGAACCGCTGATCAGTTTAAAGGCAGGAAGAGATACGGTTGAGCTTATTACCGCCATATATCGTTCCAACCGCGACAAGAAACCAATTCGTTTTCCGCTGGTACCGGAAGAGGGTCCGGATTATGACGGAAGACTGATTAAAAAGATTTAGATAAGATAAGAACACGAGATAAAAAAGAAAAACAAAAAACCAAGAAAGAAGGAGAGAATACATGCAAGTAAAGAAAAACTGTCGCTACGCCATTGCCTGCCCGACGAGCATGGGCGTTCGAATCACACCAAAGGATCGAATGGCAGTGCAGCTGAGCACAGAATACCTTTTGCGCGCAACGAGCGCGGAGACCAATGTTCTTAACGTAGCATCCTCGCTCGGACATGAATGTCTGGCTATAACGAGATTTGTAAAGGGAAGTCCCGTTGCCGACTATATCAAGAGAGAACTGCGTTCGCGCAATATCGCCTTTGTAGGACCTGATGTTCCGCAGGGCGGCCCATGGGGATATAGGCATCAGTTCAATATAGCCGACTCCGGTTTTGGTCTGCGCGCGCCGCGCGTTTGGAATGACCGCGCCGGTGAAGTCGGACGCGAGATGGATATAAGCGAATACGATCTGGAACAGATTTTTGATAAGGACGGCGTTGGCATCTTGCATCTTTCGGGTCTCATCGCCGCGATGAGCGAGAAGACGACAAACTGCTGTCTCGCATTGGTTGAGAAAGCAAAGGAAAGCGGAACCTTGGTTTCCTTTGATTTGAATTACAGAGCCACGTTCTGGGAAGGAAGAGAGAAGGAACTGCGCGAGGCGTTTACGACAATCGCTTCCAAGGCGGATATCCTTGTCGGTAATGAGGAAGACTTCCAGCTATGTCTGGGACTTAAAGGTCCTGAGGCGGGCGGTTCCAATCTTACGGAAAAGATTGAAAGCTTCAAGAAGATGATAGAAGAAGTCAAGAAGCAATTCCCGCAGGCGTCCGTTTATGCGACCACCCTGCGCGAGGTTATAAGTGCTAACGAGCATCTCTGGGGAGCAATTCTCAGCTACGGTGATACATGGGTTGTCGAGGAACCGCGCCCGATTCCGGTCATGGATCGAATCGGCGGAGGAGATGCATTCTCGGGCGGAGTGCTTTACGGAATTTTAAACGAGTGGGAACCAGAGAAATGTCTTCAGTTCGGTTGGGCGTCAGGCGTGATGGCGGCGAGCTCGCTTCACGACTATGCGGAGCCGGCTGATGAAAAGCAGATCTTTGATATTTACAAAGGAAACGCGCGCGTACAGCGCTAATAAAACTGATAATTGAATTTTAATGAAGGAAGGAATTTGAAATGGGAACTTGTGATATCGGTTTAATCGGTCTAGCGGTCATGGGGGAGAACCTCGTGATGAATATGGAGTCAAAGGGATTCTCTGTCGCGGTATATAACCGCACAGTGCAGAAGGTAGATGACTTTGTTTCTGGACGCGCAAACGGAAAAAACATAGTCGGATGCCATTCGCTTGAAGAGATGGTTGCGGCGCTAAAGACGCCTCGCAAGGTTTTCATGATGGTAAAGGCCGGCGAAGCCGTCGATGCTATGATAGATACGCTTCTTCCTCTTTTGGAAGATGGTGACATAATTATCGATGGCGGAAATTCGCATTTCCCGGATACGATTCGCAGGACTGAATATGTTGAGTCACAGGGAAAGCTATATGTCGGAACAGGAGTCTCCGGTGGTGAAGAGGGAGCGTTAAAAGGTCCCTCAATGATGCCGGGTGGAAGCCCTGATGCATGGCCACATGTAAAAGAAATCTTCCAGGCAATCTGCGCAAAAGTGGAAGATGGTTCGCCCTGCTGCGATTGGGTAGGCGAAGGCGGCGCCGGACATTTTGTAAAGATGGTGCATAACGGAATTGAATACGGCGATATGCAGTTAATTTGCGAAGCTTATCAAATCATGCGCGACTATCTGAAAATGACGGACGATGAAATGCACGAGGTCTTTGCTGCGTGGAACGAGACAGAACTCGATTCATATTTGATAGAAATCACAAGAGATATTTTGGCATATAAGGATGAGGACGGAAGTCCACTCGTTGAGAATATTTTGGATACAGCGGGTCAGAAGGGTACCGGAAAGTGGACCGGTATTGCTGCGCTTGATGAGGGCGTACCGCTAACGCTAATCGGTGAAGCCGTATTTGCACGCTGTCTCTCCGGCATGAAGGATGAGCGTGTGAACGCAGCCTCTGTTTTCAAGAGAGAGATTGAGCCGTTCACAGGAGATCGCGACGCTTTTGTCGAAGAACTCAGGAAGGCACTATATGCTTCAAAGATTGTATCCTATGCACAGGGGTATACTTTGATGAGAGCTGCTGCAAAAACCTACGGCTGGAATCTTAATTACGGCGGCATTGCGCTGATGTGGCGTGGCGGCTGTATTATTCGAAGTGTATTCCTTGGAAAGATTAAGGAAGCATATGATAAGGACCCGGAACTCGCCAATCTGCTTTTGGATCCATATTTCAAAGAAACCGTGGAGAAGCTTGTTCCGGCATGGAGGAATGTTTGTGCAACGGCGCTTTCGGTAGGCGTTCCCGCACCGGCTATGACGAGCGCATTATCTTATTTTGACGGTTATACATCAGAACGTTTGCCCGCAAATCTTCTGCAGGCACAGCGCGACTATTTTGGTGCACATACCTACGAGCGCATAGATAGGCCCCGCGGGGAATCCTTCCATACAAATTGGACGGGACACGGCGGCGCTACAAGTGCGGGCGTTTATCAAGCATAATAAAAGGGAGGAAATCCGATGGCAGATGTAAAACTGGTAGGCATTAAGAAGGTTTACCCGAATCTTGAAAAGAAGAAGACAAAGAAAAAAGCGATGGATAAAGAGAAGGCTGTCAATCTGCAGGTCACCGATGAAGGTGTAGTCGCAGTCCAGGAGTTTGACTTGGATATCGCTGACAAAGAATTCATCGTTCTTGTCGGTCCTTCGGGTTGCGGAAAATCCACGACGCTTCGTATGATTGCCGGACTTGAAGAGATCTCGGGCGGCGAGCTTTTTATCGACGGCGAGCTGATGAACGATGTGCAGCCAAAGGACAGAGACATCGCGATGGTCTTCCAGAGTTATGCGCTATATCCGCATATGACCGTGCGTGAAAATATGGAATTCTCGCTCAAGCTGCGAAAGCTTCCAAAAGAAGAAATTAAACAAAAAGTTGACGAGGCCGCAGAGATTTTGGACATCACTCAGTATCTGGACAGAAAGCCAAAAGCCTTGTCGGGTGGACAGCGTCAGCGTGTAGCAATCGGACGTGCCATCGTGCGTGAACCAAAGGTTCTCCTGATGGACGAGCCTCTCTCCAACCTTGACGCAAAACTGAGAAATCAGATGCGTGCGGAGATTATCAAATTGCGTCATCGCATCAATACGACGTTTATCTATGTTACGCATGACCAAACGGAAGCCATGACACTGGGCGACAGAATCGTCATCATGAAGGACGGATTCATCCAGCAGATCGGCACGCCGCAGGAAGTATTCCATCATCCGCAGAACCTCTTCGTAGCGGGCTTCATAGGAACGCCGCAGATGAACTTCTTCAACGACGCAAAGCTTCTGAAGGAAGGAGATAACTATGTCGTCGAGATTCTCGGAACAAAGTTCAATCTGACAGAAGAGCAGAACGCGATACTGCGTAAAAACGGAACCGAGCCTCAGGATATAATAGCCGGCGTACGTCCGGTAAACGTAAAGCCGGGCGAAGGTATTCCGGCAAGAGTAGATGTTTCGGAGATGATGGGATCCGAGATGCACCTGCACCTAGACGCAAACGGCACAGATGTTGTTTCGGTTGTTCCTATTACGGAGACATCCAAGATAGACATTCAGCACGGACAAGAGGTGTGCTTCTCCTTTGCTCCGGAGATGATGCACATCTTCAGCAAAGAGACAGAGCGCTCACTACTCTCGGAGTAATGCTTGAATTAAAAAAGCGAGCGGCCATAGGGGCCGCTCGCTTTTTATTTGCTTATTAGTCGAGGTCTTCGAGGGCCTCGAGGCCTTTCTTTGATTCCGGTCTCGAGTCGCCGTGCTTTACGTTCAGCATTGTAAAGAATGCCGCGCCGGCAAAGATTGCGGCGTAGGGGAAGAGTGTCAGCATTCCGAGCTTGTCCATCAGGAAACCGGAAATAATCGGCGTGATTACCTGCGCGGCCATGGATGCCGTGTAGTAATATCCGGTGTAGCGTCCAACATCGCAGCCCGCACACATTTCAACTACCATCGGGAACGAGTTTACGTTGATGGTTGCCCAGCCGATTCCCGCGAGTGCAAACATGGCATTCATCAGCATCGTCGGGCTCTCAGATCTCATAAACGCCGCAACCGCGAACGATGTTGCGAGCATCACTACGCCTGCGAGAATGGTTTTCTTTCTTCCGACCTTGGATGCGATGATTCCGACAGGAAGATAAGAAACGATCGCAGCAGCTTGCGCGAGTATCAGCGTAAGGTTATAGTCCTTGTGAAGTATTGAACTTGCATAGACGGAGTACTTGGACGTAACCGCGTTATATCCCATGAACCAGAGCACGATCGAAGCCATGATGAAAATCAGTGAGCGACGTTCCGCGGGGGTCAGCTTTTTGCTTGTGCCCGGTGAATCGCAGTCTTCTTCAACGATTCCGTAGCGGAGGCTTTGTTCGTGCATCTCTGCTACGAATTTTGGCTCTTTTACGGTTAGCATAAATATTACGAGCGAGACTATCATTATTGCAGCGATTACCACAAAGTATGGGGTGTAGCCCATAAGTGAATTCTTGAGTGCGCTCGTTCCGAAAACAATTCCGAGTGCGAGGACGATTATTCCACCGGCGGAACCCATGAGATTAATTATAGCGTTGGCCTTGGACCTTAAAGGCTTAATCGTGACGTCAGGCATTAGCGCAACCGCAGGCGACCTGAATGTCGACATTGCGACAAGCGTCACGAGAAGCAGGATTATAAATATCGTGAGGTTGCCTCTATTATCTGAAGTTATGCTCTTTACTACGGCCTGTCTTGCGGGGGCAACGTACTGAGTGTAGTCGGGGTTTGTGATCGTAGCCGCGCCGGAGGAGTTACCGCTCGGGATGGTACTCTTAATCGCGACGAACTCTTCTTTTGTATATTTATCCTGGAGTTTAAAAGTTGATCCGTCAGGTGAAAGAATCTCGGAATCGAGCTCGGCGGCTTTATCGTAGATTGCTTCCATTGATGCGGGGTCGTCGATTCCGGACACGGAGGAAATCTGCTTGAGCTGTGCGGCATCTACGAGCGAAAGACCGATAAAAGCACAGACCGCTACGATGGTTCCAAAAAGTATATAGGGCGTTCTGCGACCTCTCTTGGATTTGGTCCTATCGGAAAGTGCGCCAAAGAGCGGAAGCATAAAGAGCGCCAGCACATTGTCGAGAGCCATTATGAGGCCCGACCACGTCTGGGACATGCCGAATTTATTTGTTAGTATTAGCGGAATTGTATTGTCGTAAGCCTGCCAGAAAGCGCAGATGAGAAAGAATGCAAAACCGACAAAAATAGTGCGTTTGTAATTCAGTTTCATTTGGTCCTCCGTAAAACGACCGATAAACACCGTTTGCGTCCCGCGTATCAAGCGGGATATACATACATCAATATTTTACAACATTTTTAAGGATATTTCGCCCCCAAATTTCAACATAAAACACTTTCATTAAAAGCCCCATTCGGCTATAATAAATGGTATGAACAAAGGCTTTATAGGAGGCCTGATTGCCGGTGCCGTGACGGGACTAGCCGTTTTTGCCGTGGCGCCGAGAAAGCTTCAGGACGAGAGGGACAAACCCTTCAAAAACAGATATTTTGCCCACAGGGGTCTCTATAGCCGGGACGGTTCCGTTCCGGAGAATTCTATTGCGTCATTTTCAGCCGCAGTCCAAGCAGGTTATGGAATCGAACTGGATATCCAGCTTACAAAGGATGATGAAATCGTCGTTTTCCACGATGAGGACCTGAAACGCATATGCGGAAAAGACGGGCTCGTTATAGATTACACTTTGTCTGAAATCAAGGAGCTGAGACTTCTGGAAACTGACGAGCAGATTCCGACATTCGCAGAAGTACTCAGCCTGGTTGACGGAAAGGTTCCGCTCATCATCGAATTCAAAGGCGGAAAGCGAAACAAGGTGCTGTGCAATAAGGCCATGAAGTATCTGCGCGATTACGACAGAGCCCACGGCGGAAATGAAAAGGGAAGCAAGCTCTACTGCGTAGAGAGCTTCGATGCGCGAATAGTATATTGGTTCAGAAGAAATGCACCGGATCTTTACAGGGGACAGCTCGCAAATGCGATGGAGTACTACGATGACAAGTTTGCGTGGATTCTCCGTTTCTGTTCGGCGCATTGCCTGTTTAACTTTGGCGGAAGACCTCATTTCATAGCCTATGGTCTAGAGGGTAAAAAACCTTGGATAGTGAAGTTGGCAGAGCTTCTCGGTGCAAAGAAGGTATGCTGGACCAGCCACAATCCTGAAGATAAGAACGAAAACGACTCCGTAATATTTGAATTCTATAATCCGCCCACAACCTGGGAGTAAAATCATTGGAGGCAACATGGATTTTTTGAGGGAATACAAAGAAAAACTGAGGACGCCGGAAGAAGCCGTAAGGGTAGTCAAGAGTGGAGACTGGGTTGACTATACGACCAACGTAAGTTTTCCGTATCTCTTGGACGAAGCTCTCGCGAACAGGCGTGACGAATTGACCGACGTAAAAATCCGTGGAAACCTTATCTTTGGTCCAATCAAGACGGTGGAGTCAGACCCCGAAAGAGAACATTTTATCTATAACAGCTGGCATTGTTCATCGTATGAGCGCGCTCTCGGTGACAAAGGGCTTTGCAATTATATTCCTATGGTTTTCCGTGACTGCACGGAATACTATAGGGTTTTCCTTACCGTGAATGTTGCCATGATGGCGGTTCCGCCGATGGATGAGCACGGTTATTTTAATCTTTCCTGCGCAACGGGAATTGCAAAGGGAATCCTAGACAAAGCGGATATCGTAATCCTGGAAGTAAACGACAAGCTTCCGCATATATACGGAGCCTTTGATGAGGCTATTCATATTTCCGAGGTCGACTATATCGTCGAGGGAGAACATCCGGATCTTCCGCAGATTCCAATAGGCGAGGCTACGGAAGAAGATAAGGCGATTGCGAGCTTTATTCTCCCGCATATTCAGGACGGGTCCGCGCTTCAGCTTGGTATCGGAACCATGCCGAACGTAATCGGAAAGGAAATCGCGGCATCCGACATACAGGATCTATCGATGCATACGGAGCTATGCTCGGACGCATATTATGACCTCTACGAGGCAGGAAAGATCACAAACAGAAGAAAGAGACTTTTCCCGGGCAAAGGACTCACGGGAATAGTATTCGGCTCGCAGAAGCTGTACGATTGGGTAAACAGAAACCCTGCGGTCATGATAGCGCCGCTCTCGTACGTCAATGCACCTGAACATATAGCTCAGTTTGACAATATGGTGTCCATAAATAACTGCATTGCCGTGGATCTCTATGGACAGATCAATGCGGAGAGCGTTGGATTCCGCCAAATCAGCGGAACGGGTGGACAGTTGGACTATCTGACGGGCGCGTCCATGGCTCGTGGCGGCAAGGCCTTTATATGCCTCGATTCCACGTTTACCGACAAAAAAGGCGAGCTCCACTCCAATATCAAGCCATATTTCACGGGCGATATCGTGACGGACCCAAGGAGCCAGGCTTATTTCATCGTAACCGAATACGGCGCCGTAAACCTTACGGGAAGGAGCACATGGGAGAGGGCGGAAATGCTTATTTCCGTGGCTCATCCGAACTTCAGGGACGAGCTCGTGGCTGCTGCCGAAAACCAAGGAATTTGGCGTAAAAGCAACAAAAAATAGTCGCTTTTATCACACAAAAGGTGTTATATTTGATATAATAATAACAGTTGAATACTCTGCCAATATAGGTTCGGATATATGGCCCGAACGTTTCTACCGTTGATGCCTGCTCCACTTGCAACCGGGAGCGAATTCACGACTATTGGCTCAAGTATTATTTGTATTTGAGAATGGCAGACCTTTTTGGATCTGTCGTTTTTATTTTCAAAAGAGAGGGCTTTTCATGCGCAAGATGGAAGAAAAAATTCTGAATGAAGGAAAGGTTTTGCCGGGAGGAATACTCAAGGTAGGAAGCTTTCTCAATCAGCAAATAGATACAGAGTTTTTGAAAGAGATGGGAAAGGAAATCGCACGCCTTTACGAAAACGAAGAGGTTGACAAAATCCTTACCATAGAGGCGAGCGGAATACCTGTTGCGGTTGCCGCAGGCATGGAGATGGGAGTTCCCGTCGTCTTTGCCAAAAAGCATTTAACCAGCAATGTCGACGGAGCATTCTATTCTGCCGACGTTCATTCATTCACAAGAGATGAAGATTATAGCGTTGTGGTGAGCATAGATTTTCTTCTTCCGGGAGAGAAGATTCTGTTGGTAGATGATTTCCTTGCAAACGGTCAGGCGCTTAACGGACTTTTGTCACTGGTTAAGCAGGCGGGAGCGGAACCTGCGGGAGTTGCCGTTGCAATAGAAAAATGCTTCCAAGGCGGAGGGGATGAGATTCGCGCTCGCGGAATCAGAGTCGAAGCGCTCGGCGCAATTGAATCAATGTCAGACAACGAAATTGTTTTTCGTTCTGAAATATAATTTATGAGAAAGCAATTTTTTTAAGAAAGCAAAAACGAGGAGGAGAAAAATGAAAAAGAAAGTTTTGGCGCTTATCTTAATTGTAGTACTCGCCATGGGTCTGCTTGCTGCTTGCGGAAGCAAGGATAGCGGAAACAATGGCGGAAACGCAGGTGGCGAAACTGCAGAAGAGGGACTCAAGGTTGGATTCATCATGCTTCACGATGAGAACTCAACTTATGACCTTAACTTCATCAACGCTGCAAAGGCAGCAGCAGAGCAGCTCGGATTTGAAGCGATCATCCGCACAAATATTCCTGAAGGACAGGAGTGCTATGATGCAGCCGCTGAGCTCGCAGACGCAGGATGCAGCATAATCTTTGCTGACTCCTTTGGTCATGAAGATTATATGATTCAGGCAGCCAAGGAATTCCCGGACGTAGAGTTCTGCCATTCCACAGGAACAAAGGCTCATACTGAAGGTCTTGCAAACTACCACAATGCATTTGCTTCCATCTATCAGGGAAGATATCTTGCGGGCGTAGCTGCAGGAATGAAGCTCAACGAGATGATCGAAGCCGGCGAGATCAAGGCAGAAGAAGCAAAGATGGGATACATCGGCGCATTCACATATGCTGAAGTAATCTCCGGTTACACATCCTTCTATCTCGGCGCAAAGTCAATTTGCCCAAGCGTAACGATGGAAGTTACATTCACAGGTTCCTGGTATGACGAGACAGCCGAAAAGGAAGGCGCAACAAAGCTCATCAACAACGGTTGCGTACTCATCAGCCAGCACGCTGACTCCATGGGAGCTCCGACAGCTTGCGAAACAGCAGGCGTTCCGAACGTTTCCTACAACGGAAGCACAGTAGATGCTTGTCCGAATACATTCATCGTTTCTTCGAGAATCGACTGGACACCTTACTATGTATACGTAGTAAACGCAGTTCAGAACGGAGAGACAATTCCTGCAGACTGGACAGGAACACTCGAGACCGGTTCCGTAGCGCTCACAGATGTTAACACAACAGCTGCAGCGGCAGGAACAGCAGAAAAGATTGCAGAGGTTCAGGCAGCACTTAACGCCGGAACAATTCAGGTATTCGACACATCCACATTCACAATTGAAGGCAAGACCCTCGAAAGCTATCTTGCTGACGTAGATACAGACCCGGCTTACGAAGGTGACACAGAAGTAATCGCTGATGGATATTTCCATGAGTCAGAGTTCAGATCAGCTCCGTACTTTGATCTTTCAATCGACGGTATCACACTTCTCGACACAGCATTCTAAATTAATAAATGATGCTCGGCGCGCGTAAGCTTACGCGCGTCGAGTGTTAGATTGCGTTCACAACGTTCAAATATGGAAAACACAGAAAAGAAAACAGAAAAAATTGCTGCGGTCGAACTGAGGAATATAACCAAGACATTCGGTACTGTAAAAGCAAATCAAGATGTCTCGCTCGATATTTATAAGGGCGAGATACTTGCGCTTCTCGGAGAAAACGGAAGCGGCAAGACAACGCTGATGAATATGCTTTCCGGTATCTATTATCCGGACAGCGGTTCGATTAAGATTAACGGCAAAGAGGTTTCGATTAAATCGCCTAAGGACGCCTTTGATTGCGGCGTAGGAATGATCCACCAGCATTTTAAATTGGTGGACGTTTTTACCGCGGCCCAGAATATGGTTCTCGGAATAGAAGGGAAGAGACTTGATCTGGAAGACGCGGGAAAGCGTATCAAAGAAATATGCGACACCTATGGTTTTGAAGTAGATCCAAACCAAAAAATTTACGATATGTCCGTTTCACAGAAGCAGACGGTAGAAATCGTCAAGATGCTTTATCGTGGTGCGGATATTTTGATTTTGGATGAACCCACCGCAGTGCTTACTCCGCAAGAAACGGACAAGCTATTTGCGGTGTTAAAGAATATGAAAGAGGACGGAAAGGCCATCGTAATCATCACCCATAAGATGCATGAGGTAGAGGCCATCTCCGACAGGGTTGCGGTTCTTAGAAAGGGCGAGTATGTGGGAAGCATGCTCACCAAGGAAACCAACGCTCAGAAGATGACAAATATGATGGTGGGAAGGTCCGTCTTCCTGGACATTGAAAGACCTGAACCTGAAAACCCGCGTCCAAGAATCAAGGTTGAGAATCTGACGGTTAAGTCCATGGACGGAATACTCAAATTGGACGATGTATCGTTTACCGCAAACGCCGGAGAAATCCTTGGAATAGCGGGCATTTCCGGCTGCGGTCAAAAGGAACTCCTCGAGGCCATTGCGGGTCTTCAGAAGGTGGAAGCGGGAAGCGTTAAATATATAAACGACGATGGAGGAGAAGAGGAGCTCATCGGCAAAGACCCTATGAAGATTGCCGACATGGGCGTTGCTCTTTCCTTTGTTCCTGAAGACAGACTCGGAATGGGATTGATCGCCAGCATGGATCTTGCGGACAATATGATGTTGAGGTCCTTTAGAAGCGGCAAATCCGTTTTTACGGACAGAAAAACTCCAAGAGCTTTGGCAGAAAAGGTAATAGAGGAGCTTAACGTAAGCACGCCGGGCGTTTCAGCTCCGATAAGAAAGCTGAGCGGAGGAAACGTTCAAAAAATTCTGGTGGGAAGAGAAATAAGCTCCGCACCAACGGTACTTCTTTCCGCATATGCCGTCCGCGGATTGGACATCAATGCATCGTATACCATTTACGATTTGATAAACAAACAAAAGAAGCGCGGTGTTGCGGTTATATACGTAGGAGAAGACCTCGACGTTCTTCTCGAGCTCTGTGATAAAATCATGGTTCTCTGCGGTGGAAAGGTCAGCGGCATAGTTGACGGAAAGACTGCCAGCAAATACGAAGTGGGACTTATGATGACCAGACTGAACGACGCGGGAGGTGAAGCTGATGCATAAAGATCGGGAACCTCTTGTAAGAATATCCAAGCGTACGGATGTGGGCTTTGGAAAGTCATGGGGAATAAGAATTATTGCGATTATTATTGCGCTCGTAGTATGCGGTGTTATAACGACGATGCTCACGGGATTAAACCCAATCAGCGTATATAAGACGATGTTTACGGGGGCTTTCGGAACACCGAGAAAACTGTGGATACTCGGACAGGAAATCGCGATGCTGCTTTGCGTATCGCTGGCGCTTACTCCGGCATTCAAAATGAAGTTCTGGAATCTCGGCGGGGAAGGTCAGATCCTAATCGGAGGACTTGCTGCGGCGGCGTGCATGATTCTCTTTGGCGACAAAATTCCAAACGGTGTTTTGATTCTCATGATGATAGTCGCTTCGATCGGCGCAGCTGCAATTTGGGCGGTAATACCGGCGATCTTCAAGGCGAGATGGAATACAAACGAAACGTTGTTCACGCTTATGATGAACTATGTTGCAACTCAGCTTGTTGCATACTTTGTTATCTTCTGGGAAGTTCCAAAGGGCTCAGGAAAAATCGGAATCATAAATCAAAACACAGAAGCCGGATGGCTTCCGCAGATTGGTCCGTATAAATATCTTTTAAATATTTTGATCATCGCGATTTTAACCGTGGCGATGTATGTATATCTAAAATACAGCAAGCACGGCTATGAGCTTACCGTAGTCGGCGAAAGCCAAAACACGGCGCGCTATGTCGGAATCAAAGTCGAGAAGGTAATTATAAGAACGATGCTGCTTTCCGGTGCGATTTGCGGTCTTGCGGGACTTCTCCTCGTGGGAGGAACGGATCATACGATTACGACAACAATCGCAGGAGGAAGAGGGTTCACAGCGGTAATGGTTGCGTGGCTCGCCAAATTCAATCCGATAGGAATGGTATTAAGTTCATTCCTTCTGGTATTCCTAGGACGCGGCGCGAGTGAAATTTCAACCATTTACGGACTCAACCATTCGTTTGGAGATATACTGACCGGAATAATTCTCTTCTTCATAATCGGAAGTGAATTCTTCATAAACTATAGATTGCATATTCGCAAGGCCGGTTCCGCACTATCGGAATCCGAGAGAAAGGAGGGGCAGAATGTTTAACTTCCTCGTATCATTCATCCCCAGAGCGGTCATGCAGAGTATTCCTTTGCTCTATGGGTGCACGGGTGAGACCATTACCCAAAAGTCGGGTAATTTGAACCTGGGTCTCCCGGGCGTAATGTATGTTGGAGGAATCAGCGGGGTTATCGGTGCATTCCTCTATGAAAGGGCATGTGGTTCTGCAGCCAATATGAATGCATTTTTGGCAATTATGATTCCGCTCGTATGCTGTCTCGTCGGATCGCTTCTGATGGGTATTCTGTACTGCTTCCTGACAGTTACATTGAGAGCAAATCAAAACGTAACCGGCCTTGCAATGACGACCTTTGGCGTGGGCTTTGGAAACTTCTTTGGAGGTTCTCTGATTAAGATTACAGGGGCGCAGGTGCCGTCGATCGCACTTTCGGCGACAAGCAATTACTTCAGCAAAGCGCTTCCGTTCGCAAGCAAGCTCGGTTGGTTCGGAAAAGTATTTCTTTCGTACGGATTCCTGGCTTATATCGCGATAATAATCGCATTTGCTGCGGCGTACTTCCTGAACAGAACGCAGACCGGACTTCAGCTTAGAGCGGTAGGAGAAAACCCCGCGACTGCAGATGCTGCGGGAATCAATATAACAAAGTATAAATACTTTGCGACATGCGCGGGATGCATGATCGCAGGTCTTGGCGGACTCTATTACGTAATGGACTACGCGTCAGGAGTATGGTCAAACGACGCATTCGGAGACAGAGGATGGCTTGCGCTCGCTCTCGTAATCTTCACAATCTGGAGACCAAACGTGGGCGTGTTCTCGTCGATACTCTTTGGCGGACTCTTCATACTCTATCTCTTCATCCCGACCGGCATGGACCTGGCGGTGAAGGAACTCTACAAGATGCTTCCTTACCTGGTTACGATCATCGTTCTCATCATCACGAGCATGAGGAACAAGCGCGAGAACCAGCCGCCCGAAAGCCTCGGACTCCCGTATTTCAGAGAAGATCGCTAAGGACTTCCGTGCCCAACCAATAGTATATGTGGTGCCCCCCGAACAAGAATGATTGGTCGGGGGTGTTTTTTTGCCTAAATTTTGGAAATATTGGCCACTAAAGTCGCCATTTACAATTCAATTCCGATGGCCGATATGGTATAATCAAACTGTTGACTTTATAACCACAGCGGCGAATCTTTGCCGACAAATCTTGAAAGGAGAAATGCTATGCCGGGAGGAATAATTGCGCTCATTACTATTATCGTCATAGTTATCTTAATTGCGGTAGTTCTATCTATGTGTCTTCGCATCGTACCGCAGGAACAAGCATATATTATTGAATTCTTAGGTAAATATAAAACGACTTGGGGAGCCGGACTTCATCTAAAGCTGCCAATCGTGGAGAGGGTTGTCAGAAAGATTTCTCTTAAGGAGCAGGTGCTCGACTTCCCGCCACAGCCCGTAATCACCAAGGATAACGTATCCGTAAGCATAGACTCTGTTGTCTTTGCAAAAGTTTTTGATCCGAGGCTCTATACCTACGGAGTTGAGAATCCGATTGCGGGTCTTCAGAATCTTTCCGCGACGACGCTCCGTAACATCATAGGTAGCATGGAACTCGACCAGACTCTCACATCGCGTGATAAGATAAACAGCCAGCTCGAAGTAATCTTAGACCAGGCGACGGATGCTTGGGGAATCAAGGTTACGAGAGTAGAGCTTAAGAACATCACACCGCCTCGCGAAATAGAAGAGGTAATGACCAAGCAGATGAGAGCTGAGCGTGAACGTCGTCAGACAGTACTCGAGGCACAGGCTCACCAGGAGGCCGTAGTATCGAGAGCAAAGGGTGACAAAGAAGCAAAGGTTCTCGCAGCCGAAGCCGAGAAGGAAGCAAAGATTGCTATCGCAGAAGGTCAAGCCAAGTCCATAGAGCTCGTTGCACAGGCAGAGGCTGAAGGTCTCAAGAGAATCAAAGAAGCAAATATCAACGAAGAAGTTCTTAAATACAAAGGTCTCGATGCGCTCAAGTCTGTTGCAAACGGACGCGCAACAAAGATCTATATGCCGTCGGATATTGCAGAGCTCGTTTCCAAGGTAGGCGTAATTGGAGAGACTCTCGGTATCGGAGACCATACACCGATCGACCATTCGGAACCTGAGAGAAAACCTCTCGATGTAGATCCGTGTATAAGTGAAGAAACTTCTGCGGGCGGAAAACAGGCGGCCCAGACAACCGCTGAAATCAAGCGTAGCGTCGAAGAAAACCATTAAAAAATAAAGCGCTACGCGCGAAAGGAAAAGGAATTAGAATGAAACTTGAACAAGCCAGAGTTGACTTTTCAAATTTACAAAAGAGGATAAGCGCATTTAAGCATGCCACGTCGCTAATCTATCTGGATGGAGAGACGACGGCCCCGCCGGGCACGTTGGAGAATCGTTCGCAATCGCTTTCGGTTTTAAACGAAGAGATAATAAGACTTTCTATCGGTCCGGAGACCATGGATCTTCTGCATTATCTCGAGGACAACAAATACGAGCTTACCGTAAACGAGCGTAGAGCGGTTGAATATATGCTCAGGGATTACAACAGGAGAAAAAATATTCCTGTCGACGAGTATGTTAGATACGAGAATCTGCTTGCCGCAGCGCAGGATGCTTGGCATGGTGCCAGAGAGGACGATAACTTTGATGCTGTCGCGCCTTATCTGGAACAGATATTTGATGTGTCCAGGCATTTTGCTCTCTTGGACAACCCCGATGCGGATCCTTATCAGTATTGGCTTTCCAATTATGAAGAAGGTCTCGAAGTCGCTACCTGCGATATGATTTTCAATCGAGTAAGAGAGGCGCTTCCGCCACTGGTTCAGGAAATCGTGGAATCGGGAGTTGAGATAGAAGAGATACACGGCGACTTCTCCGCGCAGAGTCAAGAAGCCCTTGCATTCTACCTGATGGAGCTTCTCGGCGTAGATATGGATCGCGTTGGCTTTGCTACTGCTGACCATCCGTTTACAACGCAGCTCGGTTCACATTTCGACGAGAGAATAATAACAAAGTTTGTCAGGACGGATTTCACATCATCGCTCTATTCAATGCTTCACGGCATTGGGCATATCCTTTGTGATATAGGGCAGGCTGACAACCTGGCATATACAGCGCTCGACGGAATAGCATCAATGGTTATACTCGAGAGCCAGGGATATTTTTATGAGAACATAATCGGAAAGAGCCGCACCTTTATAGAATATATCTATCCTGAGCTCTGCGAACTCTTCCCGGACTATACAAAGGATCACAGTGTGGAAGATATCTATAGGTCGGTTAACAAAGCAAAACCGGGCCTAATAAGAATAGATGCGGATCAGCTTACATTCCCGCTTCACACACTTGTAAGATACGAGCTCGAGAAAGCGCTGATAAGAAAGGATCTTTTGGTTAAGGATCTTCCGGGAGCGTGGAAAGAACTGTATAAGAAGTATCTCAATGTTGACGTTCCAAACTATAGGGCTGGCGTTCTTCAGGATATACATTGGCCGTTCGGCGCAATAGGTTATTTCCCGACATACGTAATCGGAAACGCCTATGGTTTCGGTATCGCAAGAAAGATGGACGAGACATTGGACATCGAGGAATGTGTAGCAAAGGGCGATTTCAAACCCATGAACGAATGGAATCGTGAGAAGATTTGGAAGCACGGCGGCATCTATACATCGGGCGAACTCATGAGCAAGTTTGTTAAGGTTTCAATCGATGGAGAAGAGCATATAGAGTATCTAAAGGAAAGATATAGAGGCGTATACAATCTGTAGAAGAGGTTGAAATAAATGGATCTAAATACAGCAAGAGAGACCATCTTACAAATGCAGGCGAAGGCAAGCGCATACGGACATGTGACGTCGCTACTTTCCTTCGACGGACAGACCACCGCTCCGGCTAAAACTGCGGCAAACAGAGCGCACACCCTCGCAATTCTGAGTGAAGACATCTACAAATTTGCGACGAGCGAGGAATACATTGAGGTTCTGGACTTCCTGCAGGAACACCGGGATGAGCTTAGCGATAATGAGAGGCGCATGGTATGGCTTCTTAGCCGCAGGCTCAGATTCATGAGAAGCATTCCCATGGATGAGTATATAGAGCATGAGCGTGTTCTCGTTGAGTCGGGCGAGGCATGGAGAGAGGCAAAGGCCAATAACGATTTCGGACACTTCGCGCCTTATCTGGAAAAGATTTTTGCGACGGTAAAGAAGTTCGCCGCCTACGTAGATCCCGATATGGATCCATACGATTTTTGGCTTAACGAATTTGAAGAAGGGCTAACCATGGAATTCTGTGAAGAATTCTTTGGCGGAATCAAAGAGAAGATAGTTCCTTTGATCAGAAGGATAGCCGAGAAACCCCAGGTTGATGACAGCTGCATCAGGGGAGACTTTTCCGAAAGGACGCAGGAGGATTTCGCGCATTATCTAATGGATGTAATAGGGCTCGATAAAGACCACGTCGGATTTGCGACCACCGAGCATCCGTTTACGACAAGCCTCGGATCGCATCTCGACGAAAGAATTACGACGCATTACTACAGAGACTGCGTTGGTTCGTCAATGTACAGCGTTATTCACGAGGGCGGGCATGCGCTTTATGATACTGGCTCGAGCGATGAGTTTGTATATACCGAACTGGATGGCGGAGTTTCTATGGCCGTTCACGAAAGCCAGAGCAGGTTCTATGAAAACATACTAGGTAGAAGCAAGGAATTTATAAGTCTGATTCTTCCGAAGATGAAGGAACTTTGGCCGGAGAAGTTCGCGGATGTAACCGCAGACGACCTATACAAGGCTGTAAACAAAGTACAGCCGTCGTTCGTAAGAACGGAGGCAGACGAAGTTACATATGCGCTTCACGTACTCGTCAGATACGAGCTTGAAAAGAAAATCTTCCATGGTGAAGTCGAGATCAAAGACCTTCCGTCCGAATGGAACAAGCTCTACAAGGAATATCTCGGCGTAGATGTTCCCAATGATACGCGCGGTGTGCTTCAGGATGTGCATTGGTCGGACGCGCTCATAGGATATTTCCCTTCATATGCGATAGGGTCGGCGTACGGCGCCCAGTTCCTCGCAAAGATGAAGGAGAGCGTGGATGTATATTCATGCATCGAGAAGGGCGATTTTGCGCCTATTAACGAGTGGAACCGCGAGCATATCTGGAAATACGGAAGCAGCAAAACACCGCAGGAGGTACTGAAGCTGGCGCTAGACGGAGAACCCTTTAGCATCGACTATTACGTAAAGTATCTCGAGGATAAATACACCGAAATCTACGGTCTGTAGACTAAAATACACCTGCCGCCGCGAGCAATCGCGGCGGTTTTGTTTGGTAAAGCAAAACCGCGCGAATTTGTATATATAAACAAGTATTTTTCCGTATATTTGTGCGAGATTACGCATTGATATAATATTTGGTTTTCGTTGAAAAATAGCGGTTTACCTGCATTTATACACGTGATAAAATCAAAGCTGGAAGGGTAAGAAAGAGAGGTGCTCATGAGCTCTGGAATTCACAATTATTCCGAGATAGGAAAGCTTAACAAAGTTCTCCTGCATCGCATTGGACCCGAGGTAGAAAACCTGGTCCCCGGGAATTTTGAAAGATTCCTTTTTGATGATATCCCTTATCTTGAAATTGCGCAGAAGGAGCACGATGCTTTTGCCAAGCTCCTTACGGAAAACGGCGCAGAGGTTATCTATTATATCGACGAGACGGCAAAAGCCCTAGCCAACCCACAGATCAAAGAGAAATTTATAAAAGAAGTAATCGATGAGAGTCAACTTTTTTCGCAGGCGGACAAAGAGGCTATCTTTGATTATCTAAACGGCATGGAGACGAAGGAGATGATCGGAAAAATTATTTCCGGAGTTACCAAGGAGGAGGTTCCGAAGTTCGAGTCGGGCTCCTTTGCTGATTTTATTTCGATATCATATCCGTTCTATATGGATCCGATGCCGAACCTCTACTTTACGAGAGATCCGGGCGCGTGCGTCGGTGACGGAATCAATATTCATCACATGCATACGGATGCCAGAAGAAGAGAATCGATCCTTCTCAAATATATGTATCAGTACAATCGCGACTTTGCGG
Source organism: uncultured Eubacteriales bacterium (assembly GCA_902776725.1). GTDB lineage: Bacteria > Bacillota > Clostridia > Peptostreptococcales > Anaerovoracaceae > Eubacterium_B. Next base: position 211,206 of record CACYQX010000001.1, on the reverse strand, counting down.
ACGAGAGCGATCAGCTCTGGTACGACTACGATATGGAATACTCCATAGAGGGCGGGGACGTACTGGTTCTTAATAAAGAAACGGTCGCAATAGGATTAAGCGAGAGAACGACAGCAGCGGCAATCGAAAGATTTGCGAATAATCTTTTGGGCGGCGGTCAGTTCAAGAAAGTAATCGTTCTCGAGATACCAAAGTCAAGAGCCTTCATGCATCTCGATACGGTATTCACCATGGTTGACTACGATAAGTTCACCATTCATCCCGAGATAGAAGATCCGCTAAGAGTATTTGAGATGATTCCAAACGGAAAGGGCGAAGTCAAATTTAATTCGATGGCGGACACTCTACCGAATATTCTAAAGAGCGTCCTGGGACTTCCGGCGGTTAAGCTTCTTAGGTGCGGCGGGGACGATCCGATGGCAGCCCAGAGAGAGCAGTGGAACGACGGTTCAAACACTCTCGCGATCGCTCCGGGAAAGGTAATCACCTACGAGAGAAACCATGTGACAAACGACCTTCTCGACAAAGCCGGCATCACGGTTCTAACGATGCCGAGCTCGGAACTCTCGAGGGGAAGAGGCGGCCCGCGCTGCATGTCGTGTCCGGTAAACAGAGAAGATTTATAAGTTCGTATAATGCGAAAGGAGATAAATAAATGGCAGTTAATCTTAAGGGAAGACATTTCCTCACACTGATGGATTTCACACCAACCGAAATCAGGTATCTTTTGGATCTGGCTCACGACCTCAAGGCCAAGAAGAGAGCCGGAATCCATAACGACCTTCTCAAGGGTAAGAACATCGTTCTCCTGTTCGAAAAGAATTCGACAAGAACACGTTGCGCCTTTGAGGTTGCGGCTATGGACGAAGGCGGCGGAGTTACCTTCCTTGATTCCGGAAGCTCCCAGATGGGCAAGAAAGAAACCATCGCCGACACAGCAAAGGTTCTCGGAAGATTCTATGACGGTATCGAGTACAGAGGATTTAAGCATAGCGTAGTTGAGGAACTCGCTGCAAATGCAGGTGTTCCCGTATGGAACGGTCTCACAGACGTTGACCACCCGACACAGATTTTGGCTGACCTTATGACGATAGAAGAGCATGTTGCAAAGCCGCTCAACAAAGTTAAAGTGGTATTCTCCGGCGACATCAGAAACAATATGAGCTATGCTTGGATGTACGGCTGCGCCAAGATGGGAATGCACTATGTTGCTTACGGACCAAAGGCTCTCGAAAAGGAACTCGACAAGGAAGCCGTAAAGGCTGCCAAGGAAGTTGCAAAGCAAACAGGCGGAAAGATCGAAATCAGTTCCGATCCGAAGTCACTCAAGGGCGCAGACGTAATCTATGCTGACGTTTGGGCTTCCATGGGCGAAGAAAAAGAAATCCCGAGCAGAGTTAAGCTCCTCACACCTTTCAAGGTAACAAAGGAAATGATGAAGAAGACAGGAAATCCGGATTGCATCTTCATGCACTGCCTGCCTTCATTCCACGATTTTGAGACTACGATGGCTGCAGAACAGAAAAAACTCAAATACGATATCCGCGAAGTTACGGACGAAGTATTCCTCTCGCCACAGTCAAAGGTATTTGACGAGGCCGAAAACAGAATGCATACAATCAAGGCCGTTATCGTAGCAACAATAGGCTAAACCTAAATCAAAGGGCGGCTCTCGAAAGGGGGTCGCCTTGTTTATTCGAAAGGATTTTGAAATGTCAGAAGAAAAGATTATGGTAGTTGACGGAAACGAGGCGGCGGCGTATGTGGCATATGCCTTCTCTGAGGTTGCTGCAATCTATCCAATCACGCCTTCTTCTCCGATGGCGGAGAAAACCGATGAGTGGTCCGCCAAGGGAAAGAAGAATCTTTATGACCAACCCGTAACGCTGGTTGAAATGCAGTCAGAGGCCGGTGCGATCGGTGCCGTTCACGGTGCGCTCGAAGCGGGATCTCTTGCGACGAGCTTTACGTCGTCGCAGGGACTCATGCTCATGATTCCGGTTCTTCACAGAATCAGCGGAACAAAGCAGCCTGCGGTTCTCCACGTTGCGTCGAGAACGGTAGGAACGCATGCGATGTCCATCTTCGGAGACCACAGCGATGTAATGAACTGTCGCCAGACAGGATTTGCAATGCTCTCCACGGGAAGCGTTCAGGAAGTTATGGATCTTGCGGGCGTTGCGCATCTTGCCGCAATCAAGGCGAGAGTTCCGTTTATGCATTTCTTTGACGGATTCAGAACATCGCACGAGGTTCAGAAGGTAAGAGCTATATCCTACGAAGATTTCGGAAAGATTCTTGACTGGCAGGCAGTAAGAAGTTTCAGAGAGGGTGCGCTCAACCCATACCATCCTTCGCTCAGAAACACGGTTCAAAATCCTGACGTATACTTCCAATTCAGAGAAGCAAACAATAGATTCTACGACGAGCTTCCGGGCATCGTAGAAGAATATATGCAGGAGATAAACAAGATAACCGGAGAAGATTATCATATCTTTAACTACTACGGTGCGCCGGATGCGGAGCGCGTTGTCGTTGCGATGGGTTCTGTAAGCGGTGCCGCAAGAGAGGCCGTTGAGTATATGAACGCTCGCGGAGAAAAAGTCGGTTATCTCCAGGTGCATCTATTCAATCCTTTCTCCAAGGAAATGTTCAGAGAAGCACTTCCAAAGACGGTCAAAAAGATCGCCGTCCTCGACCGCTGCAAAGAGATGGGCGCATCGGGAGATCCGCTTTATCTCGCTGTCTGCGCAGCATATACCAATATCGAAGGGGCACCTTTCATAATCGGTGGTCGCTACGGACTCTCATCAAAGGATACAACTCCGGAGCAGATAAAGGCCGCTCTCGATCATCTCAAGTCAGACGATCCGTTCAACGGATTCACCATCGGAATAGAAGACGACGTTACGCATCTTTCGCTTCCTATAGGAGAGAAGCTTGAGATTCCGCATAAGAAGATGGTAGCGTGCAAGTTCTGGGGACTCGGAAGCGACGGAACCGTCGGAGCAAATAAGAATTCGATCAAGATCATCGGCGAAAACACACCGATGTTTACGCAGGCATATTTTGAATACGATACCAAGAAGTCCTTCGGTATTACGAGAAGCCATCTGAGATTCGGAGACGAACCGATTCTCGGATCATACCTCGTAACAGATGCGGACTTTGTGGCATGCCACCATCCGTCGTTCATAAACAAATACGATATTGTTTCTGAATTGAAAGATAGCGGAACCCTTCTCCTAAACTGCCAGTGGACGGAAGAGGAGCTCGAAGAAAAACTCTCAGCCGACGTTAAGCGTACCCTCGCGGAGAAGAAAGCAAAACTCTATATCATCGACGCAAACAAAATAGCAAACGAACTCGGACTTGGCGACAAGATAAGCATGGTTCTTCAGTCTGCGTTCTTTGCTCTTGCGGATATCATTCCGATGGAAGAGGCTCTTGGGTTCATGAAGGCAGCCGCCGAAAAATCTTTCGGAAAGAAGGGCGACAAGATTGTCGAGATGAATCTCGCCGCAATCGATGAGGGCGCCAAGCACGTAAAGATGGTAGAGATACCCGCATCTTGGGCTGATGCGAAAGGCGATGCTAAATCCGAAAGCGCAGCCTCTAAGGATGAGCCCGACTTCATAAAAAATATACTTAGACCGATAAACGATCTCAAGGGCGACGATCTTCCTGTATCGACGTTCATCGGTTACGAAGACGGAACTATGCCGCTCGGAACAACCGCTTACGAGAAGAGAGGAATCGCAACCCGTCTTCCAAAGTGGAATGCGGAGGTTTGCGCGCAGTGCAATCGCTGCTCATTCGTTTGCCCGCACGCTGTAATCAGGCCGTATCTCTTGAATGAAGAAGAAGTCAAGAACGCGCCTGAAGGATTCGTTGCGGTTCCTGCAAAGGGCGTAAAGGGCGAGGAACTTTATTTCTCGATTCAGATAAGCGATATGGACTGCACGGGCTGCGGAAGCTGCGTTGCTTCATGTCCGCTTAAGGACAAAGCGCTCACTATGGAACACGTGGATAGAGAACTCACGCTCACGCCGGAGTGGGAATACGCGCTCACTATAAGCGATAAAAACGCCTTTGATATCGAAACCGTAAAGGGATCTCAGTTCAGCCAGCCGCTCTGCGAATTCTCGGGAGCATGCGCAGGCTGCGGAGAGACGCCTTATGCAAAGCTTCTCACACAGCTCTACGGCGACAGAATGTATTGGGCAAACGCAACGGGCTGCTCACAGGCCTGGGGATCGCCGATGCCTTCGATTCCGTATACGGTGAACAAGGACGGACGCGGACCCGCGTGGAGCAATTCGCTCTTTGAAAACAATGCGGAGTTTGCTCTCGGAATGTGCCTCTCCGTTAAACAGCAGAGAAACAAAACGCGCGCTTGGATAGAGGAACTCGCGGAGATAGAGCCGGAGCTCAAGGGTGTTGTTGAGGAGTGGCTCAAGGTATTCTCGGACGTAAAGGAATCGAGACCTGCGTCGGATAAACTTCTAGAAGCGATAAACGCGAGAGAGTTTGAAGGAAGAGCGGCGGAACTCAAGATGCTCATACTTCGTCATCCTGAGCATTTTGCCAAGCTTCCTGTTTGGATGTTCGGTGGAGACGGCTGGGCTTACGATATAGGCTTTGGCGGACTCGATCACGTAATCGCAATGGGAGAAGATATAAATATCTTTGTCATTGATACGGAAGTCTATTCCAACACGGGAGGACAGAGCAGTAAAGCCACGCCTCTCGGAGCCGTTGCGCAGTTCCAGGCCGCAGGCAAGAAGAGCGGAAAGAAGGATCTCGGACGCATGTTTATGGCCTACGACAACTGCTATGTTGCGCAGGTCGCTATGGGCGCCGATCCAAACCAGCTCATGAAGGCCATAACGGAAGCGGAAGCCTACCCGGGACCGGCTGTCATCATCGCATACGCACCGTGCATCAACCACGGCATCAAAGCCGGAATGGACGAGGTTCAGGCAGAGATGAAGAGGGCTGTGGAATCCGGATATTGGCCGCTATATAGATACAATCCTGCAAAGGCCGACCACAGATTCACACTCGACTCCAAGGAACCGACGATGGCATATAAGGACTTCCTCGCGGGTGAAGACCGCTATGCGTCGCTCTATAAGAGCTTCCCGGAGAACGCCAAGGAACTCTTTGACAAGGCCGAGCTCGACGCCAAGGCGAGATACGAGACATATAAGAAACTCGAGGAAACCGAGTAGGTGCATCGGGTGTAACCTACAAAGTTGACATGTAGGTTATTGTAGGTTATAATATCGCCGCAGGACTCTGCGGCGATTTTTAATTTCGGAATTTGAATTAAGGTGTATATGATGAACAAGAAGAACGACAAAAATGAAATAAGAAAAATCGAAAAGCGCCTCGAGGCTCTTCCCAAGGGATATATATCCAAGAAAACGATAAATGGAAAAGAGCGCTTCTATTTGCAGTGGAGAGAAGGCGGAAAAATAAAAAGCAAATATATAAAAGACGAGAATCTTGAATCGTATAGGATGGCATTGGCGGAAAGAAAGCGCCTCGAAAAAGACCTATATAATTTGCGCGGAGGCATTGAAATGCTATCTGTTGCGGAGAGTGAGGCCGGTTTTGGATATAACACCTACACGCGGCTGTATCTAAAATGGGAGGATGATGTAATAGGGCTTGTAAGCGGAAACAACGAGGTGAATTTTACGAAGCCCGATTACAATGCCGTGGTCAGCGCATATACAAAAGGAAAAACATTCTGGACTCGCGGAGAGTTTATGGCATTTTTGTCGGAACGAATCGTAAGCAGAGACAGAAGAGATATAGAAAAGATACTTTTTAAACTCGGTTTGTCCCGATATGATGTCTTGGAAATCGCCGAGGCAACCAAAGCGATAAACGCCAAGGATATGCTTTGGCTTGCGGATAAAGAAGGCGACAAAATGGCAGATGCGGTCAGCGATGTTTTTGATTCAGTTTTCATGATGAAGAAGGATTTGGTGGGCGACAGCGTCGATACTCCGGAAGGATACAATATCAAGAGGTATGGCGTCTATCGCGGGAAATATGGGATATATAAACAGCGCATCAATCCTGTCTCTACGGATATGGAATCGGAGCTAGCGGCATATAAGCTTGCGAAGCTGATGAAGGTACCCTGCTGCAGGTGTTATAGGGTGGAGAAAGATCAGGTATTCTCCGCTTTTGAATATGATTTCATGAAAGAACACATCGTTCATTTCAGAAGGATTATAGACTCAAGAGGCGAAAATGAATTGGAGAACCTTATCGCTGCGAGACCGCGATATATTTCCGACTTTGCTCGAATGATCGCCTTTGATTTTGTCACAAGGCAGGACGATAGGCATCTATCGAATATAGCGGTTAAGATTGACGACGGCGGTCGGGAATCCTTCTACCCGCTGTACGACAACGGACGCAGTCTTTTTTACGAGGACACAGAGGAAACAGTCAAGAGGGCATGCAAGGATATAGGCGCGTATGCGACATCCTTTGGGCCTTCGGGAACATACTTGGACTATGTCAAAGAACTCTCCGAGATGGGGATCAGTTTTTCAAAACTCTTGAATCCGGAAATTAGCAGGGATGAAATCAGAGCATTGCTCAAGGATTCCGGTTTTGCCGGATATAAACTGGAGGGCGGCACCAAATGGATCAAAGGCGCCCTTGACCTACTGAAAAAAGTGTAAGGTGCCACACTTATCGGACAAGTATCGGCAAAGTGATGGTATAATATATACTGATAAAAGTGATAAAAGAGCAAAGCCAAGGAACGGGAACAAGGAGACGCGAGACGGAGAGTTAGATGGAAGGTAAGAATAAGTTTACGACGGTTGTTTTTGATTTTGATGGGACGATTGCGGACACCAATCAATTGATTATTGGTTCGTGGCAGGCGGTTTTTAGGGCCAGAAGGGGAGTTGAGGGAGAAATTTCGGACATACTCGCCACCTTTGGTGAGCCGCTTTATTATACAATGGAGAAGCTCTTTCCCGAGTTTGACGTCGAAGAATCCGTTGACATCTACAGAAGCTATCAGAAAGAAATCTTCGTGGATCAAATCGAAATCTTCCCGGGGATGAAGGAACTCGTGCTGGAACTCAAGGAGCGCGGATACAAAGTTGGAATCGCCACATCGAGACTTAGGGCGTCGACTCTACTCGGACTGAACAAATTCGGTCTCGAGGATAAGATCGATGCGCTCGTTACCGTGGAGGATACCGCAAAGCATAAACCGGATCCGGAGCCCGCGTTAATATGCCTGGAGAAACTCGGGAGCACAGCCGATGAATCGATCATGGTCGGCGACAGCGCCTACGATATGGGCTGCGGAAAGAATGCGGGCATGACTACTGTTCTGGTCGGCTGGTCCGAGGTTGCAAAGTCGGGAGTCGAGAGCACGGCAAAGGAAAACGCGAGCGCGGACATCTTTACGCCGGACTATATAATCGAAAATGCAGAGGACATCTGGGAGATACTTAACAATTCGGAGATTTAAATGCTGAACATCTATCGCGGTCGCGAGACCGTGGACAAAGAAAAGTTCATATACGGCAAGATAAAAGAGCTGGGCGGGAGAAACTTGGTTTTGGTTCCCGACCAGTATACTTTGGTTGCGGAAAAACAGGCCCTCTCAAGGCTTGGCGCCAAGGTGCTCTTGGATATTGAAATTCTAAGCCTTTCAAGGCTCGGCTCAAGGCTTCTCGCGGAGAGCGGCTCGGACAAGAAAACCGTAATCAATCGCTACGGTCGCCACATGCTCATCTCAAAAATCCTGAGGGACGAAAACGAAAGCCTCGACGCATTCAAAGGAATGTGGGGGAGAGAGAATTTTGTTGCGGCGGTTAACGATTTTATTTCAAACGCAAAGCAGTACGAGGTGTCGCCTGAAGAGATAAGCGAACTTCTCATAAAGAAGGTCGGCGACGGCGCAAGTGATGGCTCGGGCAATGGCGCAAACGCGCTTCAGAGAAAACTCCGCGATATCAATTTTGTTTATGAAAAATATGAAGATGCGCTCGAAGGAAAGTATACCGACGCGGAGGATTTGATTTCTATGTACGAGGAGGCCGCGCGCGAGTCGAACCTCATCGCATCTTCGAATATTTGGATTTATGGATTTGACAGCTTTACGCCAAAGAATCTTTCGTTTATAGCCGCGCTCATCGCACGCGCAAAATCGGTGAACGTATTTTTGACATGGGACAAGAATGTGCGGGACGAAGATCTCTTTAGACTTTCCGCGGCGGTCAGCGGTGAACTCGTCGGCGTAGCGGAGGAGGTCGGTTCGCATTGTTCGATAATCGATTTAGGCGAAGACGATCAGAAAAGATATGCAGCGACTCAGCGCGCGCCGGGAATCGCGATGCTCGAGAAAGAACTCTTTGCCGTGGGAATAACTCCGACCAAGGGGGAGGACGCGTGCGAGGGCATATCGCTCGTAAAATGCAGCTCGCCTTACGGAGAGGCGGAGGCCGCGGCGTCGCATATAAGGGAACTCCTGATGCAGAGGAATTACAGACTTTCCGACATCCTCCTCATCTGCAACGACCAAAGCGATCGCGCGGGAATTATTTCACGCGTGTTCCAGGAATATGGACTCGAAATTTTTGACGACAAGAAACGTCAGGTTATAAATTCTCCGATTGCGATTCTGATTTCCGCGCTACTGAACAGCATGGTGTACGGGTATAGAACAGCGGATGTAATATCCGCGCTCAAGAGCGGACTTACGGAACTGAGCCGCGAAGAAATCATCGCACTCGAGCAGTATGCATATAGACTAAGAATTCGCGGCACGCTTTGGAAAAAAGAATTCACACGCGGATCATATATGAAGCGCTATGCGGATGGCGGATTGGAAGCGATAGAAGAAATCCGAAAGAAGGCGATGCCGCTCTTTGTCGGATTTGAAAAGATATATAAAGAGAGCAAAACCTACGAGGAATTCCTCTGCGGTATGGAGGAATACTTTGAGCGCGACCTGAATATAACCGAGAGGATGGCTGCGCTTGCAGAGGTTCAGCGTGCGGTCGGTGCACCGGACATCGCGGAGGAGAGCGAACAGCTTTGGGAAGTTCTCAAAGGCATCTTTGACCAGATAAAAGAAATAATGGGTGAGACGCCGTTTGACGGAAAGGAGTTCCACGAAATACTTCGCGCGGGACTTTCGCAGCTCGAGATTGGAGTTCTTCCGCCGAGCGCGGACGATATGCTTCTCGGAACTATGCAGCGCACCAGAGCGGGCGATGTGAAGGCCGTGGTAATAATGGGCGCGAACGACGGCATCCTTCCGCTGAAACCGTCGGACGATGTTCTCTTCAGCAAAGAAGAGATGGCAGAACTCGAGGCCGAGGGCTTTGCCTTTGGTGGAGACAGCGAGAAGAAGCGCATGGAAGAAGACGTGGCCCTCTACAGGTGCATTTTCAAGGCCGAGGAGGATCTTTGGATTTCGTATAGCATGGCCGGTGTAAAGGGCGATGCGCTCCAGGCTTCCGAAGTCGTTGCGACGATCAAAAAGATTTTTGCAGACATAAAGGAAAAAGAGGATCCCAATCTTTCCGTCGATATATCCAAGAGACTCGGCGGAGATACCAATACCTTGAGGCGTTACAGCGAAGCCATGCGAAACGAGAGACTCGGACAGCCTGCGGGCGAGGGTTGGGAAGTGGTTTCGGATTGGCTTGGTGAAAGGGATAAGACCAAGGGGAGCAACAATCTAAATACGATAAACGAGAACCTCGAATTCACAAATGAGCAGGAGGATCTCGGACCGGAAATCATGAACTATCTCTTTAGAGATTCGTACAGTCCGTCCGAACTCGAATACTTCAGTTCCTGCCCGTACAAGCATTTTGTTTCGTATATACTCCGCGCGGAGGAGGAACGCGTCGATGAAGTCGCGGGGCGCGAGATAGGAGAACTCTATCACAGCACGCTCGAGCGCTTTGCCGGAGAGTTAACGGATAAGAACGCGTGGGAGACAGTGACGAACGAAGAAGCGGATGAGATGATTGAGCGCTTTGCCAATGAGTGGGCGGAAGAATACCACGACAAGCTCTTCAAGGTTTCCGGGGCGGAGAATTATCTTCTCGATCGCGCAATTTCGGCGTGCAAATTCGTTGCGGGCGCTTTGGTCGAACAGGCCAGAGCGGGTGAAATCAAAGAGAGCCGCTACGAGGTCAAATTCGGAAGATGGGGAGAGTCCGGCGACGGAAAGGCGCTTCTCGCGCCTATAGAGCGGACGCTTTCCGACGGAAGAAAAGTATATATCGAAGGTCGAATCGACAGGCTCGATCTCATGAAGAGCGACCGAGTAAAAATCATAGATTACAAGACAGGGAATGTGAGTCTCGATCTCGATGCCGTTCGCGCGGGATACAGCCTTCAGCTAATGCTCTATCTCGAGGCGGCGCAGGAAGGAAAGAGAAAACCCGCGGGGCTCTTCTACTTCCTGATAACGGAGCCCGAATCCAGCGTGGATAATATCATCAAGCCGGAGGAGAGGGAAGAATTTGAAGAGAAACTAAAGGAAAGCTATAGGATGGACGGCGTTCTCGTGGATGATGACGAAGTGATTCGCGAAGTCGCGGGAGAATTCGACAGCAAATCCAAAGTCGTAAAGTTGGGCAGAAAGAAAGATGGAGAGCTTGACAAGAATTCGGAGAGATATCTGATCTCAGAAGAGGAGCTCGGAGGACTCCAGGAAGAAGTGAAGGCCATAACGACTGAGCTCTGCGAGGAAATCTTGGACGGCCGCATCGAGCTGAGGCCCAAGAAGGTGGGGAAGAGCGATCCTTGTGCCTATTGTGGATATAGGAGCATCTGCAATTTTGACCCATCGTTTAGCGGTTGCGGCTACGAATACATATAGTTTCCAGATGTGGCTTAAAAAGCCATCCGGAAGGTGCTTGAGTGCTTAAAAATCCACTAAATATAGGGGTTGCGCGAGGGCAGGCGCTGTGATACAATACATAGGCTGTGCAAAAGCCGAAAGGCCCAAGCGCAGAAAGTTAGAAACGCAAGGGTTCGGCCCGAGCAGATCAGAAAAGAGGTAGAAGCATGAAGGAAGGAATCCATCCTGATTACGTGGAATGTAAAGTTACTTGCGCATGCGGAAACGAGTTTATAACCAAGTCAACAAAGCCTGAAATGAGGCTTGACGTTTGCTCGGCGTGCCACCCATTCTTTACAGGACAGCAGAAGTTCGTCAACCGTGGCGGACGTGTTGAAAAGTTCAAGAGCAAATACAATATTGAGTAATTGGGCTAATCGCTGCACACATATCAAAAACAAAGGGAACGCAATGCGTTCCCTTTTTGTTGAAGTGATAAGTCGATAGCGATAAGTTTCTTACGGTAGTTCGCCTGTGGCAGACAGCCTATAAGCCTATACTGCATCTCTCGAATCCGCAGGCCTATTGAGCATCATAAGCGTTACGCCCAAAAGTATCGCAACGGATATCCATATTGTCCTTATGCCGAGCATTCCCGAAAGAATGCCGCCGACACCCGCGCCGATTGCGAATATAAGTATTATTCCAAAGAAGTGGAGCGCCTTGCGGAGGGACTCTTTGTCTTTGTTCCTCATATACTGGGATAGGCTCTCGGTTCCGTTTCTCAGATTGCCGATGCACATCGTGCTGGCGTAGCCGTATCCGTGGACCTTCCTAAATGTCTGCACCTGCATGGCGCAAGCGAAGGAGACCATGATATTTGCCACCATCTCCATACTGAGCGGGAGAAGGCCGACTATCGCGAGGACTATCATCTCCACGAATAGAATCGCTTGCCTCCAGTGAAGCTTTTCGTTCATTTTCAATCTGTGCTCGATTCTCTCTGCAACAAATACCCCACAAGCAAAAGAAACGAGCGGCCACATATATCTGAGCGCCTGAGTCACGTCGCCCTGCATGAAATTCTGACTCATCAGCACCACGTTTCCGGTCTGGGCATTGGCAAAGATATTGCCTCTCACGTTATAAGTGTACGCGTCCTGGAGGCCTCCGGAGAACGACAGGAGGGCGCTCAATTTAAAACTTTCCGATGTCTGCATTTGATGTCTTCTCTTTCCTGAAATACTGCACCCTATTATACACCATATATACCGCCAAAAGTATAAGAAGTATATATAATAATGTACGAATTGATGACAAGAACGAGCAAAAATGGTACAATAATTATTTAGTGAGTGGTGGAAAATAAAGGAAGGATCTCGGTTGTTTTTTGGCCGTTTGGAGGGCCTAAAATGGAGAAAATCATAGAAGAACGCATTAGGAATAAAGACCTTAGAGCAAAGGTTGTTACGCCCGCTGAGGCGGCGGCTTTGGTTAATGCGGGCGATACCGTCGGCATGGCTGGATTTACCGCCGTCGGCTATCCCAAGGCATTTCCTTTGGCGCTTGCCGCTCGTGGCGAAGCCGGAGAAAAACTCGGTATCACGCTCATCACGGGCGCATCCGTGGGAGACGAGATCGACGGCGCGCTTTCTAGGGCGGGAGTTATAGCGAGACGCTATCCGTACCAGACCAACGCCGACATCAGAAATCGCATAAACGCCGGCGATATAAACTACGTGGATATCCACCTGAGCCAGGTGCCGACATGGATTAAGCAGGGGATATTCGGAAATATCGACTTTGCTGTGGTTGAGGCGGCTGCGATTGACGAAAACGGAAATATAATTCCGACGGCTTCGATAGGGTGTTCAGACACACTCGTACGAGTCGCGGACAAGGTAATCGTGGAGATAAGTACGGCGATGCCTGTAGGAATCGAAGGCCTTCACGACATTTATACTTGCGAGAAAGCACCTAACACCAAGCCCATTCCGATAACAAAGCCGGGCGACAGAATTGGAACGACATATATTCCTTGCGACCCGGAGAAGATTGCGGCAATTATCTTCTGTGACACCGTTGACGGAAATAGCGAACTTCAGCCTGCGGACGAAACGATGCAGGCGATTGCGGAGCACCTGATTACATTCCTTGAAAAAGAAGTAGTGGCAGGTCGACTCTCCAATCCGCTTCCGCCTCTTCAGTCAGGGGTAGGAGGCGTTGCAAATGCGGTTCTTAGCTGCCTTGCGGAATCGGAATTTGAAAACCTAACTGTTTATACAGAGGTAATGCAGGACGCGGTTCTTAAGCTCATAGATTCAGGAAAGGTAAAGATGGCATCTGCTACGGCGCTAACGATTTCGCCGTCCGGAAAGAAGGCTGTCTTTGAAAACATAGATAAGTATAAAGACAAGATTGTTTTGAGACCGGAGGAGATAAGCAACTCCCCTGAGATCATCAAACGTCTCGGGCTCATCGCGATGAACACCGCACTAGAGGCCGACCTCTCCGGCAATGTAAATTCAACGCATGTAGCCGGTAAGAGAATCATGAATGGAATCGGAGGTTCGGGTGATTTTGCGAGAAATGCGGGACTCACGATATTCACGACGGCGTCGACCGCAAAGGGCGGCGAACTCTCATGCATAGTTCCGCAGGTATCGCACGTCGATCATACGGAGCACGACGTCGACGTAATAATCACAGAGCAGGGCGCCGCGGACCTTCGCGCGCTGACCGCATTTGAGCGCGCGGAAGTTATAATAGAAAACTGCGCGCATCCAAAGTTCAGAGATGAACTTCGTGCGGCTCTCGAAAAAGCAAAGAGCGGAGACCCGATAGGACACGGTCTCGCATTCAAATAATTAAAACGGAGAAAAGGAAATGGTTTATTTAGGCGGCGTTATAGGAAGCGTCTTCTCAATTATATTCATAGTATTCCTCATCATGACGGTCGGTTACCTCGTGGGGTCAATTTCCGTCAAAGGAATATCGCTCGGAACGGCGGGCGTTCTGCTTGCGGCAATACTTTACGGAATTATAGCGAGCAAGATTCCGTCGTTTATGATAGGCGAAACGGAGATTGCGCTTTTCAATGACGCATTAAAGACGAGATTCAGCTTTGTGTCGAGTCTGGGAACGGCGATGTTTGTAACTGCGGTAGGACTAATCGCGGGGCCTAAATTTTTCCGCTCGCTCAACAAGAGCTTCCTAAAATTTGTCATCATGGGCGTCATGATAATCGCAATCGGCGCCGTGACGACGGGAGTGCTTGTCAAAATAGACTCCAACCTTAAGCCTGAGATGGCGGTCGGTCTCATGACGGGTGCGCTCACCAGCACACCGGGACTCTCCGCAGCAAAAGAGGTTGCGGGCGAGATGGGAGACCTCGTCACGACGGGATACGGAATAGCATATCTCTTCGGAGTGCTCGGAGTTGTATTCTTTGTTCAGCTCATGCCAAAGATCCTAAAGGTCAACATCGAAGAAGAGGTCAAGAAATTTGTTGCCGCGGAGACGATCAAGACGGAAGAGGATGCGAAGAAGAGATTCTATGTGGAAAACTTCGGATTCTTCCCGTTTGCTCTCGCTGTCACGCTGGGCTGCATAATCGGTGCGATCAAGATTCCGGGAATCGATTTCTCGCTTGGAAACTCCGGTGGATGCCTGCTCGCAGGACTAATCGTTGGACATTTTGGACATATTGGAAATATCGATTTGACGGTAAGCAAGACGACGCTCAATTTTGTACGCGAACTCGGACTCGGACTTTTTCTGATTGGTGCAGGTGTTCCGGGTGGCGTAAACTTTATTGCAAACATCAAAATGTCGTACTTCATCTACGGCGTAATCATAACGCTCGTTCCGATGATAGTTGGTTACATTGTTGCAAAGAAGATTTTCAAGATAGATATTTTCAATGCGCTAGGATCAATCACAGGCGGAATGACGAGTACGCCTGCGCTAGGTGCGCTGATTCAGACGGCGGGAACGGACGACGTTGCGGCATCGTATGCGGCGACATATCCGGTGGCGCTCGTCTGTGTAGTGCTTGCGGCTAAAATACTTGTCATGTTGTAGCGATGCGATGTAAAACGCGCAAGTTATTTCATGACAAAGGAGAATTAAAATGTTTGATAAATTGGATTTTATAACCGAAAAATATGCGGAGATGTCCCTCAAGGTTGCGGATCCCGAAGTGATCGCAAACCAGCCCGAGTGGCAGAAATGCATGAAGGAGATGGGCGAGATGGAACCCATCGTAAAGAAGTACGAGGAGTACAAGAGAGCAAAGGAATCGCTCGCTGACGCGAAAGAAATCTTGGAGGCGGAGAGCGACGAGGAGCTCAGAGAACTCGCAAAGCTTGAACTGGGCGATGCAGAAGAAAAGATAGAGTCGCTCGAAGGCGAACTCAAGATACTCCTTCTTCCAAAGGACCCTAACGACGAGAGAAACGTAATCCTTGAAGTTCGCGCGGGAACAGGAGGAGACGAGGCTGCACTCTTTGGTGGAGACCTACTCAGAATGTATATGCGCTATGCCGAGCGTCATCGCTGGAAGACCGAGCTCATGGACATCAACGACACGGGAATCGGTGGCGTAAAAGAAGCGACAGTTATCATCAAGGGCAAGGGCGCTTACTCTAAATTAAAATACGAAAGCGGCGTTCACAGAGTGCAGCGTGTTCCGGAGACTGAGTCGAGCGGAAGAATTCATACATCGGCTGCGACGATTGCGGTGCTTCCTGAAGTCGATGACGTTGAAGTCGACCTCGATCCAAACGACGTAAGAGTCGACGTTTACCGCGCATCCGGAAACGGCGGACAGTGCGTAAACACAACGGACTCCGCGGTTCGTCTCACGCATGAACCGACGGGACTCGTCGTAACATGCCAGGACGAAAAATCGCAGATCAAAAACAAAGAAAAAGCATTCAAGGTTCTAAAGTCGCGTCTCTATGATTTGATGCTCCAGAAACAGCAGGCGGAAATCTCCGCTGAGCGTAAGAGCCAAATCGGAAGCGGCGACAGATCCGAAAGAATCAGAACATATAACTTCCCGCAGGGCAGATGCACAGACCACAGAATCGGTCTTACTCTCTACAAGCTCGACGCGATTATGGATGGAGATATCGATGAACTTATCGACAACCTGATCACGAGCGACCAAGCGGAGAAGATGAAAGCGTTCGGAGCGTAACGCGATACGGAAACGCGGATACGACGCGGATTCCAAATAAGATAAAGAGGAGAAGCGATTTGAAGACGCTGATTCTGAATACAACTAAAGAAGATATCGCGCGTGCCGCGGAGATAATCGCGGGCGGCGGGCTCGTAGCGTTTCCGACGGAGACGGTCTACGGACTCGGGGCGAACGCGCTCGACCCTATTGCGGTTCGTAAGATTTACGAAGCAAAGGGAAGGCCCTCCGACAATCCTACGATAGTTCATATCGCTGATGCGGAGGACCTCGCGGGGTTAACGCCGAGCGTTTCGGAGGACATGAAGAAACTTGCGGAGGCGTTTTGGCCGGGACCGCTAACCATGGTCGTTCCAAGGCTTCCCGAGGTTCCGGATGTTACGACGGGAGGACTCGATACGGTCGGTGTAAGACTTCCGCTTGAAGAAACGGCGAGGGCGCTGATCAGAGCGGCGGGCGTACCCGTTGCGGCACCGAGCGCAAATGTTTCGGGAAAACCGAGTCCGACTATCGCGGAGCACGTCATCCACGACATGGATGGAAAGATAGATGCGATAATCGTGGGCGGTGCGTGCAAGCACGGAATAGAATCGACGGTGGTCGATATGACGAGCGACGTGCCTTGCGTGCTTAGACCGGGTGTGATAACTCCCGAGATGCTCGCGATGGTGCTCGGAAAAGAAGTCGATGTCGATCCCGCGCTGAAGATGAGAAAAGAATTCAGCGCCGCAAGTGCGACGAGCGGCGATGCGACGAGCGACGATGCCGAACCGCATCCGAAAGCGCCGGGTATGAAGTATAAACATTATGCACCGAAAGCGGAGATGACGATCTTCGAGGCCGCGGGCACAGGTGACAACGCGTGCGCAACGCGCGAGACGGTTCGCAACGAAATGCTGCGCGAAGCAGCGCGTCTCGAATCCGAAGGAAAGAAAGTAAAAGTCTTTGACTTTGATGATGAAGAAACTGCGGCAAAGGAATTCTTTGCCGGACTCAGAAGTGCTGATGAAGAGGGCGTGGACAATATCCTCGTTATGGCGCTTCCCGAAGAAGGAATCGGTTTCGCGGTGATGAACAGAATGCTCAAAGCCGCAGGATACAACGTGAGGCGAGTCGACGGCGCAGCCGCAAACAGAACTGGAGGAAGTATGATTATAGCTCTTGCCGCGGATCACGGCGGATATGAACTTAAGAATGAAATCAAGGAGCATCTCAAGGCGCTCGGAACCGCGCCGAGTCCAAAACTCAACGAAGAAGGAGTGACGGACGGAACTCCCGAGAAGATTCAGATAGTGGACCTCGGAACAGATAGCGAAGAGTCCGTTGATTATCCGGACTTCGGTAAGGCGTGCGCGGAAGCGGTCGCGTCCGGAAAAGCGGACCTTGGAATCGTCTGCTGCGGAACGGGAATCGGAATTTCGATCGCAGCGAATAAGGTTAAGGGCGTTAGATGCGCGCTTTGCACGAGCGTGGAGATGGCGGAGCTCACAAAGAGACATAACAACGCGAATATGCTCGCGCTTGGCGGAAGAACAACTTCGCCGGAGCTCGCGGTCGAGATAGTTGACGCATGGCTCAATAATAAATTCGAGGGCGGACGCCACGCAAGACGCGTAGCAATGCTCGACGAGATGTAAGCAAGTCGCAGGCGAGCTGCAGGAGAAAAGCAGAGCGCATCAGAAAATAAAAAACGAAAACACGATAGTATAAAAAGGCATCACCAAGTATTTAAGAAAAGGAGTCGCAAGATGGGAAAGGTTTATGTATTCGATCATCCGCTAATTCAGCACAAGGTATCAATGATGAGAGATGTCAACACTCCGGTTAAGGAGTTCAGAGATCTCGCGAGAGAAGTTTCCATGCTCATGGGATTTGAGGCGACGAGAGATCTTCCGCTAAATGAAGTCGAAATCGAAACGCCGATTTGCAAGACGAAAGCCAATATGCTTGCGGGCGGCGACATCGCGATCGTTCCGATTTTGAGAGCGGGCCTCGGCTTTGTTGATGGAATGCTCGAACTCGTTCCGACAGCAAAGGTCGGACATGTCGGACTTTATAGAGACCCCGACACACATGAACCTGTAGAATATTATTGCAAGCTGCCGACAGATATCGATCAGAGAAAAGTTTTTGTTCTCGATCCGATGCTAGCGACGGGCGGAAGCGCGGTTGCAGCAGTTGACTTCATCAAGCAGAGAGGCGCCAAGGACATCAGATTCATGTGCCTAATCGCTGCACCCGAAGGAATCAAAGTGCTGAGCGAAGCGCATCCTGACATCGATATCTATATCGCGGCCAAGGACGACCATCTAAACGAACACGCATACATAGTTCCCGGCCTCGGCGACGCAGGCGACCGTCTCTTTGGAACAAAGTAATAGAGAATGAGGCGGAGCAAACCGCTCCGAACAAAATAAAACGAAAGTGAGTAAGAAATGAAACAGTTAATTCCGGACAACGTAAGTAAATGCGACAACGTCTATGACGTCCTTAAAGAGAGAGGACTCATAGAGCAGTCGACCGACGAAGAAGCAGTAAGAAAACTTTTGCAGAACGAGAAGGTAAAGTTCTACATCGGATTCGATCCGACGGCGGACTGTCTTCACGTGGGACATTTTATGCAGATCATCATAATCATGTATATGCAGAAGTTCGGTCATACACCGGTCGTCCTCCTGGGCGGCGGAACGGGAATGGTCGGAGATCCATCGGGCCGCACCGACATGCGTACGCTCATGGACGTCGAGACCATCGACTATAACTGCGCGCAGTTCAAGAAGCTCTTTGAGAGATTCATCGAGTTCGACGACGAGTGGAAGTACGAAGGCAACGGCGGCGTTTACGAACCGGGACATCAGAACAAAGAACCGGAACCCGGAAAGGCTGTTTCCGTAAATAACGGCGAGTGGATCAGACCTCTCAAGTTCATCGAGTTCGTAAGAGAAATCGGATCCAAATTCAACGTAAACACCATGCTGAGATCCGAAGCGTTTAAGCAGAGGATGGAAAGAGAAACAGGACTCACATTCTTTGAGTTCAGCTATATGCTCATGCAGAGCTATGACTTTATGGTCATGGCTAGAGACTTTGATGTCAAAGTTGAATTCGGCGGCGACGACCAGTGGTCAAATATCATCGGCGGCGTTGACCTAACGAGAAAACTCCTTCAGAAGGAAGTTTACGGAATGACATTCTCGCTCCTCACGACGAGCGACGGAAAGAAGATGGGCAAAACCCAGAAGGGCGCGCTCTGGCTCGACGCGGATAGATGCAGCCCGTACGAGTTCTTCCAGTACTGGAGAAACGTCGGCGACGCAGACGTAAACAAATGCCTCCGCATGCTGACGTTCATTCCAATGGACGAGGTAAATAGACTCTCCGCACTTGAAGGCGCCGAGATCAACAAGGCAAAGGAAATACTTGCGTTTGAAATAACAAAGCTCGTTCACGGAGAAGAGGAGGCTCAGAAGGCGCTCGACGCATCGCGCGCTGCATTCAGCGCAGGCGGCGCAGCATCCGCGGACATCCCGACAACCGAGATGGACGCTGCTGACTTCGGCGGCGAAGGAAAGGGACTTATCTCGCTCTTAAGCGAACTAAAACTCGCAGAGAGCAACGGCGACGCACGCCGCACAATCGAGCAAGGCGGCGTCTCCTTAAACGGCGAAAAAGCCACCGACACCCGCAAAAACATAACAGCAGAGGACTTCGCTGACGGCATCCTTGTTATCCAGAAGGGTAAAAAGAAGTTCCATAAGATTGTACTTAAATAAAAGGACTAGGAATTGAACAACAAGAAATTTGATGGTGTAGATCACCCGACAAGAGAGGTCGCGGATCTCCGCGACCTCATACTATCAAGTTGCGAGCTGTTCGGCGATAAGACCGCCTATCTTCAGAAAGATAAGCCGGGCGGAACTTATCGCTCTATTAAGTATGCCCAGGTTCTGCAGGATATGAATGCGCTGGGGACCGGGCTCATCGATCTTGGTCTAAAGGATAAGAAGATTGCGCTGATCGGCGATACGTCTTACTATTGGTTCCTCTCGTATTTTGCTACGGTCTGCGGAGTCGGCGTAATAGTTCCTCTTGATAAGAATCTTCCGCCGGAAGAACTCTACGGAATCGTAAAGAGGTCCGGTGCGTCTGCGCTCATCTTTGACAGCAAGTCGGAGAAGAGACTCGCGGAAGTTTTCAAAGACGTTTGCAATCTGGAACACTTCATCTGCATGACGGAGAGGTCGGATATAGAGGGGCATAAGATTTTGTCGCTTCCGGAAATTATTAAAGCGGGAAGGGCGCTGCTTGCAGGCACCGGCGCACGCGGCACGGACGGCACAGGCGCGGGCGACACGCATGGCGACCGCCGTTTCCTCGACGCGGAGATAGATCCAAACGCGATGTGCACTTTGATATTCACATCGGGAACGACGGGGTCCGCCAAGGGCGTAATGCTTTCGCATAAGAACATCAGCGCGAACGTAGTCAATATGTCCAAGCGCATGAGGCTCGGCGAGAACTGGATAGTGCTTTCAATTCTTCCGACGCATCACACGTTTGAAAACACCTGCGTGGATTGGACGACTTTCTATCAGGGAAAGACGCTCGCGATCTGCGAAGGAATAAAATACATCACACAGAATATGAAAGAGGTCAAGGCGAACTGCATGGTCGGCGTGCCGCTCGTCTTTGAGAAGATACATAAGAGCATGTTCAAGCAGGCGGAGAAATCCGGGCAGCTTGAAAAACTCGAAAGAGCGATTGAACTTTCAAAGC
This sequence comes from uncultured Eubacteriales bacterium, assembly GCA_902776725.1. GTDB lineage: Bacteria > Bacillota > Clostridia > Peptostreptococcales > Anaerovoracaceae > Eubacterium_B. The sequence goes on along the minus strand of CACYQX010000001.1, from coordinate 190,372 downwards.
GCATGAAGCTGTATAATTCGCCGCAGGTGATGAAGAGGATGTTTAAATCCGTTCACGAAGCGCTCGGCGGAAGCATGCAGCAGTTCATCGCGGGCGGCGCTGCGATAGACCCAAAGGTTATTGAGGACTTTGAGGCGATGGGTATTCCGATGATGCAGGGTTACGGCATGACGGAGTGCGCCCCGATAATCGCGGTCAACCAAAACAATTACAGCATCGCAAGTTCCGTTGGACGTCCGATGAGCGGAACCACGGTTAAGATTGAGAATCCTGACTCGGACGGCATCGGAGAAATCGTAGTAAAGAGTCCATCGATTATGCTCGGATACTACGAGGATCAGGCGGCGACGGACGAAGTCATTCGTAACGGCTGGCTCTACACCGGAGACCTCGGCCGCATGGATGAGGACGGATTCCTCTATGTTACGGGACGAAAGAAAACCGTCATCGTAACAAAGGGCGGAAAGAATATCTTCCCCGAGGAACTCGAAGAAAAAATAAAAGAAAACGAACTCGTAAAGGAAGTTCTCGTTCACGGCGTTACGGATAAGCGCGTGGGGAACGTACTTGTGACTGCGGACATTCAGCCAAACTTTGCTTTGCTGAATAAGATGCATGGCGAGATGAACAGCAGCGAGGTCTATGATTTTTACAGAGACCTCATAGATAAATTGAACGATACTTTGCCGGAATACAAGGCCATCAAGAGAATCAATATTCGCGAGAAAGATTTTGAGATGACCACGACGGGAAAGATCAAGAGATATGGCAACTTTGTGGAAGGCGATGAGACAGGTGGCAGCATGGATTACAGAGCGATAAAGGAAGAAGAAAAGAAACACGCGGAGAAGGTTATTGCAAATATCGCGGCGAGCACCGATCCTTATTTGAGATATAAGACGGGAAGACCGATTACGGATATCAAGCAGATGTTTAACTCGAGCGTTGAACTCTACGGAGATCACGTTGCGTTCAGGCAGAAGTTTGTAAAGGGCGAGCCTTATACCGAGATTACGTATAAGCAGGCGCAGGCGGATGTGAACGGTCTCGGAACCGCGCTCATTAACCGCGGACTAAAGGGTAAGAGAATCGCGATTATCGGCGATACGTATTATCAGTGGGAGTCTACGTATCTTGCGGTTATCGGCGGCGTCGGAATCGTAGTTCCGCTCGACAAAGAGCTTCCGCCGGAAGACCTTAAATATCTCGTTCAGGATGCAGAGGTTTCCGCGGTGCTCTTCAGCAAGCGCTTTGAAGAGACGTTTAAGGAAATGAAGGCGTCGGGCGACACCAAGCTCGAGCTCCTTGTAAACATGGACGCGGAGATGGATCTTTATCTTGAGCGCGGAAGCACGGAAGGTCTACACGACGACGAGATCATAAGCTGGGCGCAGCTCGTACGCGAAGGAAAAGAGAGAGTCGCGCAGGGCGATAGACAGTTCCTCGACGCTGAGATAGTCGCAAGCGATATGGCTGTCATCCTCTATACTTCGGGAACCACGGGATTCGCTAAGGGCGTAATGCTCTCCAACACGAACCTCGCGGAGAATCTCATGGCGGCTCCGACGATACTCAACGTAAACGATTGGGATATCTTCTTTTCGGTTCTTCCGGTGCACCACACCTACGAGTGCACATGTGCATTCCTGATGCCGATCTACAAAGGTGCATCGATTGCGTTCTGCGAGGGACTGAAATATATAACAAAGAACCTTGAAGAAGTAAGACCTACCATGCTCCTCGGAGTTCCGATTCTGATAGAAACTCTCTACAAGAGAATCTGGAAGGCAGCAAAGGAAAAGGGCAAGGACAAAACGCTCAAGAGACTTCTTGCTATCAACAGAAGAACGAAGAAAGCAAAACTCGACATCAGCAAACCGTTCACCAAGGACATATTAAATGTATTCGGCGGTCGCATGAGAGTAATCATTTCGGGCGGCGCGGCGATAGATCCGGAGATACTTCAGTTCTTTAACGATATCGGAATAGTAGGCGTTCAGGGTTACGGACTTACAGAGTGCTCGCCGATGGCGGCGCTCAATCCTGACGTTGAGAAGGATATGAAACTCGCATCTGTCGGACATCTTCTTCCGGGAATGGAAGTCAAAATCATAGATAAGGACCCTGACGGAATAGGTGAAATTTGTTTCGCGGGCGGAAACGTCATGATGGGTTACTACAATAATCCGGAAGCGACGAACGAAGTTCTGATCGACGGTTGGTTCCATACGGGTGACCAGGGCTATGTAGATGAAGACGATTTCATCTACATCACGGGCCGCAAGAAGAACGTCATCATCACAGGAAACGGAAAGAACGTCTTCCCGGAGGAACTCGAATACGAGCTTTCAAAGAGTCAGTATGTTGCGGAGTCAATGGTCTGGGCGACGGACGATGATGACAGCACCAACGACACCACAATCTATGCGACGATTCTGATAGATAAGGAAGAGGTCGAGGAAGCGCTCGGCGCAAACTATACGGAGGAGGCGCTCCATGAGCTCATCTGGCGCGATGTGGACGCGATAAACGAGAATCTTCCGCTCTTTAAGAAGATAAGGAAAATTGTCATCAGAAAGCGCGAATTCGAGAAGACCACGGGCAAGAAGATTAAGCGTTTTGTGGAGGATAACAAGAAGGCCTAATCGTGCTCGCAAAAAGCAGGGCAAAACGGCGAGAAAATCCCTAAATTGCAAGGCTTTCGCAAATTGACAAAAAGGGGTTTTGCAAGTATAATACTGCGGTATATATGGGCTTTGCCAATCGGGGTAAAGCTCGGGCGAAAGGAGTTTTTTGGAATGACACAAGAAAACGTAATGACTCAGGAAAGCTATAACAAGCTTAAAAGAGAAAGAGATGAGCTTATTGCGCAGAGACCGGAAATAGCGGAGAGTCTTAAGGAAGCACGCGCTTTTGGCGACCTTTCCGAGAACGCTGAATACGATGCAGCCAAGGAGGCACAGGCAGAACTCGAAGCTCGCATCATGAAACTTTCGGAGAGACTGAGAACGGCCACCATCATCAAAGACGAGGACCTCACGCTGGACATGGTCAACCTTGGTCTTACGGTTAAGGTTAGAGATACGAGATCCAAAACGGAAGAGAGCTATAGCTTGGTTGACGCAACGGAAATCGATCCATTCTCGGATCCGATTAAGGTTTCCGTGGAGTCAGTAGTAGGCAAGGCGCTCTTTGGCAAGAAGGTCGGCGACAAAGTAGAAGTCTCCGCACCGAACGGAAAGCCAATCAGACTTGAAATCATAGATATAACAAGAACAGCTTAATTGTTTATGATTCGTTTGATGCCGGCATTGAAATATATGCCGGCAATGTAATATAGAGGAAAAGATTATGGAATCCAATGAAAACAGAAATATGCCGGAAGAGCAGGAAGTTTCGGTAGAGCAGACAGAGGAACAGCTCTCGGAGCAGAGACAGATCAGAAGAGAAAAACTTCAGAACCTTAGAGATGCGGGCAGGGATCCGTTTCTTAACGAAACATGGGATGTAAACGCGCACAGCAAGAGCATCAAAGATAATTTTGATGCCATGGATGGAAGCGAAGTTTCCGTTGCAGGTCGTATCATGACCAAGCGTATCATGGGTAAGGCCGCATTTATTGATCTTCAGGATAAAGAAGGCCGCATCCAGTGCTACGTTAAGCGCGACGACATCGGTGAAGAAGATTATAAGTGGTTCAAGACCTATGATATAGGAGATATCGTCGGCATAGTCGGAAAAGTTTTTAAAACTCAGACCGGCGAGATTTCCGTGCATGCAGAGAAGCTCGTTCTTCTTAGCAAGTCACTCCAGGTTCTTCCGGATAAGTTCAAGGGCCTTGTCGATCAGGATATCAGATATCGTCAGCGCTATGTTGACCTCATCATGAACCCTGAGGTAAAAGAAACATTCATCAAGCGCGCCAAAATCGTAAAAGAAATCAAGCGTGTACTTGAAGAAAAATACGGATTCCTGGAGGTTGACACACCAATACTTACAACCATCGCAGGCGGTGCCAATGCTCGTCCATTTGATACACATCACAATACACTTGACATTGACATGAAGCTCAGGATTTCTAACGAGCTCTTCCTGAAGAGACTTATAGTTGGTGGACTTGACCGCGTTTATGAGATGGGCAAAATGTTCCGTAACGAAGGCATGGATAGAAACCATAATCCGGAATTCACATCCATGGAATGCTATATGGCTTACGGAAACATGGAGAGCGTAATGGACGTAACAGAGCAGGTAGTATATAACGCTGCCATGGCTGTTAACGGAACTCCGATAATCACTTACCAGGGAAAGAGCTTTGATGTTACTCCGCCTTGGAAGAGACTCAATATGGCAGACGCCGTAAAGGAAATCACCGGAGTCGATTTTGAAAAGATCGAAAGCGACGAAGACGCCCGCAAGGCTGCTATCGGATACGGCATGGATCCGGAAGAAGTTTCAGGCTGGACCCGCGGCAAAATCATCGCCGAAATGTTCGAAGAATATTGCGAAGACGTTCCGGGATATCTCGATGGACCGGTATTTGTAGTAGGGCATCCTGTAGAGATTTCGCCACTCGCAAAGAGAGATCCAAAGGATCCAAGAATCACACGTCGCTTTGAAGCATATATAAATGGTTGGGAAGTTGCCAACGCATTCTCCGAGCTTAATGATCCGATTGACCAGTACGAGAGATTTGTAGAGCAGCAGCGCCAGCTTGATACAGGTGTTGACGATGAAGCTCATCCAATGGATATGGACTTTGTAAACGCCCTGGAAGTTGGCCTTCCGCCAACAGGCGGCCTCGGAATCGGAATCGATAGAGTCATCATGCTCATAACCGATGCACCGAGCATTAGGGATATAATCTTGTTCCCCACGATGAAGCCATTGGACGAAAAGGGCAAGAAAGCCGACGGTGCAGAAGCTGAGAAAAAGGTCATTGACTTCAGCAAAGTAGAGATAGAACCGCTCTTCGAAGAATTCGTGGATTTCGACACATTTAGTAAATCCGACTTCCGTGCGGTAAAGGTTCTTGAGTGCACCGAGGTACCAAAATCCAAGAAGCTTTTAAGGTTCGTTCTGGACGACGGCACCCCCGAAAAACGTGTGATTTTGAGCGGCATCAAGGAATTCTACTCTCCGGAAGAACTGGTCGGAAAGACATGCATCGCTATCGTAAATCTCCCGCCGAGAGAGATGATGGGAGAGACATCAAACGGCATGCTGATCTCCGCAGTTAACGACTATGACGGCGGCGAAATGCTGAATCTCCTGATGGTCGATGACAACATTCCGGCAGGTGCAAAGCTTTACTAAAACAGACTTAGAATGACAATCCTGCTGAGAAAATCGGCAGGATTAATTTATAAACAGAGGCGAGACTATTGCTGCACGCGTCTACGCCCAACAGGGAACATAGAGAATTATGAAGGGAAATACCAAAATGAGTCATTCAAATAAAAACGGCAAATACGCACTTTGGGATAGGGAGAATCTTAAGCTGAGAAACGACCAAGTGGATTTTCTGTATCAAATGATGTGCGAGAATCTGGAGCATGCGAGGCACGTGGAGAATGAGAGAATAACATTTAATAGTATCTATATAGCTTTGGCAGCAGGTGTTCTTGCCTTTATTTCCACAATCGATGTGTTCGTTGTTAGGATATCTATTTTGATACTGCAGCTAGTGCTGGGAATAATCGCCATGCTTCTTACCGTTAGATGGAACAATGCGTTTTCTCAGCATATGGATTATGCCAAGCAATGCTACGCGTTGATACACAGGCATTTATTTATAAAAGATGAAGAGACAGTTGCCTACAGGGAAGGTGCTGAATTTGTAGATAAGAAAGAGGCCCTGCCATATCTTGAAGAGGCGCCGACATTCTGTTTCGGCATCAAAGACCCAAGTTCAAAAAAGGCATTTAACAAGTGGCTTGATGATTCCGACAGTAAAGTTGCAGCAAGGATAAGAAATAGTGAACTCGGGGTTAACAAATGGATTGTCGAACATAAGTATTCAAAAATGAAGGAGCTTGTTTTTAAGTGTTTTAGGACTCAGAGACTATTCAAGCTGTTTTATTTTTTACTAGAAATGGCAATCGTGATTATTGTCATAATGATTCTCAAAGGAGAAGGATACCTATGATTAAACTAGTAGCCATGGATTTGGACAACACACTCTTAAACAAGGATGGGACAATCTCTGCAAACACTCTGTCGCTTATCCACGAGCTAAATAAAAATGGCGTTCATTTTGCAGTTGCAACCGGGAGATCCTTTCATTCGGCAAACTATATAGCCGATAAGATATCAATGGATGCACCGGTAATTTGCTACAATGGAGCCTTAATCAAGGATGCATCGAACAATGTTCTGTTTGAATCCGGCTTGGATTATGCATCTGTCAAAGAGATACTATCATTTGCTTACGAAAATGATATATATGTTCAGCTGTATGATAAGGACGTTATCGTAGTAGATAGGCTGAGACCGGAAATGCATCCTGACCCTGACCTGAAATTTACAGACTACCGAGAGGTAGGGAATCTGTTAAAAGTTAAGCCCTTCAAGACTCCCAAGATGCTACTGGCTACCGATCCCGCAAAGGTTCCCTTTTTTCAGAAAGAACTTGAGCGCCGATATTCCGACTCCTTGTTTTTTGCACAATCGGAACCACATTTAATCGAAGTAATGCCAAAGGGAGTGGATAAGGGTGCAGCCTTAAAAAGGCTGGCCAATATTCTGGAAATAGAATTAAAAGAAACCATGGCCATGGGTGATAACACAAATGATATTTTGCTGTTACAGGCAGCAGGAGTAGCTGTAGCAGTTGCAAATGCGGTACCCAAGGTAAAGGCTGTCGCGGACTATGTCTGTAAAAATACCCGCAGCAGAGGTGTTGCCGAAGCCCTTAAGCGGTTTTGTTTGTAGAGTATACCCCAGAAAGGCGATGCAATTATTGAATCCATTAGTAGAGAAGAACGTTTTGGTTATCGAGGGCGCTGGAAGAAGACCAAAGTATAGAAATAATTAGAAGATTTGTAAAATCATAGGCTGCATATCCCCACAATGAAGCCGATGGATGCTAAGGACAAGCCCGCACCGAAGACTGAGAGGAAGCTGGATTTCTCCAAGGTAGAGATCGAGCCTCTGTTCACAGACTATGTGGATTTCGAGACTTTCTCAAAGTCCGACTTCAGAGCAGTCAAGATCAAGGAATGCTTCGCAGTACCTAAGTCAAAGAAGCTCCTGCAGTTCACCGTAAACGATGGCTCAGGCGTTGACAGGACTATACTTTCGGGCATCCACGAATGGTATGAACCCGAAGAATTAGTCGGAAAAACTGCCGTAGCCATCACTAATCTTCCTCCCAGAACAATGATGGGAGTTGAGTCCAACGGAATGCTTTGCTCTATGCTTTACAACTATGAGGGAGAAGAGGCTCTTAACTTCATAATCCTCGATGACAGCATTCCTGCAGGTGCAAAACTCTACTAATTTTAGACTGAAAAAAGTCAGAAAAAAGGCCATTTCGATACAATTCGATACAATTCGATACAAAACATGCATCATAATATGCAGATAACCCTGAAAACCCGGCAAATCCTGGACTTTCAGGGTTTTTTATTATGTCAAAAAGCAATATATAACTCTTAAAACATCAAAAACGCATAATTGCAAAATCAGATATGCCATCTACAATAACAGTATAAAGGAGGTGCCGGAAATGACAAACATAAAAGTAAAACTGACTTATGAAGAACAGAGAATCCTTATAATGGGACTCGTTGAACTGAAGAACCGCCTTATAGAAGAAGACAGATATACAGACGCTGTAGATGAACTTATTATGAAACTGACAAAATAGTACAACTGCATTAAATGGACAAGAGAAGCGATGGTTTCGTTAGGTGGAGTAGCAGCTTCAAAGTGCAATAATGACACTTTGAAAGTACCAATCGGTCTACAAAGTGCAATAGATAACATGAAAGATCTGAAAAAAATCGTACTTCACCTGGACAGGGATGATGCCGGAAGATCCGCTACAAAAGAAATTATGAACGCACTTCAGGACAGATTTGAAGTGCTGGACCAGCCACCCAAATACGGAAAAGATATGAATGACTATTTGATAATGAGAGGAGCGCTAAATGATAAAAGACTCGAGTGAAGAACAGATCAAGGTGATATACTGCGAAGCCGGACACAAGGCAAGAATCGCTGAGGTGGATAATAACCTCGGAGCATTCCAGGGACTTGTAGGAGGATGGATAGAAGAGTATATGCCTTACGATGATGATATTGCAATCGTATGCAATGAAGAAGGGAAGACCATGGGACTTCCTTTGAACCGTGCAGTAAAAAGTGAAGATGGTCAGCTGCTGGATATTATCGCAGGTGACTTTTTTATTTGCTACGCACCGATTGACAGTGAGAAATGGCTGGACCTTCCACCTGATCTTGAGAAGAAATATATGGATAGGTTCAATCTTCCGGAACAGTTTTTCAGAGAAAACGGTGAGATAAAGAACGTCAAATATGATCCTGGAGACATTCCAATCAACAGAAAAAGTGTTGAATATGAACGCTGACAAAGGTGGCAGAGTATGCCTGACAACTTTAGCAAGCAGTTTGACCGAATCCGGGCGCTGGATCATGTCAGTCTGGCGATCCCGGAGGGGCGCATCATCGGTCTGCTCGGACCGAACGGGAGCGGCAAGACGACGATGCTCAAAATCCTTGCGGGACTATATACGGAGTATGAGGGGAGTGTGAGCATCGACGGCCTGCGGCCTGGTGCAAAGACAAAGGCATGCGTCGCGTATCTGCCGGACAGCAGCTGCCTGCCGGAGAAAATGCTGGTCAGCGATATTGTGAGGCTCTATGAGATTTTCTTTGTGGATTTCGATGCCGAAAAGTGCCGGGAACTGCTTGCAACCTTTGCGATCGGACTGAGCAAGACGCCGGAGGAAATGTCAAAAGGGATGATTGATAAATTACAGATCTCACTCGTCATGGCACGCAGGGCGCGCCTGTATCTTTTGGATGAGCCGATTGGCGGTGTCGATGTAGAGGCCAGAGAGCACGTGTTGGATCTGATTCTGGAAAACTTCAACCCCAAGGGGACGATGCTGATCGTGACGCATTTGATTCACGATATCGAGCGGCTGTTCGATGACGTCATCGTGTTGAAGGAGGGTCGCGTAGAGACGTTTACAGCTAGTGACAGTCTGCGCGCGCAGTACGGCGGTTCTCTGGAGGAAGCGCTCAAAGCGATGTTTCGTGAGGAAGCGGCGCGGTAGATCGAGAGGAAGGGGTGAAAGCCATGAAAATGCGGAATGTCCGGAAATGCTGCAGGCTGCACGCTAAGCTCGCGGAGAATCAGATCGGGATTTGCCTTGTCTGCGCGGGGATTTTGGCGATGAGCAGTATGGCAGGCGCAATCATTCTTTTACTTGTCTTAGGAGGCTTTGTGCTTGTTGGGTCGATGTGGTTCTTCGCCAAGACCTATCGGATGCTTTTCGGCGCAACCGGCTATGGGGCGACAGGAGATTTTGTCCGCAGCCTGCCACTCACCGAAAAGGAAGTGTTCGCGGGCAAGATCCTGACAGGAAGCCTGACAGCCTTCGGCTTGTTTTTGCTTCTGACGCTCAGCCAAATCTGTATCGCGCGTGCACTCTCGATTACCATTCACTGGCGGACCCTTGCGCTGAACAGCCCGTTGATACTGCTGATGCTCGTGCTGCTTTCTCTCTGCGCGACCGCCTTGTACAGCATCGGCATGGCGCTGGCATATCAGCGCGGGGAAGAAAATCATACGGTGTCCATGGTCACTTGGGCGGAGGTCATCGTTCTGCTCCTGCCGTTTTTGGTTCTGCTGCTGCCGCTGCTGGTGCCGGTATATCATGCCTCTGTCGATGCTGCGCTGAAACCGCTGCTGCTGATCACGCTCGTGCTTGCAGTCCTGACGCCGCTACTGGTGCGGGGCGCTTACCGGACGTTTGATTGGGGTACTGCAGAATATCGCGGTTCGCATCGCGGCGGATCAAAGGCTGCAAAGACGAGTATCCTGCCGCAAAGCAAAACACCTGTGCAGATGTACACGTGGCTTCTGCGGCAATGCGGCGCAGGCGATGTGCTGCAGCAATGCCTCTGGACACTGCTGCTGGTCGTCATCTTTGTTGTGCAGGAGCTGCCTGCGTATTTGATCCCGATCCTGATTGTCGGTACCGGTGCGCGCCTGCAGTATGAGGCAGACAATATGATGCTGTACGGAGAGAACGCACCGTTCTATCAGTTGTTTCCGCTGTCTGCGCGGCAAAAGGTCCTGCTGCACATGCAGTGCGGATGCAGGCGTATCGCGCCGCTGATGCTGATCGCGGTCAACGGGTATTGCGTGCTTTTGGCAGCCGGCCGCAGTCTGCCGCCGATGCACTCCGGCGAAGCGTTCATCTGCTTCCTGCTGCTGAACTGTGCGCTTTTGACGGCGGCAGGGCTGTACAGTGGTCTGGTGATGTTCAGTGTGGAATACGGCGGCTGGCGGCAGGCTGCGGCGGATCGCAGCCCGAGCCTGCTGGCTGGCAGCGTCTGTGAGATCGTTTTACTGCTGCTCTGTGCCGGTGTGTATGTTCTGCTGTGGCGCTTCGCGCCTCTGCCCAAAGCAGTCCTGCTTGCGATCTTGACCGCGCTGCAGCTTGTCGGCATGTTTGTCTTTATCAAACTCAACGGCTGGATGCTCGAAAAGAAGTACGCGGTGTGAAAAGGACAAAACAGCGCCTAAAGGCTTTGCAAATAATACAGACCTTTTTTTGTGATTTTTGAACCACTCCTGCCCTGGCTGACACTAATATAGGAATGATTCTTTAAATCTGCCATAATTTTTTTCAGAGTACCCTCGCCGACAGTAATTCCCCGTGCAGCAAGTAAAGCCTGCAAGGCAAGTCGGCCGATTCCCGACGCTGAATTTGAGTTTTGCGCGATGGTATCCAAAACAATATCGGACAGCGCTTCATAAGAGAAAATCGGTCTTTCCGCAAGGGAAGGACTCGGTGATTGCAGTGCGGGACCATCGTTTCCTTTTAAAATATGTACCCCCTGCTGGATCGAGGAAGGCAGTTCCCCCAGCAACCGGTAATATAAGGCCGCGTTTTCGAGCTCTCGCACATTGCCCGGCCAAGAATGGCGTAAAATCGCTTGAATATCCTTTGGAGCGATATCGTGAAAGTTCTTTCCGAGAAAAGCTTCTAATAAAGGAAGAATATCTTCAGGACGATTTCGGAGCGGAGCAATATTAATTGAGATGACATTCAAGCGATAAAACAAATCGTTGCGAAATTTTCCCTCTAGGACCTGCTTCTCTAAGTTTACATTCGTAGCAGCTAAAATTCGAACATCGATGTTGATCAATTTGTCGCTTCCGATCCGCATGATTTGCCGTTCTTGCAGAACACGCAGAAGGCGGGACTGCAAACTGGGAGAGATGTCCCCGATTTCATCCAAAAAGATAGTGCCGTGCTGTGCATGCTCAAAAAGACCGATTTTTCCGTTTTTTTGTGCGCCGGTAAATGAGCCTGCTTCATAACCGAAGAGCTCACTCTCAAGCAAGGCCTCCGGCAAGGCAGCGCAATTGATTGCAACAAAGGGTTGGTTCTTTCGATTGGAAAAATTGTGGATGGATTGAGCGAGAAGCTCTTTGCCCGTACCACTTTCGCCGCGTATTAACACTGTATGATCCGATGGCGCAGCTTTTTTTGCAATGGCAATACAATTCTGCATGGAAGAGGAGCAGTGAATCATATCTTTAAAATGATACTTTGCATAAAACCCACTGCGCTGCAGCTGCTGCGTCAAATTGTTTTCGGTATCGCGCAGTCCTTTTTCGTCTTGTAAAAAGAGAATATAGCCCACAAGTTCATCTAAAAGGGTGACAGACTCCTTACTTGCCAGATAGTTGACGCCGTGATAGGATACAACCTCGTCTGTAAATTCCTTTTTTTGGATCAAGGCTTCGCCAAAAAGCATCTGCTGATCAAAAAGATCCCCGGAACCAAGACCAAAGAGATCATAGGCAGTTTCATTGATGTAGTGCACGCGGTTGTTGAGATCCAGCAAAATAATAGCGCGATGAGACTCTTCGACGACGCTGACGATCATCTGATCTTTCAGGTAATTGCTGAAATAACTGTCGATGAAATTGCTTCCGACCTCCCTCTCGTCATGAATCTTATGGATGAGGTTCCTTTTTACAACAGGGGTTTCCAGATCGAGCAGCGCGATCAGCTTTTGGAAGGTTTCGAAGCTCACTTCGCGGTTGTGAATGCTGTAAATTTCTTTGATATGGGACGGAATCAAATCCGCAGTATGATGTGCAAGGATGGCGATATGGATGTTGTCGTACATACCGGAGGCTGCCGAAGCGGGGTCATACGGAATCAAATTTAAATGACCGATACCAAGCTCATAGATCATATAAATCGTTTGCAGTGTGCTTTCTCTGGAATCGTTTACAAGCAGAACATTGGAGCCTTTGGGAATATTCGCAAGAGGCTTTAAATACTTTTTCTGGATACTTCTTGTGATTACGATGACCTTTGAAAAATCATCAATATGATTCGGCAGGAAGCGAAGCATTTCTTCATAGCAAACCAAATAGGCATCAGCAGAAATTAACTGATGCGGAGGCATTTCATCCAAATAGTAGTTTGTAATCTGGATATAATCGCCGAGAATATTTAAAAGATTGTTTTCAATATAACGAATAGCGGGTTGATTTTCACGATCCCGGTAAAAAATAGCGACTTCTTTCAAAGAAATCACCTCCAAAAGACGATGCTTCAAGCAAGATAATTTTACAAATTTTTTTAAAGTATGTCAAGGTTTCCTGTAGGAATCCGGTGGCATAAATATTGCATTTTAAATGATAAAAAAGATTGCAGCAAAGAAAGGAGAAAAAATGAAGGTACTTTTGATAAACGGAAGCCCGCATGAAAATGGATGTACGTTTACCGCATTGCACAGGATTGCCGAGACATTGGAACTGCAAGATGTCTCCACGGAAATTTTCCACATCGGAAAGACGCCGGTAGGCGGATGCATGGATTGCGGATATTGTGCAGAGAAAAAAATTTGCGTCATTGATGATTGCGTAAATAGAGCCTTGAAAAAAGCGGAGGAAGCCGATGGCTTTGTATTTGGAACGCCGGTTTACTTTGCTTCTCCAAATGGGTCGATGGTTGCATTCATGGATCGCTTTTTTAAGGCAGGGGACTTTGCGCATAAGCCTGCTGCTGTTGCGGCCTCTGCAAGACGTGGGGGATGCACGGCAGCGCTGGAGGTCCTGATCAAGTATCCGACGTATAACCAGATGCCCCTGGTCAGCGCAGATTACTGGCCGATCATTCATGGAAATACGCCGGAAGAAGTCTTGCGGGATGAAGAAGGCTTGCATACCATGGAGACCTTGGGACTGAACATGGCATGGCTCCTAAAGTGCATTGAAAACGGGGAGAAACCGGTAAAGCGCGAGAAATCGATTTGGACAAATTTTATCAGATAGGAGGAAAGCATGAAAAAGATTGCACTTGTGACAGGAGCGGCCGGAGGAATTGGACAGGCGATTGTATGCAGGCTTGCGGAGGAAGGTATGAAGGTATATGCCAATGCCAGAAGTGAGGAGAAATTAAAAAAGACCCTAGAATTGTGCAAAGGCTGTGATGTCGAACCTTTGATTTTCGATGTGACAGATTTAGCTGATGCGGAACGTAAAATCATGTCGCTGGAGGGAATCGATTACCTGGTTAACAATGCCGGCAAAAGCATAAGAAAGAAGTCAATTGAGGACTTAACGGAGGAGGATTGGGACAGTATTTTAGATACAAATGCAAAAGGCTATTTTTTCATGATGAAATATGCAATAAGAAAAATGAAAAAGGACGCGGCAATCGTTAACCTGACCTCCGGGGCAGCAAAAACCGGCGGTGATTTTGTTTCCATTCCGTATTCATCCTCAAAGGGCGCGATCAACGCGCTAACGATTTCGATGGCGCGAGAGCTTGCCCCAAGAGGCATTCGAGTGAATGCTGTTTCACCGGGGTTTGTTGATACGGACATGCTGACTTTGAACGGAAAAGAACGAGACTATTATCCTCCTATCATTCCGTTGGGGCGCCTCGGAACAACGGAAGATATCTCCAATGCTGTCTATTTTCTGTTGTCGGATGAGGCAAGCTTTATGACTGGCCAGATCATAGAGGTCAACGGCGGCGATATAATGGGATAATCGGGACGTAAAAAACGAATAGTCCTATTAAACCTGTTTTAGCTGTTGTAAATGCCAAGAGATTGCTGTAAAATCGGTGAAAAGGAATGGCATGAAAATTGCTATAGATTAGAGTACCCGGGAAAATTCATACGTAGACGAAGGCATAAGTAAAAGCTTTTTAGGGAGGTAAAGTTTATGAGTGAGAACACCAATACGATGACAGGGAAAATGTCATTTGGAAGAGCGGCATTTTGTATTTTATGTCTGATTATTGTTCTTTGTTTAGGTTTTGCAGTCTTCGGACTGGAAACAAAAGTTGTATTTTTGATCGCATCGGTAGTTGTAACTATTTGTCTGGTTGCATTTGGCTTTAAACTTGATACTGTACTGCTGTGGTATGCAGATGGGTGCAGAGGATCTATCGATGTTGTTCTGATTTTGATGAGTGTCGGCGCGGTAATCGGCACATGGATGGCATCCGGGGTTGTTCCGACTATCATGTACTATGGAATCAGTTTCCTGACACCGACATCCTTTATGTTGATAGGATTCATCCTTTGCTGTATCGTTTCCTTCTTTGTCGGCAGCTCCTATTCCACATTAGCCACGTTAGGCGTTGCGTTTATGGGCATTGGTACCGGTCTTGGGATGAACTTGGGGCTGGTTGGCGGCATGGTTCTTTCCGGCGCAATGTTCGGTGATAAAATGTCGCCGTTCTCAGATACCACAAATCTTGCACCTGCAGTATCCGGAACAACCGTATATAAGCATATTAATTCTATGATCTACACGGTGACGCCGGCGTTCATTATCACATTTGTTCTTTATGCGGTGCTGAGCATGAAAACAGATACAGCCGGCGCAAAAATGGAAACGGTTGATGCAATGTTAACGGCTTTACACGAGCATTTTAACATCACACCGGTGTTGTTGATCGTACCGGTTGTTATTTTAACGCTCGCGGTTTTGAAGGTTCCGCCGGTTGTTGCAATGTTGACGAGTGCTTTTTTAGCAATGTTTATGGGAATGATTTTCCAAGCGGATCATTATGACGTAGTTACCATGCTTTCTGCATTAGGAGACGGTTTCCACACCGACACGGGGAATGATATGGTAAACAGACTGGTTTGCAGGGGCGGTATCGCATCCATGATGGAAGTTGTTGCCTGGACGCTGCTGACACTGGGCATGGGACAGACGCTGAAAGAATCCGGCATATTAAGTGCGTTCTTAGAGAAGCTGCTTACCATTATTAAAAAGCCGCGGGATTTAGTCATTGGCACGTTGCTTTGTTCCTTGTGTACAGCCTGCCTGACCGCATCGCAATACTTGGCGATTATGCTTCCGGGTATGTTATTAAAGGATTCCTATACGAAGTTTAAGCTCGATAAAAGGGTTCTTTCCAGAACACTTGAGGACGGCGGCACCATGTTCTCGTTCATCATTCCGTGGGATACAGCAGGTATCTATACGGCTTCGGTTCTGGGAATTTCAACATTGACATATGCACCTTATGCGTTTCTTCTGATTGCGTGTCCGATTGTAGCAGCAGTGTATGCATGCATTGGATTTGCGCAGTTTAAGGATACCGGAGAAGAATCAACTGAAGAGAAGGCTGTAGAAGCATAGAAAGGAGAAAAAATGCAGAAAACAGGAAAAGTAAATCTTCCAGAAGGAAAGAAAATTGCGGTTAATTTTAGTTTTGACTTTGACTCTTCCTCTGTATGGATGGAATCTTTTAAGAAAGAATCAGAAGTATACATGTCCAGAGGCGAATATGGAGCAGTCGTAGGTGTTCCGCGCATTTTAGACTTACTCGATAAATTTAATTTTAAGGCGACATTCTTCATTCCGGGGCATACGATAGATACATACCCGGAAATCTGCAAAGAAATCGTCGCTAGAGGGCATGAAGTTGGACATCACGGCTATGTGCATGAAGACCCTACATTCCTTTCGTGGGAAGAGGAAGAAGCAATCATCATCAAGGGACTTGAAGCATTAAAACGCATTGGTGTTACACCTGTCGGATACAGATCCCCGGGATTTGACTTCAGTCCGAATACCATCGCGATATTAGAAAAATACGGCATCAAATATGACAGCAGCCTGATGGGAAATGATTTTTATCCATATCATCCGACGCCTTGCACGGTTCATTATGACAGAGGAAACGAGTTCGGCGAGCCTGCAAAACTTGTTGAGATTCCTTGCTCCTGGTATATGGATGATTTCCCTCACTCTGAATTCATTATGACGAGGACCGGAATGAAGCCACAGAGCCAGATTTCTGAGATCTGGACCGGGACCTTTGACTATGGCGTAAAACATGTGAAAAATGGTTTACTTGCTGTTTGCATGCACCCACAAGTGATCGGACGTCCGCATAACATAACCATGTTGGAAGCGTTTATGCAGCATGTCGTTGACTGTGGTGCTTGGGTGGCTCCGTTCAAGGACATTTATGACAGAATAGAATTTTAATAGGAAGCGGGGAGAGGAAATCGTGATTTCCTCTCCTCGAATATATAGGAGGGAAATCTTGGACAAACTGCTTTATAACGGGAATATTTATTCCATTGATTCAGAAAATCGAAAATATACAGCGCTGGGCATTGAAGATGGGAAAATAACTTTTTTAGGTAATGATCAAGAAGCGCTTCAGCTTCCGTGCGAAGAAAAAATTGATCTGAACGGCAAAACGCTGCTTCCCGGATTGATTGATTCACACTTACATATGCTGAACTATGCCTTTGTCAACACATCCTATCCAATGTTTGCCGCTGATTCTATAGATGGCATTATCGAAGAAGGAAAAAAGATCATAGCAGAGAAGAAGTTTTGCGGGGAATCGGATTGGCTTTACGGGCGCGGATGGAATGAGTTGAACTTTAAAGGAGAAAAGAGGATTTTGGATCGTTTTGATTTAGACAAAATCTCAACGACGGTTCCAATTTTGTTCATTCGCGTGTGCGGACATTTGGCTGCAGTCAACACAAAAGCCTTACAGCTCATTTCGTCTCTGGAGAAAACAAAAGAATATATCCACCAGATCGATATGGAGAGGGGTATTTTAACCGAAGCCTCTGTAAAGTTATGTTATGACGTTATGACGGTTCCTTCTGTGGAGCAGCTAAAGGAAATGATTACCTTTGCGCAAAAGGAATTCAATAAAGCCGGGATCACGAGTGTTCACAGTGATAACTTTTTATCTTTACCGGGTAGACCAAGCGAACGTATTATTACAGCATACAAGCAGCTTGCAGAAGAAGAAAAGCTGACGGTTAAGGTATACGAAGAAGCATCTTTCACATCATTTGAAGATATGAAAGCCTTTATTGATCGGGGATATCGAACAGGGCAGGGATCAGATTACTATAAGATAGGACCGATCAAACTATATCAGGACGGTTCTCTTGGTGCGAAAACAGCGTTGATGAATCATCCTTATCTTGGAGAGGACAATTGTGGCATTGCGGTTCATGATGCGGCAGACTTGCAGCGCTGTGTAGATTATGCATACTCCCATGATATGCAGATTTTGATTCATGCAATCGGCGATAAAGCTGCAGATATGGTTTGCACAGCTTATGAAAACACAATAGGGAAATTCGGGAAAAAGGAAAAACGCCTTGCGATTAATCATTTGCAGATCGTGAGCGACGATCTGTTCGATCGAATGAAGGCAAATGACATTTTGGCATTTATTCAGCCGATCTTTGTTGCAAGCGATAAAAAAATCATAGCGTCGCTTGTCGGCGAGGAGGTCGCACAGCGCTCCTACCTTTGGAAAACGATGCTGAAAAAAGGACTGATCTGCTGCGGAGGATCGGACGCACCGGTAGAAAGGTTCGATGTTTTAGAGAATATTCAAGTAGCGGTCACGCGTGACGCGCTTCATGAAAAAACCGAGGGTTGGCATCCGCAGGAAAAGCTTTCTGTATTGGAAGCGCTTCGGATGTTTACCATTTCCAATGCGTACGCAAGCTTTGATGAACAGAATAAAGGAAGCTTGGAAATCGGGAAAGCAGCGGATCTTGTTCTGCTGTCAAATGATCCGTTTACAACAGACGCACACAGTATCGCGCAGATACAGGTTCTAAAAACATATGTTGACGGAAAAGAAGTATATAGTGTTTGAATTAGATAAAGCTCAGCGAGGGATGGCAGAGATGCCATCCCTTTGCAAGGGGAAATGCCGCAGCATGGATTGTTGATGATGAAATGCTGCATCTAACGTGGAGCGAGTACGCAAACAGGAGGAGATGAATGGGATTAAGTCAAACATGTGAGATAAAACTGAAAAATAAGTTTCAAAGAGGAAACCGGAATTTGATCACAGACATTCCCGGCGTTCGTGTCGGACAGGTAACTTTACAAAACGCAGAAAAAGCGATTCATACCGGCGTAACTGTGATATTGCCGCATGGAGGAAATCTTTTTAAAGAAAACGTTCCCGCAGGGGTGTCCATTATCAATGGATTTGGGAAAAGTGCCGGTTTGATACAAGTGCAGGAGCTTGAAACAATTGAAACACCGATTGTGATGACGAATACTTTTGGCGTCGGAACAGCATTAAACGCACTGACAAAGTACATGTTGGAAGAAAATGAAGATATCGGCGTCCATACAGGCACTGTGAATTGCCTTGTGACCGAATGCAATGATGGAATGTTGAACGATATCCGGGGCATGCATCTGAAAGAAGAGCATGTAAGAGAGGCCATCCAAAACGCAGACGATACCTTTGAAGAAGGCGGTGTCGGTGCGGGAACGGGTATGGTGTGTATGGGGCTGAAAGGTGGAATTGGTTCTGCATCACGCGTCGTTCCGCTTGACGGGAATGATTATACGATTGGTGCAATTGTGCTGTCTAATTTTGGCGTTGCCGGAAACCTGAGGATAGGTGGAATGCAGCTTTCTGCCCCGGAGCAAAAAGCTGAAAAAGAGGAACGGGGATCGATTATCATTGTAATTGGAACAAACATTCCGGCTAACGGGCATCAGCTTGCCCGTATTGCCAAACGTGCTGCAGCAAGTCTCGGGAGAGTCGGATCATATCTTGGAAACGGAAGCGGTGACATTGCCATTGCTTTCTCAAACGCACAGCCTATCCCGCATTACAGCGAAACGAAAATAATTTCGCGGCGGCAGCTGCATGACGGGGCCTTGGATCTGATGTTTGAAGCAACGACGGAAGTGGTTGAAGAGGCAATTATCAGCTCTTTATACCATGCAGAGACCACGACAGGTATCCGGGGAAAAACAGTATTCAGTTTGAAAGAAGTCATGAGATAAATATAGCCTGCTTCGCGAAAAAGCCCTCCGGCAGCACAATCGTGCACCAGAGGGCTTTTTCATGGAGTATAATATATTGGTACGGCGCAACTGCAGGATCTATTCCTTCTCACATTTCTCTTTCAGATCTGCAATTGCTGCTTGTGCCGCTGCCAGTCTCGCGATTGGTACGCGGAACGGAGAGCAGGACACATAGTCCAAACCGATTTTATGGCAAAATTCTACCGAGGACGGGTCACCGCCATGCTCGCCGCATACACCGGTGTGCAGCGAAGGATTCGCTTCTTTACCGAGGCGCAGCGCCGTCTGCATCAGGAAACCGATCCCCTTTTGATCCAGTTTTGCGAACGGATCGTTTTCAAAAATCTTGTTTTCATAATAAGCATCAAGGAACTTGCCGGCATCGTCCCGGGAGAACCCATAGGACATCTGCGTCAGATCATTGGTGCCAAAGCTGAAGAAGTCCGCGACCTTTGCGATTTCATCCGCCACCGTGCAGGCCCGCGGCGTTTCGATCATCGTCCCCACTTTGTATTTGAGCTCTGTGCCGGAGGCGCTGATCTCTGCGTCCGCAGTCTCGACTACGATCTTTTTGACAAATGCCAGCTCTTTGGCGTCTGCCGTCAGCGGAATCATGATCTCCGGAACGATCGTCCAGTCAGGGTGCATCTTCTGTACATTGAGCGCCGCACGGATGACTGCGCGCGTCTGCATGCGCGGAATCTCCGGATAAGTGATGGCAAGCCGCAGACCGCGGTGTCCGAGCATCGGATTAAACTCATACAGCGAGGCGATGATCTGTTTGATCTGTGCGATTGTTTTGCCTTGCGCATCCGCCAGTCTGCGGATATCCTCCTCTTCGGTCGGCAGGAACTCATGCAGCGGCGGGTCAAGGAAGCGGATGTTGACCGGATTTCCCGACAATGAAGCCAGTCAGTTCTTCGGTAGGATCTAAAAATGGCGCGAAGACTGAGGGCAAATAGTAAAAATGCTGTATTTTCCAATAGTTTTAGGCGGTGTTCCTTGAAGCTGAGAACTCTATTAATTGGTAAGAGTGAGGGTGAATTACAAGGGGCGTACCCAGTAGTTTACCCAGTAGAGAATAAGAAGTGCCACCAATATAGACCTCTCGATGTAAAAATCGGGAGGTTTTTTAATGCAAGCAAGTATATGGGTAGCCGTAATACTATATTCGGATGCAATGGCTTTACATAAAGCTTGGGATTACATTTGCTATTATTCAGATAACAGAATATAATATGAGTAACGGAGGATTTTATATGGATTATAGAACTACGACAGAGCTAGCAAAAGAATGGGGGATAAGCGCTAGAAGGGTGGCCTTGTTATGCGAAGAAGGAAGGCTTGATGGGGCTATAAAAAAAGGTAAAACGTGGATAATACCTTCTAATGTATCTAAACCGAATGACGGAAGAACAAAGAATATAAAACTATACTTGGATGAGTATAAAAGGATGGAACAGCAGTTTAATGTGGTATATCCAGATAGTGATAATGCTACATACACCAGTCTTTTGAACTATTCTGATGATTTGGGAAAACCTTTTCAGCGTTGGTATCGATACAAAGAGGGTTTTTCGATTGACTTGGTAAAACATTTAATTAGAGAGTATTCAAATAGAAAAGGGATTATTCTTGATCCATTTCTTGGGAGCGGTAGCACAATACTGGCAGCACGGGAAATGGGATATGAGGGGATAGGATATGAGGTAAATCCTTTCTCTTTCTTTTTGTCAGAGTGTAAATTGCGTAAGTATTCCCTAAAAGATATTAATTCTTTCAAAAAATCATTTGAGACCATCTTGAAAACGGCAGTTAATAAAGATGTGAAGTATAAACTCCCGCTATTGTCTATTAGCAATAAAGTATTCACTCCAGAAGTTGAAAGATATTATATGTCTGTTGGCACCCTTATTGAAGAAGAAAAAGGTGTTAATGATAGAGTTAGAGATTTATTGCGAATTGGGTGGCTTGCTTGCTTAGAATCACTATCCAGGTATAGAAAAGCAGGCAATGGCCTTAAAATAAAAAGATATGTGAAGCCCAGAGAAGTTACTGCAAGCGATGCCCAGGTAATGCTACTTGAAGAGTACCAGAACATATATATTGATTTACTGCGTGAGAATGCATGGGAAAAGTACAAAATGTTTAACAAAAGTAGTATAAACATGGGAAGCGACATAGATGCAAAAACTGTAGAGGGGATAATCTTTTCGCCGCCGTATGCCAATTGTTTTGATTATACAGAAATATATAAATTAGAGTTGTGGTTTGGAAACTTCGTTTCTGATTATGCTGACCTTAAGTCTCTGAGGCAAGAATCATTGCGTTCTCACTTAAATAGTGATTTAGCTAATAAGGCCACTCTGGATAGCGATTTTCTGAACGTCCTTCTCGCAGAATTAAAAACGAAGGATTTGTGGGATACGAGAATTCCAGATATGCTTAATGCGTATTATGCGGATATGTTTACCGTAATTGAAGAGAGCTATAAAGTGCTACGAAAAGGGGGCTTCTGTTGCATTGTTGTTGGTAATTCTGCGTATGGTGGGATTGTTTTTCCGGCGGATTTGTTATTAGCAGAGCATGCCAAAAAAGTCGGCTTCAAAGTAGATAAAATAGAGGTGGACCGATATATCATAACGAGTTCGCAGCAGTATGAGATGACTAAAGAGTCTGGTAAGTATTTAAGGGAGAGTGTTGTATGTCTAGTAAAAGCGTGACGATAGATGTGGTTGAACTTCCTGCTAACATAGAAGAAGGGGCTACGTATTCGATCAAACAAGCTAATCCTAATAGCTTTACGCACGGAATGTTTAAGTATCCATGTAAATTCATTCCTGAAGTGCCTAGATGGGCGATAAGAAGTTATATGAAAGGAAGGGGATTCGTACTTGATCCTTTTGCTGGTAGCGGGACTACTGCGTTAGAAACTGTATTAAACGGAAATGATGCCTATAATCTTGAAATTGATGATATCGCAAAGCTAATAACTAAAGTTAAGACTACACAGTTGGACGAGGATAGCATTAAGGAAATAGAAAAGAGCTACAAACATATTAAGAAAAACCTCACTAAAGATATAATGGGGATAAGGCCAGGCATTAGTAATCTTGAGCATTGGTTTTCGGTAGAGGCAATACGTGACTTGTCAATCATTAAAAGATCTATCGACGAGATGAACGATGATTTGATAAGGGACTTCTTTTACGTTTGTTTTGTATCAATTATTAAAAAGGTTTCGTTTGCAGATGATGCTTCGCCAAAACCGTACGTGTCGAACAAAATTAAAAAAACTCCACCCCCTGTAGAAAAGGAGTTTTCGTCAACCTATACTAGGTATCTAAAAATGCTTAGGGAAATGCTCGAAGTTAAGGATATTGGAAAGAGTGTTTTTGTTGACGGGGATGCTATAAATTTCTCGCTTAATAAAAAAATGGATCTTGCAATCACATCGCCTCCATATATAAATGCTTTTGATTATGGTCGAACCATGAGGCTTGAGAATATATGGATGGGATGCCTAACAGAAGATGAATTAAGAAGGAAGAAGAAAGAGTATATTGGTACAGAAAAAATAAGTATAGAAAAAGAGAAAAAGGATGTTTCAATTCTTGAGAGAAGCGCGTTGCTGGATGGTTACTATGGTCAAATAATTTCAAGCGACGAAAAAAGAGCGTTAATAGTAAAGAGGTTCTTTGAAGATATGGAACAGAATCTTATCAAGGTGAGGGGGTGCCTTAAGCCAAAAGGAAAATACATGATTGTTATCGGTAATAGCGTAATACGTAGTACTTTAATAGAGAGCTGGAAGGTGATAGAGGAGCTTTCGCGCAATGTTGGTTTTGAAACGGAAACGTTTTTTGATTACGAGATAAAGAACCCATATATTAGAATACCGCGTCAAGGACGAGGTGGAATAATCAGTAGAGATCATATAATTGTTTTAAGAAGGAAGGGTTAATCATGGCGCAAAAGGATAGAACAAAGGAGATTTGGTTGATTCCCAAAAGGAGCAACTTACATCAAACAATATGCTTGATTGATGGTTTAATCGAGCGCAAGTATGATGGTACAAGCTGGAACGCCCAAAAACAAAACAACTTAGGAGTAAATTTGAAAAATTGGGGAGCCACAAGAACTGGTAAAAATATTTCGCCGCAAGCGATAAGGACTTTAGTGGCTTCAATTCCTCAATATCTTGGTTTTGTTTATATTAATACAAATACTACACCAAACACGATTTGTATAACAGATGCAGGAAGGCTGCTCTGGAATAATCATAAAAGCAAGCTGGTAAAAATAGAAAAACTAAAAGATAGTGATGAACGTATAATTAAAGAAGCTAAAGAAGTGCTGCTACAAATGGAAAAGCTGCAAATAACCAATCCGATAATAGAAAAGGATTGTAAGAATATTTATGTCTTTCCATTTAGGTTTATGCTTAAGTTGCTATTAAAGGTTAAATACTTAGATAAAGAGGAAATGGCTTATTTTCTTTTTAAGGTACGGAATGAAGACGAACTAGAAGTTACAGCAAAGGAAATACTGAATTTCCGTCGATTAGGCAAAAAGGAAAGAGAATCGCTTATTGCTGCCTTTAGAAAGACACATATAGGGAATATAACCCTTGTTCAAGCGGCGTCATCAAAGTACTATATTTCTCTTTGCCAGTGCACAGGTATAGTAGAGAACGTAAACATTCTTCCGGACAACAGAGAAGAAAGAATAGATGCGCTAAGAATCAAAGAGGAATACTTATCATATGTGCAGGATGTTGCCATGGAGAAATATCGAGAGGCAGAAACTTTCGATTTTAAGAACGATTTATCTCTATGGATTGAATATATTGGTAATCCTGATAGGAATTATCCGCCTATCGCTGTAACTTTAGTAAATCCTACAAACGAAGACTGCCTAATTCAAATATTTAAGGATGGTGTTTGCGTAGATGATGATTTGTTGAATAGGTATGAAGAAAGTAGTTACCCTATGTTTGTAAACGAAGAGTACATAATTAAGGTGCTAAATGCGGACTCGGGTGCAGAGATTAGTAGCGTAGGCATAACGCCAGACTTTCGCAATAGAGTGTTTTCGCTCGATTATTCCGCCGGGGTTATGGAGGCCGAGGAAGAATCATTCTATGATCTCCAAGCGCGTACTATGGAACATATAAACGCACAAAACTTTGATGGTAGAACATTAACTCGGCTAAACACTTTAGCTAGAGTGCTTGGAGTTGATAAAACAAAGGATAAAGCATTAAGAGGAGCTTTTTTAGAGTACTATTTCTTCAAAATACTGAGTCTTTTAGAAAATGAAGGCATTATTGACGGTGTTGTTTGGAACGGGAAAATCGGTGATTATAATTTGCCTCTTGCAGCGCCAGGAGGGAAAAAAGGTATGCCAGATATGGTATTTATAATTGATGATGTTCATTATGTTCTTGAACTTACAACAATAAAAGCGAAAGCGCTTCAATTTCAAGCCGAAGGTTCCTCTGTGCCAGATCATATTAAGCTTTATAGTGAGTCACATACTTGTAAGGTAGAAGGTATATTCTGCGCGCCAATAATACATGAAAGAAATAAAAAAACGATGACAACACAGCTTAATGATTTCGGTATTAAGTTGCACAATTTAACTTGTGAAGAATTATTGAATATTTTATCAACCAGAGATAGAAGCAAGATAAAAGAATGTCTGTGCGCACACTAGATGAGATGGTATAGGAGTTGCTTTTCGCGGGGTGGGTAAACCTGTAGAAGCGCCCCAAGGGTGCCGCCGCTGGCGCGAGCCCTTCAATGGCTCGCCAGCCAGCTAACAGGCGTGCAGCCTTGGATGGCGATTCCCAAGAGCTCGAGTGAGAGTGATTGGAAATGTATTATCCATGTGCGAAAAGGCATATTCGATAAACGGCTAAGTACTGATAAAACAATCTTGCTTAAGCCATTCAATTTGACCCGGGCTCAGACTAGTCGGCGTTGGAGATTCCTCGCCACTTTTTATATACCGGTTTAACGTTTGTAAGAAGTAGAAGGAAAATTAAAGCATGGAAAAACATACAAAGAATCAACACTATGTACATGTTGGGTATTTAAAGAACTTTGCGGATGAAGAGGGGTTTGTCTATGTTTGGGACAAGGTTAAGGACCGGAGTTTCAAAGCGCATCCAGTAGATATATGCAGAGAGGATTATTTATATGAGACGGAGTGGCCGGACGCTCCTGGTGATAGACGCTTTGTTCTTTTGAATCAAATAGAGAAGACTCTTTCTAAGGAGGAAGGAAAATATTCAGCGTTAGTAAGAAAAATACTGAGTGTTGTTTTAGACGAGAAAAATCGGGGAGCCATCGTTTGTAGAGATAAAGATGAGAGAGAAACCCTAGCATCTTTGGTGGCGAATTTGTACTTGAGGAATCCTGTCATCATTGACACGGAAGAAATAAGAAATGTTCCAAAGAGCATTATGAATCATGAAGTAGTGAAAAGCATAGAGTTTATTCTAGATGCGCTTGGTATGAAAGGCATTGAATCAATGGTGGAGCAAGCTAGTTTGCGTGCTTGGGTCGATCCCAAAATGAATAATGGCACCCACGAGCGGTTGGTCCGTGATTTGTTGAAGGCAGATATGCTGTTTTTAATAAGTGAAGGGGAGCCATTTATTACGAGCAACTTCCCGTCTATGCTTCTGACCAACGGGGCGCAGAGCGGGATTCGGTTTTATCTGCCGCTTTCGCCTAAGTGTGCGGTTCTGTATGATGATAGTAAGGCGTTCAGACATAGAAGGAATCGTATCGTTAAATTAGATGACGAAGATGTAAGAACGTTTAATGATATAATTTGGTTGGGCGATGTGGAGGTTATTAAGTACGTGATTTCGAATAGGGAGATAAAGAAGCCTGATTGAATTGGGCGTTGCGGGCGAGGATTAAGTAGTGCGGCGAGAGGTGGCTCGCCGTTTTTTGTTGGACCAGATGGGGAGATGCATAGAAAAAACTCAAGGGTGCTGTGACTTATGCTAACTAACACGATTATCGGAGCAAATATAATTTTAAAAATATAAGTCCTATTTTATTGAAATTTGTCCCGATATATGATAAGATATATGCGAGGTGATATAAGATGAAAAAACAGAATCTTATCAATTTGGTAAAGTACCATGTAGATAGAAACGAAGATGCTTTTGTTTCTGAGGTGGCTGAAATAGCCAGGGAGTTTGATAGGGCGCAAGATTATAACGTTGCAGAGTACTTAATGGAACTTATTGCCAATGCGAACGCCTATGTTCCACAGAGCAGTTATGATGGCTTTCGTTTTCTGACAAAGCTTGACTATTCTACAAAACCATTATTGTTACCGACTGTAATAGAGGAAGACGTCTTGGGAATAGCACGGGCGATTAAGAAGGGTTCAGACATAACAAAGTTTTTTTTCTACGGGGCTCCAGGAACGGGGAAAACCGAGGCGGCGCTCCAGGTAGCACGGTTAACAGAAAGAGATATCTTGTCCGTTAATATTGAGAATCTTATTGATAGTAGGCTTGGAGAGACGGCTAAAAACATAGTGGCGCTTTTTGATGAAATCAACCATTTGCCATACAATCAGGTGATGGTAATTTTGGATGAGATCGATTCTCTTATCCTGAATCGTATTGCTAACAATGATCACAGGGAAATGGGTAGAGCGACATCCGCGTTTATTAGGGCACTTGATTCGATCAACGACAAAGTAGTCATGATTGCAACGACGAATCTTATTGATGAATTTGACAAGGCGATACTACGTAGGTTTGATGCCACAGTATCATTTGACAGGTACAGCAAAGAAGACCTTATAGAAGTTGCAGATGCTTTTTTAACTTCGACAATAAAAAAGTACCCACAGTCGAAACAGAACAAAAAACTTTTTAATAAGATTCTTTCAAACCTAGATTCAGTGCCATATCCGGGGGATTTAAAGCAAATTATTAAAACGGCAGTGGCATTTAGCGATGGAACAAACGAATATGACTATTTGCGTAAAATCTACTATGCCTTAAATGGCAATCCTAAAACGATTGACCTCAAGGAGTTAAAGGATGCAGGGTATACGACCAGGGAAATAGAAATATTATCGAGGGTTCCAAGGAGCAGTGTAGCGAGAAAACTTAGCAAGGTGGGAAGCGATGAATAATGTATTACAAGTGAAGATTCCTTTTCAATATGAGAGTAATAAACAGTCTATAGTAGCGAACAATCTAAGAACAAAAGACACTCTTTCTGTATCGAAGATTGAAGAACTAATATCCGACCTTAAACGAGTGCTAACGTATTTTGCTGACAAAAAAAGTATCATCAAGGGTGTGTTGGTAGACGCCAATTACAATGATATTATTGCAAAATCTGCTAGGATTAGTTACGTTCTAAAACCGACAGGAAGAGATATAAACCAGGCGATTGTCGGAGCGCGATTTTCTAATGCTGTGCCGGGCGAAGAAAGACATATCATAACATATTATGTTGATGAGTCCGTCTTGGCAAAAGCAATTAAAGAAATGGAGATAGTGAAGAGATTCATCGATGCGAAGCTAGGAGGAAAGGCGACATTGAAGAATTTTAATGAAGGGTGGGATAAGAATAAGAAGGAATCGACATCACCATTCACTAAAGAGGAATATGAAGCCTTCGGACTTTCAAAAAATGCTATAAGGAATATAATTGTTGACTGTTCGGTTATCGACTCGTTTAGCGTACCCAATGTTCAGGCGGAAGAGCGCAAAGCGACCTACCTGATTACTTTCTTTAATACGGGTATATCTTTAGATACGTTGCTTGATAAACTAAATATAGATAATCGCTTTGACATCTCGAGATATGGCGATGATACTGTTTCGGTACGAGCGGAAATATATGAAAAATTGCATGAAGAAGTTCCGTACCTAATTTCAATGGTATCCAACGATTTGTCTAAAATTGTAATCAATGAAGATGCTGAGGTCTACAATCATAAAGCTAATTATATTCCGGGCCCTACAACTGAGCCAATCATTGGGGTGATCGATACACTTTTTGATGAAAAGGTGTATTTCGGTGAGTGGGTAGATTATATTGAGAAAGTGGACGATATTGAAAAAGGTTCTATTAGGGAAGAGCACAAGAAACACGGAACAGAGGTAACGTCCCTTATAGTAGACGGTCCAACGCTTAATCCGTGGTTGGATGATGGATGTGGTAGGTTTAGAGTCAGGCATTTTGGTGTTTGTTTAGACCGCATTTCGGTTATCAGGCTTATCAAAAAAATAAAGGAAATTGTAAGTGAAAACCCAGATATTCATGTTTGGAATCTATCACTAGGCACGGAGGAAGAAGTGTCAAAAAACTTTATATCTTTCGATGCAGCCGCACTGGATGAAATTCAAGCAAATAAGAATGTAATTTTTGTTGTTTCCGGAACAAACGATAATAGAGAAGAAAAATATGAATCGCTGAGGATAGGATCGCCTGCAGATTCATTAAACTCGGTGGTTGTAAATTCTGTTAAAAGGGACGGGAACCCCGCATCATATACACGCAAGGGAACTGTTCTATCGTTTTTTAATAAACCTGATGTATCTTACTATGGTGGAGATAAAGATGAGAAACTCGTAGTGTGTTCACCAAAAGGGATAACGGGAGAATTTGGTACGTCCTTTGCTGCGCCATGGATAAGTAGAAAATTATGCTACCTGATAGATGTTATGGGACTTTCAAGAGAAGTTGCTAAAGCGCTGATAGTAGACTCGGCAGCAGGATGGACATACAAGGAAACGACATATAAGAACCATGATGAAGTTGGCTATGGTATAGTTCCAAAAAGTATTTCTGATATATTATCAACCAACAGCGATGAAATAAAGTTCACGATACATGGAGTATCACAGTCGTACAGGACAATATATAATTTTGTCCCGGTGCCTAGAGATTCTGAGTCAAAGTACCCATATGTTGCCAGGGCTGTATTGTGCTATTTCCCGCAATGCACGAGATCGCAAGGTGTTGACTACACGAATAGAGAATTGTCTATGCAGTTTGGCCGCGTAAGAAGTAATGGTAGCATAGAGGACATAAATGATAATACGCAGGATGATTTGAATACCTTTAATGACGAAAGGAAATCGCGAAGAGATTTTAGAAAATGGGAGAACACGAAGTTTATTTCTAAGAGGCTAAAGAGAAACCAGGCTCTCAAGTCATATCCCGACAGGGAGTGGGGATTTTCAGTAACATCAAAGGAAAGATTGGGCACTAAAATGACGGAGCCGCTAAACTTCGGGGCCGTTGTAACTCTGAAAGAGATAAACGGTGTTAATAGAATTCAAGAGTTCAAGTCTGCATGCACGATGCGTGGCTGGATTGTTAACGAAATCAATGTCGAGAGTAGAGTAGAACTTTATAACGAGAACCAAGAAGAGATTGTATTGGAATAATATAGACACGATATGCAATCTCATGATGAGACGGGCTGCGGATAAGGAGGCAATGTGAAAAAAGGGCGATATGAGAAGTAAAAAGAAGTATTGTTTCTTAGTATATTGGATTAAGAGTTTTGGAACAGCAGAGGCGCCGGTTATTTCTGAAGGGAGCCGTTAAAAGAGGTGATAAATAATGCGTGCTGATTGGGCAATGGTTATAATAACAGGAATATATGTTGCTGCTACTATTGGGATACTTATTACAAATAGAAAAGCAACTAAAGCCACAGAGGAACAGTTGCGTGAAATGTGCAGGGAGTTTGAAATGATTAATCGTCCGATAATTGAGACGGAAATAGTGTATTTGAATAAGGCTGTACTTGCTTTGAGATTAAAAAATAATGGTACGCATACGGCGCAACACGTCAAGCTTGTTCTGGACAGATCGTTTTCCGATAGTGTTTTAAACCCAAGCATGGCACGGCTATTGAAAGAGCAAGTGGATAAGGAATGTATCATTGGGGTGGGGCAATACCATGATGTCTTTTTTGGTGACAATGATTTTATTAAGCAAGCTGAAAAACCGCCAATTAGAGGATTGATAGAGTATTGTTGCGGAGAGAAAAAATATTCTGAGCATTTCAGTATAGATATTGAGAATTATATGACGATTTTTAGCATAGAAAGCGATGATGAAAAACTAAGAAAACTAATTAAAGATCAAAATAGCATACTTAAGCAAATTAGGATAGAGGTAGCGCAGTTAAAGTGTGCGGCTAGTATGGATGAGTAGATTATAGTGCAGAGAAAATAGTACAATGCGGGGTTTGTACTCTAGAAGCAAGAGGGGTAGTTATAGAAACAGCGAGGTGATCTAATGAGTTGGGATGTAATGCGCGACGATTTATACCGTAGCAGGTGCGCCTGCGGTAGGGGTTGTGTGGAATTTCGGAGTATAGTTGAAGTGGACGATTGGAATCGATCCAGAGACATAGAGCGTGAAGAGATAATTAACTGTCTGGATTGTTCGGAGAAGTATCACATAGAAAAGGAGTCGTATTATTACTATAAGCACAAAGGGGATGAGGGAACAGTAGTAACTAGATATCTTGTGCCTAACGGACAAACTATACGCAGAGTTTGTGAAGTGGATATGCCTATACTTGGGTTTGAGGAACAACTGGTCGTAGATTATCCCGTTTCGAACTTACGGGAAGCTGTTGAAGATATGAAAACGAACAAGTATAGCACCAGGTTGCAGAATGAGATAGCCAAGGATATTGTGTCCCGTTATTCGGAGAAGTATAAGAAGAGGGGGTTGCCTGAAATAATAAAGGTTATTGAGCACATTATCCAACATTATGATAAATATGAGTGGACTAAAGAAAAATACGAAAGTCAGAAGAAACTGGTGGCTCGGGAACAGAATACTGTTAATAAAGCAAACAAGGATGCCAGAAGGTGTTCGTACAAGTTGAGGTTCCGGATAGTGGAAGATGAATGAGTATATATCACAGACGCAACGAGCCTATAACATGTGGTGGAACAGTCGGAAAGGTTTTAGAGCAATAATTATGAATGACTACTTGACGAGCTTAGAAGAATATAAGGGTTTCAAGGACATCTCGGATCTGATTGAAGAAACAAACGAATTAATGGAGTACTATTACACCCAACAATACGAGAAGATGCAGCAGCATATAAATCAACTGATGCGGAAGTATTATGTTGAGACATTTATGTGGAACAAAGGCAAGATATATATACCAGCTAATGCGCACGAAGCCTTTTTGAATGCGGAAGTATTTTTAAAGGCAAAAGGGCAGGAAATATTACTAAGACATGGCGTAAAACTACAAGAGGAAGAGTAAGAAATGAAGGCTTGTAAGTATTGACATTTCAACCACATTAGGAGGTAATTAATTAAATGAGAGAAAAGAAAGAAATCCGTGCGATACCAAGTAGTTTTCATACATCTGAACTATCTCCTATTGAAATCGAGGTTGGGCTACGTAAACAAGTTTGTTTCAATGGTCTTCAGGTGGATAATAAGCAAAACCTAAAAAAGAACATAAAAGGTACGTTGGTGATAAAAAGAAAGACTAACATAATAGAAGATTTTTCTATGACAGAGAAGTTTAGTCTAAAAGATATAAAGAGTAATGAATATGTAGAAATAGATTTTGATACTGAGGCCACATACAATCTAGCGAAGGGTTTATATGAATACTATAAGTTGTTTGGAGGCAAAGAAACAAATCCCTTTGGGAGTGTGTCATTTGTGCCTAAGGATAATGACTATGAAAAAATGAAGGCTTTGTTGGAAGATCAAGAAGAACTGTTCCATATTTTAGAAACGGTAGATACAGATTCATTGAATGCTGCGATAAGTATAAATAGATTAAAAAAGATTAGGGATGAGATGAGGGCTAATCTTGATAATGATGGAGAGATGTCTTTTTGGCAAGGGTTTTTTGAAGATAATGCCTGGATATTGGCTCAGATATTTCATGCTCCGGTTATGTTTTTTGATAATAAAAAATATATTGGAGGTAAACGTCTAAATAATACTGGAGGGCAGATTACGGATTACATATATAAAAATGATTTAACTGACAATGTTGCGATTATTGAAATCAAAAGTCCAGTTAAAGAGATTATTTCAAAAGAGTATAGGCAAACATTTTCTTTTAATAGGGAATTGATAGGTGCAGTTAACCAATTACTAAAACAAAGGGATACCTTTAATCAGAATTATCACACACTTAATTCTTTAGATGAAGAGCATTTCAATGCGTGCAACATTGAAGCCATACTAGTATATGGAATGATAAATAAACTAAATAGTGAGCAGAAAGATACCTTTGAAAGATTTCGTAATGAGCTGCGCAGTATTACAATCATCACATTTGACGAATTGCTGAAGAAGGTAGAAAACCTAATTTCGTTGTTTTCGTATCAGGATGACGGGGATATTGAGTTTTAATAAAATCTTCTCGTTATACGTAAGGGGACAGCACAATAAGACGAAAGTGAAATTGTTGCCCATTCCCCAAAACGCAAA
This sequence comes from uncultured Eubacteriales bacterium, assembly GCA_902776725.1. Classification (GTDB taxonomy): domain Bacteria; phylum Bacillota; class Clostridia; order Peptostreptococcales; family Anaerovoracaceae; genus Eubacterium_B. Next base: position 157,294 of record CACYQX010000001.1, on the reverse strand, counting down.
AATGTTGATTTTGGGGAATAAAAGTGATACATATAAGGGCACAATTTAACTTGCCAAGACGCGCAGGATACATTTAAAAAGATGGTGGATATGCCTGAGGTGTGAAACGTAACAACGTAGCGGAGGATATATAATGGCTAAATACGAAACACAACTAACAGGATCGTTCGATGAGTGGCTAAGCAGGATCGAAAGTGGAATTGTTGGCGGGAGTGTCTCCGCAAGCTTGGAGGATGCCAGCGACTTCTTTTCGGCGGACGGAAGGAGCAGATGCAGCGTAAGGGTCTTTGAGCGATACAGCATGATTGGAGAGAACCGAGTGAGCCTGAGCGTCACTTTGTTCCAGGTGGACGGCGGGCCGATTCAGTGCTCGGCGATAGCTTCGGGCGGGAGCCAGGCGGTTTTCTTTAAGATTAACACGTGGGGCGAGGAGACGTTCCTGGAGAAGTTTGAGGAGTTGGTGGAGTAGTTACGACGGCGAGACCACTCGCCGTTTTTTTGTGTAAGAAAATATAGACGTTCTTTAATATTTAATAATTAAAGAACGCTTGTGAGCTAGTGGGTATTGAAAGCAATATGTCAAGTTAAAATCAAAAAAACTTGACAAAAGACCACCGCTGCACGATAATAAACTTATGGAAAAGAATACGAGAATAATAAATGAGTATATCAAGAGCCTGTCGGCATACACGATTGTTGAGGCGGGGAAACTGTATCAGGAAAAGTTTTCCGAGGTTCCTGCTACAACTTTTTATAAGGCGATAGAGCGCTTGGCAAAGAGCGGTGAGCTTATTCATTTGGCCAAGGGAATGTATTATCGCCCCAAGGAGTCTCGCTTTGGGCAGGCGCCGCTTAGTGACGAGTACATCGCCGATTATTTCATGGAAGAAGGGCACGGCATTTACGTAGGCTATAAACTTTATAATGACAAAGGTCTAACGACGCAGGTAGGGAAGAGTTTAGATGTTCTTTCGGAGATTGTCACCGGCGAGAAGAAAAGTGCCCAGAACGTCAGAGTTGAGAAATCAAATGTGCCCTTGACTGAGAAAACGATTCCGGCAATTGAGACTTTGGAGATACTGCAGAACTACGGCAAGATTGAGGATATAAACAAGAAACGATTCATCAAATACATGGAGAAATATGCGGAGCAGTATTCAGAGGAAGCCGTGGACGAAGTTTTGGCGACCAGAAAGTACAAGAAATCGACAATCGCGTTTCTAAAGGCTTTTCTGGATTATCTCAATGTAGAGAATAATTTAGAGAAGTATCTATCCAAACTGTCCGTTTATAATATTCCGAGCGTGGAGGAGTTGTACGGACTTCCCTAGCACATGGGAATTGTCGGGAAAAAGGGCAAATGATATAATTATAATGAGAGTTTATCTTGACGAAAAATTAAGCTAAGATACGTCTCACTAATGTTGGAAAATCTACTGTGACAGGAGTTGTGGAAGAAACTAAATTAATCTTTGATTATACTGGCGAGACCAGATTACATCTCGAGACGTGGAAAGAGTTTAAATATAAAACCGTAGCCAATAACTTCTGATTTCAGATAATCAAATCGGCTATATTAGGAGGAATACATATGAAATACAACAGCGAGCAAATATCGTTATTTGATGATAAAAAAGGTACTGAGAAGGATAGCGAGGAGAAAAAAACTAAAAAAGAATCCAAAGGAAGAACTTATGACCCTAGAAATAAACTAAATGATTTGACGGGTGCAGAATGGAAGTTTTCTACCAAGACGGTTATATCTAAGATTTACCCGCCCAACATGCAGCATAAATTGCGTTCTCGACATGGAGGGCAAAAACCGCCGCAATTATGCGAAGATATTATTAAAACCTTCACAAAAGCTGGGCAGCTTGTGTTGGATCCTTTAGCGGGTGTTGGGGGGTCATTGATCGGCGCGGCTCTTTGTAATAGAAAAGCCGTAGGTATAGAAATCAACCAGCAATGGGTTGATGTTTATAAAGAGGTTTGTAAATTAGAAGGGCTTGAGGAATTCCCGGTTTTGGTGGGAGACGCAAACGAAAAACTAAAAGAAATTGATGCGGAATCAATTGATTTTATTATTACCGATGTGCCTTATTGGATTATGGACCAATTATCAAAAACAAGGTCATCTGCTGCGAGCAGGAAATCAAAACTGTCGAGGTTTAACGATAAAAGTCTTCAAACAAAGGATGAGTGGCTAGAAGAAATGAAGATTATTTTTGAAAAAGCATTGCCAACATTGAAGCAAAATGGCTATATGGCTGTTTTTATTGGAGATATGTATAGAGGCAAGGAGTACCACTTCCTATCAGCTGATTTAGCGCGAGCAATTTCTTCGATTGAAGGTTATGTACTAAAGTCGGACATCATATGGCATGACGATTCAAAAATGTTACATATATACGGCTATCCGTTTGCATACATCCCATCTCTAATCCATCAGCATATATTGATATTTAGAAAGGAGAGCATATAAAATGCAGTCGGTATTAATTAATCCTAAAATCACCAAGGATAAAATCATTTCCTTAGAAAGCTATTTATCATTTAGCAATTTGCATGAGTTCATAGTTTATTCTGACAATATACTAGAAGGCGTCGCATTGCTTAACGATTTAACTTTGGATGATGAAATAATGTCATTATTCGCAGTTGTGTATGAACCAATAGATCAACCTATTTATGTATTTGTTGACAAAAATGACAACAAATATGGTATTAAAGTATGTGGTGCTTATGGTAAGTGGGAGTTGCCCAAAGAGGTTTCGCAGATAATAAATTACATTGATTTGCCGGATTATGTTTTATACTCGATAAACAATAAAAGAGTTATCCTAGCCGGAGAAAACACAGAAACTGCCTCTGTTGGGAATTCACAATGGCAACGGGAAGGCAGAAAACTTGGCGCCGCAAGAATAGGGGTTCCTTTTATCTATCAAACTTTCTATTCTGGTAGAGATGAATCGCAAGACACAATAAGAGAGCCGAGTTCGTTACAAGTATATAATCACCTTGTGTATTCTGCTAGATATAAAACACCGTCTTTTGTGGCGTATTTTGAAAACAACTTTGAAAATTCTAAAACAAGAGAAAGAACGCCTGTGGACGCAAAGCGGTTGTTTTCTGATTATATCAAATCGGTCATATATGTTGATGCCAATCCTTTAGATGTTGATTTACGAACAGAGTATGAAAAACGATTGTATTTACATATGATAGATTATTTAAGAGAACCCAAATATAAGGATTTAGGAAGAAAGAACTGTGGCCCTCGTCTATATAAGGATTTACCATCAATAAATCAGAATGTCGATGAAGAAGTGTTATTCAATACGTCAGAGTTTGTTGATGGGATGATTGATTATATTTGCGAAGAAGATATTAATCTAGCCGAGTCTTATTTGGAAAAAACGGAATTGTTGAATTTTGAAGAAACTAAATTCCGACCATGGAAGTCTTATAACAAGAAAAAGCATATTTGCAATTTGATTGATTATTTACAAAAAAACAACGCGTGCCCGGAGTCGTATATCGGAAGTGCTAAAATTGGATTCGTTGATACGTTGCTATGCAAAGAATATTTCATAGATAAATTTCCAAAAAACAGAGCTAGAATTTGCGACATATTAAACGATAAGGCATATCCACAAAGTATATTAATGCCTTTGCGAATACACAAAATATCTAACGGACGTCTAGTCTTTTCCCCGGATCCGGAAAGCGGTGAAATAGTAGCTTTTGCGGAATTGTTTGCGAAGGATTTGAAAGATAAAAAGTGTAAACCCGTAATCGGTTATTGTATTGTTGACACGCCAAAAGGATTTAATATAAATAACAAAGTGGGTACGAAACTATATAAAGCTTTAGCGGAATATGTTGATATCCTAGTCATTGATGATAAAAAAGTGTATTTTGACTTACCTAATGACTTTACCCCTAGCGACTATAAACCGATTTCGATCGTTGATACAAAACCTCTTAGACATACAGAAGAAGTGGCTGTTGTTTCAACGTTTTTAAATCAATCTACAATATGTTCGAGTTGGAAGTTGTGTTTTTTGCATACTCACCACTCTTCGTGGCAACAATTTGTTGTACATAAAGAGGAAGAAGAAGTTCAAGAAAAAGTTAATAGAGTTTCCACGAAGGTTGATTTGATTATGCAAGAAGGCAATAAATTTATGATATCAGAAGGGAAAAACAATTATCATGATATTATCAGAGATAGGAAAATAAAGAAGGCCATGCAGTGGGCAAGCGAAAGAATAGATGCCTTATATGGAGACGAAAACCTTCAATTTGACGCATTTATTTATAATTTAAATACTGACCCAAAAAAGAACCCGAGTTTTTATGTGGACAGGGATGTGGAGACTATTGAAGAAGCAATGAAGATGGGGCATTTTAATGATATTGCTTATCACAAGTCGTACGTTGTTATCATAGTATATTTAAATGAAAAAGCACAAACTGGGTTCAGATTAGTTTATTCCAGCGATTTTGATGATGTTATAAAGAATCAATTAGATAGGGAATTTAATCAGTAATATGAAATATATTGGTAACAAAACAAGACTATTAGATTTTATTTATGATTCAATGTGCGATTTTGGAATTCCGATGAAAGGGGTCTTTTTCGATATTTTTGGGGGAACTGGATCAGTCGGTAGATTCTTCAAAGAAAAAGGTTTTAGAATTATTTCTAACGATTTCATGACTTACTCGTTTATTCATCAATACGTTACGGTAAAGATGAATAAGATGCCTGTCTTTACCTCTGTTTCTAATGACGGGATATGTGGTGTGTTAGACTACTTGAACAATCTTGAACCCAAAAGGGGATATGCGTTTGAGAATTATGCACCATCCGGGAGATATAATAGACAATACTTTTCGGATATGAACGCAATGAAGATAGATTCTATTAGAGATCAAATTGAAGATTGGAAAAATGAAGGCAAGATTTCGCAAGAAGAGTATTATGTATTGGTTTGTTCGTTGGTAAATGCTGCGGACTTTGTTGCTAATATTTCCGGGACATATGGCGCGTACTTAAAGATTTGGAGATCAATGGCGCTGAAGCAGTTAACATTGTTGCCTCCGTCAATTAGCGATAACAATTGTGATAATGAAATATACCAAACTGATGCTAATGAATTGATAAAGAGAGTTGATGCTAATGTATTATATTTGGATCCGCCATATAACGAGAGACAATACGCCCCAAATTTTCACGTGCTAGAAAGTCTATCCGTCTGGGACAAGATGGAGTTAAAAGGTAAAACGGGTCAGCGCGATTATTCGAAAACAAAATCACTTTATTGCTTAAAAAGGGAGGCGGGTGCCGCATTTGAAAATTTAATTGAAAATGCCAAGGCTGAATGTATTGTTTTGAGCTATAACAATGAGGGCATCATACCAAGAGAAGATTTAATTAGAATTCTTTCAAAGAAAGGCCACGTCAAAGAATACACGACCGATTATAGAAGGTTTAGAACAGAAAGTGACAACGAACATCGGCAATACAAGAAATGTGATGATAAAGTTATTGAGCATCTATATATAGTCAAGGTGAATTCTTAAAACTGCTATAGGCATAATTTATCTTGCTGGTAACTTGCGTAAACTGAACCACGGAGGTACACATGAAAACTTTAATCACATATTTTTCGGCTGAGGGCAATACCAAGGCTTTGGCGGAGAGGCTTGCGGCGGCCATCGGGGCGGACGCGTTTGAGATCAAGCCGGAGAAGCCGTACACGAAAGAGGAAATCAATTGGAAGAATCCTTTGTCCAGGTGCAACAAAGAAAAGATGGGCAAGAAGGATGTTCCGGTTGTCGGCCGCGTAGAAGGCTGGAACGACTACGACATGATCTTTATCGGTTTTCCGATTTGGTATTTTGCAGCGCCAAACATCATCAACACCTTTGTTAAGGGATATGATTGGAGCGGAAAGAAGGTTGCGCTATTTGCTACGTCCGGCGGAAGCGAGATGGGAAAGACGGCGGAGAAACTCCAGCCGTATCTGTCCGGAAATCCGGAAGTGCTGGACGCAAGAGTCTTCTCGATCGGCGCTTCGGAAGAGGAACTGAAGAGCTGGGTGGAGAGTTTGTAGGCAAAACTCGCTTGAAAAAGTGCGTTCAGGCGGCTAAACTTTGGGATTTACGTAGTGTAAACTTTAGGATTTACGCAATGTTGACTTTAGATATCGCCAAAAAGGAGAAGCTACGTAGTGGCGTTTCCGTTGGATAGCACTTTGACAAAGCAAAATAATGTGATATCATTACAACAAGAGAAGCTCGACCCACTGCTGGAATAGCGGAGGGCCCAGAGCTTCTTTTTTATGCCCCCGCCGGGCGGTTTTCCTGCGCAACGTCCAAATAATTACCCTTTTCTTCAAACCCCTATTCCCAACACATATATAACCCTGTACAATAAACCTAAGGAAGTCCATAGCGGCCTAACACAGGAGGTGCATATGTACGGTGCAATAATTGGAGATATGGTTGGAAGCGTCTATGAGTTCCATCCAACAAAGAAAAAAGACTTTGTTTGGATGGCTCCTTATAGTGAGCCCACAGATGATTCCGTAATGACAGTTGCTGTTGCCGAAACACTACTCGGGTTGAGCGGCAGCGAAACAGAAGAGGAGATTAAAGATATCTTTGTTGAATCCATGAGGCGCTGGGGCGCCAAGTATCCCCGTGCCGGGTACGGCGGAAGATTTATTAGCTGGTTAAGCTCGCCCGATATGGAACCGTATAACAGTTTCGGAAACGGGTCAGCCATGAGAGTATCTCCCTGCGGGTGGTTATATGACGATATGGAAACTACAAGGAAGATGGCCAGACTCTCTGCAGAGGTTACCCACAATCATCCGGAGGGCGTGAAGGGAGCGGAGTCCGTAGCTGCGGCAATCTTTATGGCGAGGAATGGATCATCTAAAGACGAGATAAAGAAATACATTGAAAGCGAGTTCGGGTACGATCTCAATCGTACGTGTGCCGACATTAGGCCTGGGTATAGGTTCGATGTTACCTGCCAGGGTTCAGTCCCTGAAGCTATAATCGCATTCATGGACGGGGACTCATACGAGGATGTTGTACGAGAGGCAGTTTCTCTTGGTGGAGATGCCGATACACAGGGCGCGATTGCGGGTTCGATTGCGGAGGCGTTTTATGGGGTGCCGGAAGAGATAATCGAACAGGCCAAAACGCTTATACCAAGTGACATGCAAGAGAGGATCGATGAGTTCTACGGGGCGCTACAACAAAGAGTGAACCAATCAAAAAACGCCAAATAAAGACCGAACAATTATCCTTTTGCCTTTCGGCGTATTAGAAGGAGGTGCGACCATGAAAAGCGAAAAACTGAACATGACCATAGAAGAAATGGAAGAAGAGATTCTCTGCATGCGTAACTTGGAAAAGTATATGCAAAAAACTCTCGGCGAGGCAGAGTACGACTTCATAGTGCGTGGGTTCGCCAGGGAGAAAGCCAAGGAGCAACTGATGGAACTTGGCGCCTCAGAAGAAGTCGCCGACAACATCATAGAAAACATGGACATACAATTAAAATGCGGAACAAAGAAAATGTAGTTGGAAGATATGGCGAAGGCGCTTTTGAAGGCATAGTATAAACTGATACCAATTATCAAAAAATCGCCAAACACCGTTTACTCCGCGCTCGCGCGGGGTATATTTATACCAACGGAGGTAATAATTATGAGAAATATAGTGACTTATGAAACCCAGCATGGCAGCGCCAAAAGGTTGGCCAAGATAATCGCGGACAAGCTGGATGCGCTTTGCATTAACGTTGACACGCCGTTTCAGGCTGAGGATGAGACCACATACGACAATCTGATTTTGGTATTTGGTTTCCGCGGACCTTATACGGCGCAGCTCACTAAGCTCTTTGTTGAGAAGATGAAGGGCAAGCTGAATTACAAGAATCTCATCGTGGTCGGCGAGGGACTTTTTTCGGAAAAGGAATTCCCGTCTGTTGCAGAGGGGCTTAAGAATCTCGCGCAGCCTGCCACGTTTAATTCTTTCTTTATGAAGGGACAGCTCAGGGTGGACACGCTCACGCCGGAGGAGCAGGCGCTTCTCGGAAAGTTCAGCGAGCTCACGGGAATGCAGATTGTTGACATGGGCGAGTTCAGCGAAGATGACGCCAACAAGATTGCTGACGATATAGTTAAGCTTTTGAGTGAGCTTCCTGTGCCGGAGGATCCGAACGCGGGCAAGACCAGATGGATTTGCACAGTTTGCGGATACGTTCATACAGGAGACGAACCACCTGAAAAATGTCCTGTTTGCGGACAGCCCGCCAGCGTGTTTAAGAAGATGTAACAACCGAAGGGTGCACATATCGATACTTTGAGATGTAAATGCGAAGGCGCGCTAGGAGACGCTTATGAGCAGAGTATTCGTAACAGGGGATACGCATATCCCGATTGATGTCAAGAAATTGAATTCGGATAACTTCTTGGAGGAAAAGGAGCTTACCAAGGACGACTACGTGATCGTAGCCGGCGATTTTGGTTTGCTTTGGTCGTATAAGGAGAGCGGAAGCTCGGTTGAGAGTAACCCGGAGGACCTTTGTTGGAGCAATGAAGAACTCTACTGGAAAAAATGGTTCGAGGAGAAACCGTGGACGACGCTTTTTATCGACGGAAATCACGAGAACCACGCGCGTCTCGATTCATATCCCGTGAGCGAGTGGCATGGCGGGAAGGCGCATATAATCACGCCTTCGATAATTCATCTTATGCGCGGGCAGATTTATGATATAGCGGGGCACACTTTCTTTACGTTTGGCGGTGGAAAATCCATTGATCGCGGCGCGGCCGTCGGACAGGAAGAAAGGGACCGCGGCAAAGTTTGGTGGGACAGAGAAATTCCATCGGAAGAAGAGTTCGCGGAAGGGATGGATAATTTGGAGCGCCGTGATTACAAAGTTGATTATGTAATCACGCATTCGCTGCCGGTGAGTATTCTTCGCGAGATGAGGATGCTTGGCGGTGGGCCGCTTTCGATTTATTTTGATGAGCTTATTAAGAACGGCATTCAGTTTAAGCGCTGGTATTCAGGTCACTACCATCAGGATATAACGGGCGGTAAGTGGACTTTGATATTTAATAGGGTCGCAGAGGTGCTAGATGTATAAAAAGAAGAAGCTCTGGGCCCTCCGCTATTCCAGCAGTGGGTCGAGCTTCTCTCACGATTATGATACCACAGATATTGAAAAAGTCAAAGAATTCTTTTAGGTATACTTCAAAAGTTCGCCGTTCTTTTTAATCACTAATAACCGCTTTAAATGTGGTCGGATATTAAACTCTTTTTCAAGCCGTCTAATGGAAGTTGATTCTTCAAGGTTTATCCTTCGGAGATCAAAAATGATATTCTCGGATTGCTTATTAGCTTTGCGTATATTGTTCTCGATGGTTCTTTTGCTTTTGCCTTTTGGACATTTCATCTCCCATACTACTCCGTTCATTAGGATGTCGGGATTGCTCATTTTGGGGCTATTGTTTGGGGGGTAAAAATACTATATCGTATCCCAAGTCAGCAAAATATTTAGCAGTTTCTAATTCGTGCCTTTCCGGAAGCACTTTCAATTTAGAAGTATCTATTATTCCGCTCATACGGATATTATACTGGAGCAACGTGTTGCTTATATGAAAAAGTGAGTTGATAACAACCAAATAAATGGGTTGAATAGACGAGAAAATTATCTACAATTGAATGTGTATAACGGTTAAACACATAACAAATGAATCTAAGAAACAAATATGATAAAATTAGCATATGTTTAACAAGAATATTCTTGTTATGAGCAGAGGGTTTGTGCAAATAAAAAGCAGCCATCCAATCCCTGATAGATGCCGAGGCCCCCAGGTTACGTCCGAAACGTAGTTGGATATAACTGCTAACACATATTTTATATGTTTGTACTTATTTGTCAATTGGAGGTGCATCATGCTTTATGAGGTACTAGTGTAATGGTAGAGTATAAATTGCTTTGTAAACAGATGGAGGCGCTGGCGGAGGAATCGCGTGACCGGGTGCCGGTTATGGCGAATGCGTCGGCGATTTTGTTCGATGCGCTTCCGGATATAAATTGGGCGGGTTTCTATACTGTGGCAGGTGAGAGTTTATTGCTCGGTCCGTTTCAGGGTAAGGTTGCCTGCGTTAATATTGCTAAGGGCAAAGGCGTATGCGGAACCGCGTGGGAGACTGACTCTATTCAATTGGTTCCCGATGTCCACGCATTTCCGGGGCACATCGCGTGCGACAGCGCGTCTAGATCCGAAATCGTTATACCGATTCATCGAGCGGGCGAAGTAATCGCGGTTTTGGATATCGATAGTCCGTCGCTTGATAGATTCACAGAAGAAGACAAAGACGGCATCGCGGACTTTGTAAAAACATTGGAGAGCATTCTCGAAAACAACTAGGAGCGTTAAACCAAAATGAAAATCCGACATTCTGAGCCGGGCGACATCGCTCGGATTATGGAGATATATGAATACGCGCGGGGGTTTATGGCGGCGCATGGGAATCCAAATCAGTGGGGCGCCAATAAATGGCCGCCGGAGGAGCTGATTCGCGAGGATATCGATCGCGGGTTTAGTTATGTGTGCACGAGCGACGACGGAAAAGTTATCGGCACGTTCTTCCTTTGGTATGGGCCTGACATCGAAGCGACCTACGCGGGTATCGAAGATGGTGAGTGGCTTGACGAAAGCCCCTACGGCGTGATTCACAGGCTGGCCGGCGACGGTTCCGAGAAGGGTATCGGCGAGTTCTGCATCAACTGGGCGTACGACGAGTGTAAGCATCTTAGGGTCGACACGCATGGAGACAACTTGGTACTGCAACGGCTACTCGCCAAACTCGGCTTTGTTAGATGCGGCACGATTCACGTTGTGCAGGACAACTATCCCAGAATCGCATACGAAAAATCCGAAAAGACCTTGGCTCTTGGCAAAGGCTGAAACGGTGTAAGACTACTAGCATTAATATGCGCTTTGGTGTAGAATAACGATTGGTGTGTGTAGAAACTGGATAGAATAGGTCTGGATAGAATAGTATGGAAGAAAAAAACACATCATTTTCTTTTAAGAAGGAGATGAGCGCGGAGACGTTCGTGTTCCCGATCATCTTCTTGGCGTTTTTTGGAGTCTTTGTTTATTATATGGGGCTTGCCAATGCGCTGAATACGATTATGAATACGGCGTACAGGCTGCTGATTGATACGGTGCTCTACATCACTGCGGTCTGCGTAATTATGGGCGCGGTGAGCGCGCTGTTCTCGGAGTTCGGGGTTGTCTCGCTTGCGAACAGATTGCTCCGTCCGCTCATGAGGCCGATATTCAGACTCCCTGGTGCTGCGGCGCTCGGAGTTGTAACGACGTTCCTTTCGGACAATCCGGCGATCCTTGCGCTGACGGATGACCATCACTTTAGACATTATTTTAGAAAGTTTGAATTCCCGGCACTGACAAATCTCGGAACCGCGTTCGGTATGGGTCTCATCGTCTGCACGTATATGTACAGCCTTTCGCCAAAGATGGGAGTCTCGCTCGGGCCTGCGGTCGGAGTTGGTCTCATCGGTGCGACTCTGGGGAGCATAGTGAGCACGCGCATCATGCTCGCGTTCACAAAGAAATATTTTGGCGATACTTGGGACGAGGAATATACATCGGGTCCTAATCTGAATACACCAAAGGACATGCGCCCGATAAGACACGGTGGAATCGGAAGCCGCGTTATCTCTGCGGTTCTCGAAGGAGGACATAGCGGAGTGAAGATGGGCATGAGTATAATCCCGGGCGTGCTTGTAATCTGTACCATCGTGCTTATGCTGATCAACGGGCCGTCGGAGTCCGGTGAATACACGGGTGCGGCTTACGAGGGAATAAGGGTGCTTCCGGTGCTTGCCGAGAAGATTGATTTTATTCTTAAGCCGCTGTTTGGGTTCACAAGTCCTGAGGCGATCGGTGTTCCGGTAACTGCGCTCGGCGCCGCGGGAGCTGCGCTCAGTTTGACGGCGAACCTCACTACAAACAAGCTCATCGGTCCGGGAGACGTTGCGGTATTTACGGCGATGTGCATGTGCTGGAGCGGATACTTGAGCACGCATGCATCGATGATGGATAGCCTCGGACACAAGGATTTGATCGGAAAAGCTATAACGAGCCACACGATCGGCGGACTTGTCGCGGGAGTTTCTGCCCACTGGATCTACGTATTGATTTCGATGATATGATTTAAAATGAGACGGTTTCTGATTTAAAAAACGCAGAAGGAACAGTCATCAATTAAAAAGATATGAAGCAAGAATTTGAAAGATTTGATATGAAGAAACCTCCGGTAAGGACGAAGTGGTATTTGATGCCACTTCTCCCTGCTTTGAGTTATCCGGATTTGATTAAGCATAAGAATGTGCTTACGAAGGTTGGTATGGATGGCATTGAGCCGCCGTACCTTCTTCTTTGCAATCATAATGCGTTTATGGACTTTAAGGTTGCAACAAAGGCTACGTATCCGAACAAATGCAATTACATAGTTGCGATTGATGGGTTTATTGGACGCGAAAAGCTTCTGCGCGACGTTGGCTGTATCTGTAAGCGCAAGTTTACGCAGAGCTTGAGCGTGGTCAGGCATCTTAAGACTACGATCGCTCATGGCGATATTGCGGTGATCTATCCTGAGGCTAGATATTCTCTCTGCGGAACGACGGCGGTGCTTCCTGAGTCTCTCGGGAAACTATGTAAGACGCTCGGCGTTCCTGTGGTTACGCTTATCTGTCACGGGCATCACGTTAATTCTCCGTTCTGGAATCTCCATGACCGCGGAGTTAAACCGACGGAAGCAGAAATGAAACTTCTATATACAAAGGAAGATTTAGATTCTCTTTCGGTCGAAGAGATTAACAAAGGTCTTGTCGACGCGTTTCAGTACGATGACTTTGCTTGGCAGAAGGAGAAGGGAATCAGGATTACTTACGAGGGACATGCAGAGGGACTCCACAAGGTTCTCTATCAGTGTCCGCACTGCGGGACCGAGTTCAAGATGGCGAGCAAAGGGCGTAAACTGTTTTGCAAGTCCTGCGGCAAGTCATGGACGATAAACGATTTCTCGGAGCTCGCTGCAGACGAAGGCGAGACGGAATTCTCACATATACCGGATTGGTATGAGTGGGAGAGGGAGAATGTCCGTCGTGAGGTCGAATCGGGAACATATTCAAGCGGAGAACTTGATGTCTATGTGGATAGCCTCCCGAACGCAAAGAAGTTTATCCGCCTCGGAAACGGAAAGCTCGTCCACGATATGAACGGCTTCCGCTGCTATGGAACCGACGTGGACGGAGACGAATTCTTGATGGAAAAGGACGTGCCGTCGCTATACTCCTGCCATATCGAGTATGACTATCTCGGAAAGCACGGCGACTGCGTGGATCTCAACACGCTCGATGACACCTGGTATATCTTCCCCGAGGGCGAGGATTTCTCCGTAACCAAGATGGCTCTCGCGACAGAGGAACTATATAACGCATATTTCCGAAAAGGTGGAATATAATTCTATATTTTTGGAAAACGCGAGGAATAATTCCGAAAATATGGAATTGTTAATACAAAGAATATCGCGCGATTGCAGTGCGATATTTTTTGTTTCTCCCAAATAACCATGCGCGAGGCTTGTAAATTGGCGGTTAAAGGGGCGTAATTCGGCTCCAATGATGCTATGCCAAAAATGTTGGCACGCCTCTTGCGATATATAGTGGTGACAAATATCGCTTAATAAAAATTGGTTATTATTTTTAAGGAGGAAAAATCATGTTAGCATTCTTAGGCTTTCTAACAGTCATCCTAATGCTCGTCCTAATCATGACAAAGAAGGTTTCTCCGCTGGTAGCTCTTATCGCTGTACCGGTGATTACAGGAATAGTCTCCTGCTTCTTCTTTGTTACTGATCCTGAAAACGCCCCAGGCGTCATCGATGCTCTTGCAAACTTCAAGAAGCTCGGTGGAATGATCACAGGAGCTCAGGGTATCGGTTCTGTTGCCGCAACAGGCGTAATGTTCATCTTCTCGATTCTCTTCTTTGGAATCCTGACAGATGCAGGAACATTCAGACCAATCATCAGAAAGATTCTTAATGTAGTAGGAACAGATCCTATCAAGATTGCTCTCGGTACTGCACTTCTCGCGGCTATCGTTCACCTTGATGGTTCCGGAGCTGTTACATTCCTTATCTGCGTTCCGGCACTCCTGCCGCTTTACGACGCACTCGGAATGAGAAGAACAACTCTTGCTACAATCGTAGCTCTCTCCGCAGGTACTATGAACATCCTGCCATGGGGCGGCCCGACAATCAGAGCGGCCACAGCTCTCGGAGAGTCCAACGTAACATCATTCTTTATGCCTGACCTTCCGGCTCTTATAGCAGGTCTCGTTGCGGTATTCGTAATCGCATTCATGCTCGGTAAGTCAGAGAAGTCAAGACTCGCTTCAACCGCAGGCGGAGCTCTTGCTCAGTATGTTGAGCCTGAACTTTCGGAAGAGGAGCAGGCACTTCTTAGACCAAAGAACTTTGTTATCAACGTACTCCTGATCGTTGCAGCTATCGCAAGCCTTCTTTTCTCAGGCTTTGCTCCTGCTGTAGTATTCATGGTATTCTACGTACTCGCAACACTTATCAACTATCCAAAGGTTGCAGACTCCAAGGCTAGAGTTGATGCTCACGCAAAGAGCTGCCTGATGATGTGCTCTGTACTCTTTGCTGCGGGATGCTTCACAGGAATCATGAAGGGAACAGGAATGATCACAGCCATGTCACAGGCTCTCGTATCAATCATTCCGTCCGCTATGGGTAGATTCTTCCCGCTCATCGTTGGTATCATCGCAACACCGGCTTCGCTGCTCTTTGATCCGGACTCCTTCTACTATGGAGTGCTTCCGGTACTTTCCGAGACAGCTGCAGGATTCGGAGTTGCCGCTGCTGACGTAGGTCGTGCTGCAATCCTCGGTCAGATGACAACCGGTTTCCCGATTTCACCGTTGACCGCTGCAACATTCCTTTTGACAGGTCTCTCCGGAGTAGAACTCGGCGAGCACCAGAAGAAGACGCTCCCTCTTGCATGGCTCGTATCGATCGTCATGCTCGTAGTTGCAATCATCACAAAGGGCGTTTCGTTCTAAGCAAAGCTAACTGCCGCGGCTTGCTCGCATAGAGCTTTCGCAAAAATTTGTGAGCGAGCCGCATAGAAATATAGAAAGGACATACTATGAAAAAGATTAGAATTGGTTCCGGCGCAGGCTATGCAGGCGACCGTCTCGAGCCATCGCTAGAACTCATAGAAAAAGGTAATCTGGATTATATAAGCTACGAATGTCTTGCTGAGAGAACAATAGCTATCGGTCAGCAGGCTAAGCTAAAGGATCCTACAAAGGGATACAACGGTCTCCTTGAGCACCGTATGGAAAAAGCTCTTCCGCTTTGCTGGGAACATAAGGTTAAGCTCATAACCAATATGGGTTCCGCAAATCCTGTTGCGGCAGCAAAGAAGTGTGTTGAGATTGCAGAGAAGCATGGCCTCAAGGGCATGAAGATTGCTTGCGTAACAGGCGACGACATTCTTCCTGTAATTGATAGATATATGGATACAGAAGTTTGGGAAACACATGAACCGCTTGCAAAGCTTCCGGGACAGATCGTTTCCGCAAACGCTTACCTCGGAGTTGAGGGAATAGTAAAGGCTCTCGAGCAGGGCGCTGACGTAGTTATCACAGGTCGTGTTGCTGACCCTGCAATCTTTATGGCTCCTGCGATTTATGAATTCGGTTGGGACATGGAAGATTGGGATAAGCTCGGAAAAGGCACAATGATGGGGCACCTTCTCGAGTGCGGTGGCCAGGCTACAGGCGGCTACTATGCAGAGCCGGGCAAGAAGGACGTTCCGGGAATGGGACACCTTGGATTCCCACTCGCAGAGATTGCTGAAGATGGTTCCTTTGCTATAACAAAGGTAGAAGGCGCCGGCGGCGTAGTAAACGCATCGACACTTTCCGAGCAGATCATCTACGAGATTCACGATCCTGAGAAGTATCTCACACCTGACGTAGTTGCAAACTTTAAGCAGGTTAAGTTCACCGAGACAGCTAAGGACTTTGTTGAAGTTGAAGGCGCAACGGGAATGCCAAAGACAGACACATTAAAGTGCTCAATCGGTTATCAGGACTGCTATATCGGCGACGGCGAAATCAGCTACGGTGGACCGGGATGCCTCGAGAGAGCAAAGCAGGCAATCGAGATCCTCAAAGAGAGACTCGAGCTCGTTGCTCCGGGACAGTTTGACGAATTCAAATATGACATCATCGGATGCAACAGCCTCTACTGGAATCCGGATTACAAGTATAACGAAGAGCCTTCTGAAGTAAGAGTAAGAGTTGCAGGCCGCGCATCGACAAAGGCAGTTGCAGACCTCGTTGCAAACGAAGTAGAAGCACTCTATACAAACGGTCCTGCAGGCGGCTGCGGTGCTACCAAGAGAACAAGAGAAATCGTTTCCGTAGCGTCAATCCTGGTTAACAGAAATGACGTTAAGCCGGAAGTTGAAATCTTCACCGTTTAATGATTGGGAGGTAATGATATGAAGTTATATGAAATCGCACATTCGCGT
Source organism: uncultured Eubacteriales bacterium (assembly GCA_902776725.1). Taxonomy (GTDB): domain Bacteria; phylum Bacillota; class Clostridia; order Peptostreptococcales; family Anaerovoracaceae; genus Eubacterium_B. The sequence continues at coordinate 140,595 of CACYQX010000001.1, read as the reverse complement.
ACAGGCGATAAGGGTAATATCTCCAATTTGTCATTGATCGCTTATGATCCTAAGGATTATGAGATGCTTAAGGAGAAGGTTACTCCGGAAAAGGTTAAGGAACATTTCAAGGGAATGGTAAAGGGCGACGTAGTTCGCTATGAGCTTCCAAATATCTATGCGCTGAACTTTGTTATGCAGGCTGCTCTCGGCGGTGGTGTAACGAGATCGCTCTCCGTAGATATGCACGGAAAAGGATTCTCATCATATCTCCTCGATATGGAGATCTAAGATAGAAGCTAAGATATATTGGCACCTCCAATAGTACAAGGAAGCCGGGACCCAGGGCGGGTCCCGGTTTTCGTTTCCGAATTTCTGGAATTCTGCTATAATTGTTAATAGGAGAAATAATATGAAAGATTGGAAAACGATTTTTGACAGCGTTGAGCAGGGAATACTCGTATGCGACGAGGAATGCCGCATGGAGTATTTTAACGCGAGCTACGGAGAGTTTATCGGAAAGAAGCTGGAGGAAGTAAAGGGTGTGCCCCTTACGGACATAAGGCCGGGTGCCGTTGCACCAAAGGTACTTGCGACGGGTAAACCCGTGCAGTCGCTCTATCGAATTGAGGACAGCGAGGATTATTTTGTTGACGTCTATCCGATAAAAGAAAAGGGAAAAACCGTCGGCACAGTTTCCGTGGTTACCTATACGGATCGCGCGCAGTATCTAAAGGACAAGGTAAACGAACTCGAAAAGGAAGAGGAGCGCCTCAAGGTGAGGATGAATCTCACCAACGGTACGCAGTATACGTTTGAGGATATTGTCGGAGGAAGCCTCGTTCTGCAAAACACCATAGAACTCGCCAAGAAGATTGCGGCATACGACGCGAATGTTCTTCTTCAGGGTGAGAGCGGTTGCGGTAAGGAACTCTTTGCTCAGGCAATTCATAACGAAAGCTCGAGAAAGACTGCGCCGTTTGTTGCGATTAACTGCGCGGCGATAAGCAAGACCATGCTCGAGAGCGAACTCTTTGGTTATGAAGAAGGAGCGTTCACGGGAGCAAAGAAGGGCGGAAAGCTCGGACTATTTGAAGCTGCAGAAGGAGGAACGATTTTCCTAGACGAAATCTCCGAGATGGACTACGACCTTCAGGCAAAACTCCTCCGTGCGCTTCAGGAAAAACGTTTCAGAAGAATCGGCGGCATCAAAGAAATCAAGATGGACGTAAGAGTTGTCTCTGCCTGCAACGTAGATATCCAGCAATACATCGCTGATAAAAAATTCAGATCGGACCTCTATTACAGAATATCCGTTGCACCGATAAACGTACCTCCGCTGAGAGAACGCCGCGAAGACATTCAGGAGCTTGCGCGTTCGTTTATTCAGGCCGCGGAGATTCAAAACAAGAGAAGATATCAGGTCACCAAAGAGGCTCAGGAGATGATGATGAGCTATACGTGGCCGGGAAATATAAGAGAACTGAGAAATATAATTGAGTATGCGGCTATGATGGCGGCTGATGGCGTCATCGATGCATCGTGCATACCGCCGAGCATTCTTCAGAGCATAGGAGAAGAGTGGCAGGGCGCGAAAATTCATGCATCACGTATGGATTATGAAGGCGATGCGGCACGCAATATCGGCACATACGACAATGTGTATGGCGGAACGTATTATAGCGCTTACGAGACATCTTATACCGACGGTATGACGCTGTCGGAGCTCGTAAAGATTTTTGAACAGCAGGAGATAAAGCGCGCAATAGAAAAATACGGGGCCACGACGGAAGGAAAGAGAGAGGCGGCAAAGGCCCTTGGTATATCGCTTTCGTCTCTCTACGCAAAGCTGCAGGAAAAGAAGTAAACGAATATGCGGAGGGTGTATATGAAGAAGATAAGAATTAAACCAATCATCGCAATTTGCTTGGCGGCTTTGATTGCTTTTGGAATGTTTGGCTGCGGAAAGAAAGTGAATGATATGGATATAGTCAATCAGCTTATAGAGGGCGGACAGGAAGATGTTATGCTCTTTGATTATTTTCAGCAGGTTGTAGGAACCGAAGAGAAGCAAGGGTATTACGAAATCGTTCTATATGCCATCGTCGATGAAGAGGGAAAGATGTCTACGGAGGAGGTTCGCATGGACGTCTATACGGACGGCGGACTCAGAACGGAGAAGATGGTTTCTTCTACGGTGCCTTATGCGATGTTCGATGCGGTTATGGAAATTATAAAGGAGCACAAGGTTAAAAGATGGGAGACTATGGACGAGAGTAAACTCGGCTCCATCGTCGGCTGCAATTACGTCTGCAAATTCCCGGCAGGCGAGAAATATATGAGGATTTCTTCGGAGGCTATGCCTGAGGACGGAATGGAAGTGTTTAACGCAATCCTGGAGGCACTACAGGCTGAATATTCAGCCGAAAACTAGCCCAAATATAGTGCTTGCAATTGATTTTTCAATGATATATAATACTCGTGCTTGCGTTTTTGGCGGTTTTCCAACGGAAACGGCCTATGCGAGTATATCGATGGGATAGGAATTGCCTGATGGCAGGTCCGCGTTCCTCGAGCTAATCGTTATTAGTTGGTCGAATACGTTCGGTGCGGGGCTGATCAAAGGACGGTCACGTGCAGAACCGAGTAGACACAATCGAAAACGTTGGGTGGTAACCGCATCAAGCGGATTACCCTCAACCGAGTAGGTGGAAAGGAAAAGAAAATGAAGTCTTTTATCGCAAAGCCTCAGGAAGTCGAGCGTAAGTGGTACGTTGTCGACGCCGAGGGAAAGACTCTTGGCCGCCTGGCAGCAGAAGTTGCCATGGTTCTCAGGGGCAAGAGAAAACCTATCTACACACCTCATGTTGACTGCGGTGATTACGTTATCATCATCAATGCAGAAAAGGTTGAGGTCACCGGAAAGAAGAGAAAAGAAAAGATCTACAAGAGACATACCGGATATCCGGGTGGTCTTCGTGAGGTTACTTTCGAAAAGCTTCAGGCGAAGAAGCCGGAAGAAATCATCAGACACGCTGTCAAGGGAATGCTTCCTGATGGAAGACTTGGCCGTCAGATGTTCAAGAAGTTAAAGGTTTATGCCGGACCTGAGCACAATCATGCAGCACAGAAGCCGGAAGTTCTGGAGTTTTAAGGAAGGGAGGAAGTAGAAGATGGCAAAGATGCAATATCAGGGCACAGGCAGAAGAAAGTCTTCTGTAGCCAGAGTAAGACTTGTTCCCGGTTCCGGAAACATCACAGTAAACAAAAAGGACCTGGACGGATACTTTGGAACAGGTAACGAAGTAGTTAAGAACGAAATCGTTAGACCTTTCCAGGTTGCAGGATGCGAGGGTAAGTTCGACGTAATCGCTACCGTACACGGCGGCGGATTCACAGGACAGGCCGGAGCGCTTAGACATGGTATCTCAAGAGCTCTCTGTGTAGCGGATTCCGAAACATACAGAGCACCGCTCAAGGCAGCAGGATTCCTTACAAGAGATCCGAGAATGAAAGAGCGTAAGAAATACGGTCTCAAGAAAGCTCGTAGAGCATCCCAGTTCAGCAAACGTTAATTGCTACAATCAAAGAGGACAACTGTGTTGTCCTCTTTTTGTCTGCGTGATACACTAGTTGCATGAAAGCAGCAAGAATTCTTTTGACAATACTTATAATACTTTTCGTGGTGAGCGGGGCGGTTGCGCTTCCGCTTGTTGTTCGCTCGTTCTATTACTCGCAGATAGAGAGTCTGGGAATTCCCGAGGCAACGGGTTATACCGTCGAAGAAGCAAAAGAAGCATACGACGAGATGATGGATTATTGCATGGGAAAGAGCGAGGAGTTCGGAACGGGAAAACTCGCCTGGTCGGAAGAAGGAAAGAATCATTTTGATGATTGCAAGATGCTGTTTACGCTCGACAAAGTGTTGGTTGTCGTTTCCGCGATAGGAATAGTTGCTTGTATCGCGGTCGCAGTCGGAATTTTTGGAAAGTCGCAGGGCGATGCTCCCGGAAAGTCGCAGGGCGATAGCGCGCAGGACGATATACTGCGTGCCGAAGAATTTACAAAATCCTTTGCGCGTCGCTCGGGATTCTTTGCGGGAATAATCATGCTTATCGTTGGCGCAGTGCTTGCGGCAATCGGAGCTTCGGACTTTGATGCTTTCTTTGTTAAGTTCCACCATACGTTTTTTCCGGGCAAGGAGAATTGGATATTCGATCCTGCAAAGGACGAAATCATCAAAATCCTGCCCGAAGAGTTTTTCGGCAATTGCGCCATACTGATAGTTTCTGTTATAGTGTTGGTAAGTGTTATACTTATCGTGAATTATCTTCGCAAGAGAAAACGCGCGGAATAAGAGTGCGGAATAAATAGAGCGACTATGAATAATTACCTGAAGATTTTTTTAATATCGATGGTTCCGTTGATTGAACTAAGAGGCGCGGTGCTGTATTCGCAGTATCTCGAGATGCCGGTTGTTCAATCGTATATTGTCTGTGCGCTCGGAAATATTATCCCGATGCCGTTCGTGTATTTCTTTGCGAGAAAAATTCTCAAATGGGGAGAGAATAAGAAAGTAATCGGAGGAGCCTGCAAATTCCTCTATGAAAAAGGAGAAAAGGCGGGTCGCAAACTTACCGAAAAGGCGGGGCGACGCGGAACGTTTATCGCGCTTCTTCTCTTTGTTGGGATTCCGCTTCCCGGAACGGGAGCGTGGACGGGAACTCTCGGCGCGAGCATACTCGACATGGGTATCAAGCATACGTTCGCCGCAGTTACGCTCGGTGTTCTGCTTGCGGGCGCAATAATGATGACCGCAGGATTCCTCGGATTCAATATGCTGTAGATTTGATTTGGTTTAAATAATTATTTGGAGATACGGGCAAGCAGAGTGTGCCCGTTTTCTTTTAACCATTTTTTCTGTACGCGATAATTTGGAAGAGCGCGCTCGACCTCGCTCCAAAACGCGCGTGAGTGATCCAAATGCGTAAGATGACAAAGTTCGTGGACGACGACATAGTCGCGCACGTCTTCGGGCGCAAGCATTAGAAGACAATTAAAACTAAGGTTGCCATCGGGGGTGCAGCTTCCCCAGAGGGTTTTTTGTTTTCCTATGGTGAGGCGGGGAGGCTTTGGGGTTTTTATGCCGAGGGTCTCGAGAAATGATAGCTGTTGCGGTGCCCATGCAGAATTTGGCGCAACGACGGGAGCCCACTTTTCTATTCGCGATAAAATGTCGATTCTCGCTGTTTTTTTGAGGGCTTTTAGTTCCTCCTCGGTCAACTTTGGTGTCCAGGCACTTTCTATGTAGTTTATCGTCATTTTGGCTTGCTGCTCCCTAATCCACGCCTCGTGAGAGAGCAAAAACGCCTCAATTTCAAGTCTTGGAGACCATCGAGGCGCTCTAACTTGAACCTCTCCCGACTCGGTTATCTCGACGGAGATGGTTTTTCGCTTACTTCTGATTAATTTGTATTGAATCTGATTTTTCATGGTATAATTATACTACACAATAAGCATATAACGTACTCGGAATAACACTACTCTAACAAAGGTGTGCTATCATATTTAGGCTCCGTCATCAAGTGGTGCATTTTGAGTGCGCGCATATTCAAAGAAGGATAAAGTGAAACAAGTCTATTACAACGGAAAAGTTTATACAAATACCGGCGGCAATCCGGTGCAGGCGTTCATAGTAGAGGACGGCGTATTCTTCGCGGTTGGTACCGACGAAGAGATGGTTACGTTGGCTCTAGGCCCCGCTATGGCTCTTTTTGATTTGCACGGAGGATTTGTATGTCCTGCGTTCCCCGAAGCGCAGGGTGCGTCGCTCAACTTTGAGTCGGACAGAGATTTTGACGAGAGCGTTAGAGGAAGAATTGCAAGAGGCGAGAAAGCGGACTTTGTAGTTCTTGGCAAGAGTCCTTTCGAGGTTCCGGATAAAGAGATCAAAAAGATTCCGATACTGTCTATTTACAAAAATGGAAAAGAAAAATAAAAGCGGCGCGAGAAGAAAATCTCAAAGCCGCTTTTTTATTTCGATTTTTATTTCTATTTCTGTTTCTGTTTCTGTTTCTATTTCTATTTATTCTACTGTCAATATTGACTAAACCTCGGTCGGCTTCATATCTGTGGTCGCAGTCGATTCGGTCTTGACGCTTACCGTTGTATGCGGAGCTACCGACTTTGTTACAAATGATGAACCTCCGATTATGCTGTCGTGACCGATGACCGTGTCGCCGCCAAGGATTGCGGCTCCGGCGTATAGAGTTACGCGGTCTTCTATTGTCGGGTGACGCTTGCTTCCGCGCGCGGAGTTTCCGTCCTTTGTTGAGAGAGCGCCGATAGTTACGCCCTGATAAACCTTGACGTGTTCACCGATGTCGGATGTTTCGCCGATTACGATTCCGGTAGCGTGATCGATAAAGAAATACTTCCCGATATTTGCGCCGGGGTGAATGTCGACTCCGGTTTCGGCGTGCGCGTATTCGCTCATCAGACGCGGAATATACGGCACATTCAATTTATACAGTTCGTGTGCAAGCCTGTGGATGGTCGTCGCAAAAAGACCCGGGTAGGCTATTACGATTTCGATTCTATCAAAGGCCGCAGGGTCTCCGTCATAGGTCGCATCGATATCCGTATCCAGATACTCTCTTATCTTTGGGATTTCGCGAAAGAAGGCGAGGGTAATTTCTTCGGCAGCTTCGCGGCGGGTGGCTTTGTCCGCATCCTTGAACCTGGGATCGTTCACAAGAACGATTTCGATCTGATGGCGGAGGCTTTGCATCACGTCCTCTACGAGAATCGCAAGGCGTCCGCGCGCGGACTCGGTCTCAAATGTATCGTCGCGATAGTATCCGGGGTAGAGAACCATCAGGAGTTTTCTCGCGATCTCGATTACCACGTCCTGGTCGGGCTGCCCAAAAAAGTCGTTTCTGTCGATTTCGCGCCCGTTTGAATAGTCGTTATAGATTGCGTCAACAATCTCGTTCATGCCGTTTTGAAAATCTTTCATACATACACCTCGTTTCGAGGATTATACCACATTAAGCCACCTATAAATCAACGCAAAATTAGAGCCCCGGGCCCGGTCCATTTTGGTTGCGTAGCCGTAACTTTTTTGATATACTGTTCTTTGCGGCGGCTCGGAGGGGTTCGGGCGGCCGACCATAATGTTTGGGTAATATGAGACCGGGGGATAATAGCGCTTATATCAGCGATATTTTCCACGGTCAATTTATATTTTTAGGAGGTTTTTAAATGAAGAGCTATACTAGCGAAACCATCAGAAACGTTGCACTTCTGGGACACGGCGGTACCGGTAAGACAACATTCCTCGAGGCTGCCCTTCTGGAGACCGGAGTAACCAAGAAGATGGGTAAGGTTGAGGACGGAAACACCGTATCCGACTACGACAAGATGGAGATTGAAAAAGGATATTCAATCAATACATCAATCGTACCTATCGAGTGGAACAATACCAAAATCAATTTCATCGATACGCCGGGTTACTTTGACTTTGTTGGAGAAGTAAATGCGGCTCTCCGCGCTGCAGAGGCTGCGGTAATCATGGTTGACGCTGGTTCGGGAATTCAGGTAGGAACCGAAGCTGCTTGGAACGTATGCGAGCGCTACAATATGCCGAGATTCATCGTCATCTCAAGACGCGACAAAGACGAATTCAATTTTGACAATACTCTTGCCGAGCTTCAGGGCAAGTTTGGAACAAAGGTAGTTGCTCTTCCGTGGCCGCTTAGCGATATCGACGATTCGCTCAAGGAAGCGATTGCGGAGTCTGACGAAGCTCTCATGGAAAAATACTTTGAGGGAGAGGACTTTACACAGGAAGAAATCAGCAAAGGTCTCATGACAGGTATTGCAAACGGCGACATCGTTCCGGTTTGCATGGACACATTCCAGATGGGACAGAAGGTAGAAGGAATACTCAACCTTCTCGCTGCTTGCGTTCCAACACCGACGCACCATGCGCCGTACCACGGAACAGACGGAAAGGGTGAATCCGTAGAGAAGAACATCTCCAAAGACGGTCCTGTATCCGCATTCGTATTCAAGACAATAGTCGACCCGTTCGTAGGAAAGATTTCCGTTATGAAGGTCGTAACAGGTAAGCTCGAGGCAGGCGCTGAGCTCTATAACACGAGAGCAGACAAGGCCGAGAGACTTGGTAAGCCATTTGTGCTCAGAGGTAAAGAGCAGATCGAAATGCCGGCTGCAGAAGCGGGAGACATAATCGCTGTTGCGAAGCTCCAGTACACACAGTCTGGAGACACACTTTGCGACAAGAACGCACTCGTTAAATACGATGCACTCGACGTTCCGTCGCCGACATATTATATAGCTATCGAAGCTGTTGACAAGAACGATGAAGATAAGGTTGGAACAGGTCTCGCAAGACTCAAAGAAGAAGATCCTTCAATCGCGGTTGACAGAAACGCCGAAACACATCAGACGCTTATCGGCGGACAGGGCGACATCCAACTCGGAATCATCATGAGCAAGCTCAAGGATAGATTCGGCGTAAACGTTAAGACGATCCCGCAGAAGATTGCTTATAGAGAAACAATCAAAGGACAGGCAGAAGTTCAGGGTAAGCATAAGAAACAGTCCGGCGGTGCAGGTCAGTACGGTGACGTTTGGATCAGATTCAGCCCGTCACAGGAAGAATTCGAATTCTCCGAAGAACTCTTTGGTGGATCAGTTCCAAAGAACTATGTTCCTGCAGTTGAAAAAGGACTCCTTGAATCCATGGAGAGAGGTCCTCTCGCAGGTTGCAAGGTTGTAAACGTTAAGGCGGTTCTCTACGATGGTTCATACCACGATGTAGACTCAAACGAAGTATCGTTTAAGATTGCGGCAGGTCTCGCATTCAAGAAGGGTATCGTAGAAGCAAACCCATGCCTCATGGAGCCAATCATGCATCTCGATATCTATGTACCTGATGACTACACGGGTGCAGTAATGGGTGACATGAACAAGCGCCGCGGAAGAATTCTCGGTATGGAACCGCAGATGGGTGGCGGACAGAAGCTCATGGCAGAAGCTCCACAGGCAGAACTCTTTGACTACGCACTCGTATTGAGATCGATGACGCAGGGACGCGGAAGATTCGAAATGGCATTCGAGCGCTACGAAGAAGTTCCAAAGATGGTTGCGGACAAGATCATCGCAGACCACGCAGCAGAAGAAGCAGCAAAGAACGCATAAACTCTATAACAAAAACAAAGCGACACGCGAAAGGCGTGTCGCTTTTTTATTGGAATTTCAATGGATTGGGGCGGCGCATAGTACTTTTGGACGATTTTTTGGACGTGAATTTTTTGAGGCAAATTTGTTCCTTGTCAACAAAAAATATCCCCATTTAGAGCGATTTTTTAAATTGTGCGAATATTTTAGGCTTGTTGTTGTAACGCAAATTTCCCATAGTGTTCACGCTAATTTCTCGTAATGGTAACACCTCAATAACGTTGAAAAATAGCCACTTGCAAGGCGTTTTATATGAGCGTAGAATTCATACCATGTTAGTTAATGGGCGTCAAATACGACATTCATAATATGCCTATTTGCACTTAGTTATAGAGTTAGATCTCAAAGAAACGGGGAGAATAAAATGAAAAAGATGTTGAAGAAAGCTTTGAGCGTTTTCCTGGCACTTGTTATGGTGCTGGGAGTTTTTATGCCACAAACTTCTTTTGCCGATGAAGGCAAGTGGATCTATGTTGATGGCGTAAACGGAAACGACAGCAACGACGGAACATCCGCAAGCACAGCAGTAAAGACTTGGGATCAGGCCAAGGCACTTCTCGCTTGTGAAAAAGGCGGAATCTACGTTGTAGGAACCGTTGATGCATCCGGTGAAATCAGCACCAAGAATCCTGAGGCACAGGTAGTAAAGAGAACTTCCGACATCGTTATGTTCAACGTTAGCAACGAAGCGATTTTTGCTAACATCAACGTAGATGGTGGTAGTGATGTCGGTGATTTCGATGAGCCACTTATAAAGCCAGAAGCTAATGCAAGACTGAACTTCTTAACAGGCGCCAAATTCCACAACGTTGGCTACGTTGAGCCTGCTTCAGCGAACGAAGAGAAAGCCCCCGAAGGCTACAAGGATGGAATGGGTAAGCCCGACAACACGACAGGTGGATGCGTTGTCTTACTGCAAGATGGTATGACTATACTTGTCGATGGGGCTGAGTTTTCAAACAACAACGGTAAGGGCGTGTTCTTTGCGCCGATTGATGATGATGATGGCGCAAAATACGTTACCTTGACCATGAAGTCGGGAAAGGTTACAGGTAACAAGGGTTTCTTCTATCATAACGAGTACAATGGGAAAACCCAGAACAAAGTGTACATTTACAATGCCTTGATTCGTGGCAACGATGCTTCCAATATGGGAGCTAGATATAGCGCTTATAGGAACCGAAACGGTGCTGTCTATGTCTGTGATATGGGTCGAGTTGAGCTACGTTCAACGGATGGAGCAGGCATTTTTGATAACAATGCTCACGATATCATTTACATCGATGGAGAACCTCTCACTGGCGAGGCTGTTGTTTGGCATCTGGACAATAGTATGCTTGGAGGCGGCAATCCTGAGTGGCAGCATAGTACTGTGGATGATTCGGTAGAGGTTCCCGGGTATGGGCTTGTGGAGAAGCATTACGACGTATACGATTCCAATCCTTCTTTGGCCGATAAGGAGGCTGCGGCTGCAGTTGCTACCAGCATCATTGAGAATAACCAGAGCACGGTAATCGCCTCTAACGGTACTGTGGCCTTTGGTAAAAGTGATGAGGAAGTACCAGAAACTCCTGAAGTCACTCCAATAAAGCAAGGATGCGACGATACACCGACAACACCTACCACGCCGACAGCAACACCAAAGGTTAACGACACTACAGCAAAGGTTAACGACACAGCCGGCGAAGTAGAACTTGCTGAAGGTGAAGAAGGAACAATGACAGACGAAATCAAGTTCGAAGGACTTGAGGACGGAAAGACATATCAGATCGTTTCGACCGTATACAAGGACGGCGAAAAGTTCGACGAAGCGAAGGCTGATGTAACAAGCGCTGACTCCCCAAAGACAGTGACTTTTGAAAAGAAGATTACTGAAGAAGGAACATATACAATCAAGACAGAACTTTTGCTTGAAGGAACTGTAGTTGATACACATAATGCAAACTTTGATGTAGAGACGGAGACCGTAAAGGTAACCGTTAAGAAGCCGGAAGAGAAGCCGGAAGAGAAGCCGGAAGAAAAACCGGAAGAGAAGCCGGAAGAAAAACCGGAACAGCCTGAGGAACAGCCGGAGGAGAAGAAAGAGACTCCGACAACACCGTCTAACGACAATCCTCCGCCACAGCTTCCGAGCACAGGCCAGCCAACGACTCCGTCAAATACGACTCAGTCGAATACAACTCCGCCACCACAGCTTCCGAGCACAGGAAGCCCGAGCACACCTGCAACAGGTGACGAGAGCAATATGGCTCTTTGGATGGGTCTCGCACTTGTTGCCGCAATCACATCCGTGGTAATCAGATTTGTTAAGAGAGCTAGATAAGCTAAAACAGAATTAATAATTATATAAACTGCCGGTCCGTCGGAAACGATGGGCCGGTTTGTTTTTTAATCAGCACCATTGAAAAGACCGAGTGCAAATGGCATAATTATTGTCGAGAGGTGAATTATGGCCAAGAAAGCAAAAAGTGTTTTTGTTTGTCAGGAATGTGGATACGAAAGCGCAAAGTGGATGGGAAAGTGCATCTGCGGCGCGTGGAATTCCTTTGTTGAAGAGAAGATTCCTGAGATAGATGTTAAGGATACGAGAAGGCGCGCCGGAAGCGCGGCGGGTTCCGCAAACGTCGGAGTTGCCGCACCGCTTCGCGATGTTGGAACGGGCGAATACACGAGGGTCGATACGGGAATCGGTGAACTTAACCGCGTGCTCGGCGGCGGACTCGTAAAAGGATCGCTCGTCCTTATTTCGGGTGAGCCCGGAATAGGTAAATCCACCATCATCATTCAGGCGGCTGCAAATATTTCTTCGCGCGGCGAGAAAGTTCTCTATGTCTCGGGCGAAGAATCCGAAGAGCAAATCAAGATGCGCGCGGACAGGGTATGTGGCGATATCAGCGGCGAGCTATATATTCTTGCAGAAACGAATATGGAAAACATCATGGCGGTTTGCGAAAACCTTCAGCCGTCATTTGTGATCATAGATTCGATTCAGACGATGTACACCGAGGAAATCGATTCGGTTCCGGGAAGCGTCTCGCAGGTTAGAGCGTGCGGAAATATTTTGATGAAGATCGGAAAGACCTGGAATATTCCGGTGTTCATAGTCGCGCATGTAACAAAGAGCGGAGAACTCGCGGGTCCAAAGATTGTTGAGCACCTCGTTGACTGCGTTCTTAATTTTTCGGGCGAACGCGACCACGATCTTAGAATACTGCGCGCATACAAGAATCGTTTTGGAACGACGAGCGAAATCGGAGCGTTCAGGATGGAGGAGAAGGGGCTTCAGGAGATTCACGACATCTCCGCAACCTTCCTCGACAGCAACGACGTAAAACCCGAGGGTTCCGTCGTCTCCGCGCTTTACGAGGGAAGCCGCCCGGTGCTTCTTGAAATACAGGCGCTTACTTCGCCGGCCAATGTGGGCTTTGCTCGAAGAACCGCTGTCGGAATCGACAACCAAAGGCTCTCCATGATACTCGCGGTGCTCGAAAAGAAGTGCGGACTCAATTTGATGAACCAGGATGTCTATGTTAACGTGGTCGGAGGATTAAGACCGGACAGCACATCCGTGGATCTCGGAGTTGCGCTCGCGGTATATTCTTCGCTGAGGGGAGTTGCGTGCCCGCGCCGCGTTCTTGCGGTCGGAGAGGTAGGGCTCACGGGTGAGCTCCGTTCAATCCGAAACATTGAGAAGATAGTTTTGGAGGCAGAGCGTATGGGCTACGAGCAGATAATCCTGCCTGCCAAGAATGCCGCCCAGATTAAGCCGTCGGGAACATGCAAAATAACCGCGGTAAACAACCTCTCGCAGGCAATTGGTGCCTTCAAGGAGTAATAATCGAGGGATTTGCCGAGGGGCGAGAAATCGCCCCTGTTTTTATGCAAAAAACACCTGAAAACTCGCCAACAAATAAACCTATTTAATTGCGAAAAATGGCTATTTGTAGTAAAATATTACGGAATATATGCTTGGAGGAAAAGAAAATGAGCATCATAGGTCGAATCGGACAATTCATGATTGATAATCAGGAGACCATAGGGGCAATAATCCTAATCGCGTTTGCGATAATCTTGCTCTGGCTTCTCATCCGATTGATACTAAAAAACAGCAAAAGAAAGAAGGCAGAAGAGGCCGAGCGCAACGCGCTGATAGAGGAACTCAAGCAGCTTTCGCAGGACAACAAAGAATTGCTCGCGGCGTTTGCTCGCGTTAACGATAAAGGACTTGCCGAGGAACCCGCAGAGGAGATTGCCAAGGAACCCGCAGAGGAGATTGCCAAGGAACCCGCGGTTAAAACGGGAGCGATTGACGAAGAACTCGTAAAGGAACTCGAGGATGCTGCCGGCGGAACCGTGGAAGAAATAATAGCAAAGGCGATTCCTGCCGCGCGCGAAGCGGACGAGGCATCAAAGGTTGCAGCCGAGACAGTTGCACCGGAACCTGTCATTGCACCGGAACCTGTCATTGAACCGGAACTCGTAGCAGAACCGGAACCCGTGGCTGAACCGGAACCCGTAGCAGAACCGGAACCCGTAGCAGAACCCGCGCCGGTAGTTGCGCAGCCTGAGTACTTTGCTCCGCAACGCGAGCCCATTACACAGGAAGCGGAGAAGGTCGAGCCAGCACGCGCATATATGAGTCGCGAAGCAGGCGTGGACAAGTTTGGAAACGTTTACACCGAAGAGATGCTCAAGAATCAAATAGGGTAATCGATGTAATAGATATAATTCCTTTTGGAGGGAAAGATGTATTGCAGACAATGTGGAAACAAACTCTATGATACGGATAGATTCTGTAACCGCTGTGGCGCGCCGGTAAATCCGGGCGAAGAGATCGCGCAGGAGGCTTACGCTTCCTCGGGTCTGACTCCTGCGGCAAAGGACTCTGAGCGCATCATAGAAGAATTCTATAAGAGCAACAGAAGAAAAGAAGATACGCAGTCGATTCTCGATATGGAATTTGCAGCCATCAAAGGAGACCCTGTCGATCTTCGTGATTTGAGTGCAATCGCATACCGCGGTCGCGATGAATATTATGCACCTGCACCGCAGGTTCCGCATTATACACCGCAGTCGCTTCGTCCCGAAATGCAGGACGTTCGTCCGGCACCGCAGTTCGAAGACTTGTTTGCAGACATGAAACCATCTGTCGAGGAGGAACAACCTCTGGAAGAACCGGTAGAAGAAATAATAATCGAGGTTGAACCTGAGGAAGAAATAATAATCGAGGTTGAACCTGAAGAAGAAATCATAATCGAAGCCGAGGTCGAAGAAGATGACGAGTGGGCGGAACTTTTCCCGCAGTATACGCCGGTATTGTTCTTTGATCCGCCGGAATATATGCTGAGCGATTTGGAAATCCCGATCGAGCCGGAAATCGCAGCCGAGCCGGAAATCGCGGTTGAGCCGGAAATCGCGGTTGAGCCGGAGATCGCGATTGAGCCGGAAATCGAAACCGAACCGCAGCCGGAACCAGCACCGGCACCCGCACCCGCACAGCCGACACCTGCACCCGCACAGCCAACACAGACGGCCACGGATGCGCTCTTTGCTGAGGCGGAGAATAATGCAGCGGCAATCGCCGCTTCGATTGGCGCATTTGATACTCAGAAATCATCCATCAATCAGGAAGCGCAGGCGACGCTCGACATGCTCGACAAGCTCTTTGCTGATTTTGATAAGCCGATAGCCGATTCGGTAGGTGCAGCAAGCACACCGAGCTATGCAACATCAACTTACGCTGCACCGAACTACGCGGATCAGCCTTATTCGACACCTGCCTACGCGGCGCCGACTTATACGGCGCAGCCGAGCGCTGCCGCTCACAATGCAGCAGCGGACCTTGACAAATACGCTCCGGCAACCGCATCGGGAATCGCAACGGGAAAGGCGATTCAGAAGGCCGTTCTCGATCCTGAAGAAGAGCCGCCTGAAGAAGGCTTTGAAGATGACGAAGATTTTCTCGATGAGCCGATAGAAAAGCAGGAGGGCGATAGTGCCGAAGCCGCATCTGCAGAGGAAAAACCGGCAGAGGCTGCAGAGAAAAAACCGGAAACAAAAAAAGAAAAGAAGGGTTTCTTTCGCCGCAAGACCAAGGAAGAACCCGTAGAAATAGATGAGGATGAGGAAGAAGAAACATCCAACATCCAAAAGCGTTCAAACGTAATCGTTCTCAATCCCGAGTTTCTAAATCCTGATGAAAAGGCCTCGGGAAAGGGCACGGAGGATTTTAAAATCGCGGTCAATATGACGCATGGCGTAAGAGCGATGGATCGCGAGATGCCGCGCGCATTTGATGATGACGCGGAAGAATACTACGAGCCGAGACGCGGCGGAAACGTTATCAGAAAAGTTATGATGGGAATCCTCACGGCGCTTCTTGCACTCGCCGCGATAATCTCCATCCTGATTACGTTCGGAAGAGAAACAACAGCCGGAAAAGCAGTCCTCGATTTCTGGGACAACATCAAAGGCATCACTTCGGAAGAAGAAGCGGCTCCTGCGAGCGAGGCGGAACTCAGTGAGACTGTAGAAACGGATACGAACAATACATCCGACAGCGGCGCCAATGCGAACGCAAACGCCAATACAAACGAAAGCACAAGTGCAGAGACGACAGAGCCTGAGACAACCAAACCTGAAGAGACACCTGAAAATGCGGAATCGAATTTGAGACGCAAGGTCAACGAAGGTTTCAATGCCTCGGAGGGAGGCTTTGGTGAAGCGATAGAAGCTCCGGAACTCACTATGGAAGCCGGAAGAGAGTACTCTCTCGATGAATTCTATAGCAGTGCAATCTTTGTTGACGGAGAATGGTATAAGAACGAAAGCGGAGAGAGCGTAACGTATAACGACGCAATTTTCGAAATGGTTTCGGATTATTACTCCAAACTCGTCGAGCGCATGAACAAGGACAGCGATGCAGTGCTTGGACTCATACAAGAAGATAGCAAGCTTATGACCGACGTTTCGGGAATCAAGGCGGACGCGATAGTTCTCCATGCAATCACCAAATTAGAAGTAGGCGAAGCGAGAAAGAACGGCGACAGTTATTATGTCATCGTGAGGATTAACGAAGTTACAAACGACGGAAAACCTGCATCGACATACAAGCGAGTTTTGAGACTCGTAGCGGATGAAGAAACACATACGCTAAAGGCTGCGGAAATCGTCGTAGGAGACTAGAGGCACAAGCACTAACGCTAAGCGCTAAAAGAAGGAGGCGCGGCATTTGAAACTTAACAGAAACACAAAGATAATGCTGGCCTCTGTGGTTATTCTCTACCTGCTGAGCGGCATAGCAAATTTGTTGGATTCAAGGGTTGGAGATCTGCCCGTCAGGCTTTGTGCTATCTCATATCTTGGACATCTTACGCTCTGCACACTCTATGTAATCTATACAAGAAGAAATATCACACAACCGGACGTAAAATACTATATAACGTCATCCGTAGTCTATCTCTACGGATGGCTTATTATTGCGCTCATGGAAGAGGTTATATTCCCGGTTGAACATCCCGGCAATCGAGTGCTTTGGTATATGCAGTACATACCGATGCTAATGATTCCAAATCTTCTCTTTATGGCATCCCTATATCTCAATAAGCACGAATCACAGAGAATGCATAATGCATGGTGGCTCACCTTTGTCGTGACGTTTTTAATCATAATCGGCGTGATGACAAATGACATCCATGGACTGGCGTTCGTCTTTGTTGACGGCATAAACAGCTTCTACCAAGGACATGGATTCAGAATTCTCTACTACATAGCGATGACGTGGATGTTTACCATGTTCTTTGGTTGCGCAATCAGCCTATGGCAAAAGGCGCGCGTCCGAAAACGTGCAAGTTATATCTGGATTGTATTCATAGCGCTCGGAATCGGCATTCTCTATTTCGCTTGGTGGATGGGGGGACGCAGCAAGTTCACTTGGATCAAAGATATGTACAATATCCCCCAGGTGCTCGAGGCGTTCATACTCTTTACGACAGAGATATGCATGCGATTTGGACTAATCGGAGCCAACTCAAACTACAGGGAGTTCTTTGAGGCGTCGCAGCTTTCGGTTTCGCTGGTCGATGCAGAGGGAGGCGTGAGATACCAGACGGCGGGTCAGATTCCAATCGAGAGAGACGATATGATGCGCTCACTTCTCGGAGACGTGTATATCGACGAGGATCACAGACTTCATGGACAGAGCGTTTCGGGAGGGTACGTTTTCTGGGTGAATGATCTGAGCTCCATCAACAAAGTCGCCAAGGAGCTCCGTCAGGTTCAGACAGAACTTGAAGAGGACAATAACCTAATTGCCGCGGAGAACGATATGATTGCAAGGCGAGCCAAAGCCGACGAGCAGAACAAGCTCTACACGATGCTCGCACAGCAGATGCAGCCACAGCTTGATCGAATCGGCGACATCGTTCAGCATATTCAACCGAGCGATGCGGACTTTGAAGAAAAGCTCGCGCTCGCGTCTGTCTACAAAGTATATATCAAGCGCGCGTGCAACCTGATGCTCCTTAGACAGAACGACAGTATTCTTCACGGATTTGAACTCGAAAACAGTATAAGAGAATCCCTCGAATACATTCAACTTAACGGAATTGAGTGCAAATACACCTCGAGCGTAAGCGGGAATTTTGATGCGGATGATCTTTTGAGAACATATAACTATTTCCAGGAAATCGTGGAAGCGAATATCGAAAATATGAAATCTATATCAGTCAATCTTTCCGTCGGCGCGGATAGAATTAATCTGAGAATGGATATAGATGGACGCGTCTACGACAAAGAAATAATCGTGCCTGTTCACGGCGAGCAAAAGATGCTGGCGCCACAGATTAACTTTGTGGGAGGAGGTGCAGGAAAATGATTTCGATTGTAAATGCATTGTATAGCGTGCTTTCAGACATCGTTCCGGAACTTCCAAACACGGCTGCTTATACCTTTGCGCCTTGGGAGGCAATCATAAGCTTTCTTATTGCGACGGGTCTCGTCTTGGTCGGCGTATATTGCATGATTATGTTTGCGACCACGCATCTTACAAAGGTAATCGCTGTCGGCGTAATACCTTTTGTTGCGGACATTGCGGTGT
Source organism: uncultured Eubacteriales bacterium (assembly GCA_902776725.1). Lineage (GTDB taxonomy): Bacteria > Bacillota > Clostridia > Peptostreptococcales > Anaerovoracaceae > Eubacterium_B. Next base: position 122,252 of record CACYQX010000001.1, on the reverse strand, counting down.
TCAACGGCGTCTACGACGTATGTAGCGCAATGGCGGGACGCGGTGAACTCAGAAGCGACATAGGTATTCTTATAGCCAATATGCCAACTACGATGCGACTTAGCCTTATGTGCCTTCTCATGTTCTCCGGAATACTGAGATTGCGTGAGGTAAGAAGAGCCATCAAATCCAATATCACGGAATTCTCTATCGGTGAGTCTCTGGATCATATGCCGATGGGTATTGCGTTTGCCGGAGACGAAGGAATTGTTTTTCAGTCGAATAATATGATGCAGGATATCTGTTATAGGATTCTTGGAACAACGCTCGTTGACGCCGACAAAGCATGGGCGCGCATAGTAAACGGCGATCTTGCGGACGGAATGCAATTCCGTGGAGGCGAGGCGCCGATGGTCAAAACGCCCGAAGGTCAGGTGTGGATGTTCTCCAAGACTCCGATTCACACCGATATCGCGGACATCAATCAGATAGTTGCTGTTAATGCGACGCGCGAGCAGCAGATAGTTGCGGAACTCGAGGAGAAGACCGTGCAGCTTGCCGATATGAATAAGCGTCTCAGAAACTATAACAATATCGTTGACGATACGATACGCAGGGAGGAACTTCTCGCCGCCAAGATGCGCGTGCACGATAATATGGGCGAGGTACTTCTTGCGACCAAGGTTCTCTTGAGTAACGACAAAGGACCTGCCACTCCGGAAAGCGTGCTCCTCGGATGGAAGAAGGACCTTTCGCTCCTTAGAGAGGAAGCAAAGGATGAAGCCGCGCCGACACAGGTGGACAGGCTTATCGATGCCGCTCAGCACTTTGGTGTGGACCTTCAGATTATAGGCGAGATGCCGGAGGATGAGGATGTTACAAACTTAATCTGCGTAGGTATACAGGAGTGCATGACCAATGCCATCCAGCACGCCGACGCGGATCAGCTCTACGTAACTATTAACAAGAACGAAATGGAGTACGAGGTAATCTACAGCAATAACGGAGCCGCGCCGGAAGGCCCTGTTTCTGAGGGTGGCGGACTTTCGATTCTGAGGCAGGCCGCGGAGAAGATGGATGCGACCATGGATTATCCGGAGGACAAGCATTTTACTCTGAGGCTCAGAATTCCTGTAAACAGGATATAAGCACGTGGGTTTATAAAATCACCGTAGTAACATAAATGGATACTAATATAGGGGTATAATATACACGGAGGAGAATTCAGTATGTATAATGTGCTAATTGTAGAAGACGATTCCATGATAAGACAGCTCCTGGAGATGTTTATCAAAGAGAGCGACGGCTATACGCTTGCGGCCGCGATAGATAACGCGGACCTTGCGCCGCTTTATTGCGCCAAGAATGATGTAGACCTTGTGCTTATGGATATACGTACCGCCATGCGCGCAAACGGGCTCGACGCCGCGGAGAGAATCAAACAGAAGCACCCCAACATCAAAGTAATCATCTGTACGTCCATGCCGGAGTATTCGTATCTTGAAAGAGCAAAGAAAATCGGCGTCGACAGCTTTTGGTATAAGCAGGTTGTGGAAGAAGGATTCTTTGATCTAATGGATAGAACCATGGCGGGAGAGAGAATATTCCCGGATAGCACGCCCGAACTCAAACTCGGGAATGCGTCGAGCACAGAGTTTACTGAAAGGGAGCTCGAGGTTCTCAAGGAAATCATGACGGGTGACAGTAATAACGACATCGCCGACAGGCTTAGCATCTCCGTAAGCACATTAAAGACTCACCTTCAGAACCTGCAGGACAAGACGGGATTCAGAAACAGAACCGAGCTTGCCGTGAAGGCGAGAGAGATAGGCCTTGTTATAAACGACGAAACAGGGGCCGAATAAAGGTCGAAATAAGAAGTATAGGGGAAATTATGGGGAGGCAGGAAAACACGCCGCAAATCGTACTTTTGGGGGTTGCAAGAGGCTCTCGTTAAGGTACAATAGTATCTTCGAAAGGAAAAATTCTCATATATGACAGAAAGCGAACTGAAAAAACTGAATCGTACCGAGCTTCTCGCGATGCTGATTTCAATTACCCAGCGCTGCGACAAGCTGGAGGCGGAACTCCAGGAAGCTTACGAAAAGCTGGACGGACGTGAAATAGAGATTTCCAGAGCGGGAACGCTTGCAGAGGCCGCGCTCAAGATTAACAAGATCTTTGAGGCTGCGGACCAGGCGGGCGCGCAGTATCTGGCTAATTTGCAGCGCATGTATCCGGGAGACGGAAGTGTCGATGCGGCTGCGCTTATGGCTGCGTCACGCGATATGGGGGCTGCAGAAAAAGAAGTTCAGGCAAAATGTCAGGCGATAGAAGCCGAGACCAAGAAGCGCTGTGTAGAAATGGTAGAGAGCGCAAAGCGCGATTCGCAGGCTTATTGGGACGAAGTATATAAGCGCATCAAGAGATATAACGAGACTATGGAGTCCATGAAGAAGGCTTTGGAAGAGGGCAGCGGTAAATGAAAGAGAAGGTAAGCAAAACCTTTGATGCCAAAAGAAGATTTTCCGTGGACGAACTCCAGACCGAGCTTAAGCGCGAGCAGAGGAAGCGCCAGTACAGCAGCACCACAAGAAATACGATCTACGTACTCATAGTAGTTGCCGCTATAGCTATCCTGATAGCGACGCTGTGGATGCCGGTTTTGAGAATCTACGGTACATCCATGACGCCGACCCTGACGGAAGGGGATATGGTGCTCTCTTTGCGCGGTGCGGATTTTGAGACGGGAGATATCATAGCCTTCTACTACGAGAATAAGCTCCTCGTTAAGAGGTGTATCGCGGGCCCGGGTGCTTGGGTCGATATAGACAAGGAAGGCAATGTATTTGTTAACGGAGAGCTGATAGATGAGCCGTATCTGGAGGAAAAGGCCTACGGTGACGTAACGATACAGTTCCCTTATCAGGTGCCCGAGGGAAGATATTTTGTGCTCGGAGACCATAGAGCGACATCCGCGGACTCGAGACTCTCGATTATTGGCTGCGTTGCGGAGGAACAAATCGTAGGTAAAATAGTCTTTAGGGTCTTGCCCGTAAGTAACTTCAGCAGAGTTGAGTAGCGACGAGAAATCGTCGCTTTTTTCTTTTCGCCGCGATGCGATTATCTGTGCGTCGCAGCCCCTCCGGTGTATTCATAAACATGCATAAATATAAAGCTCGAAAACTCCCATTTCGGTAACGCGAAATCGGGTATATTTTTTGTGTTACCACCACGTTACTATCAAGTAATTTCAATGGTTACAGCGATTTTCAAAAAATCAAAATCATACTTTTGTATGATTTTTTGATGCATGCATATTCAATATAATAACCGCAGAGATTTTTACATGGGAAAAAGAAATTAACCATATTCGGAATCCTAATGCATATCACCGAATTGGAGGATTGAATGACAAATAGCAAGAGAGAGTTTAATAGAGGTTTATCAAGGAAGATCGTGGTCGCAGTTTTGGTTGCAATCATGTTCCTATTGATTGCGGCTCAGCCTACCTACGCGTACGAGAAGATTGACGTGGATAGGACTGTTACGCTTTCCGTGGAATTCACAAACGGCCCCAAGGTTTCGGGCATGGAATTCCGCGTATACAAGGTTGCGTCCGTTGACGAGAATGGAAAATTCACCTTTACGGAGGCCATAGCGTCGTACGGTCTTTCTATGCCGGTTGATCAGGCCGGCTACAGAGCACTTGCCGAGACGCTCGCAGGTTATGTTGCGAGAGACGGAATAAGTTCTGTGGCAACGGCAATAACGGACGGGGACGGAAAGGGCTATTTTGGAGAGCTCGAGCAGGGACTTTACCTGGTTCTTTCGGACAAGTACCTGAACCCGAACGACGGTATGACATATATCGCGTCGCCGAGCCTTGTTGCGCTTCCGACATCTACGGACGGCATAACATGGAATTATAATGTTACGATTTCACCAAAATATACGTCAATTCCACCCGTTCCTTCGACAGGAGAGAAGACTGAAATCAACGTAATCAAGGTCTGGAGCGGCGAGGCTGATAAGGAAACCCGCCCGACATACGTATATGCCGAGCTCGTCTGCGACGGAGTGGTTTTGGATACAGTTACGCTGAACAGTGGAAATAACTGGAGATATACGTGGAAGGAACTCGATGCTTCCAAGACATATACTGTAACCGAAAAAGAGGTTCCCGCGGGCTATACCGTAACAGTTACGCGCGACGGCAACACCTTTACCCTGAATAATTACAAGGGAGATGTTCCGCCGACAACCCCGCCAAATTCACCAAAGCTGCCGCAAACGGGACAGCTCTGGTGGCCGGTACCGGTCCTGGTGGCCCTGGGGCTCACACTTTTCATCATGGGCAGGGTGAGAAAACAGTCTGAATAGCATAATTATCCCCGCCAATTCGGCGGGGGTTTTTTTAACAAAATCCCCAATAAACCGACCCCAAAAACCATCCCGCAAAGATAACGCAAAAAACCGCCTCAAAAAAGTGTTACCGCTCCGCTACCATCAAGTAATTGCAACGGCTCCAGCGATTTTTGTTCTTAATAAAATAGTACTTTTGGATGATGTTTATATAGAGGTTATTATATAGAATATTCTTGACCAAAACTCGTGGGCCAAATGCTGCGAGTTACGCAAACTAAAATCAACAGAAAAATTAAACGGATTTTTTTAGGCACCGATTAAGAAAACGGGAGAAACCAAAATGAAACATGACCCAAGAAAGAAGACTTCTGCAAAGACGGCTACAAACCGCAAGTGGAAAGCTCAGTGGAAAAAAGTAGTGAGCGTCCTTGCGGCAATTACTGTTTTTTGCACAACCTATGCTTTGATCCTTCCGGCGATCACAGTAAATTCTGACACATACTGCGGACTCGAAGAACACGAGCACACAGAGAAGTGCTATACGCGCGAACTCGTCTGCGGTTTGGAAGAGGGCGAGATATCGTCGGGCGGCGTAGGTGAAACTGCGACAACCGAAACCGTAACGGAGATTCAGCAGGTACTGGTGGACGAGGGTCATACCCACCAGGATTCTTGCTATGAAGAAATCTCAACTCTCGTTTGCGGTCAGGAAGAAACAGAAGCCACAGAAGAATCCGAAGGACATACACATACAGAAGAGTGCTATCAGGTAGAGCGCACTCTCATTTGCAATGAAGAAGAACGTGAAGCGGTTTACGAAGAAAAAGAAGTAACCGTAGAAAAAGAAGTTGAAGCTTCCGCAACAGGCGAACCGCATGTTCATACAGATACTTGCTACAAAGAAGTTCTTACCTGCGGTAAGGAAGAGCATAAGCATACAGACGAGTGCTTCTCCAACCCAAGCCTTGATCTTGAGACAGCGGCTGATTGGGAGAAGACGCTTCCTAAGGAAGACGAGCTCAAAGGAAACTGGGCAGAGGACGTTCTTACAATCGCAAAGAGTCAGCTCGGTTACAAAGAAAGCTCCAGAAACTTTGTAGTATCCAACGGCGAGCGCAAGGGCTACACGCGTTACGGGGTAAGATACGGCATTCCGTATAGCGATTGGTGCGCAATGTTTATCCAGTTCTGCATGCATTATGCAGGCGTTGACGAGAGACTAATGCCAGCAAACCCGGGCGTAGGAACTTGGATTAGAAACGTAAGCAAACTCGACAACTACTTCTTGCCTGAAGAATACACACCGCAGGCAGGAGATATCGTATTTATCGATTGGGACTCCAAGCCGGGAGATGATCCTTCTGTAAGGGACGGTGACCACGTAGGTCTTGTTGCCGAGGTTAAGACAGAAGAGCAGACAACTCCGGACGGAGCAAAGATAGAAGTTCCAGTATCCATCGTGACCATCGAAGGAAACCTTGGAAATGAAGTAAAATACAATACATATAAAATCGACGACGATGAAATCATGGGCTATTCCAAAATGCCCGTAAAGCCTGAGACTGAAGAAGAACTCCAGAAGCTTCTTGAGAAGATAGAAGGAATTAAAGCCGAAACGGAACCTGAAGAAGGCGAAGAGGCCGAAGAAAATGAAAATAACGAACTTCCTTCGACACTGGCTATTACGTCATTCACAGAGTCCGGCGTTCAGGTTAACTTTACAGCGCCAAGAAGCGTATTCCCGGAGGGAACTTTAGATCCCGCTCTCAACGTAGTAGAGATTCTACCGGGAACACCGGAATATGAAGCTTGCCTCGCAGAAGCCGAAGGGCAGGTAACCGAAGAAGCGTATAAGGTAACAGACGCAAGATTCTTCGACATCAAAGTCGTAGATGTAAATGGAGAAGAAGTAAAGCTCCTCGACGAGTCACTCGCCAAGGTAGAAATCATATTCCCTGTCAACGAGACCATCTCCGAGGACGGTGAAATTAACGTACTCCACTTTGCAGAAGAAGGTGTTGAGGTTCTCGAAACAGAAACAGACGGAAACGGCGAAGTTGACACCGTAACATTTGACACACCGGGATTCTCAATCTTCGGTGTACTTCAGGTTAACTTCACGGTTGATTATTACTACACACCGGAAAACTCACTCGAGGTAAGAGAGTATCACCAGCCGGGTAGAACAACAATGCTGATGTCCGAACTCTTTGGACATCTTGGAATCGAAAGAAACGCAGCTGACATAGTAGAAGTTGACTTCACAGATTCAACATTGGTTCTCTTCAACAGAATAGAAGGCGACTATGAGATTATATCTCTCGTGCCATTCCTTACATCAGAGACACTTACCATCACATTCAATAATGGTGATGTTATTGTTATTGGTGTAGAAGACGCACTTGCTGCAACAAGAGGTACAGATTGGTTCTGGTCGGATGAGCATCAGTGCATTTACTATAAATCAGTAGACGGACTCCGCAATGCTCTTAATGACAACAGCAACGTACGCGATCATATCAAGCTTGTTCCTGAGTGGTACGGAGGAGCGGGTCTTCCGAGACAGAAGATCACTAGCCCGATAATCATTCACGAGAACATGAATGTTACTATAGCATTCAAGAACTCAAATAGCAGTGAGCTTCCAATGGTTGGAAGAGGAATAGAAGTATCTAATGGTGCACTTCCGACTATGAATGATGCTTACATAGTGGTTGAAAAGGGCGCTACTGCAAAACTTCAGAACGCATGCTTTACAGGTGTTGGCATAGGTAAGACTGACAGCCAGCTTTACGATGCTCAAACAAATAGCGCCAATACAACACATACCGGTGGTATCTTCATTAATTCTGCAGGTAATACCACACTTGAGAATTGTCAGTTTGTAAAGATTAATCAATCTGTTGGCGGAGCCGATGTAAGCACATTCGGGCTTAGTAATGTTGCGCCGATAGGAGCAACAGGCGGATCACTCTATCTCAAGGACTGCTTGATCGAGAACAATTACCTCTATCAGCCATATGAATATGATAGAGCGCAGTCAACAGGCGGCAAGAACACAGCAGGCGCCATCATTGCAAATAATACTAAGCTGACCATAGAAGCTACTACTATCCAGAATAATGGTGCCAACGGTGGCGTGGTTATTCTTGATAATGTAAAGCAGAATGCTGAAGAGGACGGAGATGCTGTAATTAGCGGCACCTCAATTAGCCATAATAAACTTCATGGTGATGATAGTGCTCCTATAGTTGCTAAAAATGGCACCAAGCTCAATTTAAGTAATGATACAATTGAGGATAACCTTGGCAATTTGCGTGAATGGCAGTGGCTAACCTCAAGAGCTGTTAACGACACTAATAAATTAACAAACGCCACTGATCATGTTGAAAACTATAGCGACTATGACAACTATTATTTCAACAAGTTGAACGGATCAATACAGGTGTCAAATGCCGGAGGATTAGGTAACGACGGATATATTCAGTACAGAAGAAGGCGTGACTGGGCATTTTTCGACTATGATGGTTGGGACTTTAGATACAGTAAAAGGTGGTTCCAAGGAAATGTAAGAAATAATGCAGATCCTAACAGGCCTGAAGAATGGCAGAATTCTGGCGGTGGCGAAGGATATCTTGTGGGCGGCACAAATTATGGTACGGATTACGACACTATTAGAACAGCGGGTGCTTTAATTGTGGATGGAGCTGGAACTAGCGTAACCATGTCCGGAACTAGCATGAATAAGAATGTTGCTGATCACGGAGCTGTTCTGGTTAATAATGGGGGAACATTTACTCAGCAGTCAGGTTCTATAAATGGAAACAGAGGCTTTAATGCCGGCGCAGTAGGTATTGGTAATAACAGTACTTTTAACTTGGAAGGTGGAACAATTTCATCCAACAAGGGTGTTTGGTTTGGTACAGTTAACGTTTCAGGACATACGTCTTCCTTTACTATGGATGGCGGTGCTATCAATGAAAATACAACGCTCCATAAAGGTGGCGCTGTATACGTTAACTCTAGCAAAGTGCATATTAATGCCGGACAAATGATAGGAAATGAAGCATATGACTTTGGTGGCGCTATCTACCTTGAAGAGGGAAGCACCATGCAGTTACAGTCTGCTAAGGTAGTAGATAATGATGCGGCTTACCCAAATCCAGATCATATGAATGAAAATTCGCACGAAAGCATTCGGTGGAATAAATTTTATGGTGGTGGTCTCTGGACATGTTCAACGGGTAAGAGCCATATAAACGCGGATGAAGTATTATTCTACAATAACAAGTTGGGTGGAAATGCAAATGCTTCTAACGGTGGTGTGGATATCTGCATTTCAGCTAATGCGGATAAGCTTTCGTTTGTAACAAGTGATAAATGGAATGTTCAGAACAGCAGTGACGACCCTGCTGGTGGAACCACAAGCCCAGTAACATATCAGAAGAATGGCGAACTTGAGTTAGATAATTTGAATACCCCTGCAGCAAGTAAAAGCGTAGAGATTTCCGGAAATAAAGCTCCATGCGGCGGTGGTATCGCGTCCAACGGCGACTTCGTATTCACTGTTAAGTCCAATGAAACCAAAGCCAAGGTTCAGCTGAAGAAGCTTTATCAGGAAGGATGGGAAGGTAACGTAAAATTCAACGTTCGCCTGATGAACGGAAATACACAAGTATATGATAAAGAGATCCAAGTAAACAACACTAGTGCGGTTGCTGAGTTCAACCTGCCCACAGTTCTTTGGGCAGATGGTGATCCTGAACCTGATCAGTCAAAGGCTTACAAAGCACTTGAGCAGTTACAGAACTCCGGAAACCTCAAGGTAGGAGTTAATAACCTCTATGGAAACTGGAAACTGATAATAGGTGAAGAGGCTTATCTTGGTGGTAAATGGCAAACACTAGTTGATAAGAACGGTAACAAGAAAACGGTAGTCGTTAATAAAAAGGAATATGATGCACAGGTTGAATCAACCAGCTTCTCATCAACACCTGACGTAAGCAACCCGGACCTCTATAACGTTATTACCGCAACCAATATCGTTTTCGGAGCAACCATAAAGAACGTTCATGACTGTCAGTACACATTTACAGTTATGAAGAATGTAACTCCGCTTTACCCCAACGGTGAGCTTGCTTATCCGGGCGAAGAAGATACAGTCTTCTGGTTCGTTGGCAAGATTTATTGGAAATCAGGCGGAACCAACCATTACTATACTGCTTCACATAACCTTAAGTATAAGATATACGATAAGGACGGTAATGTTATAAAAGGAACATATACAGACAAGGACGGTAATGTCCTCTTGTCCAACTCCAGCACTGGCGAGAGAAACTTCTCAGAACTGTTCGTAAATGGAACATCTGGCAATTCATCAAGCGTCAGATTCCCGCTTAAGGCCGGTGAAAGAATAGTATTTAACAACTGGGATTCACTTTATGACACTACTTACTTTGAAATAACAGAAGAAGATCCAAGTAACGGTAAATACATATTTGGAGAATACAACTTCATAAACAAAAATAAGACAGAAGATGACAGAGTAACCAATGGCGTAGGTATTAAAGATCAGATCGACTGGAATTCCAACGATATGACAACATACGACCAGAAGGTTAGCATTACCAATAAGGAAAAGCCGGATTCATTCAGCTTGACCAAGAACCTTGTTGGAAGCGGTGTTTATGGTAATACATTCACATTCAATGTTTCCATCACCGACGCTGAAGGAGAAGGTTTCACATATACTGACCACGGTATTTACTTCAATATCTATGAGAGTGGAAGCACTGTTCCGATTAAGACTGCTATAGACGGATATCCAGTATATAGCGAGACACTCGGCGGAAGAGTACTTGTTGGAAACAGTAAAGACATGACCATAACATTGAAGGCTGGTCAGACCATCAAGTTTGAAAACGTTGCAACCGGATCCAAGTGGTCCGTACAGGAGAAGGAACTGAGCGACAGCAAGTACAGCCTTGGCTATACCGTAAACGGTACACCTGTAGATGCAACTGATAATACAATTGAAGGTATTGTAGGAACACCGGGTTCAGGAACGACACCGGGAACAGAGATTGTGGGCAACTCCGTAACTGCAAGCAATACAGAAAAGTACGGAGAACTGGTTGTTAAGAAGGCTATGTCCGGACAGATTATGCAGACCGGATTGACCTATAACTTCAGACTCCAGGTTGCAGGTATGGCTGATCAGACATTTACACTTTCGGCAGGCGGACAGAAGGTATTTGACAACCTGCCGGTAGGTGCCAACTGGACCTTGACAGAAATCACAGATGATATGCCAGAAGGTGTAGCGCTTAAGGGATATGTGATTGGTGAATATGAGATGGGTCAGAATGACAACCTCGTTACAACACCTTCTATATCCGGAACTGTTCCTGCTGCAGGAGAATCCATCCAGGTAGTAGCAGTAAACGAAGAAGCCAAGGGTTCACTCAAGGTGAGCAAGGCAATTGCGGGTGCGGGACCTGACGGAAGCAGACTCTACGGTGACGATGAATACTTTGAGTTTGCAGTTTCAATAAACAGAGCAAACAACGGCCAGGGTTACTACAGCAACGGCCACGGCATATACTTCGTCTTATATGAGTTGAATGCAGCAACAGGAGAGTGGGAACCGCAGTCAGGAGTGATTTCGGGGCTCAAGGTTGATGCATCCGGTAATCCTATACCCATTGAGGAAAGTTCAGGCGTGGATCAAGGCGTCACCTTCGGAGGTGAGAAAAGAAGAATTGCTATTCTTGGCGGCCATGACGGAAGCAGCAAGGGCATGACATTCCGTCTAAAGGCTAACCAGTACATAGAGTTCTATAACATTCCGATTGGAGCCGAATGGTCTGTCAAGGAAGTCGATGTTGACTCCAGCAGATATGCGATCGATGGGTATTATACCAACAACGGAACTATCAATGACGGTAAGGTTAGTGGATATATTACTCTGGCAAAGAGCGAGGTTGAAGCTAGAGTCATCAATAGGGAACTTACAGACAAGTTCAGCCTTACCAAGAGTGTAATTGGTGCAGGCAACAATTCCTCATCGTTGTATGCTTCCGAGAACACGGGCTTTACATTTACTGTATCGCTTAAGGATGCTTCCGGAAATGGTTACACAACCCCTGTTCATAACGTGACGTATCTTGTTAAGGATGCAAACGGACAGGTTATAGAAGGCGAGCTTAGCGGACATTCCGATGCTACCGTTGAAACAGCTGCAACATACGACTATGCTGGAGCGAGACCGCTTGACGGACTTCTGGCTGAGAGCAATAGCGAAAGCACTGCGAGCATGATCATTATCCTCAAGGAGGGCCAGACGATCGAGTTCAGAAACCTGCCAAAGGGAAGCAACTGGGAGGTTACAGAAGTTCTTCCGACAGATAGTAAGTATGCGTTCCAGAACTATACCTATACCGTAAACGGAGAGAATCAGCAGACAATCTCCACCAACGGAACGGGTGCGCAGAACATGACTGGCACAGGATCTGCTCATGTAGCTGTAACAGCCAACAACAAAGAACTCACCGGAGAACTCTCAATAGAGAAGGCTCTTACGGATGCTATATCCGGAGGGGACGTTGCAGGCGATAACGCGATCTTCAACATCAAGGGTAAGATTTATAAGCCTGGCACACAGGGAATGCAGAAGAACGACGGCTATAACTACAATGGTGCAGGCGTTTACTACAACATCTTTGTAAATGGTGTAAAGAAGGAAGATGAAACAGGTCTTGATGGTCTGGGCCATGCAACTTATGACGCCACAATAGGCGGAAGAAGAGTTGGTAACCTCACTGAAACCAATTGGGGTATGACCAGCAAGCTCGACTTCAAGCTTAAGGCCGGACATAAGATCGTGTTCTACAACATCCCGATCGGCGCCAACTGGGAGTTCGCAGAAGTTACGCAGGCTTATCCATACGAGTTTGTGGACTACACAATAACTCCGACCACAGCCGGAAGCACGATAGACAATACCGCTTCGGGACAGGTTAACAAGAAGGTAAGCGGAACAATCACAAAGAGCGGAAGCAATGCTGCCATAGTTGTTAACAATAAGAAGAACCTACCTGAGGTAAAGATTAAGAAGACCGACGCAACAGGAACCAAATTGCTCCCGGGTGCTGAGTTCCAGATCTTTGTTGAAAGAGCGTTTGAGCAATCGGGAAGACAGTACATTAACGTCTTCAATCCTGGTGGCGCAAACTTTGCCATGGATGCTGATACGGAGAACGTGGGCATGGAGTATGGCGAAACCGAAATAGGAGCAGAGGGTTACGTTAATATGCTAACCGAGCGCGGCAATGGTGTTGAAGGAAAGCTTTCCATGAATCCATATGGATTTGTCACCAAGGGTGCAGGTGGAACAGGCGCCCTCGCGAAAGACGAAAAGGGATATCTCCTCAGATATATGCCGACGGAAGTTAGAAGCGACAACAAAGTATTCATCACAGGCGACGACGGATATGCCTACCTCGGAAAACTTCCGGACGGAACATATTGGATCGTTGAGACCAAGGCTCCGGATGGATACAACAAGCTGAGTGATCCTATCAAGCTTGAAATTACCAATGGTAAGGTCAGCGTAATAAGCGAGAGCGGTATGGTTTCCGGCTCGCCTTCGGTAAGCGCTCAGACAGGAACCTGCATAGTAACCGTTATGAACTCCTCCGGCGAAGAACTTCCTGAGACCGGTGGTATAGGTACAACCATCATCTACATCCTCGGTGCAGTACTGGTTGTAGGTGCTGGAGTACTCCTAATCGTAAGAAAGAGGAACAAGAATTAAAAGAGTAATAATGACTAGTATAAAAAAGTAACAACGAAACATAGGGTGCTCGGTTTAATCCGAGCACCCGCAAGAAGAATCCTAATGCTTTTGCCGAATTGGAGGGCAGAAATGTTTAAGAAAGAAAGAAAACTTAAGAGAGTGATGCCGATCCTTATGGCTGTCATCATGTTGGTAACTCTCATGGCGCCGACGACGTACGCCTATGAAAAGATCGACATGAGTAAGCCGGTGAGCCTCACCGTGGAATTCACAAACGGCCCCAAGGTCGAAGGTATGGAGTTCCGCGCTTATAGGGTTGCTTCGGTAGACGAAGATGCAAACTTTGCCTTTACCGATGTGTTCGGCGGCTACGGCGTTGCAATGCCGGATGATCAGGCGGGTTATAGAGCTCTCGCTGAGACACTCTCCGGTTACATCGCTCGTGACGGAATAGCACCGACTGCAAAAGCGACAACCGACGAGAATGGAATGGCTCAGTTTGGCGAACAGGAAAAGGGACTCTATCTTATTCTTGCGGACAGATACAAAAATCCAAAGGATGAGATGACATATATCGTGTCGCCGAGCCTTATTGCACTTCCCAATTCGACAGACGGAAACAGTTGGATATACGATGTTGTAATTTCACCAAAGTACACATCAGTACCTCCGATTCCGGATACACCGGGAACTATCGATATCAACGTAATCAAAGTTTGGAGCGGCGAGGCAAACAAGGATAAGCGTCCGACATATGTTTATGCCGAACTCATCTGCGACGGTCAGGTAGTCGATACAGTTACACTGAACAGTGGAAACAACTGGAGACATACTTGGACAGGTCTCGATCCAAACAAGACATACAACGTAACCGAAAAAGAAGTTCCAACAGGATACACGGTGACGATAACTCGCGACGGAAACACATATACAATGAACAACTATAGTGGTGATGTTCCGCCAAAGACTCCGCCGGAAACACCGAAGCTCCCGCAGACAGGACAGCTCTGGTGGCCGGTACCGATCCTCGCAGCCGCAGGTCTTGCATTCATCATCGCAGGCAAGCTGAGAAGGGAAGCAGCGTAAGTTGATAATATATGATTAGAGATTTAAAAGACACCCGCGCCCGGGTGTCTTTTTTTATTTGCCGCGCGCTGAGCTATATAGCTTGTGCATTTTAGATATGCTTTTGCTTTTTTAGCGATTTTGATAGACAAGCATAGGTGAATACGTTATAATTATTATGTGAATACTAGGGAGTTGCTGCTATGTATTCCTATCGTGATGATGACGGATTGATAAGAATCATTTCGGCGCGTAAGGCTACGAAAAGGGAGGAGAGGCAGTATGAAAAAAGAATATGACTTTTCGGATGCGATCAAGAATCCGTATGCGAAGGAACTCAAGAAGCAGGTTACAATTAAGCTTGCCCCATATATTATTGATTATTTTAAAGAAGAGGCAATAGATACGGGGATTCCATATCAGACATTAATCAATCTGTATTTGGCTGATTGTGTAAAGGAAAAGAAGAAGTTGAATATGCAGTGGAAGCGCGCATGACAAGTTGATACAAAAAGACACCCGCCGGGTGTCTTTTTTACTGTTTTTTGGCATATTTTGAGGTCTTTTTTAGTCCCATATTAGGGCAGTTTTTGGGCCTATTTTTGGGCGTATTTTTAGGCCTATTTTGACCTCCCGCTTCGGTCACGTTCCGGGGCCTCCGGAGTATCGTTACCAAATTGCTACTAACTAGTGATTCCAACGTTCCTGGCGGTTTTTTTATTATCAAAAAATAGTACTTTTGGATGATGTGCAAAGGCTTATTTTGTATAGAATATTATTAGAATATTAGGTGCGGTTCGGAAGGCCGTGCCGCACAGAAAATCCGCTTCGGCGGAAGGGACGGCCCGTCCAGAAAAGGGCGGGTAGAGATCTTCCGCAATAACGCGGAGATAATCCTAATGTAGAAGAAAGGAATTGACGAGATGAAGAAGAAATTACTCGCAGTAATGCTGATCGTAGTAATGGTACTTGCAAGCACCGTTATGGCATTTGGTCAGACTGCACCAGAAGGAGCCACAAAGGATCCGGCAAAGGGCACCATTACAGTAAGCAACCCATCCAAGGGTGAGACTTATAAGATTTACAAGCTCTTTGATGCTGAATTGAGTGATGACTATGTAGCAGGAAATCCGCAGACAGGATCCATGATCTACACAGGCGATATCCCAACAGATCTTCAGACAGTTTTCAAGAAGGACCTCAATGCTGAAGGAAAGGTTGATGCAGAGCACAACGGATCAATCGTCCTCGTTAGCGGAGCATCTGAATTCACTGCAACGGAAACAGCTGCGATTAAGGCTTATGTAGAGGCAAACCTTACTGCGGTTGCCACAGCAGTAAGTGATGGTACACAGCTCGAGTTTGTAAACCTTGATTTTGGTTACTATGTTGTAACATCAACACAGTCTGGTGTGAACGGTGGTACAGGTGTTATCTCAATTGATACAGCAAACAAGAATGGTACTGTAAGAGATAAGAATACAACAAAGCCGGGTGTTACCAAGACAATCGATGACAATGATGTATTCATTGGACAGAAGGTTTACTACACAGTTGAGGCTGAAACAGCAAACTATATTGAAGATGCTGATGGAGATGGTAAAGTTCAGTCATACACAATCAAGGATACACTTCCTGATTGGTTGAGCGAAGTTGACCTCACAAGCGTATGGGTAGATGATAACAAGAACGGTGTTAAAGATGCTGGCGAAGAAGTTATGACTACTGATATGGAAACAGCTTTTGAAGGAGACGCAAAGCAGTTCGTAATTCCATGGGTTAACGCTGCTGGAGAACATCTCCACGTAAACGGAGCAAAGATTTATATCGAATACTCTGCAATTGTAAACGCACAGGCAAAGCTTGGTGGAGCAATTGATGAAAATAAGACAGGAACCGACAATAAGGAATTCTCAAACAGAAACGGAAACATCAACAAGGTAACCCTTAAGCCGAACAAGGATAAGGACGGAGATGAACCTTATGATGACGAGTACTCCGATGAGGCTAAGTTCTACAGCTATGCTGCAGCACTCCAGAAGGTTGATGACAACAAGAAGCCGCTCGCAGACGCAAAGTTCAAATTCAACGGTCTGACAGCTGAAAAGGTTGAAGATGGCGTTTGGAGAGTAACAGCTTATGATCCGGCAAGCACAACACCGGGAACAGAGATGGATTGCGATGCTGAAGGTCAGTTGGTACTTCTCGGAATCGATGCTACAACAGTTGTTGGTGGACACGATGACCTTAACAGCGCTGCTAGAACACTCGTAGGTAAGGAAACTGAAGCTCCTGCCGGATACAACCTACTCGCTGGTGACGTTACAATGACAGCTTGCAAGCTCAGCGAAGAGATTTCCAAGAGCACAACAAAGGTTTACTATGATGCTAATGGTAATGTTACAAGCACGGAAACCACAGTATCATATGACAAGCAGACATATAACGTAGATCTTCTTAAGACAGCTATCGTAGTTGTTAACAAGAAGGGCGTAGAGATGCCTGGTACAGGTGGTATCGGTACAACGATCCTCTACACACTTGGTGGAATCCTCGTTGTAGGCGCTGGCGTTCTCATCCTCTACACACTTGGTGGAATCCTCGTTGTAGGCGCTGGCGTTCTCCTCGTAGCTAGAAGAAAGATGGAGCGCTAATCATAGATTAGACAAAATCTAATTTAATAAATAGCACACATAAAAGAGGCGGTTCTTCGGGAACCGCCTCTTTGTTTGCGTTTTAGTTTTTTAATTATGATCTATTTCTCTAGTGCCTTACACTCATCTGCCAGCCAGTCGCGAACCTCGGGTGTAAGGAGAGGGGAAAGCGTATCAAACACTTCTCTGTGGTATCCGTTTACGAAGTCGAGTTCCTCGTTCGAAAGCATGTTTACATCTATCGCTGCGGGTTCAAGTGGACAATACGTAATTGTCTGGAAATCGTAGCAAGGCGTACCATCGCAAGCCTCGTCACCGTCGCAGTCCTCGCAATCCGCAATCTTACAAAGTATTTCGCTCTCTATTCTTATTCCAAACTCGTCTTCAAAATACACGCCCGGCTCATTACTTGTAATCATGCCCGGGATGATCGGCTGATCTTTTCCACCGACTTCGCTGATGCTGTTCGGGCCTTCGTGTACGCAGAGGACGTGCCCGATTCCATGCCCTGTGCCGTGGTTATAATTGATGCCCGCGGCCTTTAGCGGCTCTCTTGTAATTACATCCAGTTCCGCTCCCGTCGTTCCATCGGGGAATCTTGCGGATGCAAGTGCAATATGTCCGCGAAGAACTGTCGTATAGCTTTCAATCATCTTGTCTGTCAGAGGTCCGAGCGCAATCGTTCTTGTTATATCGGTCGTTCCGTCGATATACTGACCGCCGGAGTCCACAAGGAGAAAACCTTTGGGCTCAAGGGCTTTATCTGTTTCGGGTGTCGCCTTGTAATGAATTATGGCACCATTGCTCATATATCCGGAAATCGTATCAAAGGAGAGGTCTATGAACCCGTCCTGAGCTTTACGCATGGACTCAAGATAGTCGGATGCAGAAATCTCGGTGAGCGATGCACCGCAAGCCACTTCTTTCTTAAGCCAATATATAAAGTTAACCATCGCAACGCCGTCTTTTACGTGTGCATTGATTGTCGATTCTATTTCCACCGGGTTCTTTACGGATTTAAGCCTCGTGGCAGGGGAGAGAGCTTCGATTACTTCTACTCCATCCGGAACCGCAGCAAAGAATGCATACGATGTCGACTTGGGATCCATGAGAAGCTTTGCGTCTCTAGGGAGAGCCTTGATGGAATCCATCGCTTCAAAATAATCGCGGACCTTAACTCCTTTAGGTATCAGGCTTTCATCGCATGCTCCGGGGAGGAGGAACAGGGTAACTTCTTCCGGAGATATCATTGTGAAGGAGAAGAAGACCGGCGTATAGTCGACGTCGTTTCCTCTCAGATTATATAGCCATGCATTTTCCATGAGGCCTGCGATGAAATGGTGGGTTGCACCTGCTTCTGTCATAAGAGCGCGAACCTCTGTAATCTTTGCATCATAGTCTATTCCGCAGGAGGAAAGTGGAAGAGGCCAAATATTGGAACCCTTGAGTTCCGTCCTGTCCGTCCAAATTTCTCCGACGAGGTCGAGCTCGCATTCTATTGAAACACCATGCTTTTCGGCTGTTTCCTGATACTTGGTGCCGCGGTTGTTATCCAAAACCTTTCCGTCAAAACCGAGGACTCGATTGGCGTTGGCGTCGGCATCGTGCCATTTTTCGAACAGCGCATCCAAATACTCATCGATGGTAGGAACGCCTTCTTCCAGCATTTTCATTAGTTCTATTCCGGAACCATCGAGCTGCGCTGCGGCCTGGATAAAATATCTTCCGTCTGTCCAAAGCTTTGCTTCATCCTGCGTAACAACAAGAGTACCCGCGGAACCGGTGAAACCTGATACATATGCGCGCGTTTTGAAATAATCGTTGAGATACTCCGATCCGTGATAATCTCCGGACGGAACGATGTAGCAGTCGACACCGTGCTTTGACATAGCAGCTCTTAGTTCGATCAATTCCTTTTTCATCTTTCCTCCGTCTCGACCATTTGCACCCGTCATCTATTTATGATAACCTTATTTTGATGGCCGTCTATTTAAATATTTGTTTATTAAACAGTTTGTATTGCAGATGAATATGTTCACATTTAATAAATCGAGATCAAAAAATCGCAGTTCCGTCGTGCTCATAAAATGTGCCGCAATTCTTTTGATTGTCCTAATGATTATACCACAGGCAGGATGCCAGAAAAAGAAGAATCCGACGCCGCTATGGGACGAAGGATATTACCTTGACACAGTTTGCCGTATTACGCTATATGCGACTGACGATGAGCTCAAGATGAGCGTCGCCAAACCGATTCTAAACGACGCATTTGACATAATCAGAAAGTACGAAACAAAGTTGAGCAAAGATAAAACCGGAAGCGATATTTGGCGCATAAATAATGCTGCGGGGAATCCTATAGAATGTGATCCGGAGACTATAGACATCCTTTGGGAGGCTATTAGCTACAGCGATGTGTCGAATGGTGCTTTTGATATTACTGTGGGCGGTGTTATGGACACCTGGGATTTTGAGGGCGATGGAACGCACAAGGTACCGACATCCGCAGAACTCTCACGTGTGCTAAAGCACGTTGGCTACAACAATATCTCTATAAGCGGAAACACCGTGACGCTTCTCGATCCGGAAACAAAGCTGGATCTAGGTGCAATCGCTAAGGGTTATATTGCCAAAAAGGTTGGGCAATATCTGAGATCGCGCGGAGTTACGGGAGCGGTAATAGATCTTGGTGGCAATCTTGAGATAATAGGGTATAAGGCGGGCTGGGTTCCGCTCGCAAGTCAGGTTGCCGAGCAAGGCGATGTCGATGGCGATGGAACCGAAGAAGAGATTGGTGGGATTGCCGGAGGCACACCATTTATTGTCGGTATCAAGAAACCGTATGGAGAAGAAAATGAAATAATTGCTACGCTCACAACGGCAAATAGTTCAGTTGTGACGTCAGGTACTTACGAAAGATATTTTGAAGTGGGAGATAAGAAGTATCACCATTTGATTTCAAGTAAAACGGGATATCCCGTGAATAATGATTTGGCTTCCGTAACCGTAGTCGGTCCGACGAATACATCGCTGGATTGTGATGCCATGTCAACAATTTGCATGCTACTTGGAAAAGACGCAGCGCTTAAGTTCATGGAGGACTATCCGGAGTATGGTGTAATTCTAATCGATACAGAGGGGCAAGTGACAACAAGCGGCGCCCGCCTAACAGAATTCAAGTTAGTTGAGAGCGGAGAAGAGGTCGACCTCACCGAAGAAGGTATCAAGGTAGACTAGTTTATCTGCCATTTCGACACGAGGTCTTTGATCCGCGATTCGATTTCATCGAGAGGTATCTGATTGAAGTAAAAAATCAGATGCCTCTTTTTGATTCCTCCTGCGCCTGTGGAAGAAGCAAGGTTAATGTCTTCGCTTGCCTCGGTATAGCCCGTCTGCGAGAGCGGAACTATATGTATTCCGAGAGATTTTCCGATGGCACAGAGTTCGTTCTCGCTCTTATTACTTGCGACGGCCAGCGTAATATTGATTCCCGACTTGGTGTTGGTGGTGTCGACAAAGTTTGCGTTGGCAGTATCAGCGAACTGCGAGCCGTACTTCTCAAACGCCTCGACCGCGGCCTCCAACTTCTGCGCATATAAACTCCTGAGCTTTCTGATGTTCGTATAATAATATCCGTCCTCCATAAAGAGGGCGAGTGTGAGCTGCTCGGCTTTGGAACATGTTTGCGTGTAATCGTCTTTGATCGAATCGAAAATCTTTACCATCTTCTCGGGGAGAATCATATAACTGATTTTAATTGCAGGGAAAAGCGTGGAACTGAATGATCCGAGGTATACTACGGAATCGGAATCGTCCAGGCCTTGGAGCGCGGGTACGGGCTTACCGAAGTATCTGAGTTCGCTATCGTAGTCGTCTTCGAGAATAATGCTCTTGTTATTGCGTGCCCACTCAAGGAGATTGTATCGCGCGCCAATCGGCATTACTGAACCGGTCGGAAATTGGTTGGCGGGGCTTACATAAACCGCGGTCGGAATATTTGCGGGGAGTTTCTCGATCATTATTCCGTTTTCGGTTACGGGAATCTTTGCAATGCCAAAGCCGCGATCTCTGAAAACATTTTGTATCGGAAGATAACCGGGATCCTCCGTGCATACCATGTCTATTCCCATCTGAGAAAGAATGCGCGCGAGGTGAGAGGTGAGCTGCTGAGAGCCTGCTCCGATTACAACCTGGTCGGGGCTTGCGGAAACGCCGCGCGACGAATAGAGGTATTTGCATATTTCAAACCTGAGCGCTGGCTCGCCCTGGACATCGCTTTCGAATAGCAGCATATCCGCATACTCGTTAAAGACGCGGGCGCTGCATTTCTTCCACTTTAAAAAGTCAAATGTGTCGAGGTCGTAGGAGAGCTTTCCTCTGTCAAAGGTGAAGTCGTCGAACTCGGGCCTGTTGCCGGCCCCCAGATCCTTTTTACTAACGGCTGCGGTCGGTATCTCGGCGACGTAATATCCTGACTGCGGCTTGCTTGTTATATAGCCCTCGGTAAGGAGCTGATTGTATGCCAGAGCCACCGTTGTGACCGAAATTTCGCCCTCCTGGGCGAGTTTTCTCAGGCTTGGGAGTTTCTCCCCGATAAGCAGGTTTCCGCTCAAAATCTCGCCTTTTATATGGCGATACAACTGTATATATATAGATGCGTCAGACCTGCTTTTTTCTGATGGTACAAAAGGTTTCATATTCGGAAAACCTCCAAACTGTTATTATAAAAATTTCTAATTTTGCCTATATGAATATATACAAATCTTTGCTAGTATTATATCGGCCTTGTGAAAAGTCGTCAAGGACGGCGTCGGGGCCATATATACGCATAAAACGCGAGGAGAAAATGGAATCCGATAGAAAAACAATCAAAATTGCATTGACCGGCGTAATGATGGGACTCGTTCTCGTTACGACCATGATGATAAGAATCCACGTACCGTTTACTCAAGGCTACGTGCATCTTGGCGATGCCATGATTTTTCTCTCGGTGCTCGTGCTCGGAAGGAATTACGGAACGCTTGCGGCCGGTATAGGATCTGCGCTTTCGGATCTGCTCAGTGGTTACGCTTACTATGCGCCATGGACATTTGTTGTTAAGGCGCTTATGGCCTTTGTTGTCGGCGCGGCACTCGAGTATATGGAAAAGAAGGGAAAGTTCAGCGTAGGAAGACGCACGCCGCTCGAGCTTCTCGCGATGCTCTTTGGCGGAATCGAAATGACCGTCGGTTATTATATTGCGGCGAGTTTGATGCAGGGTAACTGGGTGACGCCGCTTTATTCGGTTCCGGGAAATATAGGTCAGTTTATCGTAGGCATGATTCTCGCAACAGCACTCGCCAAAGTTCTATATAGAACTCCGGCGCGTAAATATTTTGAAATCAAATAAAAGATGGACACGATAATTAAAATCGAAAACTTAACATTCTGCTACGCCCAGGACGAAAACCAAGAGACAAAAGCCGCGCTTAAGAATATAAGCTTGGAAATCGAGAAGGGGAGCTTTACCGCAATCATCGGAAGAAACGGTTCCGGTAAATCCACTCTCGCCAAGAATCTTAACGGGCTTCTTCTCCCGACGTCCGGGGCTGTTTACGTTAAGGGGTGGAATACCGCGGATGAAGAGCATATCTGGGACATACGCCAGACCGCAGGCATGGTATTTCAGAATCCCGACAACCAGCTCGTTTCTTCGATTGTCGAGGACGACGTTGCATTCGGTCCGGAGAATATCGGCGTGGATCCCGAGGTAATACGCGAGCGTGTCGACAAAGCTCTCGCTGAGGTAAACATGGGCGATTACAGGAACAAAGCGCCGCATCTTCTTTCAGGCGGACAAAAACAAAGAATCGCAATCGCGGGTGCTCTTGCGATGGAGCCGGAATGCATAATCTTTGATGAGCCGACTGCGATGCTAGATCCCGCGGGCCGCCGTGACATAATGGATGCAATCGAGAGGCTTCACGACGAAGGTATTACGGTGATCTTGATTACTCATTTTATGGACGAAGCTGTGCGCGCGGACAGAGTAATCATTCTCGACCGCGGAGAGATACTCCTCGACGGAACACCGGAAGAAGTCTTTTCGCAAAGCGATGTCGTGCGAGGTGCAAGCCTTGACGTTCCGATGGCGGTTGAGATTTCGGACTATCTTCGCGAGCAAGGAATCGATGTTCCGTCGGGCATAGCGACCGAGGACGAACTCATTGATTTTGTGACGGGAGGTGCAGCATGCCTATAGAAGTAAGAAACCTCTCGCATACATATAGCCCCGGAATGCCGGATGAGCAGATTGCGCTCGACAATATAAGCTTTGATATTGCGGACGGCGAAGTCGTTGCGATTATTGGGCATACGGGTTCCGGTAAGTCTACGCTCCTTCAGCACCTCAACGGACTTATCAAAGCAACAAGCGGCACCATCAGAATTGGAGACACCGAAATTACGGATCCGAAAACCATAATGCGCGATGTCAGAAGAAAAGTCGGACTCGTATTTCAGTATCCCGAGTATCAGCTTTTTGACGAGACCGTCGCAAAGGACGTGGCGTTCGGACCTCGCAATCTTGGGCTCGATGAAGAGGAGATAGACGTGCGCGTGCGTGAAGCGCTGGAACTCGTCGGACTCGACTATGACGAAGTTTCCGAGCGCTCTCCGTTTGAGCTTTCGGGCGGACAAAAGAGAAGAGTCGCAATCGCAGGAGTAATTGCGATGAAACCGCAGGTTCTCATTCTTGATGAACCGACCGCCGGGCTCGATCCGGGTGCTCACAGAGATATCCTTGATATGATAGAGCATATCCACGACCGCGAGCACAATATCATAATCTTTGTAAGCCACAATATGGCGGACGTCGCATCGCTTGCCGACAAAGTAATGGTGATGGATCACGGCAAGATGGTTATGAAGGGAAGTCCCGAGGAAGTATTTGGGCAGTCGGATAGACTCTCCGAGATTGGACTCTCCGTTCCTCCTGTAACCGCGCTCATGGCGAGGATTAAAGAACGAGGCGCGGACATTAGAACAGATATACTTAATATTGGCGATGCCAAGAAGGTACTATTGGATTATTTGAAAAAATCGCGATAAAAAATGATAAGAGACATAACGCTGGGACAATATTATTCGGGTAAATCCCCAATTCACAGACTGGATCCGAGAACCAAGATCCTCATTGTTTTCGCGTTCATAATTTGTCTCTTCATGGTCAAGGATTTCATCGGTTTCGCAATCTGCGCCGCGGCGCTGGGGGTAGTTGTAGCAATCTCTCGCGTTCCGCTCTCGTTCATCATGCGCGGAATGAAACCGATCATGATGATACTTGCGTTTACGTTCTTCCTTAACATCTTTATGGTGGATGGGCATATCCTTTGGCAGTGGAGGTTCCTCAAGATTACTGAAGAGGGAATATATCGCGCGCTATTTATGGGATTGAGGCTCATACTTCTCATAATAGGAAGCTCGCTTCTTACCCTCACAACCAAGCCCATCGAACTCACGGACGGTCTCGAAAAACTCATGTCGCCGCTCGCCGTGCTTCATGTTCCGACACACGAGATTGCCATGATGATGTCTATAGCGCTTCGATTTATACCGACGCTTCTCGGCGAGACCGACAAGATTATGAAGGCTCAGCAGGCGAGGGGTGCGGATTTTGAGAGCGGAAACATATTCCAAAGAGCAAAATCCCTAATACCAATCCTGGTGCCGCTCTTTATAAGCGCATTCAGGATAGCCTCTGATCTCGCCATGGCCATGGAGGCAAGGTGTTACCGCGGAGGCCGCGGCCGTACGCGCATGAATGCCATAAAATTCGGCAAAAACGATGTATTTGCAGGCGTTTTGGCCGTTTTGCTCATAGCATCTCTAATTATCTACAGGCGTTTTATCTAGCCTAATATCCTACTTTTGGGTGTTCCCAATTTGACTATAATATAGTAGAATGTTATAAGTGTTTTTGTGTGCATTTTTTGGGCACAAAGGCAGAAACGGAGGATTTGGAATTGGCAACAGCTGTTTACAGAGGTAAAGCTGTAAATAGGGGAACCAAAGGGAAAGCGATTAAGAAGAAGAAACGTCGCTCGTCTTGGTTTGCAAGGAATTTTGTGAGCTTCCTGCTTGCGATAATTTTTTCTGTGGGCGCGGGCCTACTTCTCTATCCTTCGTTTGCAAACTGGTGGAACAGCACCAGACAGTCGAGGGTGCTTGAGCAATATATCTCAGAAATCGAGACGATCGATATGGCTCTCGCAGAGGAGCAGATGGCAAGCGCGCTCGAATACAATAGCGCCATGGTCTCGAAGGGAATCATGTGGGCGATGAACGACGAAGAGCGAATTGCCTATGAGTCGGAACTCGATGCCGGAGAAATGGGCGTAATGGGTTTCATAGAAATCAACAGCATCGACGTAAAGCTCCCAATCTATCATGGAGTTGATGAAAGTACTCTTGCAAGAGGTATAGGACATATAGAGGGGACAAGCCTCCCGGTCGGAGCGAAGAGTTTTGACGACGAGAAGGGCGAAGTGGCGGATCCGGAGGACGGATCGCACTGCGTAATCTCAGGACACAGAGGGCTTCCTTCGAGCCGCCTGTTCACGGACCTTGATAGAATGCAGGTTGGCGATACCTTTGCTCTAAACATTTACAACAATGTTTTGATTTATGAAGTCGATCAGATAAGAATAGTTGAGCCGTCGGATCTTTCGGAGCTTCAACTTGTACCGGGTGAGGATTATTGCACCATGGTTACATGTACACCGTACGGAATCAACACCCACAGACTTCTCGTGAGAGGACGCAGAGTTTCTACGCAGGATGCGGAAAGATATATTTATAGAATTCAATCCAACGCTAACCAGATTAAGCCGGCAATCGTTGCGCCGGTTATGGCGGCGCCGATACTTCTGGCCATGTTTATAATCGTCATGTTCGATCCAAGACGAAAGAAGAAAAAACAGGCGGAAGAGGAAGAAGAAACCGGGATGGAATTCAACCTGGAATATGCGGATCTGGCGCTTGAGAGACTGGATCTTTCCAAGCTGGACGTGGATGCTCTTTTGAAGAGAAAAAGATAACGGAGACTTTTGATGAACGTACAAGCAAGAAGACAAGGCAATTTCCTTATGGCAATTGGTATACTGCTGCTGCTCGCGGCACTTGGTCTTGTCGTTTACAATTTCATGGGAGATAGAAGTGCCGGTGCGGAGGCAGAGTCCATTCTCGACCAAGCTAAGCGCGTAATAGAAGTCGGACAGGCGGATTACGACACTGATTTGGAGGAAACACCGGACTATATCAGGAATCCGGACATGGAGCTTCCACGTGCAATCATCAATGGGCACGAATGCGTAGGCGTGATTCAGATACCAAGCCTCGGGCTTGAACTCCCGGTAATATCGGACTTTACGTATGACGAGCTTTTGGCAGGGCCTTGCAGATTCTTTGGTTCACCTTATACAAACAACCTGGTAATCTGCGCCCATAACTACGACAGCCATTTCAGAAGGATAAGAAATCTTGAGGATGGCGATACGATAATCTTTGTTGATATGGACGGAAATGTTTTCGTCTATACGGTCGGCCTCATAGAGGTTCTGGGAGCGACCGACGTAACCGAGATGTGCGACAGCGAGTGGGATCTCTCGCTCTTTACATGCACCTTTGACTCGCAATCGCGTGTGACGGTGCGCTGCCTCTCGGATGAAAATGGCGCAATTATTCAGAATTTAGAATAATAGCATATAAAACGTGATATAATAGCAGTGTTGTGAAAACATCGTAATGGAAGGAGAATAGAAATGGGACTTAAGGACTTTTTTGCAAAGTTGAGAGGAAAGACGGACGAAGTTCTCGAAAAGACAGATATCGACGATAAGATTAAGGCAAAGGCTAACGAGATTCTCGATAAGACTGACCTTGACGAAAAGGTTGTTGGAGCAGCAAAGGCAGCAAAGGAAAAAGTTGCCGAGACGCTCGAGAAGACAGATATCGACGACAAGATCAAAGCAAAAGCCAGCGAACTCAAGGACGAGGCCGTTCTTAGAACAAGCGCACTCAAGGATCAGATTGAAGACAAGGCATCCGAGATTAAGAGAAATGCGGAAGCTAAGCTCGACAAGGTAGAGGACGCAGTAGAAGCAAAATTCCACAAGACAGAGGAAGCTGTTGAAGCAGCCGAGGAAAAGGTGGAAGCGAAAGTAGAAGAGGTTGTTGAGGCTGTAGAGGAAAAGCTCGAATAATCTTTTGTGATTATGCGTAAAACAAAGAGGCCGTAAGGCCTCTTTTTATGGGTAAAACGTTGCTTAATGGGTATCAAAAAATGGTGTGAGCATATCCGGGTAAGTATATCCGGCTAAATTATATCTTGCATCAGGAGGAGACATGAAAAAGAAAGTTATTGCAGTTTTAATGATAGTTGTGCTTCTTGTGACTGCGCTTGCTGCTTGCGGCAAGAAAGAGGAGCCAAAGCAGGAAGGAGCAGAGACACCTGTGGAAGAGGCGTCTGAGGCCAAAGAGAGCGAAGAACCGGCGGATGCCGAAGAGAGCGAAGCGGCTACGGCTGATGTCGTGAACGTGGTCGCGCTTAAGGGACCGACGGCAATGGGCATGATTGAGCTCATGGATAGTGACGGCTATAACGTCGAACTTCTTGCTGCGCCGGACGAAGTTGCGCCACTCATCATTCAGGGCAAGGCCGATATCGCGGCTGTCCCCGCGAACCTCGCGTCTGTAATATACAACAAAACGGAAGGCGGCGTTCAAGTTCTCAATATTAATACTCTCGGTGTTATATATATAATCGAGAAGGGTGAAGGAGTAAACTCCGTAGAGGATCTCCGCGGAAAGACAATCTTTGCGAGCGGACAGGGCGCGACACCGGAATATGCGTTAAGATTCATACTATCCGAGAACGGAATAGACCCCGATAATGATGTCAATATAGAGTGGAAGAGTGAGCATGCGGAATGCCTTTCTGCGCTTCTTGAGTCAGAAGAAGGGGTCGCAATGCTTCCGCAGCCGTTTGTTACTACTGCGATGACCAAGGCTGAGGGACTCCGCGTTGCACTCGATTTAACCGAAGAGTGGAATAGGACGCAGGAGGGGGCGGAGAATCCATCAAAGTTCCTTACGGGAGTTACGATTGTGAGAAAAGAATTTGCCGAGGAACATCCCGAACAGGTTGAGGCATTCCTGGCGGCATACAGCGAGTCGGTTGCCTTTGTTAACGAAAATGTGGCGGAAGCGGCTTTGCTCATCGAGGCTGCGGACATAGTTCCCGCGGCAATCGCCGAGAAAGCAATTCCGGCATGCAATATCGTATTCATAACGGGTTCCGAGATGAAAGACGCCCTCGCGGGCTACCTCGCAGTACTGGCGGATCAAAATCCGCAGTCCGTCGGCGGCACACTCCCGAAGGACGACTTCTACTACGAACGCTGAACCCTTGGAAACCGATTAGACTGATTGGAGGCTGCAACTTATTGAGCAGCCGGTACGGATGGGGACGGTTCTATTTGAAAATTTGCAGGCAGAATCGTCCTTTTGTTGTTTTTTGAAGTATAATATAGGTATGAAAGAAGGTCGCGGCATAAAATTGTGGGCGGTCGCGGTGTGGCTCATTGTTTGGGAAGTCGCGGCTCGCCTTCTAAATAAAGAAATCTTTCTCGTATCGCCAATCAAAGCAGTAAGCAGATTTGCGGAGCTTGCGATTACGGGAAATTTTTGGTTTTCGGTGCTTGGCTCATTCGGTAGAATTGCCGTTGGGTTTTTGCTCGCTGTAGCGGCGGGAGTGATCCTTGCCGCGCTTTCTGCAAAATATAAACGCGTGAGGGAACTATTCGGTCCGGTGATGCTTGCAATTAGAACGGTGCCGATTGCGTCGTTCATAATCCTCGCGCTAATTTGTTTCTCGTCAAAATATCTCGCAATTCTTATTTCGTTCATGATAGTTCTTCCGACTATTTACGAGAATGTATTTACAGGAATAGAAGAGACGGACAAATCCATCCTTGAGATGGGAAAAGCATTCAATGTTTCCGGATCAAAGATAAGGCGATACATCTACTGGCCTGAAGTATATCCGTATTTCAGGTCAGCCTGCAAAACCGCGGTAGGTATGGCATGGAAGGCCGGAGTTGCCGCGGAAGTAATCGGCGCACCAAAGGGATCCATCGGCGCCATGCTCCACCAAGCAAAGATATATCTCGAAACGGCAGACCTTCTCGCGTGGACGATAGGAATAGTTCTGTTGAGCCTGTTTATGGAGAAAATACTTTTGTTGATTTTGACGGGGGTCAATTCGTCGTTTCGCAAGCTTCCTGCTACCGGCGGTACGAGAACGGCGGATGCAAAGATTGCAACAGATATAACGCTTAAAAATATTTCAAAGGCTTATTACGGGCAACAAGTTCTAAAAAATATAAACTTTGTTTTTCCGGGAGGTGCGATCAGTGCCATAAGAGGACTTTCGGGTGCGGGCAAAACAACGCTTATGCGAATTATCGCGGGGATTGAGAAGCCGGATGAGGGAACGATAGATTATACAGCTGCATCGAGCGTTGAAACCGCGCGTAAGTCAGCAAATGAAGCGGTCAAATATTCCGCGCCGCCGCGTGTTGCGGTTGTCTTCCAAGAGGACAGGCTCTTGGATTATATGACCGCGGAAGAAAACATAAGATTCGCAAATGAAAACCTGGGCGCGGGAGAGGTTAGTCTCGCGATGAAAGCGGTTGGCCTAAACGAATCAACAAAGCCGGTCGGCGAGTATTCCGGTGGCATGAAGAGGAGAGTGGCGATACTGCGCGCTTTGCTCGCGCTGGGTGGAAATACAATTCTTCTCCTCGACGAGGCATTCAAGGGACTCGATGCGGAAACAAAAAAGCTTACGATGGACTTTATCAAGGAGCGAGCAGACGGAGCGACGGTAATCTTAGTAACGCACGATAGAGACGAAGCCGATGCCATGGGAACCGAGCACTTCTTGTATCTGTAGAATATCCGAGTTAACAATCGTGGATGCGATTAAAGCACGTGAAATAGTAGCATAGAAAAGAGAGTGAAAAGATGAGTGAAGTATTAAGAGACAATCAAGGACGTCCGTATGTCGATTGGGAAACAATCGGGGACTTTATGATTGATGTTTTTATGTCGGTCGGAGTTCCGGAGGATGACGCAAAGATTTGCGCTGACGTTCTTATGGAAAGTGATAGACGTGGCATAGAGAGCCACGGCTGCAATCGCTTCAAGCCGATTTACATAGATCGGATCAATGCAGGTATTCAGAATCCCGTGACGGTTTTTGAAATCCTAAGAGAGACACCGACAACGCTCGTTGCCGACGCGCACGACGGCATGGGAATGGTCGCCTCGTATAAGGCGATGGAAAAGATTATCGAAAAAGCCAAGACCTATGGCATGGGCATGGCTGCGGTACGTAATTCTACACATTACGGAATTGCGGGCTATTGGGCGATGATGGCGTCAAAACAGGGATTGATTGGAATAACCGGAACCAATGCGAGACCTTCGATTGCACCGACATTCGGTGTCGAGAATATGCTCGGAACAAATCCACTTACGGTTGCTTTTCCGACAAACGAGAAGTTCCCGTTCTGCCTCGATTGCGCAACGTCAATCACTCAGCGCGGAAAAATAGAATACTATGCGAGAAGCGGAAAGGACACGCCGGCGGGCATGGTAATCGGACACGATGGAAAACCGATGACCGACAGCAACGAAATCTTAACCGCTCTGACAAAGGGCACAGCCGCTCTCGCTCCGCTCGGTGGAATAGGCGAGGAGCTCGCAGGATACAAGGGTTACGGCTATGCCGCGGTTGTGGAAATTCTCTCCGCTGCACTTCAGGGAGGCTCCTTCCTCAAGATGCTTAACGGAATCGCAGAAGACGGAAGCAAGCAGCCATATCATTTGGGGCATTTCTTCATAGCAATTGACCCCGAAGCATTCATGGGCCTCGAAGAATTCAAGAGAATCACGACTGAAATCTTAAAGGAACTCCGCGCTTCCGAAAAAGCGCCGGGCGAAGACAGAATCTATACCGCCGGTGAAAAGGAATACGATGTTTGGCTTGAGCGTTGCTACAAAGGGGTTCCGGTCAGTGAATCGGTTCAAAAGGAATTCATAGAGCTTCGCGACAAGTATAACCTTGATTATACGTTCCCGTTTGAATAAGCATGGTCAAACCACTTGCGGGAAAACGTTTAAAAATGTACAATTATATAGTTGCATATATGCTTAAATAAAGTGGCATAAGGAGGTGCTAGAACTGCTATGGAATATGCCAATTGGTTTGTGGTTGTCATGGGCGTTGGAATCGTCTTCTTTGGACTTATAGTTCTGATTATCGCCGTGACGATTATGGGAAAAATACTTGGAAACAAAGCGAATGCGGCCGCTACTGCAAATGCGGGAGCCATACAGAGTGCCGCGGTTAATGATGCAAATCGTGCACTTGCGAGCGGAGAGACTTGTTCCGATGCATCTATCGTTGCGGCAATCGCAGCGGCAGTTGCCGACGATATGGGAACCGACGTAAGCGCAATTAAAATACATTCGATTAGGAAGGTGGCATAGAAATGAAAAAGTACAGAGTAAATGTTAACGGAACAATGTATGAAGTAGAGCTCGAGGATATCTCGGGTGGAGCACAGGCAGCACCAGCGGCAGCGCCAGCGCCTACACCGGCGGCAGCACCAGCACCGGCTGCAGCAGCACCTGCGGCGGCTCCGGGAGCAGGAGAGTCGATCGCGGCTCCGATGCCGGGAAATATTCTCAAGGTAAATGTTTCGGCAGGAAGCGCTGTAAAGAAGGGCGATGTACTTATGATTCTCGAAGCCATGAAGATGGAAAACGAAATCATGTGCCCGAAGGACGGAACGGTTACAGCTGTTACGGTTAACCCGGGAGCAACAGTAGAGTCCGGACAAGTTCTTTGCACTATTCAGTAAGAGGGCGAGGCAGAAATGGGAGCAATAATAGACTTTTTTAGCAATACGGGACTCGCTCAGTTCTTCGTGGGCGAGAACTGGAAATGCCTGATCATGCTGGTAATAGCCTGCGTGCTTTTGTATCTGGGCATCGTAAAGAAATTTGAACCACTCCTTTTAGTTCCGATTGCATTTGGTATGCTTCTTACCAATCTTCCGGGTGCGGGAGTTTTCCATGAGATACTCTTTGCCGGAGGACATGTGCACTGGGATCTATTTGGAGGTGGCGCAGTTACGCAAGAACTTATAACCGAGCTTCAGGCGATGGGGGTTTCCGAGTCGGTGTTATCTACGGTCTCCGTTGGTGATACGATTTCCGTCGGACTCCTCGACGTACTTTATCTCGGAATTAAGCTCGGCGTTTATCCGTGTCTCATATTCATGGGCGTTGGCGCGATGACTGACTTTGGTCCGCTCATCGCAAATCCAAAGAGCCTTCTTCTCGGCGCGGCTGCACAGGTTGGAATATTCATCACGTTTGTTGCGGCTCGTCTGATCGGTTTTACAGGACCTGAAGCGGGATCTATCGGAATCATCGGTGGTGCCGACGGCCCGACTGCAATCTTTGTTACGGCAAAGCTTGCACCGGCGCTCCTCGGACCTATCGCGGTTTCGGCATATTCATATATGGCGCTAGTGCCTGTAATTCAGCCGCCGATTATGAGGCTTCTCACAACAAAGGAAGAGCGCCAGATCATCATGAAGCCTCTCCGCGAAGTAAGCAAGACGGAAAAAATCGTTTTCCCGATCGTGGTTACTCTCGTAGTTGCACTTCTCGTTCCTTCCGCGGCACCGCTCGTAGGATGCCTAATGCTCGGAAATCTCTTTAAAGAGTGCGGAGTGACCGAAAGGCTCAGCAAAACGGTTCAGAACGAACTTATGAATATAGTTACGGTATTCCTCGGAGTGTCGGTAGGTGCGACCGCAACAGGCTCGACGTTCCTCTCGCCGAGAACACTTGCGATAATCTTCATGGGCGTTGTGGCGTTTGGATTCGGAACGGCAGGCGGCGTGCTTCTCGCCAAGTTCTTGAACCTGTTCCTGAAAGAAAAAATCAATCCGCTCATCGGTTCGGCAGGCGTTTCCGCGGTTCCGATGGCAGCGCGCGTATCGCAGATGGAAGGACAGAAGGCAAACCCCGGAAACTTCCTTCTCATGCATGCGATGGGACCGAATGTTGCCGGCGTTATCGGTTCGGCAATTGCGGCAGGAACATTAATTACACTGTTCGGCAATTAGTTTAACAAGGTAAAAGCTTTAGTTTTGATGACCATCATATAAAAACAAATGGAGAAACTTATGGAATTTGCAACAGACAAAAAATTATTGGTTACTGATACGATTCTGCGTGATGCGCATCAGTCTCAGGCGGCGACCAGGATGACGACGGAGGAGATGATTCCTGCACTAGAGATTCTCGATTCAATCGGATACTATTCGCTTGAATGCTGGGGCGGTGCGACCTATGACTCCTGTCTCAGATTCTTAAACGAGAATCCTTGGGACAGATTAAGGACGCTCAGAAAGCATCTTCCGAACACCAAGCTTCAGATGCTCTTGAGAGGACAGAATCTTCTCGGTTACAGAAACTATGCGGATGACGTGGTTGATGAGTTTTGCCACCACATGATAGATGAGGGTATCGATATTGTTAGGGCGTTTGACGCGCTGAACGATGTAAGAAACCTTGAGCAGTGTATCAAGTCCGTAAAGAAATACGGCGGCACAATGGAGATTGCGCTTTCTTATACGCTCTCTCCGGTGCATAGCGAAGAATACTTTGTTAAACTCGCCAAGGAACTCGAGCAGATGGGCGCAGATACAATCTGCATCAAAGATATGTCGGGACTTCTTCTTCCGATGGCTGCGTATTCGCTTGTAAAGGCACTCAAGGAGAATACGGATCTTCCGATTCATCTTCATACGCACGATACCACGGGTTGCGGAGAGATGACATACCTCATGGCTGCATATGCAGGCGTTGACATTGTTGACACAGCGCTTTCGCCGCTCGGAAGCGGAACCGCGCAGCCTGTTACGGAGTCTCTCGTTGCTGCTCTTCAGGGAACACCGAGAGATACCGGACTCGACCTTGAGAAGATGTCAGAAGCCGCAGAACATTTCAGAAAGGTTGCAAAGCGCCTTACGGACGACGGTTTCCTTGATCCAAAGGTTCTCGCTGTAGATACCAATGCGCTTAAGTATCAGGTTCCGGGCGGAATGCTTTCCAACCTGATTTCACAGCTCAAGCAGGCAGGAAAAGAAGATCAGTTATACGAGGTGCTCGCAGAAGTTCCGCGCGTTAGGGAAGACTTTGGTTATCCGCCGCTCGTAACACCATCCAGCCAGATTGTTGGAACCCAGGCTGTTATGAACGTAATCGCGGGCGAGCGTTACAAGATGATGCCAAAGGAATCAAAGGGCATCCTCCGCGGTGAATACGGAACACTTCCGGGAAAGGTGAGCGAAGAAGCTCGCGCCAAAGCCGGAATCGCACCTGAAGACGTAATCACATGCCGCTATGCGGACATGCTTGAGCCGGAGATGGATAAGCTCCGTGAAGAGTTTAAGGACATCGCAGAAGACGAAGAAGATATCCTGAACCTTGCGCTCTTCCCACAGGTTGCTCCGACATTCATCGAGAACCGCAAGAAAGCCAAGGCGGAAGCCGAGGCAGAAGCGGCAAGAAAAGCCGCAGCCGGCGGTATGAACCTAAAGGTAAGCGCCGCAGACGGCCCCGACGGCGTCAGAGAGCTCTACGTAGAATACAAAGCATAAGTAAATATGATGCTATTTTAGAAAAAAAGCCCAGACATATGTCTGGGCTTTTGTATGGGGAAATTCTCTTATATGGTAAATATTGACATTTTGATTGTGGGCTGATATATTTGTTTTGCCAGGAAAGGCAGAGCCAAAGCGGCTGATTCGACCGATCCGTTTTTGCCAGCTTCCCACCGCCAAGGAGGTGACGCGTATGGTGGAGACTAGGAAAGGAAGGATTGGAGATGAGGATTACGATCTCGGTCCCAAGATGGGGTCTCAGGGTGACTATCAGCATTAAAAAAGCCGCCAAAGCCAAGAACTAAGGCGGCGACCACAATAAGGTCGGGTTAGTCGCTAAGCGACTTCCTTTCCTGGCACTATAATACACCAGATAGCCTAAAAAATCAAGGCTATATTTTTTAAAATAGTATATTGCATTGTAGTATAGTGTGTGATACAATACAGGCAAGAGAGGAGAAAAACTATGGATGCTCAATACAAAAAAGGCGTGCTGGAACTATGCGTTTTGTCGCAACTGGTGAAGGGCGATCAATACGGATACGAACTCACGGAAACCATATCCAAAGAGTTGGATGTAAAGGCAGGAACCTTGTATCTGGTCCTGAAGAGGATGAGGGACAGCGGCTATGTGGAAACATATCTCGTTGAATCTCCATCGGGACCGGCGAGAAAATACTATCGTCTCACAGCGGCAGGCAAGAAGAGTCAAAAGGAACAAAGTGAAGAGTGGACGAATTTTGTTAAAAAAGTTGGAAGGCTCATGCGTTAAGCTTTGATGCGTTTTGGATTAAATGGAGGAATATTGATGTCAAAGAAAGAATATTTGGAAGCGCTGCAGAAGGAACTTAGTGGATACGGCGCTGAAATCTGCGAAGAAATAATGGGTGAGTTTGAGGCTCACTTTGCTGAAGCCGGAGAGGCGGGATTGACGGATGAAGAGATCATCGCGCAGCTAGGAACAATCCAGGAAGTAAGCGAAAGCATCAAGGGTATGTATGGTGCACCCGGTGCTACTGACACTATTGATGAGCTTGCGAGAGCGCAGGAAGAATACGTAAACGCGCAGATAGAATACGCAAAAAAGATTTCAATGGAGGAAAACGACTACTGGATGGCTCAAGCGCAGATGGGCGATTTAGAAATCGTTTCTAATAAACGTAAGGAAGTCGGTGCCGAGAATGAAAACGGAATCGTTAAGGGGTCTATACTGCAAGAGGTTAGTACGATAGAAATAGAGGGAGATCTTGATCTTAAACTCATGCACGGAGAAGGGGATGGATTCTGGGAGTTTCATAAGCGAGAATCCAACTTCTTTGGTTCTCTGTTCTGGAAGCAGTTCTGGGGTGCGAGGAATGTGAGCCACAGCGGTGCGGACATAGAAGTAGAGCGTAACGGAAACATTTTGCATTTTTCGCTTCCTGATGGTGCGTCGGGCGACCTCAAAATTGAAGTTCCCAAATACGTGAGAACAATTCGCGCCCACGGAAAGGATTCGGATATCGAGGTAATGGATCTCAATCTTGATGAATTTTTGAGCAGGGTATATTCGGGCGACTTAAAGTTTAACAGCTGCCATTTTGCGACCGCGGATATCCACACATCGAGCGGAGATATTGAGTGCAACAGGCTGTTCGGAGACATCAAGTTGCAGAGCAATGCAGGTGACATAGAGGTTGAAGATCACCAGGGTCCAGGACTCGATCTTATGAGTATGGCGGGTGACATAGAGGCTACGACAACGAGCCCAGTGGTATCTGTAAAGACGCAAGCCGGGGATATAGAGCTTGAGATGCACGGTCCGGTGATTGATGTGCAGGTGGAGACACAGGCGGGCGATGTTGAATTTAAGAGCGAATCAAAAGATTATACGGCCAATATCAAGACCAGCGCAGGCGACCTTTCCAATAAGAGCGGACTTACAAACAGAGGTAAAGGCTCGGGTGTTGTTGGCGGCTCCTGGATAATCGGCGAGGGAAGCGGCATCGTCAATATTTCCACAAGTGCAGGCGATATCAAGATCAGATAACTTGGGCGACAAATACCTACAAAGTTGCCAAGCAAAATGATATAATACTTTAAAAGGGGGACGGCGATTAGCCGTCCTTTTCGCGCAGTGGGTTTTGCCGGTGCGCATTTCGCAGTGAAAAGGAGATCCTATGTATAAAAACTGCAAAGTTATTTTTCAAACCGAGATATCTTCAGGCGTCTTTGTTATGACGCTCGACGTTGGCGGAATGGCCGAAGAATCTCTTCCCGGACAGTTCATAATGATCAAAGGCTGGGAAGGTATGGAGCCGTTTCTTATGAGACCAATCAGCATCAATTCGGCAGACAGAGAGCGCGGCACTATGACGATACTGTACAACGTCAAAGGTCGCGGCACCAAACTTTTGTCGCAGCTCCAAGAGGGCGACTCCGCAAACGTGCTTGGGCCTCTCGGCCAGCCGTTCCCGGTAATCAAAGATGCAAGGCGCGTTGCGCTGATAGGTCGCGGAATAGGAATTGCGCCGCTGCTTCTTCTCGCGCAGGATTACGCCAAGCAGGGAACAGAGCTATATGTCTATCTTTCCGCCAAGAAGGAGGAGTTCTTATTCAACAAAGATGTTTTTGAGTCACTTGGCGCAATGGTGAGAACGACGACCGACGCAAATGTGAATATCACGGATGCGTTCAAAGAAGATTGCGCAGCGCTTGGGGCAGGCGAAGCGCCGCCATTTGACGCAGCTTATTCCTGCGGATCGAACCGCCTTGCCAGAGATATGCAGGAAATGCACAAGGAATACGATTTCCCGGCATATATTTCTCTTGAAGAACATATGGCCTGCGGCGTAGGCGCATGCAAGGGCTGCGTCTGCAATGCCAAGAATCTTGCTACAGGCGAAGATTATTATGCGCGCGTCTGCAAGGATGGTCCGGTATTTAACGTAGATGAAGTTCTGTAGGGAGGCGCTTATGTATAAAAGTGATTTATCAGTAAAAATAGGAAGCGCTACATTTAAGAATCCTGTAATGCCGGCATCGGGCGCTTATGATTATTTTGTCAATAACGCAAATGTATTTCCGATGAGCGAACTTGGCGCTATCATGATTAAGAGCGTGCATCGCTTGGAGCGTCCGGGAAATCCTCCGAGAAGAGTCGCAGAGGTTACAGGCGGAATGCTTAACTCAGTGGGACTTCCTTCTATAGGAATCGAGAACTTCCTTAAATACGATCTTCCGAGATACGAGAATATGGGAACGGAGGTTGTGTTAAGCATCGCGGGTAGCGAGCAGCATCACTACAGAGAAGTTCTGGAGATGCTAAATGACAATCCGATAGTTTCTGCGGTGGAACTTAATTTCTCCTGCCCAAACGTAGGAACGGGACTTGCATTTTCTTCGGATCCAAGGGTTCTCGCGGAAACACTTAAGGAGGCGAGAACTGCGACCAAGCTTCCTCTCTTTGTTAAGCTTGCGCCGAACGTAACGGACATCCGTCCTACAGCAAAGGCGGCAGAGGACGAAGGCGCAGACGCAATTACGGTGTCAAACACTTGGAAGGCGATGAAGATAGACATAAACACTCAAAAGCCTGTTCTCGGAAATACCATGGGCGGAATGTCCGGACCTGCAGTTAAACCGCAGAATATGCTTCTTGTTTGGCAGGCCTATGACACCGTTAAAATCCCGATTATTGCAAGCGGCGGTGTAAGCTGCTGGCAGGATGCGATTGAGTACTTCATGGCGGGAGCATCCATGGTTCAGGTGGGAACTATGAACTTTGTTAATCCGATGTGCATGGTAGAAGTGATTGGTGGAATTGACGATTATCTTGCATCGCACGATTATAAATCGCTCGATGACATTAGGGGTATCGCACATAAATAGAAAAGTGAGGAGCGGCCTAGCCGCATAGACTTTTAGAAATGGAAGTAATTAAAACAGTTAATCTAACAAAATACTATGGTAAGGCCAGGGGCATTAAGAATCTTAATCTTACGGTTAATGAGGGCGAATGCTTTGGTTTTATCGGTCCTAACGGAGCCGGGAAGTCAACAACCATAAGGACACTTCTCGGTCTTATCTTTCCGACCGATGGAAGCGCGACCGTTTTCGGACATGACATTGTTGGCGAAAAGAATTCTATTCTTGCAGAGGTGGGATACCTTCCTTCCGAAGCCGTATTCTACTCTGGCATGAAGGTAAAGGACATCCTGAAATTTTCTGCAGATCTACGAAAGAAAGATTGCAGCAAAGAGGCAAAAACTCTCTGCGATCGTCTTCAACTTGATGTGAACAGAAAAGTTGACGAGCTGTCATTTGGAAATCGCAAGAAAGTAGGAATCGTCTGTGCACTTCAGAGCAATCCGCGCCTTCTTATACTCGATGAACCGACGGGCGGACTCGACCCTCTGATGCAGCATGAATTCTTTGATATCATCTCCGAGAAAAACAAATCGGGAACCACAGTGTTCCTCTCCAGCCATATTCTCTCCGAGGTTCAAAAGTATTGCACGCGCGCTGCGGTCATAAGCGAGGGCGAGATTATCGCATGCGACAGCGTGGAAACTCTAGCAAAGAGCAATGCAAAGAGAGTAACTGTGTCCGGCACGGTTGATATTGCAAGTCTTGAGGGAATAAAGGATCTGAGGAGCGGCGGCGCGACGAGCTTCCTATATAACGGCGACATGAACGAACTCATCCAAAAACTCTCGCGCGGAACCGTAAACGACATCACGATTTCCGAGCCCGACCTTGAAGAAATCTTCCTCCATTACTATGGAAGGGGAGAAGGCGACAAGGGAGGTGAGAGCGCATGACGATTGTTAGGCATGAACTCAAGCGCGGAAAGATTTCGTTTCTCGTCTGGACACTTGCTATAGGTTTTCTTCTTGCGGTTTGCGTTTTCCTCTTCCCTGAGATGAAGGGAGAGATGGAAGAAATCGGGGATGTCTTTTCTTCTATGGGCTCCTTCACGCAGGCCTTTGGAATGGACAAGCTGAACTTTGGTACGCTTAAGGGCTACTATGCTATTGAATGCGGAAACGTGCTTGGTCTCGGTGGTGCATTCTTTGCTGCGCTCATCGCTGTAAGCGTTCTGAGTAAAGAAGAAAAGGAAAGAACTGCAGAGTTCCTTCTTACGCATCCTGTGAGTCGCTCGCGTATGATGACAGAAAAACTCATAGCTGTACTTATTCAAATAGTAGCTATGAATATGATCGTTTATGCGATTTCCGTTGGCTCAATGATGGCTGTCGGTGAAGAGGTGCCGTGGAAAGAGCTTAACCTTCTTCACATCGCATACTTTATTATGCAGATAGAGCTCGCAGGCATTTGCTTTGGGATTTCTGCCTTTATGAGCAAAAGCAGCGTGGGCGTGGGGCTTGGATTTGCCGCCATAATGTATTTCCTGAATCTGATAGGAAATATCACGGACAAGGCGGAGTTCCTGAAGAATATAACGCCATTCGGCTATTGCGACGGAGCCGACATCGTTGCTGACGGGGAGCTAAATGGCGGAAGGATAGGAATAGGCCTCGCAATATGCATTGTGTTCATAGCATGCGCATATTTCAAGTATCCCAAGAAGGATATTCACTAAAATCAAGGGAAAAGGCCGCCAGATGCGCCACTAAAAACTTATAAAAAAACTTGCCAAAATGTCTTTGATTTATTGTATAATTATATGGTAGGCGCTTCACTTGGATGAAGTGTACAGGGAGACTTTCGTAAGCGCTCGGCGAGAGGTAACCCAATAAGAACAACGAAGCGTAACAACAGTAAAGGAGAATTAAATGGATCTTTTAAGCATGTTAATGAGTTCAATGACAAGCAACTCATCGGTGGAAGCTCTTAGCAAGAAGTCCGGTGGATCATCAAAGGCCATCAAGACAATGCTGCTTTTTGCAATTCCACTACTCATCAAATATCTGACAAAGAACGCAAAGGCTTCACAGTCCGGAGCAACTTCGCTCCTCGGCGCTCTTCAGCAGCACACAAGCACACAGTCTGTTTCCAACCAGATTGCTAATGCTGACACAGCTGATGGTGCGGCAATCCTTGGTCACATCTTTGGAAATGACTACAGCAATGTTGTTTCCAGCCTTGCTTCGCAGTCAGGCCTTACACAGACACAGGCAAGCTCCGTGCTTCAGAACATTGCACCGGCTCTCATGAGCGGACTTTCCGCAGCTACAACTTCTGCTACAACACAGTCGCAGAGCAGCGGATTCAATCTTTCCGACGGTCTTGACCTTTCGGACATCGCAGCTCTCATGGGCGGCGGACAGAAGCCACAGCAGTCATCCGCAACGAGCCTTCTCGGAAGCCTTCTCGGCGGTGGCTCAAGCCAGCAGCAGAGCTCAGGCGTTACAGGAATGCTCGGAAGCCTTCTCGGTGGCGGTTCCAGCCAGCAGAGCTCAAGCTCCGGCCTTCTCGGAAGCCTCCTCGGCGGCGGCTCCAGTGCAAATGATAGCGCGCTCAACGGTATGGATCTTTTGAGCACACTTCTGAGTGTTGGAAAATAATTAAAAAGATATCACAAACAAATACTACAATCCACGACTCGCCCGGCACTCTGCCGGGTGAGTTTTTATATGCAATCAGAAAATGTGCTTGACGCACACGGTTCGTGATATAATAATGCGGTCAAAAAAGGCATAAAAGGAATAGGGAATGAAAAACAGCTTATATCAAAAAATTCACAGGATGGCGATGAAGATTATGCATGCCGTATATCGCCCGTTTAAGAAAAGGTCCAAGGAGAACGAGGCGGGGAACAAGACGGCGAGCGCTTTTGGCAGCGATCTTCCGTACGCTCCGGCGGACAACGGACAAAAGCCCATCACCAATCAGGGAAAGTACAAACATCTGAAATATGGCAAGTCCAGCATAGGCGACACGGGCTGCATACCGATTGCGATATACAATGTGATGCTCCTTGGGAATCGTGAAGAAGGTCCCGATTTCGGCGAAATTGTTGAGCGTGTCAAGGCTCTCAAAGCGCCGCTCTTTGGTGGGAGAATGGGCACGGATCCGTATATGATAGATGAGATCCTGCGCGGATACGGCATAGAGACCGAAGAAATCACGAATAAGAAGGATTTGGCCCGGGAAATGGCGGAGGCCGAGAAAGGAACGCTCTTCCTGATTACGCAGTGGAACGATATGAGAAGGCCGCTCAAGGGCATCCACGCATATGTCGTGGAAAAGCACGCAGACGACCGTTGGGCCTGCTATAACCTGGTATACAGGGATTATCCGACGCGGGCCGCAAACCTTGCGGAAATGCTGGGGAGAGGGCGACTGATAGTCGCAAACAGAATCAAATTATAGATTGTATCAAATGAGGGCTGGCGCCGCAGATAAGTATATTATATGTGGCGAAAGCCCTCGTTTTGCGGTAAAATAAAGTGTTAGGTTCATATTGAGATATGAGGAAAATAACAACATGAAATATCTAGAGAAAACCGTAGAAAATTTCACAGCTGAGCTCGCAAGCTCGGCACCGACACCGGGAGGAGGCGGAGCCGCGGCTTTGGTTGGTGCGCTCGGAATCGCACTTGGGAATATGGTTGGAGAGCTTACAGTTGGAAAGCCCAAATACGCGGAGTATGAGGGAGAACTCAGGACGCTCATGGCGGAGGCATCTCGAATCGAGAAGGAGCTTCTCCATCTCGTAGACGAGGATGCAGAGGGGTTTAAGCCTCTTGCGGAAGCCTATGGAATACCCAAGGACAATCCTGAGAGAGCACGGATCTTGGAGGAGGCAACAAAGAACGCATGCGTGGCACCGATGGCCATGATAAAAGCCTGCACTCGTGCGATGAAAATAATCGAGCGATTCAAGGAAATCGGCTCAAGACTTGCGGTTTCCGATGCGGGATGCGCTGCCGTGCTTTGCAAATCGGCAATGCAGGCTGCAGCGCTCAATGTATATATAAACACCAAGTCGATGGCAGACAGAGAATATGCAGAGGAACTAAACGACGAGGTCGAGGAACTTCTGAATGAATACTGCGATCGTGCCGACGATATTTACGACGATGTCGCCGACGAGTTATTGGATCAATAAGGGTGATGATATGGCAAAGATTCTTCACGGTGCTCCTGTAATAGAAGCGATGAACCAAAACACAAAAAACCAAATAGCGGAGCTAAAAGCAAAGGGCGTAAAGCCGACTCTTGCAATAGTCAGAGTTGGCGAGCGTGCAGAGGATATGTATTACGAGCATAATGCGGAGAAACGCTGTGACGAGCTCGGCGCGGGCCATACCAAGATTGTCTTCCCGAGCGATGTTACCGAGGAAGAGGTTGAGGCTGCAATAATAAGATTTAACGAGGACGAGAGCGTCCACGGCATACTTCTTCTAAGGCCGCTTCCAAAACATTTAAACGACGATAAGCTAAGAAATCTTATAAGTCCAATCAAGGATGTAGATGGATGTACGGACGTATCGC
The DNA here is from genome assembly GCA_902776725.1 of uncultured Eubacteriales bacterium. Taxonomy (GTDB): domain Bacteria; phylum Bacillota; class Clostridia; order Peptostreptococcales; family Anaerovoracaceae; genus Eubacterium_B. The sequence continues at coordinate 79,158 of CACYQX010000001.1, read as the reverse complement.
TTTCGGGAGTGTTTGCGGGAGAGAAGAGGGGCTTTCCGCCTTGCACACCGCATGCCGCGATGAGAATCCTTAATTTCTACGGATATACTCCGGTTACAAACGGAGAGCAGGCATCCGTAATAGGACGTTCCCTCGTAATAGGAAGGCCGGTTTCGATGATGCTGCTTAAGGATGACTTTACCGTAAACATCTGCCACAGCAAGACGGCCAATCTGAGTGATGTAACAAAGCGCGCAGCCGTGCTGATAGCTGCGGCGGGGCAGAGGCATCTTGTTACGGAGGATTTTGTTAACGAGGATCAGGTTGTCATAGATGTCGGCGTTAACTGGGATGAAGAAAAGCAGGGAATAACGGGCGACGTAGATTTCAAAAACGTGGAGCCGATCGTAAAGGCGATTACTCCTGTTCCCGGAGGAGTGGGAACCGTAACAACAAGCATACTCGTGCGCCACGTGGTGGAGGCTGCGGAACGCGCACTGAAGGAATAACCGCAAACAGGTTATAGAAAGATAAGAATGTCGGATAAATACATAGAGGAAAAAACAGAAGACAAAAAAGAACATGTCGCGGGCCGCAGCGGAGCGCGTTTCAGCACCAAGATGCTCGTAACGCTCGCGCTCCTCGTTGCGATGGAAATTGTTCTCAATAGATTTCTATCCATCAACGCGTGGAATCTAAAGATCGGTTTCAGTTTTCTTCCGATAGTGATTGCGGCAATACTCTTTGGACCGATTCATGCGGCTGTCGTTGGAGGACTCGGAGATTTTATAGGTGCTTTGCTGTTTCCTATCGGCGCTTACTTTCCGGGGTTTACGCTTACGGCTGTACTCATGGGACTCGTTTGGGGATTCTTTCTTCATAAGAAGCAAAACGTGCCAAATATAATCCTTTCCGTCGGCATCAATCAATTTATACTTGGACTTTGTCTTAATACGTATTGGATTTCGGTTCTCTACGGTTCGCAATATGGACCTTTGTTTATGACAAGAATAATGCAGGCCGCGATACTGTTTGTCGTTCAGGTAGTGGTTATATATGCGATGGGTAGATTTATACCGCGTCTAAAGGAATATGTTAATTAAAATGAGAGGTGTACGCATTGGGTAAGATGACACCACAGGAAGCAATATCCTATATCGAAAACTATAGTTGGAGCACAACGCGTCTGGGACTCGATAGAACCCGGGCGCTTTTACATGCGCTAGATAATCCGCAAAAGAAACTGAAGTTTATCCACGTTGCGGGTTCAAACGGCAAGGGAAGCACCTGCGCAATGCTTGCATCGATTCTAAAGTCTGCGGGCTATAAGACGGGACTCTATATCTCTCCGTATATCCAAGTGTTCAACGAGAGAATACAGATTAACGGTCAATATATCCCCGACGAGCGCCTTGCGGAGATAACCGAGCGCGTCAAGGAAATCGCGGATGGTATGGAGGATCATCCGAGTCACTTTGAACTCGTGACCGCCATCGCGATGCAATATTATTTTGAAGAAGAGTGCGATATAGTCGTGCTTGAGGTTGGCATGGGCGGAGAACTCGATAGCACCAACGCAATCGATGCTCCCGAAGTTGCCGTATTTACCAACATAGGTCTAGAGCATACGGAGTACCTCGGTGATACGCTCGAAAAAATCGCCAAAACAAAGGCCGGCATCATCAAGCCAGGAACATCGGTCGTTTGCTACGACAGCGCACCGGACGTTCTGAAGGTAATAAAGCAAGTCTGTACCGAGAAGAAGGTTCCGTTTAGAGCTGCGGATATGTCCAGCATCGTTCCACTAAGTGCAAGTCTTGATGGACAGACATTTAGATATCTGCGCAAGAGCTTCTCGTCGAATATGGGAATAGTTACAGTGGGGAGAGGTCTGGTAAAAGATGCGAACGAGGAATTCGTTTTGCCGCTCCTGGGAAACCATCAGCTTCACAATGCGGCGGTTGTACTTAAGACTGTAGAAGTTCTCAAGGAGAAGGGATGGAATATAGATGACGAGAGCGTGCATACCGGCATTGCAAAAGTAGAGTGGCCTGCGCGATTTGAAGTTCTCTCCAAGGATCCGATATTCATACTCGACGGAGGTCATAACCCGCAGTGCGCAGAAGCGCTTACCGCAGGATTAAAAGAGTATCTCCCGGGAGAGAAAATCATTTTTATTCTCGGAGTTCTCGCGGACAAGGATTACGAAAGCATAGTGAATATGATGATTCCTTTTGCAAAGGAATTTGTATGCGTAACACCCAATTCAACAAGGGCGCTTCAGGCGGAGGATCTTGCGGAATTCATAAGGTCAAAAGGAGTAGACGCGGTTGCTTCCGAGAGCATATCGAAGGGCATTGCGCTCGCAATCGAGAAGAGCGATCAGAATAACGATGCGCCTGTTGTGGCCTTTGGCTCTCTCTATCTTGCGGGAGATGTGCGTACGGATTTTGCGCCGATATATAAGAAATATATAAGGAGGGAGTGCATCGCGGCGAGGGAAGCGCTCACGGATGACGAACTCGAAGATAAATCAGAAGGCATCGTAAAGCGTATTCTTAATATGCCGGAATACCGCGATGCGAAAATCGTGATGCTGTATAAATGGACGCATGCGGAGGTGAGGCTCGACGAGCTCGAAGAGGAGAATGCCGACGACGATCATCCAAAGGCGTTTGCATATCCTCTCTGTGAGGGCGAGGAAATGAAGGCAATTCTCCCGGATGCCGAGTACGGCGCTCCGCTGAAGAGTCAGACCGAAATGATGGAAGAGGAAGAAAAACTACGCGCGCACGAAGAATCTCTTTCCGCAGACGATGACGACGATGAAGACGAGGACGATTTGCCGGAAGGTTGGAGAATAGGCTCTTTTGGAATCATGGAGCCGGTCAAGGGCTTTGTTGCGCGTCCCGAAGAAATAGATTTGGTCATCTGTCCGTGCACCGGTTTTGATGAGAAACTGAATAGGCTCGGAATGGGTGGCGGTTATTACGACAGGTTCCTTCCGCTCTGCAAGAATGCCAAGAAGATAGCGGTGGCGTTTGAGGCGCAGAAAATAGAGAGGGTGCGTACCAATGAGTTTGACGTTCTAATGGATGCAATCGTTACAGAGGACGGAATATATAATTAATCATGGATTTTAAGCTGGTTTCGGATTACAAACCTACGGGCGATCAACCGCAGGCAATAGACAAACTGGTTGAGGCTTTTGAGGATGGACAGAAGGCTGCGACGCTTCTCGGCGTTACGGGTTCAGGCAAGACATTCACAATGGCCAATGTTATCGAGCGCCTAAACAGACCGACGCTCGTTATATCTCACAACAAAACGCTTGCCGCACAGCTCCACGGAGAATTCAAGGAATTCTTCCCCGAGAATGCGGTTGAGTATTTTGTCAGCTATTACGATTATTATCAACCGGAAGCCTATGTGCCTTCGACGGATACGTATATAGAAAAGGATAGCGATATCAATGCGGAGATAGAGAAGCTGAGACACAGTGCAACAGCGGCACTCTCGGAGAGACGAGATGTAATCGTAGTTGCTTCCGTATCGTGCATCTACGGAATCGGTAACCCGCTCGATTACGAGACGCAGGTTATTTCGCTGAGACCCGGCATGGAAAAATCGCGTCAGGAGATACTCCGTAAGCTCGTGGATAACCAGTACGTGAGAAATGATGTGGACTTTGATCGCGGCTCGTTCAGGGTGCGCGGCGACGTGATAGATATCTTCCCCGCGGGCGAGGATCACGCCATAAGGGTTGAATTATTCGGTGATGAAGTAGAGACCATCAAGGAGTTAAATCCGCTCACGGGCGAGATTATAGCGCTCAGGAACCACGTGGCAATCTATCCTGCATCGCATTATGTTACATCAAAGGAAAATATGGAGCGCGCAATCACGACGATTGAAGAGGAACTCGAAGAGCGTATCCAATGGTTCAAGGATAGAGGTAAACTCCTCGAAGCACAGCGCATAGAACAGCGCACGCGCTACGATATGGAGATGCTCCGCGAAATCGGAACCTGCAAAGGAATAGAAAACTATACTCGCCATATAAGCGGTCTAAAGCCGGGCGAGAAACCATATACGTTAATAGATTATTTCCCGGACGATTTTATAACCATCATCGACGAGTCGCACGTAATGCTTCCGCAGCTCCATGCGATGTACAGAGGCAATCTTTCGAGAAAGACTTCGCTCGTGGATTATGGATTTAGACTTCCGTCGGCGCTCGACAACAGGCCTCTCCAGTTTGAGGAGTGGGAAGAGACGGTTGGACAGGTTATGTATTGCTCGGCTACGCCTGCGGCTTACGAAAAAGAGCAGTCGGGCGGCGTGACGGCTGAACAGATACTGAGACCGACGGGACTCCTCGATCCTCCGATCGACGTAAGACCGACAAAGAACCAAATCGACGACCTGATCGGTGAGATTAACAAAGTCACGGAGAAGGGCGGTCGAACCTTTGTTACCACACTGACAAAGAAGATGGCGGAGAGCCTTACGGACTATCTCAGAAAGGCAGGGATCCGCGTAAGATATCTGCATTCAGAAATTGATACGCTAGAGCGCATGGAGATAATAAGGGATTTAAGGCTCGGGGAGTTCGATGTGCTCGTTGGAATAAATCTTCTTAGAGAAGGACTCGATATTCCTGAGGTAAGCCTCGTAGCGATACTGGATGCGGACAAAGAAGGATTCCTCCGTACAGAGACTTCGCTCATTCAGACTATCGGGCGCGCCGCGCGTAACGTCGATGGACACGTTATAATGTATGCCGACTATACGAGCAAGGCTATGAAGGCTGCGATAGACGAGACCATGCGTCGCCGCAAGATTCAGTCCGAGTACAACGATGCTCACGGAATTACGCCGACGAGCGTAAGCAAGGGTATTCGCGACATCATAGAGGCGACCACGGCCGCCGAAGATGAGGGCACATACCACGGCAAGAAGCCAATTGAAATGACGAACAAAGAACTCAAGAACTATGTCGCAAAACTCGAGGCTGAGATGAAGCAGGCGGCAAAGGATCTTCAGTTCGAGAGAGCGGCAGAATTGCGCGATATTATATTTGAATACAAGGTTCGTATGAAATAATAGGAACGGAGAAAGATATGCTTACGAGTAAACAGAGAAGTAAACTAAAGGGAATCGCTAACGGACTTACGCCGGCCGTGTCGATTGGAAAGTCGGGTCTTACGCCGACGGTTCTGAAGACCATTGACGAGTATCTGACTGCCAACGAGATCCTCAAATGCAATATTCTTGAAGGAGCAAAGCTCGACGCCAAGGAAACATGCAATAAGGTTGCCGAGGAAGTTAATGCTGAGTTTGTGCAGGCGATAGGTAGACGCTTTGTTCTATATAGACAAGCAAAAGACCCCGAGAAAAGAAAGATTGAATTATAATGCCTAACGAAATAATAATTAAAAACGCAAATGAAAATAACCTGAGGAACTTCAGTGTAAGGATTCCGAGGGACAAGCTGGTGGTGCTTACCGGGCTTTCGGGTTCCGGCAAGTCGTCGCTTGCCTTTGATACGATTTATGCGGAAGGACAGAGGCGCTATGTGGAAAGCCTTTCGTCTTATGCGCGTCAGTTCCTCGGGCAGATGGATAAGCCTGATGTGGAGTCGATAGAAGGACTTTCGCCGGCAATTTCGATTGACCAAAAAACAACGAGTAAGAACCCCAGGTCGACTGTCGGTACTGTTACGGAAATTCACGACTACTTGCGTCTGATGTATGCGCGTATAGGTACGCCGCATTGTCCGGTTTGCGGACGAGAGATTTCCAGCCAGAGCGTTGACCAGGTTGTAGATTCCATTATGGAGTCGCCGGAAGGGACGCGTCTCATGGTTCTTGCGCCGATTGTTCGCGGAAGAAAGGGTCAGCACGAAAAGGTTCTTGAGCGAATAAGAAAAGAAGGTTTTACGCGCGTAAGAATTGATGGCGAGATAATCGAACTTGATGCTGCGCCCGCAGAGGATTCAGCCGGGCTTGCGACCGCGGGAACAGCGGATTCGCAGGGGAATACGATTAAACTTGAGAAGAACAACAAGCATACGATAGAAATCGTCGTAGATAGAATTATCGTTAAGGAAGGGCAGGAAGGACGTATAGCGGAAGCTGTCGAGATGGCCTTCAAGGAGAGCGAAGGTCTGGTGATTGCGCATCTTACGGAGAAAGCTGATGGCGCAGGCAAGTCCAAGAGCACAGAAACCGAGAGGCTTTACTCATCTAAGTTCGCATGCCCGGACCACGGCGTTGGAATCGAAGATATGGAGCCGCGTTCATTCTCCTTCAACAGTCCGTTCGGTGCGTGCCCGACGTGTAATGGACTCGGATTCACCGAGACAATCGACAGGGAAAACACGATTGATATGGAAGGCTCAATCAGCATGGGCGCCTTCAGAAAAGTCTATGGCACCATGGAGTTCTCGAGTTATTACAAGAGAATGGCGGAGGTGCTTGCGGAGGATTACTCCAAGCGCACGGGATATCCTCTAAAGAAGCTCCTAAATGATCCTTATGGAACGCTTCCTGTGGACTTCCAAAATGAAATAGAATACGGAACGGGCGATAGAGTTGTTCAATACACATACAGAAACTCCAGCGGTAGATCCGCCATGCGCGAGCATCCATTTGAAGGAGTGCTAACCAGCATGGAGCGCCGCTATCGAGATACGGGTTCCGAGGCCATGCGCGACTGGATGTCGAGATATATGCACACGCAGAAGTGTCCGGACTGCCAGGGCAAGAGACTTCGTCCCGAGGTCCTCGCGGTAACCGTGGGAGATAAGAATAGCGGCGAAATGAATCTCGCTGAGTTCTCCGATATGTCGGTTCGCGATTCGCTCGCGTTTATCAAGGGTCTGAAACTCAGTGGCAAGAACGAGATGATTGCCAGCCAAATTATCAAAGAAATAAAAGCGCGTTTGGAATTCCTTGTTAATGTTGGACTTGATTACCTTACGCTTTCGCGTGCAGCGGGCTCGCTCTCCGGAGGGGAGTCACAGAGAATAAGGCTCGCAACGCAGATCGGTTCGGGACTTGTCGGAGTTCTCTATATTCTTGACGAACCGAGTATCGGTCTTCACCAGAGAGACAATCATAAGCTTCTTGCGACGCTTCGTCGCTTGACGGACCTCGGAAATACTTTGATAGTTGTCGAACACGACGAAGAGACAATGTATGCGGCGGATCACATAGTGGATATCGGTCCGGGTGCGGGAATCTACGGCGGAAAGCTCGTGGCACAGGGGACGGTCGACGACATCAAAGCCTGCAAGAAATCTATCACCGGTCAGTACCTCTCGGGTGCCAAGAAAATAGAAACGCCAAAAACGCGCCGCGAAGGTAACGGCGAAGAGATAACAATCAAAGGCGCACGTTGCCATAACCTGAGAAATATCGACGTAAACGTTCCGCTCGGAAAGTTCGTCTGCGTGACGGGTGTATCCGGTTCCGGAAAGAGCAGTCTCATAAATGAAATTCTCGGAAAAGCCGCTGCTGAAGCCGCCAACGGCAGCAAACAGGATGCGGGCGAGCACGATGAGATTGTCGGACTCGATAATATCGACAAGGTAATTACGATTGACCAGAGCCCGATAGGACGTACGCCGCGCTCGAACCCTGCGACATATACCAAGATGTTCGATAAGATCAGGGATCTATTTGGTGCGCTTCCTGAGGCTAAGATGAGGGGATTTGGAAAGTCCAGATTCAGTTTCAACAATTCCGCGGCAAAGGGAGGCGGTCGCTGTGAGGCATGCTCGGGTGACGGTATCATAAAGATAGAGATGCACTTCCTCCCGGACGTATATGTTCCTTGTGAGGTCTGCAAGGGCAAGCGTTATAACCGCGAAACCCTCGAAGTTAAGTATAAGGGCAAGAGCATCTACGATGTTCTCGATATGAGTGTTGCAGAGGGGCTCGAGTTCTTTGAGAACCAACCGGGAATCAGAAAGCATCTTGAGACGCTCAACGATGTTGGTCTCGGATATATCAAAATCGGTCAGCCCTCCACGCAGCTTTCGGGTGGTGAGGCGCAGCGCGTAAAGCTTGCAACAGAACTTGCAAAGCGCGATACCGGAAACACACTGTATATTCTCGATGAGCCGACGACGGGACTTCATTTTGCGGACGTGGATAAACTCATTCAGGTACTGCAGAGGCTAGTAGATGCAGGAAACACCGTGGTAGTAATCGAACACAACCTCGACGTAATAAAATGTGCCGACCATATAATTGACCTCGGTCCCGAGGGCGGTGACAAGGGCGGTAGCATCGTTGCGGAGGGAACGCCGGAACAGGTCGCAAAAAACAAAAAGAGCTATACAGGTCACTATCTCAAGGAAATACTGTAATTAAAATGCCGCGGCAGCTTGCCGCGGCTTTTTAGTTCCCAAATAACATATAATCTGTGATACAATAAATGCGTATGGACGACTCGGTAAAAAACAGAAGAGACAAGGTCATAAAGGAGGTTTTGTGGATTCTGGGACTGGGAATCCTGTACTTCATCTTTGTCTCGATAACGGGCTTATACATTCCTTGTCCGTTCAGACTCGTCACGGGATATCTTTGTCCGGGGTGTGGAATAAGCCATTATTTTGTTCATATGGCGCATCTGGAGTTTTCGGAGGCGTTTCGGGCTAACCCGTATATATTTGTTTTCATACCGATTGCGATTCCGTATTGGCTGTTTAAAACACATCAATACATCAAGACGGGTGAGACCAAGTATTCAAAGATAGAAATTGTTTTTATCGCGGTGGCGCTTGTATCAGCCATTGCGTTTGGAATTATTAGAAATATTCATTAACATTTATCGACCGGAAGGAGGATAGGATGGACGAAAAAAAGACGGAATTGACTTTTGATGCGGATCCGCGCTTTGACAGCATCGAAAAGGAAGTCGATGCATTTGAAGAGGCAGTTGAGGAAGCAGTCGAAGAGGCAACTTTGGACGTCGAGGAAGCAGTCGAAGAGGCTATTGCGGACGTTGAGGGAGCAGCCGAAAGTGTCGAAGAGGCAATTGCAGAGGAACCAAGGTTTGCCGCGGGCGCAGAGGGTGCCGCAAATGCAGCTTACAACGCACCTGATCCGGCAGCAACAACAAAGGCTCCTGCGGACCTAAGCAAATTTACACAGTACATACCGATGCTTGCCGCGATAATAGGGTTCCTTTGGATTGTACCTATGATCTTTGGGCTTATATCGAGCATCCTCTACAGAATCTACTATATGAGCTGGGGCGTGATGTCGCCGCTCTATTCGTTCGTAAGAATCTTCTCTTGGATTAAGGGAATGTTCGTCTGGATTATTCTAATCCTTGCGGTTGTCGCAATAGCAGGTCTCGTATACATGTTGCTCGTGGAAAGAAAAGATCAAGAGAAGCAGATGTTATTTATCGGCATCGCTTGTGCGGCGCTCGTGCTGATATCCTGCATAGTTAGCAGAGCACATGGTCCCGGATTCCTCACGTTCCTGTTTGCGTTATGTGCGCTGGTACTCGGAATTGACCTTGCGATGAATGTATTCATAGAGAAACAAAATCTCTACGGAAAATTCAAGCTTTCGGATGACATTGCACTCCTTGTCGGTATGATAAGCAAGCACGAGAAGGTGGACAAGGCACAGTATACGGACGCAAATATTCCACAGTATGAGCAGACGGAAGAAATAGAGAGTTTAGACTCCGTATTTGACGGACCCGGTTCGGAATTGTTTGTAAAGAATCTTCTCCTATCGCTTCTCAGCATTGTAACGTGCGGACTCGGTGCACCATACATGCTAGTAAGGATTCTTGCATGGAAGAAGGAACATACGGTAATCGAAGGAAGAAGACTCAAATTCAACGGAACGGCACCTCAGCTCTTTGGACTCTGGATTAAGTGGTGGTTCCTATCGCTGATAACCTGCGGAGTATACTCGATATTTGCCAGGGCAGACTATATGAGATGGGTTTCGAGACATACGGCATATATCGATGAGCCTGAGTATCCGGACGGAATATATCCGACATCGAGATTCGAGGGAGCTGCTCCCGAGGTTCTCGGTTACAGCATGGTAACATCCATGATTACCAGCGTGACTTGCGGACTGGGATTCCCGTGGGCTGTAGGAATGCAGAAGAAGTGGGAAGCAAAGAATACGGTTATCTGCAACGACAGATTGTTCTACGACGGAACCGGAAAGGGACTCTTTGGAACATATCTCATCAACCTGCTTTTGACCGCAGTTACATGTGGAATCTATGGAGCTTGGGCAACATGCAGATTGGAAAGATACTTCATCAACCACACGCATGTTGATGCGACAAGCAGAAGATAGAATCAGATTGAGATAGACCGGAATAGACTAATCGAATTTGTTAAGAGATCGGACGGCGTCCACCCTGGATGCCGATCCGGTCTTTTTTAATAGGTTCGATACATGGAAGCGGACGGTGTTCTTGGAAATGAAATACTTATCAAGTTGGACGAGATAGGCAATTTTGCGCTCATCGCCGACAAAGCCAAGGCGGCAGACGGCGGCTCGGACAGCACCGTCAAAACCGGAGACGAGAGCCAGATGGGAATCTGGTGGGCGCTGCTTATGTCGGCGGGCATAATGGCAATGGCTTACGCAGACAGGAAGCGCAGGGCATAACAAGGTGTAAGTGCTGAAAAATCAATAATGAGTGGGCGGCCTTAGGGCCGCCTTTTCTAATCCGCGCAACCTTGTCATTTTGGCGATTTTTTGCTATTATAACTGTGTATGCGAAATTAACATTAATATCAGAGGAGAATGGAGAAAATGGATATTAAGAAACTCTATGATTCAAAATTAAAAACTGCTGAAGAAGCGGTAAAGGTAGTTAAGTCCGGTGACTGGGTTGACTATGGTTGGTCCACAAACCATCCGATAGCTCTCGATGCTGCACTCGCTGCTCGCAAGGATGAGCTCACGGATGTAAATCTTCGTGGTGCGGTAACAATGTGGATGCCGGAAGTTTGCAAGGCTGACGATGCAGGCGAGCACTTCACATGGAACGCATGGCATTGCTCGGGCGTAGACAGAAAGATTATATCAAAGGGCATGGGATACTTCATTCCGATGCGCTATTCCGAACTTCCAAGATTCTATAGAGACGGAAACGCTCCTGTAGATGTAGCCATGCTTCAGGTTACTCCGATGGACGCTCACGGAAACTTCAACTTTGGTCTTGTCACTTCACATATTGCAGATATGCTATCCGTTGCCAAGACTATCATAGTTGAGGTCAACGAAAACCTTCCGTGGGTTAACGGTCTTAACGGAGCGGAAATCAATATTGCCGACGTTGACATAGTTGTTGAAGGAAATAATCCTCCTGTTGCCGTTCTCGGCGGTGGCGGAGAGCCAAGCGATATAGATAAGGCAGTTGCAAAGCTCATAGTTGAGAGGATTCCAAACGGCGCCTGCCTCCAGCTCGGAATCGGCGGCATGCCGAACGCTGTAGGTACAATGATTGCGCAGTCAGACCTCAAGGATCTTTCGGTTCATACAGAGATGTATGTTGATGCCTTTGTTGAAATCTCAAAGGCAGGAAAGATTACCGGTAAGATGAAGAACCTCGACAAGGGTCGCCAGGTATTTGCGTTTGCGGCAGGTTCAGAAGAACTCTACCGGTTCATCGACCACAATCCAAATGTAGTCGGTGCACCGGTTGATTATACGAACGACGTTCATGTGGTTTCTCAGATAGATAACTTCACATCCATCAACAATGCGATCGACCTCGACCTCTTTGGTCAGGTTAATGCGGAGTCCGCGGGTGTCAAGCATATCTCCGGAACCGGCGGACAGCTCGACTTCGTAATGGGAGCTTATCAGTCAAAGGGCGGACAGAGCTTCATCTGCATGTCTTCGAGCTTCACCGATAAGGACGGAAACCTCAAGAGCAGAATCGTTCCCACACTTACACAGGGTTCCATCGCGACAGATCCGCGTTCAACGATTCATTATCTCGTAACCGAGTACGGAATGATTAACCTCAAGGGTGTTCCGACATGGGAAAGAGCAGAGCGCATCGTATCAATTGCGCATCCTGACTTTAGAGATGAACTCATCGCAGAAGCTGAGAAGATGGGAATCTGGAGAAAGAGCAACAAGAGATAATTAAGAAGCAAGGAAAAACCTATCATGAAGATGTTAGACATTCTGGAAAAAGACAAAGACCATCTGCTTACCGAGCTTACCAGAGCCGGAGTGCCTGAGAGGGCTGCAGGGGTCCTGGAGACGGAGCTTGATAAGCTTCTCCTCAAGTACAACGAGCAGGCGTCGAGCGACAGAGAACGTGACGCCGCAGCCTATATGGTTAAGGCAGTGCGCCATTCGCTTCCTTTGGTAGACTCCGTTGGAGAGACCAAGGTTTGGGAAATGCAAGAAGGAGCAAAGGCCAAGCACAAGGTTAATCCCGTGGCCCTGATCCTTCTCGTTGCAGGACTTGCTTGCGCGGTGCTTACGTTCATATTTATGAACAGCATCAAGCCGAAGATTGGTATGACAATCAACGACCTGAAGCCGGGTCAGCCTGGAACATACCTTCTTATCGCGACCGTAGTCTGCATTCTTGGCTGTGGTCTTTTGCGCAGAATAGGCACGGTAGTTCCAAAGAAGAATCGCAAGCAGCAGGTAGAAATCAAGATAGATCCGGATAGGGTTTACAGAAGCTTGCATACTGCGATTCTGTCGATCGACCAGAGCCTAGAAGAAATTCAGGCTGCTGAGCGTTGGGCCAAGAAGGAGCAGGCCGGAACCATAGAGGGTAAGACCATAAGCGGAGGAGAGCTGGACCTCTTTGCTGATCTTCTTACGGCGGCATACAGCAAGGACGGCGAGTATGCACTCGAGAAGATTGAGGATCTGAAATACTATCTACACAAACAGCAGGTAGAGGTTACGGATTACAGCGAAGAAACAAAGCAGTACTTTGATGTCATGCCGGGAACGCAGACGGGAACCATTAGACCCGCGCTCGTTGCCGATGGCAAAGTGCTCAAGAAGGGACTCGCGTCCAGAGGCAGATAGAGGATATTATGGATCGTTTTTTTGGATTTGACCTGGGCGATGCGGAGAGCGCAGTCGCAAGGTTAAGTAAAGAAGATCAAGTTACACCGGAAATGCTGACGGTGGTTGATGAAAAGAGTTTCATCACCGCATACGCCCAGCTCGCTTCCGGTGAGCTTTTAATTGGAGAAAAGGCCTGCTATGCGGATAACGCCATCAAGCGTAAGCTGCGTTTTAAGAGCAGATTCCTGACGGACGGCGCGGTTGTAAATGATGTTAAGAGTTTTGCCGCGGGCGTTCTTGGGGAGCTCTATACAAACGGAGACCTCATAAAAGGAGAGGACTGCAGCTTCTACGTTGGTTGTCCTGCGGGCTGGGACAAGAACACGCGCGAACATTACCGCGAGATATTTGAGGGGGCGGGGTATCCGCCTGCAAAGATCATTTCGGAGTCCCGTGCCGCAATGGTAAGTGCTTGCCAATCCAAACATCTTCAGGTAGGCGTGGACATTCTGTCAAAGCCTGTGCTCGTAGTCGATATCGGATCATCCACGACAGACTTTGCCTATATCATGGGCGGAAAAGAAGTCGAGATGCAGACTGCGGGCGAGGTTGCGCTCGGCGGCGGACTCATGGATGAGATTCTTCTTGATGAAGCCGTAGGAGAAACAACTCTCACGAGAAAGAAGATAAAGAATATTTTTGAAGAGAGCGAACCGTGGAGAACATACTGTGAGTTTGCTGCTCGTCGTCTTAAAGAAAAATATTTCTCTGACGAAGAGTATTGGAGCACTCACGACTGCAAGGAAACAATAATCATTCAGTATCATTGGCCCGCGGTCAAGCTCACACTCAAGATGGATGAAAAAACTGCCGATAAGCTAGTGAACAAAAAACTTGAAAAGCTCGGCGGAAAATCATTTAAAGAGGTATTCATCAATTCGCTGCACGATGTACAGAAGAATATTTCGGGTTCGCAGCCCGAACTAATCTTCCTTACCGGCGGCGTGAGCAAGCTTCCTGCAATAAGGGATTGGTGCGCATCGGTGTTTACGGATGCCGTTGTAATCTCAGGAACAGAGCCGGAATTCTCTGTTGCGAGGGGACTTGCATACTGCGGAAGAATCGATGAAGACCTCCGCGAGTTCAGAGAAGATCTCGAGACGCTCACCAAGTCGAGCAAGATAGAGGAAATAGTCAGAAAGCATATCAAGCAGCTCTATAAGGATGCTGTCGATTGCTTGATTGAGCCGATACTCAAGCAGGTCGCTATGCCTATCTTTGATAGATGGCGCAAGGGTGAAATAAGAAAGCTTTCGGATACCGACGAAGAACTTCAGAGAGAGGTTGGCGCATACATCAGGTCGGAGGAGGCGAGGGAACTCCTTGCGGGACCGATTACGGCGTGGCTCAAGCCCGTCGCGGAAGATCTCGAGGAATACACGGTTCCAATCTGCGTAAACCACAGAGTTCCGTATACCGCACTCAGCCTCAAGTCGTATCTCTCCGCGTCCGACATCGACATCAAAGTCGACGCCAAGAATATATTTGCGGTCGAGGAAATGACATGGCTCATAGATTCGATAGTAACCGTAATAGTTGGACTCATCATTGCGGCTATAGACGTGGTGCCATTCCTTGCGGGACCTGAGGGAGTAATCGTAGGCGTAATAGCATCTGCGGTAATCCTGATTCTCGGCAAAGACAAGATGGAGAATAAGCTCCTGGAAACCGAGATTCCGAACGCGGTGAGAAAGCTTATTCCTAAGAATACTTTCCAATCCAGAATGGAAAGCATAAGCTCCTCCGTAAAGTCCAGCTTCTACGAAAGCCTGGAGCAGGAGAAGAACGAAGAAATCACAAGTCGCATGATCGACGAGATTTCACAGCAGATAGATCAGTGCCTCATCAAGATGGCAGAAGTTGTAGAAATACCCCTTGGATAAAAAATGGGAGAAAAGATGTTTGCGGAAAAGAATCTAACCATGCTTACGGATTTCTATGAAATCACCATGGCTAACGGTTATCTGGAACTTGGTATGCAGGATGAGATTGCGTACTTTGATATGTTCTTTAGAAAGGTGCCGGACGGCGGCGGATTTGCAATCATGGCAGGCGTCGAGCAGGTGATTGAGTATCTGAAGAGCCTAAAGTTCGAAGAGGAAGATATAGAATACCTGCGCGGAAGAAAGTTCTTTAGCGAGGCGTTTCTTGACTATCTAAAGAATTTCAAATTCACCTGCGATGTTTGGGCTGTTCCCGAGGGGACTCCGATTTATCCGCACGAGCCGATCATCACAGTGCGCGGTCCGATTATGCAGGCGCAGTTTGTTGAGAGCATGATTCTTTTGATCGTAAACCATCAGAGTCTCATCGCGACCAAGGCAAACAGAATTGTTCGTGCGGCAAAGGGTCGTCCGATTATGGAATTCGGAACGCGCCGCGCTCACGGATTTTCTGCGGCTATGCTCGGTGCGCGTGCCGCATATATCGGCGGCTGCTGCGGAACCGCATGCACTATTGCCGATATAGACCACGGAATTCCCGCGCTCGGAACGATGGCTCACAGCTGGGTTCAGATGTTCCCGACCGAGTACGAGGCGTTCAGAAAGTATGCAGAGATCTATCCTGAGAACTGCACGCTTCTCGTAGATACATATAACGTGCTTAAGAGCGGCGTTCCTGCGGCAATCAAAGTTTTCAAGGAACTCGATCCGCCAAGCAAAGCGATCAGAATCGACAGCGGCGATATCACGTATCTTACAAAGAACGCACGCAAGATGCTCGACGAGGCGGGGCTCACCGATTGCAAGATTACAATCAGTAACTCGCTGGATGAATACATCATTAGAGATGTACTTCACGAAGGTGCACAGGTAGATTCTTTCGGCGTAGGCGAGAGACTTATCACAGCAAAATCGCAGCCTGTATTCGGCGGTGTATATAAGCTTGCGGCAATAGAGATAGACGGAGAGATTATTCCGAAGATTAAAATCTCCGAGAACATTGAGAAGATTACCAACCCGGGATTCAAAACCCTTTATCGACTTTATGACAAAACGACGGGCAAGGCGCTCGCTGACGTCATGACGCTTGACGGAGAGGTTATTCCGGAAGAGGACGGATATGAAATCTTTGATCCGAATGCTGTGTGGAAGAGAAAGACTCTTGAGAACTTCCGCGTGAAGAACCTCCGCGTTCAGCTCTTTGATAAGGGGGAATGCGTTTACGAGAGTCCTTCGATAGAAGAAATAAAGGCGTATTGCGCAGAGCAGATAGAGACGCTTTGGGATGAGATGCTGCGTTTTGAGAATCCGCAGACGTATTATGTGGATCTATCGCAGAACCTCTACGACCTCAAACAAAAACTTCTTTCGGCAAACCACGCAGAATAGAGACATAGTGTAAGTAAAGAGGACCTCGTCGAGGTCCTCTTTTTATTAGCGCTTATTGCTTGCGTTGAGTACGTTTTTGATTTTGTGTTGTACCATGCGAGTGATTGCGTCGCGTCCGGGGCCGAGATATTTACGTGGGTCAAACTCGGCAGGGGACTCTTTTAGTACACGGCGGATTTCTGCTGTCATCGCGAGTCGGAGGTCCGTATCGATATTGACCTTGCAGATTCCCCATTTGGTCGACTCTCTGATCATATCTTCGGGCACGCCCTGGGCACCGGGGATTTCTCCTCCGTATTCGTTACAGCGATCTACGAATTCTTTGAGCACTGTCGATGCGCCGTGAAGTACGAGCGGTGTATCGGGAATCAAGGAATGAATCTTCTGAAGTCTTTCAAAATCGAGGTATGGCTCACCCTTAAACTTATATGCGCCGTGGCTGGTGCCGATTGCGATTGCGAGAGAGTCAACTCCGGTCTTCTCTACGAATTCGGCAGCTTCATCGGGATCGGTGAATGTTGCGGAGCGCGCGTCGACTTTGATATTGTCTTCTACGCCTGCGAGCTTACCCAGCTCTGCCTCTACAACTACGCCGTGGTCGTGTGCGTAGTCAACGACTTCTTTGGTGAGGGCAATGTTTTCCTCGAATGGGTGCTTTGATCCATCAATCATAACGGATGTGAAACCACCGTCGATGCAGGATTTGCAGATTTCAAAGTCTTCACCGTGGTCAAGGTGGAGAGCAAGGTCGAGACCGGTATCTTCTATGGCAGCCTCTACGAGCTTTAGGAGATAGACGGGCTTTGCGTATTTGCGTGCACCGGCGGAAACCTGGAGGATGAGGGGGGCGTTCTCGAGCGCCGCCGCATCCATGATGCCCTGGATGATTTCCATATTGTTTACGTTGAACGCGCCAACAGCGTAATCGTCATTAAGTGCCTTGGCGAACATTTCCTTTGTTGTTACTAGAGCCATTTTGACCTCCTGTTTTAACTAATCCATCGGCATCAATATACTTATTCCATTGTAACCGTATTGGCAATATCCTCTTGTGTGCTTCCTGCGGGGAAGGTGTATGTAAGAGCCATAACCATGCCGGGGTCCGCACCGATTTTTTCGCAGACCGCCACAAAGTCATCGTAAGAGGCGAATAATCCTGCCTGTACGAGAGACTCGACGGCGCCTTCGGATGAACCGCTCTCGAGTTCAACGGTCATATCGACGCGGAGCTTTCCGTCCTTCCAGATGGTATTATCCCTTGGACCGGAAGCGGGTTCCTGCTCGGAGGAACTCTCTGTATTAGCCTCCGGAGAGGTGGATTCACCGGAATTCTCGCCGCTGGTTGCTTCTGTATTGGTCTCGGGCTTGGTCTCCGTATTAGCTTCTGTATTAGCCTCCGTATTAGCCTCTGTATTGGCTTCCGCGTTGGTTTCGGCGTTCGCATTGGCCTCGGTTCCGGTTTCTGCGTTTTCGCCGCTATTTGCCTCGTTTTCGCCCTGATTCTCGGCATTGGCGCTTACCAAATCATCGGGCACCAAGCTGCCGCCCTCGCGGATTTCCGCCGCAAGCGCTTCCGGATAGTCCATGATGACATTGACTCTCCAATAAATCAATCCCCCGGCGACCGCCAAAATCAAAAGAATGATGAATAGGTCGCTCAGATTGTAGAAAAAATCTTTGATGTATTTCATGGTTCCCCCTGTTCTACATTGCACATATAATTTAGCACAATAGCCCTGATTTCGCAAATTACCATTTATATCCACCCAATCACCCGGTTTTGTTTACAAGGTATCCGCCATTGATGTATAATATTTGGGTGATATATGTAGAAATTAGCGAAAATGAGGAGGGGCAGAGGCTGGATCGCTTCTTACGGAAGTATTTGGGCGAGGCACCGCTGTCTTTTATATATAAGGCCATCCGAAAGGATGTCAAAGTCAACGGAAAACGCGCTTCGCGTGAGCTTGTGCTGAAATCCGGAGACAGGGTGGATATATATATCACTGAAAATCAGCTTGCGGAACTTAAGACCAAGCCTCGCGGTGATTCAATAAGCGCCAAGGCCAAGAAAGAATTCACCACGGTCTATGAAGACGAAAACATAATCGCGGTAAATAAGCCCTTTGGTCTTCTTACGCACGGCGACGGAGTGGAAAAGAAAAACCATCTCGCAAATCAGGTTGTTGACGACCTAATTATTCGCGGTGAATACGACCCGAAGGCGAGCAAAGGATTTACTCCGGCTTCCGCAAACAGACTGGACCGCAATACTACGGGAATCGTGCTCTTTGGTAAAAATGCAAAAGCATTGCGCGACTTGAATAGAAGAATCAGAAGGCGCGACGGCATAAAGAAGTTTTATCTTACGATTGCCGCGGGAGAACTCAAGAAGAGATTGGAACTTTCGGACGCGCTCATAAAGGACGAAGAAGCGAACCGCGTGACCGTGGTGCAAAGCGGCGACGACGCTCGTGAAATCGTAACCATTGCGGAGCCCATTATGGCGGCGCAGGGGTATTCTTTGATCAAGGTAGAACTCGTCACGGGAAGAAGTCACCAGATAAGAGCGCATCTCGCAAGTGCGGGATATCCGCTTGCGGGCGACCCAAAATACGGAGACGAGAAGATTAACAAGAAACTTAGAGAGCGCTTTGGTCTTAACGGACAGCTGCTTCACGCATGGGAGATAGAGTTCTCGTATCTTGAGGATAGTCCGCTCAATTATCTGGAGGGTAAGACTCTACGTGCGGAGCCAACGAAGCGCTTTTTGGAAATAGCCAAAGAAATATTTGGTGATATTAGGTGTTTGGAGATATAAAGTGAGAAGTAAAAAGTACCAGGAACTTGAAAATAAAGAAGTTAATGCAGAGGTTGCAGGCGAGGATGTAACTACGACCAAGACCGAGGGCAATGCTCAAGGATCGGATTCGATTATGGAGTGGGTCAAAGGTGCCGCAATCGCAATCGTTATCGCTGTGGCCATACTGCAGTTCATAAAGCCGACGGTAGTTCAGCAACATTCAATGGAGCCGAATTTTCATACCAATGACTATCTCTTTATCAGCAAGCAGGCATACAAATTGTTTCGCGGTACGCCGCAGCTTGGAGATGTAATCGTCTTTGCGACCGATATGAAAACCACAGAAGGCGAGAACAAGCTTCTGATCAAGAGGGTAATCGGTGTTCCGGGAGATGAAATAAGCATTTATGCAGGCAAAGTATATGTTAATGGGCAGGAAATCGACGATAGCTATACCAAGGACATGACGACGCCGGGAGATATAGATAAATTGGTTGTTCCGTCGGACACGGTTTTTTGCCTGGGAGATAACAGAAGAATCAGCGTAGACTCAAGAGATGAAAGTGTGGGACTTATATCCTATGACAGCATCCTGGGTAAGGTTATATTCAGGCTTTTGCCGATGGATAAGATGGGTGTTATAAAGAATCCGTACGACGAGGATTAGAAGTTTAGTAGAAGAGTTTTCGATTAAAGAGAGATGGGCAAGAAAGAACGCAAACTCGTGGCGAACAACAAGAAAGCTCGCCACGATTATTTTCTGGAAGAAATAATAGAGGCAGGAATTGCTCTAACCGGAACGGAAATCAAATCCGTCCGCGCAGGCAAGGTCAGCATCAAAGAAAGCTACGCCAAGGTTGATGGTGGCGAGCTTATTTTGTATGGAATGCATATAAGCCCATATAGAGAAGGGAATCGTTATAATGTCGACCCGCTTCGCCCGAGGAAGCTTCTCGTGCATAAGCGCGAGATAAGAAAGATGATCGGCGCAACAACTCAGCAGGGCATGACAATAGTTCCCGTGCAGATGTATATAAATGAAGAGGGACGAGCAAAGGTCGAAATCGCACTCGCGCGCGGAAAGAAGCAGTACGATAAGCGCGAATCAATCGCGCAGAGGGATGCCAAACGTGCGATGGAAAGGGCGGTTAGAAAGCGCGGCTAAGTGTCGCGATTATACCAGCGGTTTAATTCAATTTGATTGACACTCGGCATGCTCGGGTATATAATTCTCAGGCGATGAGAAAGTCGCTCATCACCAAGCAAGACACCGTGGGGGTGTAAAGGTTTCGACGGGGGTGTTGAAGCCGGATAAGCGAGCCGTGGCCGCCGGATCCACGTAAAAAGCTGGCCGTTAAATACAAACGCAAAAAATAACAATTTCGCATTTGCTGCCTAATTACGCAGCCCGCGCGTCACTCCGGGTTTACCTGTAGGCTCGGATGCTGGCGTCGACTATACAGGAAAACTTTGCGGTAATGCCCGTGGCCGCAAGGGACTAACGGGATAACTTGGGCCGTGGCCTGCCGATGGGCAGCGGCTTGGGCGAAAATTTAATCATCGGATGCGCTCGGAGAAAGTCTAGTGAATGTGCTTTCGGACGTGGGTTCGACTCCCACCATCTCCACCACCTAAAACCAAGGGCTCAGAAGGTTAACTTCTGAGCCCTTTTTCTAAGGGTTTCGGTGATTAAGACAAAAGATAATAGGGTAATATGTAATATGTGTTTTTGTGATTATCACGGAAGAAATCTGTTCCCGGAGCATAATAAAAACATAATGACGGAGTTGCTTCTTATATAAAAAAGAAGAATTAGAGAGGTTAGGAATGAAACTGGAGATAGGAACAAAAAGTTTTTACATAGCAATCACCTTGGTAGTTGTGGCGATTTTACTATTAGCCGGCTGCACCAAGAGGGACACGTCCGCCAACGCTGCGCCGGATGGCACAAATACAACAAATGCCACAAGCACCACAAGTAACCAAGGCAGTTATACTCAAATCACTCAAGAAGAGGCGGCGAAGATGATGGAGGAGAATGAGGATGTCATCATCTTGGATGTGAGAACCCGGGAGGAGTATAGCGCAGGACATATTCCAAATGCGATTTGTGTACCAAATGAAGAAATAGTTGATGCTCAGCCTGCCGAACTCGCGGATTTGGATCAAGTGATACTGGTCTATTGCCGAAGCGGAAACAGAAGCAAACAGGCATCCCAGAAGCTTACGGATATGGGCTATAGGAATATATATGAATTTGGCGGAATAATAGACTGGACAGGAGACATAGTTACAGAGTAAAAAAAGAATCACCTCGCATGAGGTGATTCTTTTGTTATCGGCTATTATTGAAACGCTTATTTAAATTACTTCGATGCGTTTTCGCCTGCGATGATTCCGAATACTGTGAAGTCTGCAACAGCATTACCACCGAGACGGTTTCCGCCGTGTACGCCACCTGTAACTTCGCCGGCAGCGAAGAGACCAGGAATAACTTCTCCGTTTGTATCGAGAACCTCAGCGTTGGCATTGATCTTAACGCCGCCCATGCAGTGGTGGATACCCGGGGAGATCTTAACTGCATAGTATGGAGCAGTTGTAAGATCTGTCAGGTTGGCGTCGAATTCTCCTCTGCCAAATTCTTCGTCGTTCTTATTCTGTACGGCTGCAGCCCATTTATCGAGGCTTTCCTGTACTGTAGCTTCATCGACTTCCATCAAAGCTGCAAGGTCTGCAACTGTATCGCATTTAATCATATATCCCTTGGATACGTATTTTTCGATAACTGTGGAACCCTGAGCCATTACATCGTCAGCAATCAGCCATGCAAAGCTGTCTGTCTGCTCGTTAACGTGTGCGGATACAACGTCTCTTGTGAGAAGTTCGTTGCAGAAACGTACACCTTCTTTGTTCAGAAGGATGGCGCCGTCTCCACGGAGTGACTCTGAAATGAGGGAACCATCTGTCTGTACTACGGTCGGGTGAATCTGAATCTGCTCAAGGTCAACAAAGTCTGCACCGATTGCCTGAAGGAGTGCAATTGCATCACCTGTAATCGAAGGTGCGTTTGTGGAAACATAGCCTTCAAGGTCAGGTCTATACTGGGTGATGAGTTCAGGGTTTGAACCGAATCCGCCTGTTGCGATGATTACGCTGTTTGCGTGAACGGTTATTTCATTACCCTTGGAACCTGTTGCATGGAGACCAACGGCTTTGCCGTCTTCCATCAGGATTTCATCAACCTTTGCATCTGTGATGATTTCAATACCGAGCTCTTCGCATGTGGCGGTGAGGTGCTCAACAAGGTATGTTCCTACGGAAAGGATCTTTCCTTCGTCGTTAACAGGTCTGTGCTGACGCTTTGTTGAAGCACCGCCTGCCTGTCCAACGTTGGATAGGGGAGCACCGATTGAATCGAGCCAATCGATAGCGGCAGAAGAGTTTTCAGCCAATGTGCGAACGAGTTCAGGATCGTTCAAATCGTGTCCACCCTTCATGGTATCGTCGTAGAAGAGCTGAGCGGAATCCTCGATTCCCTGTTCAGCCTGGTAATGTGTCTCTGCAGCGTTCATACCGCCTGTGGCGTAGCTGGAGTTACCGCCGACGATAGTTGCCTTCTCAAGGATGACAACAGATTTACCATTCTGTGCTGCTGTGATGGCGGCTGTCATACCTGCACCACCTGCACCTGCTATAACTATGTCAACTTCCTTATCGATGTTCTCAACATCCTTGGTAGCTGTTTCCTTTGGTTCAAGAGAAGCAGGGTCTACACCTGCAGCTTCAAGAGCCATGTCAACGGCTTCAAAGAATCCATTGGATGTGATTGTAGCACCGGACTTGGCGTCAATCATAGTTGACTGTGCTGCAAGAACTTCTTCAACTAAGTCGGGAAGTGCTGCGCCGCCAACGGTCGGGGTCTCACCATCTGCGGTATATTCAATGCTTTCGATTGCTTCATCAGAAAGTGTCACTGAAACCTTAATGGGTGAGCTATCGCCACCAAAGCCTGCAGCTTCGCCTTCGTAAGTGCCGGCCTTAAAAGTTCCTGTCTGAGCATCTCCATCGGTCGTTCCGGAGGGCTTATCTGTTCCGCCACAAGCGACCAAAGAGAAGGTAAGCGCCAGGATTACAAGTAATGCAAGTAGTTTTTTCATTTGCTTTTCCTCCTACTTAAACAAGTATTATCGCAAAAATATTGTACCATATTGTATACAATATGCAATATATAATATACAATAAGTAGGGAAAATTAGCGGGAGAATGGCGTAATAATCATCTAAGGCGAGCGCCCCGGGACAGGCGTTTTTTTGTTGGGATTCACTTTGAAAATGACAGAATATTTGGTATAATACCCTAAATCTAGTTAATTCTATTGATATTAAAGAGGTGAATTATGGGTCTTTTTGACAAGTTAAAAAAGAAAAACGAAGAAGCCGTAGCTACTGTAGAGCAGACGGCTGCAAAGGCCGAAGCTAAGCTCCAGGAGGAGACTGCAAAGGTAGAAGCAAAGGCTGCTGAGATTGCAGCAAAGGCAAAGGCTGCAGAAGCAAAAGCGCAGGCAGAAGCAAAGGCTGCAGAGGCAAAGGCACAGGCTGCGGCAAAGGTTAAAGAAGAAGAGCAGAAACTGGCTGAGGCAGAAGCCAGAGTAAAGGAAAAGGCTCAGGCTGCTGCGGCTGAAGCTAAGGCTGTAGTAGAGGAGAAGGCACAGGCTGTAAACGCTGCGCTGAAGCTCGATGTAGATGGCGTATTTGGACCTGCCAGCATCACAGCTCTCCAGCATTTGCTTGGAGTAGCAGAGGACGGCATCCTTGGACCTGAAACGATTACTGCCCTTCAGAAGAAGGTTGGAGCTGAGCCGGACGGCGAGTGGGGTCCTGAGACAAGCAAGGCGCTCCAGGCATTCCTGGGTGTAACTGTTGATGGAGAAGCAGGACCGGAAACATATACCGCGCTCCAGAATTGGATCAACAAGGAACTCGGCGTATAATAGCTCGTTTGAATTTTATCTAAAAAAGAACCTCGAATTTACGAGGTTCTTTTTGTATTACTCTTCTTTTTCTTCTTGGGGCTTCTGGAACTCGCTGTCCTTGGGGAAGGAAACCTTTACGGTTGTTCCGACGTTGACTTGGCTCGAGATTTCTATTTTGGCTTCTGCCATTTCTCTAAGTCTCATGATTATATTGGACATTCCGGCGGATTTATGTTTCTCCTTAATCTCTTCTTCAACCGGTTTATATGTATCGAGAAGCTCTCGAAGGTCTATTCTTTCGCCGTCTTCGTCCAAAAGATGTACATCATCAATAATGCTCTTCATTGCTTCTTGTGCGAGGCGCTTAGAATGGTTTTCTTCGTAGCCGGTGTCCTTTGCCGCCCGGAATAGTTTGCATGCGGCGGCAGGTCCGATACCGATGCCGTCGTCTTTTACTTCTACAACATAATTATCCGCATCCTCATAAGTTCTGAGGGTTATTGTTCCTCCCGAAGGCTTCTTGGTTACGCCATGCTTGATTGCGTTTTCGACAATCGGCTGAATCGAAAGCGCGGGAACGAGAAAGTCACCGGATTCAATCACGTAATCAATATCGAGTCTATCCGCAAATCTTACGAGTTCGATATTTGCGTAGCTCTTTATATTCTCTACCTCATCGGCAATTTTGATTCCGCCGAGATTGGTGGTGTTATCGACATTTGCTCTTAAGTATTTTGCAAAATCGTAAAGCATATTGTATGCGGTGTCGGGATCGACCTTGACCATGGTTCGGATTGAGCTGATTGTATTGAACATATAATGCGGCTGAATCTGACCCATCATGAGTTCGAGCTGGCTTTCCTGGAGCTTATGCGCTACGACTTCTCTTTCTCTTGCGGCGATATACACTCGCCAAAGTATTATTCCAAGATATGCGAGCGAATACACAATTAGAAGAACGCGCATAGGGATGTTTATATCGGTCCTGAGCTGCTTGGTATTTGTTATGAATCCCACGAGCGCGGTTATAACGAATAACACCAGAGTGGAAAACTCAATAATGTTTAGGTTGCGCTCCTCCTTTGGTATTTGCATAGATGGTTTGCCGAAGGATCGATCGTGCAAAAAGACGAGGTTGAAAATAAGTGCGGTAAAGCCAAATGCATATGCCACAGTTGTTACGATTTCGGCATCAAATCTGACCAGCGAACGCGCTCCAATAACAAAGATTCCAAAGAGGAAGCTCGCGATGAAGCCGATGTATGATAATTTCCTAAGCTTTTCGCTGCGCCTTGAAACAAACAGGAAGAGGAAAGGTGCAACGAGAAGCATGGACGTAAGTGATATAAGGAATATACGCCCGTTGCTTCCGGAGAACATTGCCGGTCTCGATCTATTCATCATCCATACGCTAAAGAGCATCAGCGCAAGTCCGAGCGGAATGTTGGGGCTTTGATCCGTATGCTTTCCGAAAAGCAAACTCAGTCCGATTATAAATGCGCCGATCGTAAGAAGTATAATTCCCGTCATAAATGGGAAGGATGAAAGATCGCTGATATGCTTGATTATCGAATTGCTGTCTCCGAGATAAAAGTCATAAATATAGTCGGAAAACTTTCTGAATGAAAGTGTCTTTAGCGTAAGTTCTAATGTAGCTCCGGCATACTCCGGCTTCAGTTCTATGATGCTCCATGCGTCGCTGAGCAAAGTAAAATCATCGGAAGGATTGTTCGGGTAGGTGTAGATGAGTTCTCCGTTAACCCTCGCGTATATAACGAGATGGTAGTTTCTCATTGCAAGTGCACTGTACTCAGGAATGGATTCCGGCAAAGTCTTGCTGAGCACTATCAGAGAGTCATCTCCGCTTGTAAGCAGTGCGGGGAAGGTGACGGTGCTTGAATTGCCGTCTACCGTAACTGTCCAATCATCGCTGAAGGTTGTGAAGCGCTTTTGGAAGTCAGTATTGTTATTGCCGCTTCCGAGAGCACGGAAAGAGAAGAGCATTATTACTACAACCAGCAGCGCTAGAATAGCAATAAATAGCACCTGTTCTCTCTTAAAAACTTTACCGACTCCAGAATTATTCACAAATCCACCATAACAACTAGCATTACTAAACAATTAAGTCTACCACAAAGGCGCGGCGGTAACAAGAGGGTAACACTATGGACGGCGAAGGTGAGAAAATCTCCAAAGCTTTCCCGTGCGTCAATATCGAACCAGTATTCGACAATAGCAAATATTCGGTAATGACGAATAACAATTCGCTATTACCGAATATTTTGATTGCTTTAAATATGGTCTCTGTGCTATAAATAATCTAAATTAACTGACAATTGATTCTGGGCTCTCAATGACCGGTACCGAGTTAAAGAAGGGAATAGGCAGACATGAGCGATAACAAGGAAATCAAGACAAAGTCTTCAAAAGTTCAGTCCGTAGATCGCGCGTTGGCATTGGTTGATATCATAGCCGCAAGCGAAGACGGACTTTCTTTGGCCCAAATATCGACTTCCATAGGGCTCCCAAAGAGCACGGTGTTCGGACTTTTGTCGACTTTGAGGGATTATAACTATGTTCAGCAGTCACCGGAAGACGGTCGTTATCAGCTGGGAATAAAGCTCTTTGAACTGGGAACGCAGGTAGCAAGAACCTGGGATATAAGAGATGCGGCAAAGCCTGTTCTGAGGCGCCTGATAAATGAATTCAGCGAAACGGTTCACCTTGGTGCCGAGGATAACGGAGAGGTTCTCTACATAGAAAAGATGTCTCCGGAATCGATAGTGAGCATCGTATCTGAAGTGGGCATCAGACTCCCGATGCACTGCAGCGCTCTCGGAAAAGTGCTCCTTGCAAGCAAAAGCAAATCGGAGCTTAAGAGAATAATCGGTTTGCGCGGTCTTCCGGCCTTTACCCATAAGACGATAACCACGCAGGCGAAGCTTGAGAAGGAACTCGTGCAGATACGCGAGCAGGGATATGCGATAGACGACGGAGAGATAATGGAAAACCTTCGCTGCGTAGCTGCTCCAATCAAGGATTCATACGGAATAACAAAATATGCAATAAGCATTTCGGGACCGCTCAGGGATATGCACGGTAAGCGACTCGAAAACATAATAAGCGAAATTCAAAAAGGTGCAGAGGAAATATCGCATAGCATAGCAAACGCAAGACCTTAAGCGATAGACAACAAGATAAACAAAAGCAATTTATATATTTAAAAAATGGAAGGAGAAAACCATGGCAGTTAAGAAAGCAAAGGCCGTAAAAGCGCCAAAGGCAAAGAAGACAACGAGACCGGAAATAGCAAACAGTATTAAGACCGGTAAGTTTAAAACAAATTATCACGACAGAGGAAAGGGATATCCTGTAGTATTCCTTCACGGATCCGGCCCGGGAGTTACGGCTTACGCGAACTGGAGCAAGGTAATGCCTCTCATGGAGGATGAATATAGAGTAATCGCTCCGGACCTCGTAGGATTTGGATATACCGAGAGAGTAAAGGGTCAGACCTATAGCATGCGCGTATGGGTACAGCAGACGGTTGAACTCTTTGACGCACTCGGAATCGAAAAGGCAAACCTCGTTGGTAACTCATTTGGCGGAGCGCTCGCGCTTTCGATGGCGATTGAGCATCCTGAGAGAGTTAACAAGCTCGTTCTCATGGGCGCTATGGGCGTAAGCTTCCCGATCACATACGGACTCGATCAGGTTTGGGGTTATACACCTTCTCCTGAAAATATGGCAAAGCTTCTCAATATATTTACTTATGACCACAGCTTTGCAACTCCGGAGCTTGCTGAATCACGCTATCAGGGAAGCATTCAGCCCGGATTCCAGGAGAGCTTCTCCTCCATGTTCCCGGAACCGAGACAGAACGGCGTAGAGGATATGGCAGGAAACGAAACATATATCAGAGACATTCAGCATGACACTCTGATTATCCACGGACGCGACGACAGAGTAATTCCTCTTGATAATTCATACGAACTCCTTGAGCTCATTCCAAATTCGCAGCTCCACGTATTCGGTAAATGCGGACACTGGACACAGATTGAGCATACACAGGAATTTGTTGATCAGCTGAAACTCTTCTTTGCACGTTAAGGAGTTTAGAAATGAGCAAAGATATTAAGAAATACGCGGACATGCTGTATGAGGCCGAGAGAACCAAGACAGCAATTGAACCTCTTACCGAAATGGATCCCGAGCTTACTATAGATGACGCTTATGCTATCCAGCTTGCGAATATCGAAAGGGTTGTGGGCGAAGGCCAGGTGATTTCAGGAAAGAAAATTGGACTCACGTCCGAAGGTATTCAGAAGCAGCTCGGAGTAGACGAACCGGATTACGGACATCTCTTCCAGTCGATGGATTGTTCAAACGGGCTTTGTTCCATTGATGAACTCATCAGTGCGAGGATCGAAGGTGAAATCGCATTCGTTCTCAAAGAAGATCTCGGCGGCGGAAACGTAACCGCGGAGGATGTAAGAAGAGCGACGGACTATGTTGTTCCGGCATTTGAAATCGTAGACAGCCGCGTGGCTGACTGGAGAATCAAGCTTATCGACACGGTTTCAGATAACGCATCATCCGGAAGATATGTTCTGAGCGAACAGAAATCCAAGATTGATGAAGTCGATCTTCCGAGCGTAGAGATGAAACTCTATAAGAACGGCGAACTCGTAAACGAAGGCGTTGGCTCTGCCGTTCTCGGAGATCCTGCAGAGGCAGTTGCATGGCTCGCAAATAAACTCTGGGGATATGGAGTATCGTTCTTCAAGGGAGAGGTTATTCTCTCCGGCGCGCTTTCGGCGACGGTAACCGCTGAGAAGGGTGACGAATTCATGGCGGACTTTGGAGATTTCGGAACGGTACACGCAAGATTTGTTTAAACAAAGATAAGGAATTAGGTATTAGAAAAAAGGAGATGCTATCCAATGGGCGACAAAATTAAAGTAGCTGTCATAGGCCCGGGCAATATAGGTACAGACCTGATGTACAAAATCTTCAGGAGCAAAAACCTAGAGATGTCCATGATGGCGGGAATAGTTGAATCCGAAGGAATAACTCGCGCGCAATCAAAGGGCGTGGCGACGACTATAGAAGGTGTTGACGGACTCATAAAAGACGGGGACAAGGACATAAAAATAGTTTTTGATGCCACAAGCGCAGCGGCTCACCTTAAATTCAACGGGCCAAAATTAAAAGAAAACGGAATGGTTTCGATAGACCTGACACCTGCGGCGGTTGGACCGTATTGCGTTCCGGTTGTAAATCTCGACAAGCTCGCGGATGAACCGGATATCAATATGGTAACCTGCGGCGGACAGGCGACAATTCCAATCGTATACGCAATCTCGCGCGTAGCGGGTGCGGAATACGCGGAAATAATCGCTTGCATATCGAGTAAGAGTGCGGGTCCCGGAACCAGAGCCAATATGGACGAGTTCACCGAGACAACAAGCAAAGCGCTCGAGGTTGTCGGTGGTGCGGAAAAGGGTAAGGCAATCATAGTTCTTAACCCTGCAGAACCGCCTCTCATGATGACAAATACGATTCATGTAAGAGTCAAAGACAAGAGCGTGCCGTTTGAAAAAATCGAAGAATCGATTTTGACAATGGTTGAGGAACTCAAAAACTATGTACCGGGTTATACGCTCCGCGTTCCTCCAATCATGGACGGAGACAAGGTAACGACAATCGTGCAGATAGAAGGTCAGGCAGACTTCCTTCCTGCATACAGCGGAAACCTGGACATCATCAATTCCGCGGCGGTTGCGGCGGCAGAAAAAATCGCAGAGAGAATGCTTAAGGAAGGAGGGAATAACTAATGGCACAGAAAGTTTTGTTAGTTGATACAACCCTCCGTGACGGAAGCCATGCCTTAAGACATAGCTATACTCCTGACAAAGTTCAGGAGATTGCAAGGGGTCTCGATGAGGGCGGAGTTGAACTTATCGAACTCTCACACGGTGACGGAATAGGCGGATCCAGCTATAACTACGGATTCTCCAAGACCGATGAGATTGAACTCCTTGCAGCTGCGAACGATGTTATAGAGCGCGCTAAGCTGACGGTGCTTCTCCTTCCGGGAATCGGAACCATAGAGGACCTCAAGAGAGCAAAGAATGCGGGCGCCAAAGCTGTACGTGTGGCAACGCACGTAACGGAGGCGGACGTAAGCGCGCAGCATATCGAGGCCGCAAAGAATATGGATATGATGGCTGTCGGTTTTCTCATGATGACTCATATGGCATCTGTGGAAACGATAGTGGGCGAAGCTCTAAAGATGGAAAGCTACGGCGCCGACTACATCAACCTTGCCGATTCGGC
The DNA here is from genome assembly GCA_902776725.1 of uncultured Eubacteriales bacterium. Classification (GTDB taxonomy): domain Bacteria; phylum Bacillota; class Clostridia; order Peptostreptococcales; family Anaerovoracaceae; genus Eubacterium_B. The sequence continues at coordinate 48,624 of CACYQX010000001.1, read as the reverse complement.
AGGATATCTCCTTCCTGAAGGTGTAGAAGAGCGCATCAAAGCCGTAAAAGAGGCGGTAAAGATTCCTGTAGGCTTCCACGCACATAATAATTTGGGTGTTGCAAATGCAAACTCGCTTGCAGCGGTAAAGAGCGGTGCCACATACATCGACGGAACTCTCCGCGGTCTTGGTGCAGGCGCGGGTAACTGCCAGTTGGAAGTGTTTGCAGGCATCCTTCAGCGTGAAGGATATGAAACCGGAACCGACTTCTACAAGCTGATGGATACCGCAGAGGACATCGTTCAGCCGATGATGCTGAGACCTCAGGTAGTCGACAACGGTTCTCTCATGCTGGGATATGCGGGTGTTTACTCGAGCTTCCTTCTCCACGTATATGATGCCGCAAAGAAATACGATCTCGACCCGAGAGATATCCTTGTTGAACTCGGGAAGCGCAAGATGGTAGGCGGTCAAGAAGATATGATCATAGACGTTGCATATCAATTAAAACAATCGCAGAGCAAATAGAGGCTGATATGGTATATGAAATAACCGATTTGACAGCGGAAACAAAGTATCCGGCAAAGGAAGAAGAGTCTCTCTTTAGAGCGATGATCAGAAGCGGTAAGGGATGTATAAGATACGGCTGCGAAGGCGGAGGCTGCGGGGTTTGCAAAATCCGCATCACCGAAGGCGAATATGAAAGATTCAAAAATATGAGCCGCGCACACGTATCGGAGGATGAAGAAAAAGAGGGGATAGTCTTGGCCTGTTGTGTAAAACCGAAGAGCGATATAACACTGGCCAAATTCAAAATGACGTAATTAGCGTTAGGCTAAATATTGTAGAGGTTTACTATTTTAATAACCATAAAGGAGGTAAATCATGGCTATTAGTAAAACCATACGTCCGGGACTGATTCAACTTAGAGTTGTCAATCTCGAAGAGTCCGTAGCATTCTATAGAGACATCCTTGGTCTCGATGTTGTAGGACAGACTTCTGACGGACGCGTTATGCTTAAGACATATGATGAGTTCGATCATCATTCCGTAGTTCTTAGACATGCGCCTGAATCCGGATTCGACTATGTTGCGTTCAAGGTAGTCGACGACAAGACTCTCGAAGAGCTCAAGGAAGCTACAGAAGCTTTCGGATATCCTGTTGACGTCGCTTCGGACGAGCAGCCGGGATACGGAAAGAGATACGGCTTCACACTCTGCACGGGACACAGAATCGAGCTCTATGCCGAAGTAGCTCAGGCAGAGAAGATTCCGATGCTCGTTAACCCGGATCCATGGGTTGAAATGCCGCGCGGCATGAAGGCTCAGAGATTTGACCATCTTCTTCTCTACGGACCAAACATTGCAGAGGCTGAAAGATATTTCAAAGAAGTTCTCGGAATGTTTGCTCCTGAATTCTGCAACACACCGGATGGAAAGAGATTTGCTGTATGGCTAACAGGTGGAAACAAGGCTCACGACATCGCATTTGTTGAATACGAGAGACCTAATACAATTCACCACCATGCATTCTATCTCGAAGACTGGAATGCAATCGGAAACGCTGCTGACCTTATCGGTAAGTACAGAGTTAAGAGGGACGTTGGTCCTACCAGACACGCTATCACTCGTGGTCAGACAATCTATTTCTGGGAGCCATCCGGAAACAGAATCGAGACTTATGCAGGCGGATATGCAGCATATCCTGACAACCCGCAGAGAGAGTGGACGATCGACGAAATCGGAAGAGGTCTCTTCTACTATGAAGGCGAACTATTCCCATCATTCCTCGAGATAGTTACATAATAAATGTAGGATAATATCGACGCGGGATGAACAAGGCACCTCGGTCTCCGGCAGGATTCTGTCGGAGACCGTTTCTTGCGGATATATTGCATTTTTCAATGCAAAGTGATATAATCCATTGGCGTGCTTGGAAGAAGAGTGTTTCCACGGCACAGGCATAGGAAGATGAAAGAAAAGAGGTTCAAAACTATGAAGAAAAAGTTATTGGTAATGATGATTATTGCCATGATGCTACTTATGGCTGCGTGTGGCGCTAAGGATGCTACTCCAAGCGGTGGCGGATCAACTCCATCGGGCGGTTCAGAATCCAGCACGGGCGAAAGCGTTGATCTTCAGATTGGACAAGTTATTACGGCAGCTCACGGAGACAAGTGCTTTACACAGGTAACAGCGGTAGTTCAAGGCGACACAGTTGTTGCTGCGTTCATCGATGAGTATCAGTTTGCTGACGGAACACAGGTAGAGGGTGTTCCTAACTCTGACGCTGCAGACGGATTTGCCGCAGGTTATGCAGAGGGACAGGTTCTTCTTTCAAAGAGAGCTGAAGCTGACTACTACAGCGAACTCATGTCAAGCCATGGCGGAGCCACAGTAAGAATTGATGACAACTACGATGCAATCCAGGAATTTGCTGCAGGCAAGACAATAGCAGAACTTGCTGATTTCAAGGGTAAAGCAGAAGCAGTTGATGCAGTTGCTTCCGCAACACTTGCAGACACAGGTAACTATCTTGCGGCTATAGCTGAAGCAGCAGAAGTTGCTAAGGGAACAGAAGCAGTAGCTTATGAAGGCGATGTTTCCGCTCTCAAGCTCAACGTAGAAGTAGGCGCTGCTCACGGCAATAAGTGCTTCTCGACAGCAGCTGCCCTTACAGATGGAACAACTATCGTCCTCAGCTGGCTTGATGAATTCCAGTTTGCTGACGGAACACAGGTAGAGGGTGTTCCTAACTCTGACGCAACAGAGGGATTTGCTGCAGGTTATGCAGAGGGACAGGTTCTCCTTTCCAAGAGAATGGAAGCTGAATACTATAGTGCAAACATGGCTGAAAAGGCTGGTTCCACAGTAGCTATCGACGAGAACTACAATGCAATTCAGGCTGCAGTAAACGGTCTCAGCATCGACGATGCTCAGGCTATTGCAGACAAGGGCGAAGGTGCGGTTGATGCAGTTTCCGGAGCCACATTGGCAGATACAGCCGGATATATTTCACTTATCATAGACGCTGCTAAGAACGCAAAATAATGAACCAAAGAATAATCAAAATTCTTATTCCCCTGCTGATTACTACAGTGTTCCTTTGCGGGTGTACCGCAAAGGAACCTGCCCCGGCAGGGGATTTTCAACAATTGAACGCATATCAGGAGACCTATCTTTCGCTCTTTGATACCGTCACGATTGTGAAGGGATATGCGGTGGATGAAAAGACTTTTCAGGAATCGCTAGAGCCGTTCTATGAAGAGTTTTTGCTTTGTCATGAACTCTTTGATATTTACGAGGATTATGCAAATCTACCGAATATCAAGACGATTAATGATAAAGCCGGAGCGGAAGCCGTCAAAGTGGACGATCGCATTGTTTCGCTTCTTCTTTTCTGCAGGGAGATGTATGAGGTCACGGGAGGAGCAGTCGACGTAACGCTCGGTCCTGTGCTTTCTCTTTGGCACGATGCGAGGGAAGTAGGCGAAGCGAATCCCGAGAAGGCGTATATTCCGGATATGGACGAGCTAAAGGCCGCGCTTGAGCACTGCGGAATCGATAAGCTCGTAATAGATGAAGAAGCATCTACGGTTATGCTTACGGATTCCGAGGCAAAACTCGACGTAGGTGCCATAGCAAAGGGATACGCCATCCAGAGGGCATCAGAAAAGCTACCTGAAGGGTATCTTATAAGCGTGGGAGGAAACGTCCTCACAACAGGCGGAAAAGAGGGCGGAGACACGCCTTGGGTTATAGGTATCCAGGATCCGAACGGAAGTGCGGACAGCTTTATTGAGAAAGTGAGTCTGGTGAAGGGGTCGGTCGTTACGAGCGGAGACTACCAGCGCTACTATACGGTGGACGGAAAGAACTATCACCATATAATCGATCCGGAGACTTTGATGCCGAGCACATACTGGAGAGGGGTAACCATTCTCTGCGACGACTCGGGTCTTGCCGATGCTCTTTCGACAGCGCTGTTCCTTATGGATAAGGAAAGCGGAGAGAAACTCGTGCTTTCGCAGGGTGCGGAGGCCCTGTGGATCGACGAAGAGGGAAACGAATATTATACTGACGGGTTTAAGGAAAGATTAAAATAATTCTTGCAAAAACCCTTGTTAATGCTTATTATGTAGTGAAAGTTTGATATAAGGGGAAAGAATTATGGATAAAACAATTTTGACAGCGGTCATAGTTGCAGCGGCGTCGTTCGTAATGCAGAAGACCTTGAACAATATCATATACGGCATAGTAATATTTTGTACTCGCCCGTTCAGGAAGGGCGACAAAATAAGCATAAGACAGATTGGTCGCGATATTGCGTCTGGAAACGTACTGAAGCGCGGCATCCTTCACATAAAGATCCAAGACTACAACCGCAACGTAATAATAATTCCAAACTCCATCATGGAGTCATGCACCGTGATTAACAGCGATTACAAGAACGGTGTAAACTATATAAACAGCGTCAAGGTCGGATTTGGTTCCAATATAGAAAAGACAAAGGAAATCATAACGAACGCCATAATGAATCATCCGCAGACGCAGAACACAGATGAGAATACACATATCATTTGCAAGACAGGCGAGAACGGAGTTATTCTCGAGTACAATGTGAGAACGCCCGATACAAATACATCCTTTGATGTTTGCAGCGATATAGTTGAGCAGGTGGTAAAAGCTATTCAAAATACGGAAGACATCGAACTCGTATAGAGTAAGCATATAAAAACAAAAGAGGCCGACGGCCTCTTTTTTATTGTCTTTGGGATTTGTTCGTGGGCGGATTAGCCAAGGCACAACCGTTTTTCGATAGCGGTATAGAAACCCGGCATATTAAGTCGCTTGGATAGATATATTGCGAGCTCCGCAACAGCGATGCCTCCGGCGATATCTATCACGACGTGCTGCTTTACAAATACCACGGACATGAATACGAGGATAGAAAATACCCACATAAGGATTTTTGCAGCCCTTGGAGCCTTTGTTTCCATAAGACCGCGTGCGACCAGCCAGCTCTCCATACAATGAATCGAGGGGAAGAGGTTGTCGGGGCTGTCTATCGAATACATCCACTGCATGAGGTCGTTTGTGAGTCCGCTTCCGCTAAGCTCGGGACGCACCATCGTGGTGGGAATCAAAGCGAATATCAGAACGCAGGTCAGTTTTCCTATGAATTCCGCCCCAAAATATGTCTTGCAGGTGGTTTCGTTGCTGCGCATGACGGCAAAATAGCCGATGAACCATTGCAAATAAGCCAGAACGTATATCCAAATGAATATTGGGAGGAAAGGGATCTTTTCATCAAGGAAAAAAGAGGCGTCGTAAAAGCTTCGTCCCTCTGTCAGGAAGCGCACCAAAAAATATGACGGAACCGCTAAACAATAAAAGATGATTGGCACGATTGCGTATTTTGGAATTAATGCTTTTTTGTCGTTCATAATATACCCGTTAAATCTACTTGCCATATATATTTTATGCGCTGACTAGCTAAAAATCAAATTGAAACAATCATCGCAATAACTTATAATAGTTAGAGAAGACTTATTTTAGTTCAAAGGTGGTACTACTATGAAACATAATGAATCTTTGGAAAACTATTTAGAATCCATACTTATGATAGGTGAGAAGAAGCCTGTTGTGAGAAGTGTTGATATCGCAAACGAACTCGGTTACAAAAAATCGAGCATCAGCGTTGCGGTAAAAAACATGAAGGAGCAGAATTATATCGAGGTTTCCGAAGAGGGCTATATCACGCTGACAAAGACAGGGAAAAAACTCGCAAATAGCGTCTATGAGCGCCATCAGTTCTTTAGAGATTGGCTTATTGGTCTTGGGGTTGATCCCGAGACTGCAAACGATGACGCCTGCAGTATGGAGCATGTAATCAGCGAAGAAACGTTCAAGGCGATAAAATCGTTTATCGAGAAGAAGTAATTTGATTTTGAAACGGAGGAGAGGATGCAAGAAAAACTACCATTTTCCTGCGACTATATGAAAGGCGCGCATCCCAGCATTCTTAAGCGCATTAATGACACAAATATGCTTGCGACGGATGGATACGGAACGGATCCTATCTGCGAAGAGGCAAAAGAAAAAATCAAAGCTGCATGCGGATGCCCGGATGCACAGGTTGAGTTCCTTATGGGTGGAACCCAGACCAATGCGGTTATGATTTCCGCTTTTCTGAGACCTTATGAGGGCGTTATTTCCGCGGACACGGGGCACGTCAATATCCATGAGGCGGGCGCAATTGAAGCGACCGGACACAAGGTGCTTGCGAGACCGCATAAGGACGGAAAACTATATGCGGGTGATATACGTCAATTCATGACGGATTTCTATAATGATCTCAATCATGAACACGCGGTGTTTCCGGGGATGGTATATATCTCGCATCCGACGGAATTCGGCACGCTCTATTCCAAGGAGGAGCTCACGGAGCTAAAGGCGGTTTGCGATGACTTTGATATTCCTCTCTATTTGGATGGCGCTAGGCTTGCCTATGCGCTCGCTTGTCCGGAGAACGATGTGACGCTCAAGGATTTGGCAAAGCTCTGCGACGCCTTCTATATCGGAGGAACAAAATGCGGAGCGTTTTTGGGCGAGGCTGTCGTTCTTACGAATCCGGAAAAGATTCCGCATCTCTTCACTATGATTAAGCAGCGCGGTGGTTCGCTTGCAAAGGGTCGTGTGCTGGGAATACAGTTTGATGAACTCTTTTCCAATGATCTTTATTACAGCATAGGTGAGACGGCAATCAGGACGGCGATGAGGATTCGCAGAGCGCTGGAGGAGAACGGATACAGGTATTACCTTGAGACGCCGAGCAATCAGATATTCATAGTGCTGGACAATAAGCGTCTTGCAAAATTGGGCGAGAAGGTCAGCTATGAGTTCTGGGAAAAATACGATGATGAGTCGACTATATTTAGATTGGCGACATCGTGGAGCACGACGGACGAAGAGGTGGATGCGCTCATAGAGGTTTTGAAAGAGATCGCGAACAATTAGTGAAAACAAAAAAGCGGCAGAAGCCGCTTTTTTATTGCGATTCTATTTTTTGTCCTTTCGAGCCAGCGCGACTATATCGCTGTAGCGGTCGAGAATTTTTTCGTAATTCTCGCGCACATGCGGGAAGAGGCAACGGCTGCAATCTTTGAATCCCAGTTCGTTGTATTTAAAGTTTCCGCCACAGTTTTCGCCGAGCGCATATAGCGGACAGTAGCAAAAGAGACAATTGAAGTTGTCCGGATCATTCGTCTCGTGGCAGGGGAAGAATTCACATTCCTTATGTGCATAGAATTTGTAATTTTCCATAGCTGTCCTTTCTTCGCAAACGGCGATCAATAAGCGTCTTCTATTATTTCTTCTGGTGGCTCGTCAAGCTTCTCGGGATGCGAGAGATAGCTTCTAAGCTTCTTGAGTGCGGCGGCATAGTAGAATCCGTCGCAGATACCTTCGTCGCAGACTATGGTGTAGTCCAGGTATTTCTTGGTTACGAGTTCACCGTTCTTATTGGATTCATATTTAGTGTACTTATGTCCAAAAGCGCAGAATACCGGAACCGTTCCAAGGTCGTATAGGTGGTGGTAAATCGGAGGTATTCCGAGGCTTCCCATGGATGTTATATAGAACGATCCGTGGAAGGGGCTTACCTGTTCAAGCGCTTCCGGTAGGAATCCAAAGTAGTCAAATAATCTTACTAGGAAACCAAAGAAGGAGAGAATAACGCTCGGGATAAGGTTCAGGACATGAGTAAGAGCATCAAATCCGTTGGCTATCCCTTCGTTTCTGGCGTTTTCCATCGCTGCGTTGAATTTTTCGTATACCTGGTCAGCAGTGTCTGCCGGGTCGAACCTGACTCTAATGGAAGAGTCGGGGGCCTCTTTGTTCATCTCTTTTTTGACTACCATATTCATGGATGTCTCAAATCGATGATAGACCTTTTGTCCCGCGACAAATCTGTTGAGGGCCGGCATCTCTGCTGTGAGTCTTACATATGCGGCTACTATAACGTGGGTCATTCCGAAGTGCTTTAGACCCTCGCGTCTCTTTTTGATTATATAGCGCTCCATATTGCTGACTTCTACGGAGTCCTTTATATAGTTGCTCCTTCCGAGCCTCGTGGGCATAAAGAAGGGAGTAACCTTGGTCATTACCGACATTTCTCTTATAAGCCTGCCGTCGCGCCTGTCGCCGAATCTCAGGCGATAGGGGGCGCCCTCCTTCCATGGCGGCATCTTTCTTACGCCCAGAAGCATAACAAGCATTCCGAGAAGCAATGCAACATCTGAGTTGACTAGCCATTTAAACGGAGGGGATACAAGGTCTTCGTAATATAAATTCTTTGTCAGTAATTGATGCACTCCAAGCGAGAAACCCGCAAGCGCAATTGCACCAACAAGGAAGACAAGAGCGAAAAGCTTGCTCGGAACCTTGCCGCTGAATGTCACAAAATAGAGAAGGGCAAAGACTACGCCCAAGGCAATTATGACATAAGTCCAAGGTGATGTTATGGCACTCATGCCGTCGCGGCAGAGTACAAACGTTAAGAGAACCACAGGAATAATAGTCAAGTAAAATTGCTTCTCGCCACGTATAAGCAGCCGTACACCTAACCATAAATTTGCTGCAACGGGAAGAATGATACTGACGACCGGGTTCAAGGAATCAATGCCGCTTGTGCAGGCAAAGATTATACGGGCCACTGCGGAGACTATGCAAAGCAGGGCGGCCAGCCAGATTAGGACATTCCTTCTGGTGGCATAATAGGTCGTTATTTTTTCCATACGCCAATTATACCATAGAAGAGCCTTGGAGTGTTTACCGCAAGAAAAAACCGGCTCGTGGCCGGTTAAATATGGTTGATATTACAATATCTCGGTATTGTCAAAATCGTTTATTTACTACTCATGATAAACTATCAGGCCGCCGGCCGGCTTTGGCTCAAAGCAGGTCGATTTTGGCGGCATGGTTTTTCCCGCATTGCATACGTTCATGATTTCTTCCATGCTTGGCGGAACCAGAGCAAAGGCTACAGCCATGCCGTTCTGTGTTGCAAGTTCGAGCGCGTGCAGGCCCTTTGTTCCGCTTATGAACGAAAGCCTTTCGTCGTGTTGAGGGTCTCCGATTCCGAGGATCTCCTGGAGAACTCTCTCTTGGAGTACGGAAACGTCAAGCGCTTCTACCGGGTCATCGTGGTTTCGCTCGCCGGTGTATTTGAGGCGATACCAAATGCCGCTCATGACCATGGTATATTCGCCGAGTCCTTCTGGATAGATTGCGTCGGGACCGTTTTTCTCCACCGTGAATTCGTGTGCGCGGAGTGAATCCAAGAACTCTTCTTCCGTCATGCCGTTAAGATCGCGTACTGCACGATTGTAGTCGAGTATAAGCATTTCGTCGGAAGGAAAGAGTACAGCCATCGTATAGCGTCTATCGTTTCTTTCTTCGTCTGTTTCTGCTTCAAGATAATATTCTGCCGCAGCTTCTATTCTGTGATGGCCGTCGCAGATGTAGAAGGCCGAGAGGGAGTTAACGGCGTTTTCGAGCCGTGCTATGAACTCGTCGTCATCAATTATCCAAATCTCGTGACGCGTTCCTCCGATATCCAGGGTGTCGTAGATGGAGTCGTGCGATACGGTCCACTCTTCGACGATATGCTCCTTTAGTTCTGCGGAATCGTAGGAGAGGAGGATGGGCTCGATTATCCCTCCTACGCGCTTAAGAATATCTACCTGAAGACGAGCCTTTGAAGATCTCGTGAGCTCGTGCTTCTTGATTTTTTTATCTATGTATTCTTTGATGTCTATGCTTGCGATGAAGCCGGTCTGACTGTGGTTTGCCATGCTCAGACGATAAGCGTAGAAAACAGGCTTTTCATCGCGAATCAAAACTCCTTCGCTCACGAGGCGGTTATAGGTCTCGTGGCAAATTCTTTGGATTTCGTCTTCGTCCTTTGTGTCCATGATCAAATCGTGGTGTGTAAGATGGAGAAGAGTATAAGGATTGGTAAGCAAAAGCTCGCGAGCCTTATCCTGATTGGCCGAGTTCTCGTGGCTGATATATACTTCGTCCGTAAATTCATTTGCCGGGCGGACACCCTTAAAAGGCTTGATTATTGGCATTGTTTATTATCCCTCTGAAGCAATAAGGTTATTGATCTTATCGAAATACTTTTTGTGGGCGGCTTCGTATTCTCTGTTAAACTCCGCGTCGTTGCCGGAGTGCAAGAGGTATGTATAGTCGTGCGTCTTATTTCCGAGTTCCGGTTTGACACGCGTAACGGTCGCGAGACCGACATTGGAACAAATATCGGAGATTCTCTCTATATCGCCGAGGAGATCCATAAAGTCTGTTCCTGCAACGACATTGCACTTGCCGTTTGCAAGTCTCGACATGTGATTATCTCTCAAAACGACTACGAGGTCATCGACAACCTCTTCCAGAGGTTCGATTTTATAAGCGGCATCCGCATCGCGCTTCTTGAAGGCTTCTTCGGTGAAGTCCAAAATGCTGTTTATCAAATCTTCTACAACATCAAGCTCCGCAAGCGCGATAGCGGAGAACGGAGTTTGCCTCTCGTGGAGTTCTGCGGCGGTGTCCGCGATATTCTTGGCGTGATCGCCGAGACGTTCAAACTCGTTAACGATCTTATAGTAGTGGTTGAGTATTTCTACGTGCTCGTCGACGGTCAAATGGCTGGCGAGTTGAACGAGATACTGGCTTACTCGGTCGGCGAGTTGGTCGATATTGTCTTCTTCCTGACGGACAACCTCGTAGGTCTTGGCATCGTATTTGGTAAGCATATCGAGTCCGCGCGTTATATTGTCTCTCGATGCATAGAACATAGTGAGGAGCGCATCGTAGCAGCTTCGGAGTGCAAGCGCAGGAGTGCTGAAGAATGCGGTGCTTAGAGCCTCGACCTTATCCTGGTATTTGAATTCATGTACAGGATCGTCCTTAACGATCTTCTTGCTCATCTTCTCGAATATGGACATGAGCGGGAAGAGTAAGAGTGCACATGCGAGGTTAAATATCGTATTGGTATTTGCTATGCTGCCCGGTGTTGCGATTGTATTCCAAATTCCGTCGAGCACACCCATCCATCTCAGTATTGCGACTACGCCAAGTACCAGAACGGATTTACCGAGGTTGAAAAGAATATTTACGATACCGACGCGCTTTTGCTCGGCCTTTGCTCCGATGGAGCAGACTATTGCGGTGGTTACGCAGTCACCGAGATAGACACCTACGACAACGGCGTAAATGGCGTTGAATGCGAGACCGCCGGATGCCGAAAATGCCTGAAGAATACCGATTGTTGCAGAGGAGCTCTGCAGTATAAACGCAACTGTTGCACCGATTAAGTAACCGATAAAAGGATTGCTTCCAAGCTTGGAAAAGAGACTTTCGAACACGCCGCTCTCAGTAAGTGTGTCCACGGCGGATGTCATATTTAGAAGTCCGGAGAATAAAATACCAAAACCTATGGCAATATTGCCTATGGTTTTGGCACGGTTGAATTTAAATCCCATTATCAGGACGATTCCTATTATAAGCGCCACGGGGGCGAGGGTAGATGGCTTAAAGATATTAAGCCAACTGTCGGATGAGTCATTCATTCCAATGAGTCTGATGATTTGACCGGTTACCGTGGTACCCACGTTGGCGCCGATGATAATTCCCAAGGATTGTTTTAGGGAAAGAATACCTGCAGCTACGAGACCGGAGGTTATAACTATAGTTGCGGTTGAGGATTGGATAACTGCGGTTACCAAAAATCCCAGAAGGAAGGCTTTGAAGGTGTTGTTGGTAACTCCCTCGAGAGCCTTTTTGAGTGCACCGGACGAACCCTCCTTGAGAGAGGCGCCCATTAGGCGCATTCCGTAGAGGAACATGGCCAGACCACCGAATAGTGTTAAAACATCAAATATACTCATTCTCTATATTCGCCTTCTCTATATTCGCCTTTCATCCCAATTTATTATATATCAAATAAGCACCCCTGCGCAATATCGGTATAAATGGTTTGTGCAGGGGCATATAATTATTAATTGACTTTTGTACTGTAACTTGATGAATTAGCTCGCCTTTGGTGTGCGCTTGCGCCAGGGGAGGAACAGGAGAAGCCATACGATGATTACGAGAACAGCTGCTGCGATTACATAGCCGTCTCCAAAGAGGTCGTATAGAGGCATGAGCGGTGATCCGGGTGATGGATCGCTTATGAACATAAAGTTTGTTCCCCAAAGTTTATTCAGGAAGTAAATCGGAATTGCCATGGCCACGATGACGCCAAACATCTGAGGAATCTTTTTGATGTTCGGAACGAGTCTTCCCGATGTGAGCGCGAGTAGAGCAAAGAGTATGAGCTCTCCGTGAATCGTAAAGGAGTTGATGCTCGAAAAATGAATGAGCGGAAAATTCGTCCAATTAGGAAAGATGAGTGCGCAAAATGCGCCCGGCATGGACATCCCGTAGACATATGCCGCATTGAGGTCGTTGGGTCTGAATGCATACCACAGGCTGAAGAATATGGATATTCCGCAGAAGTGTAGCGGCAGATGTTCGAGCCCGAATGTTCCGGAATACCAGAAGAGTAGGTCTTTGACTATCTCTTGTATAAGGATGAATATTGCGAAACGCTTAAGTACCTTGGATTGCTTCTCGCTATCCAGCTTTCTGAATGCCCTGCAAGAGAAGAACATGATAAGGCCCATAGCGATGAGCCAGAGAAAATGCTGCCAGCCGTAGGCATGCCAAAGCGCATCCTCCGGTACGTCGTTTGGGTCGCTGAAAAAATAATCTAATGTCATGTAATTTATTGATGTAAATACCTTGTTTATCATAGCAAGTGGGCCTCTCTGAAAAAATATCCGCCTGCTATCATAATACTCCTTTGTTGACTTCTTATCCAATTAAGTTTTTATTACGATATTTATGGTGTATAATTAGCGGACAGAGTGAATTTATGCATATTTGAGAGTTATGGAGGGTATTATGGGTATTCCAAATCCATTTGCGCTAAAGGACGCGTGGAACAAGTTTTCGGCTACACATCCGAAGGTTCCAAAATTCATCGACGACGTAAAGAACAAAGGCTTTTGCGAAGGTCAGGAGATTGCCGTTGCGATAAGATATCCGGACGGCAGCGAGTTCAAGACGGGAATCAGGGTGCGTGCGGAGGATCTGGCGCTTCTTGAGATGCTGAAAGGATTATAGAAGGATATATGAACGCAACGACCAAACTGGCGCTCGCGCTGGCATGCAATATAATAATTGTGGTCGCGACCTTTTTTGTGGTGCGTTCATATTGCAAGACGGAGGACGGAGGGTATAAATGGTCGCAGGGTTCGTGGAAGTTCAAATTCTTCACGACGGACTCCAACGTACTCTCGGCCGTGATGGCGCTTATCGTGATTCCGTTTGAGGTGGTGGCGCTGATCAAAGGAACGAGCCTTCCGCTGTTTCCGCTTGTAGTTAAATACATCGGAACGGTTGTCGTAACGCTAACGTTTCTTACGGTGCTATTCTTTTTGGGGCCGACACAAGGCTATATAGAGATGTTTAGAGGGACGTCCTTCTATATGCATTTTCTTGGAGCCGCGCTCGCTTTTTTCTCATTTTGTTTTCTTGAAAAGGGTAGCCTGAGTGCTTTTTGGATATTTCCGGCGCTCATACCTATGGCTGCATATGCCATCCTATACCGCCATATGGTTCTTGTTAAGGGGCCTCTCTATGGCGGATGGGAGGATTTCTACGGTTTCAATGTGCATGATCGCTGGAAAATCAGCGCTGTAATCATGCATTCTGCAATGCTTCTCATAAATATCATAGTATTGACAGTTCACAACGCATAGTCTCTTGTGTTTTGTATACAGAATTATATTGCTAGAAGTCGAATAATGCGATAGACTAAAAGGATAGAAATAGGAAAGGATGCAATAATGGACTTAGAGCAAGCCCGTGTGGACTTTTTTAATCTTCAAAAAAGGATCTGCGCATTTAACCATGCCGCAGAACTCATATATTTTGATGGAGAAACAGTAGCACCTCCGGGAACTGCGGCCAATAGAGCGCAGGCTCTCGAGGGTATAAACGAAGTTTTATCAAGACTCAAAAATGACCCCAAGTCTTTGGAGCTCATTAATTTCTTGCATCAAAACCAGGAATGGCTTTCCGTAAAGGAACGCAGATCGGTAGACTTCCTTTTGAGAGAAGGAAAGAGAAAGAACAATATTCCGCCTGAGGAATACGGTCGTTACGGAGCGCTTCTTTCAGAGGCCAGATCTGCTTGGCATGCCGCAAGAGATGCAAACGATTTTAATATTCTGGCACCAAAGCTTGAACAGATCGTCGAAAAGATAAGAGAGTTTGCAAAATACAATATGCCGGATAGAGATCCTTATGACTACTGCCTTGAGCAGTTTGAGGAAGCCCTCTCGGTTGAAACCTTTGATGAGGTTTTCGATTCCATCAAAAAAGAAATACCGCCACTGCTAAAAGAAATAAAGGAAAGGCCGCAGGTCGACGACAAATGTCTCAAGGGAGATTTTGCCGAGGACGATTTACAGGAACTTGCGGTATATATACTTGAGCTCATAGGAATAGATTTGAATCAGGTCGGTCTTACAAAGGCCGAGCACCCATTCACAATCTCTCTGGGCTCGCATTACGACGAAAGAATTGCAACCCGTTACGATACGAATAATATCGCCGCCTCTCTCTATACCATACTCAACCAGGGCGGACACGCTCTCTATGAGACTGGGCAGGCTGACAATTTGGCGTATACGGTTTTGGACGGAGCGGCCTCACTCGCATTGACGGAGAGTCAGGGAAGATTCTACGAGAACATTGTAGGAAGAAGCCGTTCGTTCATCGAGTACATCTATCCGGTATTGGTAGAGCTCTTTCCGATTCCAATCGGAAACTACTCGACGGAGGAACTCTATAGGGCCGTCAACAAAGTTGAAGCGGGCTACAACAGAATCAATTCCGACGAGCTTACATACAATCTGCATGTAATGGTGCGCTACGAACTTGAAAAGGCTATGATCCGCGGCGATCTTGCGGTCAAAGATTTGAGGGATGAGTGGAATCGGAAGTACAAGGAGTATCTGGGACTCGACGCGCCTGACGACCGCAGCGGCGTTTTGCAGGATATCCACTGGCCGTACGGCTCATTCGGATACTTCCCGCTCTATGTGCTCGGAAACGCATTCAGCGCACAGATTACGGACAAAATGAACGAGGAGATAAACGTTTACGACTCAATAGAGTCGGGAGACTTTGAACAAATCAACTTGTGGAACAAAGAAAAGATTTGGAAATACGGCGGACTGTTCAATTCCAAAGAAATAATGGAGAAATATGTTGAGGCGCCGATTTCCAGCGATACATACGTAAAATATCTCAAGAATAAATATGCGGATATTTATCACCTCTAGCATTGGCAAATAAATGGTTAGAAGGTGCAGAAGGGACAAGATATGAATCTTGAAAAAGCAAGGCAAGATTTTGCGAAAATACAAAAGAATATTTCATCCATCGACTACGCAATAGATTTGCTGATTTTTGATGGAGAAACTGCTGCGCCTCCAAACTCTGCGTCCAATAGAATCTTCACGCTCGAGATCATGAACGACGAATTGTACAGCATGAAATTCGGGGAAGAGATGGCGGAGATTGTTGAGTGCCTTAAGGAGAATGAAAGCGAACTCAATTTGGTTGAGAAGCGCTCCTTGACACTCCTGATGCGTGAGATGGATAGAATAAAAAGAATAAGCAAAGAGGAGTATGCAAAGTATCAAAGTCTCACTGCAACCACCGCAAATGCATGGCATCAGGCAAATGAAGCTGACGATTATGAGCTTTTGAGACCTCATTTGGAAGGTCTTTTCGAGAGTGCAAGAAAGTTTGGAGAATCCGCAAATCCGGAAATCAGCCCGTATGAGTATTTCTTGAATATCCACGAACCGGGTAGCAGCACGGAGGCGTATGATGCAGTCTTTGATATTGTAAGGCAGAATATAGTTCCGCTGCTAAAGCAGATTCAGGAAAGACCACAGGTAGATAGCAGCTGCCTTATTGGCGATTACTCCGCGAAGAAGCAGGAAGAGTTGGCATTTTATATCATGGAGCTCATGGGACTTAACATGGACAATGTTGGTCTTGCCACTTCCGCGCATCCGTTCATAAGAGAAATAGGTTCGCATTTTGATGAGAGGATAACCACGAGATATTCCAGAAGAGATTTCACATTCTCCTTATATACGATTCTCTTCAGTTGTGGATGTGCTCTCGCAGGACAGGGTCAGGATGACGATGTCGCTTATACATATGCTGACGGATCGGGTTCCATAGGTCTTCTCGAGGGACAGACGCGATTCTATGAGCATATTATCGGCAGAAGCAAGCCGTTTATAAACTATATATATCCGAAGCTCAAAGCTTTGTTCCCGACTTCAATAAAGGATTCTACGCCGGAAGATTTATATCTGGCTATCAACAAAGTTGAGGCGGGCCCGATAAGAGCGGGTTCAGACGAAGTTACAAACAACCTCCACGTTTTGGTAAGATATGAGCTCGAGAAAGCGCTGATGAGCGGCGACCTTTCGTGCAAGGATCTTCCGGATGCCTGGGCTGAGAAGTATATGGAATACCTGGGTGTTAAGGTTGAGAATCCGACGCAGGGAATTCTTCAGGATATACTCTGGGCCGATGGTATCATAGGATATTTCCCGACGGGGGTTCTCGGGAATGTGTATTCTGCGCTTACGCTTGACAGGCTGAGTAGGGATGTAGATTTTGAATCATGCGTCAGCAAGGGCGATTTTGCTTCGATTAACGAGTGGAATAGAGAGCATGTTTGGAGACATATGGGCCTTTATGACGGAAAAGAGGTAATGGAGAAATTCCTTGGCATTTCCTCATTGGACGGCAGTAGATATGTGGAGTATCTAAAAAATAAATATTCGGAGATTTACAAGTTCTAAGAAAGCCGAAAATAAGCCCAAATCGCGGTTGACGTGGGGCAGATTTTTGATAATATAATAATATATTAGAAAGAATTTGATATGGTCGGATGACGGAATCGGGAGAGACCGCGAGGCTCAGAATCAAGCATTTTGGGCGGGCGGCGCCGAAGGGGCAAGCAAAAACTCTCAGGCAAAAGGACCGGTTCTAGACGACACTCTGGAGAGCGAGTTTCGCACCAAAGAAGCAATCCCATACATCGGCAGGGGAAACGGTTTATCGGAGAATCTTTCAGGTAAGATACAGAGGCAGTAAGCTATTGTTGGCATGCTGCCTCTTTTGTTAAACGCAGCGAATCAAGGAGGAACTATGGAATTAAAAACACCACTCTATGATGTGCATATCGCAGAAGGCGGAAAAATTGTACCTTTTGCCGGATATCTGCTTCCGGTTCAGTATGGTCAGGGAGTGATCGCAGAGCATAATGCCGTAAGAACGGCATGCGGAATGTTCGATGTTTCGCATATGGGCGAGATTACGCTGACGGGCGAGACCGCAAAGGATAGCCTTAACCACCTTCTCACAAACGACTATACCGAGATGCCCATAAACAAAGTTAGATATAGCGTTATGTGTAACGAGAACGGTGGATGCGTTGACGACCTCGTTGTATATAAGTTTGCGGAGGACGATTATCTCCTCGTAGTAAACGCGTCAAACAGGCATAAAGACTTTGATCATATCAAAGCGAATATACTTCCGGGAACCGTTGCGGAGGATATCTCAGACAGCCTTGCGCAGATTGCGCTTCAGGGACCAAAATCTCTCGACGTAATGAAGAAACTCGTTCCGGAAGAAAAGCTTCCACAGAAGTATTATACAGCTGAGCGTCACGTGGATATCGACGGAGTTGACTGTCTGGTATCGAGAACGGGTTATACGGGCGAGTTCGGATACGAGATATATATTCCGAAGGACGAAGCAGAGCATATCTGGAAGGCGCTTAGAGAAGCGGGTGAAGAATTCGGACTCATTCCTTGCGGGCTTGGCGCGAGAGATACGCTAAGGCTCGAAGCGGCCATGCCGCTCTACGGACACGAGATGAATGACGAGATTACACCGCTCGAAGCAGGACTCGACTTTGGTGTCAAAATGAACAAGCCGGAGTTTATCGGTAAGGCTGCGCTCGAAGCCGCAGGCGAGCCAAAGGTCATAAGAGTGGGCCTGGAGGTCACCGGTCGAGGAATAATAAGAGAGCATCAGGATGTGTATCTTGGAGAAGAGAAGATCGGTTATACAACATCGGGAACACATTGTCCCTTCGTCGGAAAGGCGGTTGCGATGGCTATGATGCCGCGCGAACATTCCGAGATAGGAACCAAGGTAAATGTAGATGTAAGAGGAAGAATGGTTGAGGCAGAAATCGTACCGCTGCCGTTCTATAAGAAATGAATTTAAGGAGGAAATAAAAATGGCTAACACACCTAAGGAACTTATGTACACCAAATCACATGAGTGGGTTAAGGAAGAAGGCGACTTTGTGCTCGTGGGTCTTACGGACTTTGCACAGGAAGCTCTCGGCGGACTCGTATTCGTAAATCTTCCGGAGGTTGGAGATGAGGTTGTTGCGGGCGAAGCTTTTGCCGACGTTGAATCAGTAAAGGCCGTATCCGATGTATTCAGTCCTGTAACGGGAGTTGTTGCGGAAGTTAACGAAGAGCTTCTCGACAGCCCTGAACTCATCAACGACGATCCATACGGCGCTTGGCTCGTAAAGATCGGCGAAGTTACCGATCACGAAGATTTCCTTGATGCTGACGCATACGATCAGGCTTGCGCAGAGGAAGAATAAGCCAAAGATAAGCTCGACATGCAATGCGTGTCGAGTTTTGCACGTAATTTAGGAGGAATGATAATGGGTAGCTATATCCCATCAACTTATGAAGAGAGGCTCGCGATGCTTGCGGAGATAGGGATGAAGTCCGAGGACGATCTCTTTGCTGCGCTTCCCGAGTCAATCAAGATCAAAGAACTTAATATCCCGAGCGGAATCAGCGAAGTTGAAGTATCAAAGAAACTGCGCACGCTCGCGGATAAGAATGTGGTTTATAAGAGCATCTTCCGCGGTGCGGGTTCATACAGCCACTATATCCCTTCAATCGTAAAGACCGTGACTTCAAAGGAAGAATTCCTGACGGCATACACGCCTTATCAGGCGGAAATCAGCCAGGGTGTTCTTCAGTCGATATTTGAATATCAGACACAGATCTGCGAGCTCACGGGAATGGATGTGTCAAATGCTTCCGTCTATGACGGCGCTGTTGCGGCTGCGGAAGCTGTATTCATGTGCCAGGACAGAAAGAAGAAGGGCGTGGTTGTTGCGGGAACAGCTGACCCGCAGACGATAGAGGTTATCAAGACATACTGCGAGAGCAGAGATGTTGAAGTAAAGGTTGTCGGCGGAAGAAGCGAAGATTCCTGTGGAAACTGCGGAGATATTTTCTCTGTTGATGCAGAGGCTCTTGCAAATGTACTCGCTGACGATACGGCCTGCGTATATATCCAGAGTCCAAACTATTACGGCGTAATAGAGGATATGGATGCGCTCGTTTCTGCTGCGCACGAAAAGGGCGCCAAGGTAATCATGGGAGCAAATCCGATTTCACTCGGACTTCTCAAGACGCCGGGCGAATACGGTGCCGACATCGCGGTAGGAGAGGGACAGCCCCTCGGACTTCCGATAGGATTCGGTGGACCATACCTCGGATATATGGCATGCATAAAGGACATGATGAGAAAACTTCCGGGAAGAATCGTCGGTGAAACAGAAGACCATGACGGAAGACGCGCCTTTGTTCTTACGCTTCAGGCGAGAGAACAGCATATAAGGCGTGAAAAAGCGTCGTCCAATATCTGCTCCAACGAGGCGCTCTGCGCCATGACGGCATCGGTATATATGGCGGCTATGGGACCTGCGGGACTCAAGCAGGTTGCAGAGGCCTGTGCGGCGAACGCTCATTACCTTGCGGAGAAACTTGCAGAGGTTGAAGGCGTTAAACTCGTAACGGAAAAGACGTTCTTCAATGAATTTGTTACAAGACTTCCTGTTGAGGCAAAGGTTCTGGAAGAGAAACTCGCAGAGAGAGGAATCCTTTCGGGACTCCCTGTTGGCGATCACTGCATGCTTTGGTGCTGCACGGAGCTTAACGACAAAGAAGAAATAGACGCGCTCGTAGATGCTGTTAAGGAGGTGGTAAAATGAAGCTTTTGTTTGAAAGAAGTTCAGAAGGAAGAAAGCAGAATATCCTTCCGCCACTAAAGGTAGATGCGTATAAATTTGACGATGCGCTTGTAAGAAAGAATGCGCCGAAGCTCCCTGAGATTTCCGAAGTGGATCTCGGAAGACATTATACGGAGCTTGCGGGCGAGACTCACGGTGTAAACGACGGGTTCTATCCGCTCGGCTCCTGCACTATGAAATATAACCCCCGCGTAAACGAAGAAATGGCTGGACTCCTTGGTTTTACAGGCGTTCACCCACTTCAAAGCGAGGCCGAAGTTCAGGGCGGAATGGAAGTCATCTGGCAGACAGCAGAGCTCTTAAAAGAAATAACCGGAATGGATGATTTCACAATGCAGCCTGCCGCAGGTGCTCACGGAGAATATACGGGACTCCTCCTTATCCGCGGATATCATCTTGCAAAGGGAGATACCGCGAGAACAAAGATCATAGTTCCGGACTCCGCTCACGGTACAAATCCTGCGTCGGCAACCATGGCTGGGTTTACGGTAGTATCTATACCGTCAACCGGTGACGGCAGCGTAGATATAGATGCGCTCAAAGCTGCGGTAGGTCCTGACACTGCGGGACTCATGCTGACGAACCCGAATACGCTCGGACTTCTCGATCCGAATATTCTTGAGATAACATCGATAATTCACGAAGCGGGTGGACTTTGCTATTACGACGGAGCGAACCTGAATGCCATTATGGGACATGCGCGTCCCGGCGATATGGGATTTGACTGCGTGCACCTTAATCTCCACAAGACATTCTCGACACCGCATGGTGGCGGTGGTCCGGGAAGCGGTCCTGTAGGCTGCAAGGCCAATCTTGCGGAATTCCTTCCGGTTCCGCTCGTTCGTAAGGATGGAGATGAGTTCAAATTCTTCATACCGGAGCATTCAATGGGCAGAGTAAGAAGCTTCTACGGAAACTTCCTCGTAATCGTAAGAGCGCTCACATATATTTTGACGCTCGGAAAAGAAGGAATCCCGGAGGCTTCCGCAGGCGCGGTACTCAACGCGAACTATATGATGCATAAGCTCACCGGCCACTACGATATGGCCGTTCCGGGAAGATGCATGCACGAGTTTGTAATGAGGCTTGAGGAACTGAAGAAGGAAACCGGAGTTTCCGCGATGGATGTTGCCAAGAGACTGCTCGACTTTGGTATCCATCCGCCTACAATGTACTTCCCACTCATCGTTCACGAGGCGCTCATGGTTGAGCCGACCGAGACGGAGAGCAGAGAGACGCTCGACAAGGGGGTTGAAGTCTTCCTCAAGATTCTTGAAGAAGCAAAGACGAACCCCGAGGTCGTAACCGGCGCACCGCACAATACGGTTATAAGCCGCCCGGACGAAGTCAAAGCGGCTCGTGAACCAAAGGTTCGCTACGAATTTTAATTATCCGGTGACTCCGCTAAATGCGGAGTCGCTTTTACAAAAAGGAGAAAGAAGATGTACGATATTGCGATAATCGGCGGTGGTCCCGGCGGATATACCGCGGCTGAGAAGGCCGCGCATAAGGGTCTTTCGGTTGTCCTGTTTGAGAAGGACGAGTTGGGCGGAACCTGTCTTAACCGCGGATGCATTCCGACCAAGGCGCTTCTTCACGGCGCTCATTCCGGAGAGGCTTTCTCGGATCTTCACGACAGAAAGAATGCCGTTGTGGAGACGCTCCGCAGCGGAATCGCCGGGCTAATGAAGTCCGCCAAGGTTCAGGTTGTAAGCGGCGAGGCTCGCATTAAGGGAGCTGCGGATGACGGTGCGTGGACGATGGAATGCGAAGGCGAAGAATATATCGCAAAGAATATCATAATCGCAACCGGTGCTATGCCGAGTTTTCCGCCGATAAACGGAATCTTTGGTGATGCCGAGGGCGAAGGTGGCATAAGTAGGGCTCTGCGCGATGGCGTTTATTCCAGCGACAATCTCCTGGAAGGCGGCGGAAAGAATCTTCAGTCGCTAATCATAATCGGTGGCGGCGTAATCGGTATTGAGCTTGCGACATTCTATGCAAATATCGGAACGCAGGTTACGGTGCTTGAAGCGATGGATCATATCCTTCCGCAGATGACCAAAGAAATCGCACAGCGCGCTGCGATGAACCTAAAGAAGAACGGTGTTGAAGTTCAGGCGCAGGTCAAGATAGAAGAGATAAAGGGCGAACCCGGATATATGCAGGTTGATTATCTGGACAAGAAGGGTGAAGCCAAGAGCATAACTGCTGACGGAATTCTTGTGGCAACGGGAAGACGCGCGAATGCAGAGGAAATCTTCGGAAACGTATCCGGGCTTGAGTTTGAACGCGGATCAATTATCGCGGACGAAGTCGGCAAGACCGGAGCCGAGGGAATCTACGTAATAGGTGACGCAAAGGCTCGTAATATCCAGCTCGCCCACGTTGCTGAGGCACAGGCAAAGAACGCGGTTTCCGCAATCTGCGGTGAGGAGCCAATAGTCGATATGAGAACCGTTCCGAGCTGCATCTATACCAATCCCGAAATCGCCACGGTCGGCATGACCGAGGATGATGCCAAGGAGGCAGGAATAGAGGCGAGAACAGTTAAGATTCCTACGGGCACCAACGGCAAATGTCTGATAGAGGGTGCCGAAAGCGGATTTGTTAAGCTGGTAATCGGTGAGGGTGATGTAATCCTCGGTGCGCAGCTTATCTGTCCGAGGGCGACGGATTTGATCGCAGAACTCGTGCTTGCCGTATCGCATGGAATGACAACGCACGATGTCGCAAGCGTAATCCATCCGCATCCGACATTCTCGGAAATGATTATGGCGGCCGCGGAGCAATAACCGCATAAAATGCCTAAAAAATAGGCGCCGAGGGGGTTTTCTCCTCGGCGCATTTTGTTGACAGTTTCGTTTAATTTGATATACTTTATATTGCGAAAACATGCGGGCAGAGGGTGGCGTTTGCCACAGGAACTGGGGTGAGATTCCCCGACAGAGCCGCTGCTGTAACGTGTTTGTCGCTCCTCGGCGCATGAGGTCAAGGTCCTGACCAAAAGGGCGCAGTCATTGAGAAGCAATTCTTGAGAAGGCAGGAGTTGGCGCTAAACACCAAGTCAGAATACAACTCTGCGCGCAATCATGTTCGCTCCCGGAACTGGAGTGGTGTGATTTGCGATTTAACTTGCAATCAAACGCCGCACGGCTACGGGCCGAGCGGCGTTTTTCTGTTTTGTGCGTCATTCTTCATCTTCCGCGCACAGATTGTGTATCCTTCTAGAATATCCAGACAGGAAAACGCCCTCGGTTCAAAAACATGCATATGAAATATGCTAAAAGTCATGCGTAAGAAAGGAAAATTGTAATGAAAAAGAGAATGACTAAATTTATTTGCTTATTGCTGGTACTCGTACTTGCTATGAGCGTGCTCACAGCCTGCGGTAACAAAGAAGGCGGAAGCAACGGCGGAAACACCGCGAAAGTAGATAAGCCGACGGAAGACCGCGAGGGAAATGCTATTGAATTGCCTGATGAAATCAACAAGATTGCGGTATTTGCTCCTTCAATCATGCAGATGATTGAGGCATTTGGCGTCACAGATAAGGTTATTGCAATCGACACAAACACACCGATGTACGTAGAGGGTATGGACAGCGTTATGCAGTTCAATATGATGGAACCTGACGTTGAGAAGATTGCTGAGCTTGAGCCGGACGTAGTTTTTACAACAGGAATGAGCTATCAGGGTAACGACCCGTACGCTGCACTAAGAGAGATGGGAATCTGCGTAATCACTATTCCCACAAGCAGTAGCATTGAAGCCATCAAAGAAGACATCACATTTGTTGGTGACTGTCTTGGTGGCGATGCCGTAGCAAAGGCAAAGGAAATTAACGACGAATTCCAGGCTCAGATTGACGAAGTGGCAGCAATTGGAGCAGCAGTTACAGAGAAGAAGAAGGTGCTCTTTGAAATCTATCCGCTCTACAGCATGGGTAAGGGAACATATATTGATGAAATGCTTTCGATTATTGGCGCTGAGAATATATTCGGGGATCAAGAAGGTTGGGTTCCGGTTTCGGAGGAAGATGCCGTCGCTGCAAATCCTGATGTAATCCTCTCAAGTGTAAACTATATGGACGCTGTAAGCGAAATCCTTGCTCGTCCGGGTTGGGAGAACGTAAATGCGGTAGCCAATAAAGAGGTTTATTATATCGATAATGGTTCGGCTGAGCTTCCTAATCAGAACATCATCAAGGCTCTTAAGCAGATGGCGGAAGCCGTGTATCCGGACCTCTATGAATATGAGGATCTGATGGAGCCTGCAGCATAAAAGGTATATGCAGCATAAATAACAAATGAAAAAAAGTATGACGTGGATGCTGCTCATCAGCATAACGATTCTCGCGTTAGGTTTAGGAGTAGCAATAGGAAGTGCCAATATTTCACTTGCGGATGTGGGATCGATATTATTCCACAAGGTTTTTGGTGCGGCACTTCCTGAACACGTCAAGGCCATCGACGCATCTATAGTGTGGAGCATTAGATTTCCGCAGGCGATGATGGCTTTTTTTGTTGGTGCGGCGCTTGCGGCAAGCGGAACGGTAATGCAGTCTGTGCTTAGAAATCCGCTCGCATCATCATATACAATAGGCGTTTCTTCAGGCGCATCGCTCATGGCCGCGATGGTTATAGTTTCGGGTGTGAACTTTTTTGGAAGATATACGCTCCCTGTTGCGGGATTTGCAGGAGGCCTAGTGACTGTATTCATCGCGATGGCAATCACTATGCACTTTGATAAGAGCTTAGAGAACCATACAATTATTCTTGTCGGCATGGTTCTTTCTCTCTTTGTTAATGCGATGCTTACGCTTGTCACGGCTCTCTCGGATAATCATCTTAAGCAACTAGTGTTCTGGCAGATGGGATCTTTCACCGGTCAGACATGGCAGAACGGCGGAATTATGCTCGCGGTAGTTCTCGTGTGTATGCTGGTGCTTCAAAAATATGCTAAGGAAATGGACCTTATGACATTTGGTGAGGAACAGGCGCTTTCTGCAGGCGTAAGTCTTAAATCGGCAAAGCTTGTGCTTATCGCAATAGCGGCGCTCCTCACGGGAACTGCGGTTTCTATGGTGGGCATAATCGGTTTTGTTGATCTGATAGCACCGCATATGGTCAGAAGATATTTCGGTTCCAATCACAGAGTAGTCGTTCCCGCTGCTGCGCTCGCGGGCGGTTCACTTATGGTGATTGCGGATCTCATTGGAAGAACAATTCTTTCCCCGAGACAGCTTCCTGTTGGCGCAGTCACAGCGCTTATCGGAGCTCCGTTCTTTGCCTATATTTATTTCAAAAGGAAGAAGGGGTGAAGCCATGCTGGAACTTAAAAATGTGAGAGCCGGCTACGGCGGAACGGAAGTGCTTCACGGACTTTCATATAAATTTGAAGATGGAAAAAACTATTGTCTCCTTGGTCCAAACGGATGTGGAAAGACAACATTGATTAGGGCGATTGCAGCGCTGATAGGCTCTACAGGCGATATTACAATGGATGGCGAAGTACTTCGCGATATGAAACGTCGCGATCTCGCCGGTAAGGTTGCGGTGCTAAGCCAGGTGTCTAATCTCTACTTTCCATATACTGTTTATGATACGGTAATGCTCGGGCGTTATCAGTATATGAAGGGGATTTTTGGAACACCGTCCAAGGAAGATAAAGAAAGAGTCGAGGAATGCCTCGAGACGGTTAGGCTATCTGACCAGCGCGACAAGAGAATCGACGAGCTCTCCGGAGGGCAGCGTCAAAGAGTATTCCTTGCGCAGGTTCTCGCACAGAACCCAAAGCTGATTCTTCTTGATGAGCCGACAAACCACCTGGACGTGCGTCATCAGCTTGAACTCATAGACTATCTGAAAAAGTGGACCGCAGACGGCGAGCATTCCGTAATCGGTGTGCTTCACGATATCAATCTTGCGCTGAGGCTCAGCGATCAAGTCCTCATCATGAAGGACGGAGAGTTCAGGGCGACAGGCACATTTGATGAGGCGGTTACTTCAGAACTACTCGGAGAAATCTATGAAACAGATATCGCAGGATTCATGCGTGAGTCCTTTGAGAAGTGGAGGGAAATATGAGTGAAGTATATCACAGCCCTTATGAAGCTTGCCCACAGGTTACGGAGCAGGCAGGAGAGGCGCTCAAGCAGCAAGGCAGAGATGCCGGAGCGAACGGAAGTGCCGGAGCGAACGGAAGTGCCGAGCTCTACAGGAGCGAATTTGAAGCCTATCCATTTTTGGCGGATAGCGATACAGATATACGCTGCGATTTTGAAATTCATACCGACAGAATGTCTTCTATGGCAGGTGTAATTGCATCGATGTGCCCGGAGCGCTGCGAAGAAATCCTAAAGGTAGATGAACTCATTTACCATGCCAATCCTACACTGAGAACATTCATGAGCATAACGGATGAAGAAATAGAATGGTTGCACGAGAGACTTGTGGAACTTAAAGCGGAGTGCGATGCTGCAAATGCGTTTCCTGAAACCGGTACCAAGTGCAGAACAGTCCTTCCGGCAGGCACCACTCGAGGAGCCTATGCGCACGTTCTCAGAGTAGAGGGAAAGCAAATGGTAAGGATTCTATATCGTGCACGCGAGAGGGGAATCGTATTTCCAGACTCTTTGATAGACTTTGCCAATCTCGTATCAGGCTACTTCCACATGCTCGGCATCTGGATGAATATGAAGGATGGATTCCAAGAGATTCCCTTTGTGAGCAGGAATTATAAATAAGAAATGGTCGCTGTTGCGACCATTTTTTTTATGTTGTGTAGCTACGTCGCACTTTATATATTCTGCGCATACCAGGAAAGCATCAGTTCCACCACCAGGTTGTAACTCTGAATGCCCTCGGGGATTCCGTGCTCCTTTAGATATTCGTCGTTGATTGTATCCTGAACTTCTGAGGCCTTAGTTTCGTATTTATCCCAGAAGAGGTTGTTGTCGTCGAATTCTTTCTTTGCGTCTTCAGGCAGGCTTGTGCGAAGTTCGTTAAATGTATTGCGGTCAACTTTATAGAGTTGATTTCCGGCATAAACCCATGCAAGCATATATCCGCTGCGCTGAAAGGCAAGATTGTCAGAATTCACACAGGCGAGAAAGGCGATGAAATTAGCCTCGCTCTCATTCATATAGCCTTTTAGATGTGAGAGTTCATGGCATGCGGTAAATGGTAGGTTGTATGGGGTCATCTCGCTATTGTAGTTCGCCTCGATAGTGAAGGGCGAATAGATTCCCGTCACGCCCATATTGGAAAACGGCCGCGAATACACAAGCCCCTTGGGGTGCGGATAATAACCGCCAAGGGATTTATAGATGGTGCCAACTCTCTCCATTGACTGCACAGCCTCATCCGGAAGCCCCGTACCGGACATATAAAACAATGTTTGGTCATAGGGGGCTGTTAAATCATACTGAGATTTGTCCCAAACTGAAGAAGATGAAACTACCTCTTTGCTTACCGCCACGCTATTCTCGTTAATCCTATCTACGATGTACTCGCAAAACTCAATCAACAATTCTTTGTCATTGGATATACGCGTGAAACCCTCTGTTTCAGCAAAGGAAGTATTGTAATAATTTACTCCGCAGTTTGCTTGATATAGAAGCAATAAGGCGGAGATGATTATGGCTGCCAACTTGAAAAGTGGAGCCGGTCGTCTTTTTTTGATGAGCATGGCTATGAGCACAACAATAAACACTATAGGTAAAGCATAGAGAAGAAATTCGGAAAGAGAAAAGGCGAATAATCCTGAAAGCCTTCCGACGGAACCCTGAAAGATGGTATATATATTTCTGCTATACCACGGTGCAAAGCCGCGAACATTCTTTGCTAGCAGAGAGAGTACAATACAGAGTGCATTGAGCAGCAAAACGACAACAAGCCAAACAGGAATTTTTTTTTGCTTGGCGGAGTCTTTGCTGAGAATATTGGTTTCGCTCTTTCTTTTGTTTCTTGAGTTCATATGTATCCGTATATAAATGCATTAAACCGATCTTGATAAAAGCAAAATCTTTATATCAACGCTTAATGCATTATACCACAGCAAGGGAGTCTTACAGAATACTTAAGGAATGCTTACATTATCGCGTAATCATTGAATTAAAGGCGCTTGGTGGTATAATCAGTTCATGAAGAATTTTTTGGAGAAAAACTTAAAATATGTGGTTCTTGTTGCAGCTTTGATCTTCATCGGCATCGGCATTGTTCGTGGTGATATGCTATTGATTTTCAAGAAGGCTGCCGCTATTTGTATGGAGTGTATTGGAATTGGCTAGTTTAAAGAAACATAGAATCATACGAAAAGCGGTGCAGACGGGAACCGGCATCCTTCAGAATGCAAATATTGCGGGATTCTTAAAGGGCACGATTTATACGGGTCCTCTTAAGAATTTTTGTGTGCCCGGAATGAACTGCTATTCTTGCCCGGGGGCGCTCGGCGCATGCCCAATCGGCGCCATGCAGGCCATGCTGAGTGCAAGGCATCCCAAGGTGCCATTCTATGTGCTCGGATATCTTAGCGTGCTCGGAGTGCTAGTCGGTAGATTCATCTGCGGCTGGCTTTGCTTATTTGGGCTCATCCAGGAACTGCTCTATAAGATACCAATCAAAAAAATCACAGTTCCTGAAAAGCTAGACCGCGTATTAAGAAAGTTTAAATACGTTTTCCTTGTGGTATTTGTAGTTCTGCTACCGATTATCTTAAGAGATGAACTGGGCGTGAGTTTTCCGTATTTCTGTAAATGGATTTGTCCGATCGGAATGATGGAAGGCGGAGTACCGCTACTTGCGCTCAACGAACCAATGAGAGAGGCGGCGCATGCGCTCTATGCATGGAAGTTTGCGATTATGCTGGTAATAGTCGCTCTCTCCATAGTTATACATAGACCGTTTTGTAAATATATCTGTCCGCTTGGCGCATTCTATGGGCTGTTCCACAAGTTTAGCTTCTTGCAGCTTAGGTGCAACAAGGAGGCTTGCACAAACTGTGGCGCGTGCTCCAAGATCTGCAAGATGCAGGTAGATCCATCCAAGAAACCAACTAGCGCAGAATGCATTAGATGCGGAGACTGCGTGCATGCTTGCCCAACCAAAGCGCTCAAGATGACTTTTTTTGGAAAAGAGAAGAGCGAACAAAGCGCGGCGGAACAAGCACAGGCAAGTTCCTTAGGAGAGAAAAACAATAATTAAACAAGTTGTCTAAATAAGGGGAAACTCTTTCAGAAATAAAGAACTAATAAGCACATAGGAGTAAGAAATGAAAAAGAAATTAATTGTGGTATTGGTAGTGTTGGCTTTAATCTTTGTTGCTGCTTGCGGCAAGACGGAAAGCGGAAACGGCGGTGGCGAATCGGGGAGCGCCGGCGGAACAGAAGCTGAATCCGGAAGCGAAAACAGTGGCAGCACAGAAAACAGTGGGGTAGAGGATTTCTACACACCGGAGTCAGGAATGAGAATACCGGGATCCAAGACCTACGCCGAAAATGAGGACAAGGTGTTACTTTATTACGGCGGCGGCGAAGCAGAGGAAGGCCTCATGTATATGGAGTTCTATCTCTATCCTGCATCGGCTGATGAGCTTGATAGCATGAGCGATGCGGACTTTGAGGTTGCCGATGCCAACAGCGTAAACGTCTTGAATTTCTTTAGGGCTCTTGATTCCAAATGGACCAAAGACGACCTTGAGAAATGGCTAAAATGGATGATAGGTGTTGAACCCGGATCTCTACAGGAATACGGCAGGGAAACAGGTAGAGAAGAAGGTGATTATACAATTTATTACACCTTTACAAAAGAATATCCGGACACAGTTCCTGAGGACAAGAAGCCGATTTACGACGGAATCATTGCAGATCTAGAAACAGCTATGCATAGCCTTGAACTCTCTGATCCTATTACGCTTGACGACTATATCAGCGGTATGACGATAGAGTTTGACTCCACCGACCTGGAAGGTAACGCAGTAAACAGCAAGGACGTATTCGGGAAGAATAAATACACCATGGTAAATATCTGGGCGTCTTGGTGCGGACCTTGCATCCAAGAGCTTCCTGAGCTTGAGGAAATAAACAAAGAGTTTGAAGCCAAGGGCTGCGGAATCATCGGACTTCTTACGGACGGAACAGATCCATTAGGACTTGCAGATGCCAAGGAAATTATCGCGGATGCCGGAGTAACCTACTTAAACGTCATCGATAGCACAGGCATTGCCAATATGCTCCAGGTAACGGGCGTACCGACAACTGTATTTGTTGATGAGAACGGTAAGATAGTCGGAAGAACCATCGTCGGTGCAAATCCTGAAGCTTATAAGAAGGTTATGGAAGAACTGCTCGGAGAATAATATGTATTTCCTATTGCCCGCATTCCTCTTGGAGTGCGGGTTTTATTTTTTGCGCATGGGAAAATCCGCTCGCATTATATGGGAAAAATTGACAGTGAAATATAGATATGGTAAAATATAGGAAATCAAGGGACGATATATATGTTTGACATGTACACGTAAAGCGGGTATAATTTACATGATTAAGAGCTTTGCCGACAAAGAAACAGAAAAAATTTATAATCAGCAGCACTCCAAGGTTTTGCCGGAGGCTCTTCATGCTGTTGCTTTGAGAAAACTTATGATGATAGATGCAGCTAAAGGTATCGATGATTTAAAGGTGCCTCCGGGTAACAGACTTGAGAAGTTAAGTGGGAATCGAGAAGGGCAATATAGCATCAGAATAAATGAGAAGTATCGTATTTGTATGACAGCTGAAGGCGAAGAGTTCTTGAATGTGGAGATTGTTGATTATCATAAAGGGTGATGTTAATGAAAAATAACAAGATTAAGACGCCTAGAATGAGCGAATTTCTTAAACTGGAGTTTATGGAGCCGCTTGGCATCTCTGCGTATAAACTGGCAAAGGACATTGGCGTGCCGGTTTCGCGCGTGCAGGATCTATTGCACGATAGAAGGAAAATTACGGTTGATACCTCGCTCAGACTTGCCAAATATTTTGGGGTATCTGACGATTTTTTCTTGAGTATCCAAAATGATATTGACTTCAGAAATGAGCGTGAAGCAAAGAGAGATGAACTCGCACGTATTAAACCAATCGCTATTGCGAGTGGTATTTGAATATAGTCAATTGTGGTGAAGCAAAAGCGGGGTTAGAATAAGTAAGAGCGACCGCGAGGTCGCTCTTTTTTTATGCCTTCTTAATCAGCATTATCATGTTTGATAGAGAGTTGAAAAGATAACTCGCACAAGCGATAAGGCCGAAAATTCCTGCCAATCCGTTTTGGAGTTGCATCTTCAGCAGTGTCAGTGTGAGACCGTTGAACAGTATTAGAAGGAATATTAATAATGTGTCTAGGACGGCTCGTGAAAAGAGTGGGCGAGCTTTGTTGGTTAGGAGTCTTATTCCCCAAATGATAAGCATTATTGAAACAACTGTGCACATCACGATGCCTGCATAGTTTGAGGTAGTTTCAATACTTGCTTCAATTCCGGCATTCTCAGCGAACTTTTGGATTGCAGGGATTAATAGCCTAACCGTTAATACCATAACAAGAATTAGCGACGCATACCGGGTTATGATTATGGCCTTTTGCGCTTCTGGATGTGTAAGAGAAAACTTGTGTGTTGCCCACATCATAAGACAAATTAGGGCGAGCTCTAATAAACCGATGCAGAGACCGATCAATATACCTGCTAGCCCAAATCTCCAGAGAAACACAATCGGTATGAGTACAAAAAGCAGGGCGCGGAGAATGGCTATCGTTGGGCTACCGCCTTGGAAATCCCTATCTACTGTGCTAATCGCTTTGGCGTGTTCTCCATCCAAGTTTCCGAGATACTGAAGCATAAATCCCTTCTGGTAGTCGATAAAGTCCTTGGAAATATCAAAGAATCTCTTTCCGGCCTGTTCCTTATCAAAGATTTCCGTCCAATACTTGGAAGTATCAAAGGCTGCAAAATCCGTAAGATTATCCTGCTTTATTTCTGAGCAAATCTCAAGGACACCGTTTAGTTCCTCTACCTTGTCCCTTATTGCCTGGCTTGTTTTCTCCATGGCCTCGGGAAGGGAGATGGATCCATCCATGAGATCGCGTATTTCGTCCAAAGAAAGACCTAGCTTACGGAAGATTACAACTTTTCTAAGAGTCTCGACGTCATTTTCCGAGTAGTCACGGTATTCATTCTCCTTGCGGTCAGGACTAATGAACCCTTCTTTTTCGTAGAAACGGATATTGGCCCTTGGGATGCCTATCACCTTTTCAACTTCTTTAATCTTCATAAATGTCCACCGTAATCGCTTTTTCCCGTGAAAAGCGTCCTTTCTAGCCTAATCCTAGGGTATGAAGTAAGTTTACAGTCAAGCACTTTTTGATACTTTTTTGAAATTTTTTTTAAAAACAACACAATTCCTTTAGGTGTTTTTAAAAAGACGTGGGTATTATAGGGTCATGAAGACGAGATAAGTAACTTTTTCTTCATTTCCTCATAATAACTAATGGTGATAATGCTTAGAAGCGGCCTTGTGGGCCGCTTCTTTGTGTTTATGGTAAAAGATAGTTTTACAGCTGCGGGCCTGCGGCTACGAGGGCTTTTCCTGCGTCGTTGGACTCATATTTCTTGAAGTTCTTGATGAATCTCTCTGCGAGGTCCTTGGCCTTTTCTTCCCAATCCGCCGCGTTCTCGTAAGTGTCTCTCGGATCCAGGATTGCAGGGTCAACTCCCGGAAGCTCCGTCGGTACTTCAAAATTGAAGTAGGGGATGCTCTTGGTAGGAGCGTTCTTGATGTCGCCGCCAAGGATTGCATCTATTATTCCGCGTGTATCCTGAATTGAGATTCTCTTTCCTGTTCCGTTCCAGCCTGTGTTTACGAGGTAAGCTTTGGCTCCGCTCGCTTTCATTCTCTTGACGAGTTCCTCGCCGTATTTGGTCGGATGGAGCTCCAGGAATGCCTGTCCAAAGCATGCGGAGAATGTCGGTGTCGGCTCTGTGATTCCGCGCTCGGTTCCCGCGAGTTTGGCGGTGAAACCTGAGAGGAAGTAGTACTGTGTCTGCTCCGGTGTCAGTATTGAAACCGGTGGCAGAACTCCGAACGCGTCTGCCGAAAGGAAGATTACGTTCTGAGCGGCAGGGCCTGCGGATTTATCTCTTACGTTAAGAACGATTTTCTCGATATGGTCTATGGGGTAAGACACGCGGGTGTTTTCCGTTACGCTCTTGTCAGCGAAATCAATCTTGCCGCTTTCGTCCAGAGTTACGTTCTCAAGAAGCGCATTTCTCCTGATTGCGTTATAGATATCCGGCTCTGCATCCTTATCCAGGTTTATAACCTTGGCATAGCAGCCGCCTTCAAAGTTGAATACGCCGTCGTCGTCCCAGCCGTGCTCGTCGTCGCCGATCAAGAGTCTCTTTGGATCTGTGGAGAGGGTGGTTTTACCCGTTCCGGAAAGACCAAAGAATATAGCCGTATTCTCGCCGTTCATATCGGTATTTGCCGAGCAGTGCATGGAAGCGATTCCCTTGAGGGGGAGGTAGTAGTTCATCATGGAGAACATACCTTTTTTCATCTCTCCGCCGTACCATGTGTTTACGATAACCTGCTCACGGCTTGTGATATTGAATACGATTGCGGTTTCGGAATTGAGACCGAGTTCTTCGTAGTTATCAATCTTTGCCTTTGATGCGTTGTAGACGATGAAGTCAGGCTCAAAGTTTTCGAGTTCTTCCTCAGTCGGCTGGATGAACATATTCTTTACGAAATGAGCCTGCCAAGCTACTTCCATGATGAAGCGAATCGCCATGCGTGTATCCTCGTTGGCACCGCAGAAAGCATCCACAACAAAGAGTCTCTTTCCCGAGAGCTGATTCATTGCGATTTCTTTGACCTTGGCCCAGGTTTCTTCGCTTGCCGGATGGTTGTCGTTCGGATATTCGTCCGTGGTCCACCAAACTGTGTCGCGGGAGTTATCGTCCATTACGATGAACTTATCTTTAGGGGAGCGGCCGGTATAGATTCCCGTCATTACGTTGACGGCATCGAGCTCGGAGAGCTGCCCCTTGTCAAAGCCCGTGAGGTCGGACTTCATTTCTTCTTCAAAGAGGAATTCATAGGAGGGGTTATGGATGATTTCGGTCGCCCCTGTGATTCCGTATTTGCTTAGATCCAATGTTGACATAGTTTTCTCCTTAAATCTTATTTTCTGCCGCGTCTGAAAAGGCGCGGTTATTGAAATCTCAAGTATATCAATTGTACTTAATTTGCGTAGTTATTTCAATATAAAAGCGAAACTTGGCAGAATATAATGTGATATAATAGGCGCATGAAGATTATCATGATTAGGCATGCAAAAGTTGATATGGAATGGGAAAAGTCCTATGACTCGGCTGGCTGGGACAAGGCCAACGAGGCATATAATGCCGCTCCCATCAAAGAAATAACGGAGCACCTAAAGAGCGAAGGATTTAGAGTGTATATAAGCTCTCTTCCGAGGACCAGGGCAACGGCCAATGGGCTTCTTGGAGAGCGCGACCTGATAGAGACGCCGCTTCTTAACGAGGTTCCGAATCGCGCCGCGATAGAAACGGGACTCAAACTTCCTAAATGGTTTTGGGTAGCGCGAGGAAGGGTGCAATGGTTCTTTAACTCGCCATGGCAGTGGGAAACTCGAAAGATGACCAAGGCCCGCGCAGAGGAAATGGTAAAGATGCTCGTCGAGAAAAACGAGGATTGCGTACTCGTGACGCACGAGTTCTATCTATATACGCTTAAAAGTGTTTTTGAGAAGCATGGCTTTGTTATTAAGCGTGGCGGAACCGGTAGAATCAAAAACCTTGAGCGCATACGCGCAACCAAGAGGGACGATCACTGCGGTTTCTGCACGCATAACTGTCTTCTGTCTAACCCTGGCTGCGACATAGGTCGCGAAAGATTAAAGAGGGAGACGAGTCAAAAAACCGATACATAATTTTTAGCGATAAATAATAAATCAAGAGAATCCAAAGAAAGAGGAGGAATCATGAAAGCAATTATTAACGCAAAAGTAAAAACAATGACCGGTAAGGATTACGATGATGGTGTAATCCTGATTGAAAAGGGCAAGATTGTCAAGGTTGGTCCATCCAAGAGTGTAAAAGTTCCAAAGAACGCAGAGGTAATCAACGCAAAGAAAAAACTCGTAACGCCCGGACTTATCGATGCGCACTCCCATATGGGTATGTGGGAAGAGTCTATTGGATTTGAAGGTTCCGACGGGAACGAAATCACGGATCCAATTACTCCAAATATGAGGGCGATAGATGCGATATATCCATTCGATACGCAGTTTGAGTCGGCGAGAAACGGCGGCGTAACCGCTGTAGTTACAGGCCCGGGATCTGCCAATGTAATCGGTGGAACCTTTGTTGCGATCAAGACTGTTGGAAAATGCGTTGACGATATGGTTATCAAGGATCCTGTTGCCATGAAATGCGCCTTTGGTGAGAATCCAAAGAGGTGCTACGGAACATCCAACAAAATGCCGATGACAAGAATGGCAACGGCGGCACTTTTGAGACAGACTATTGAGCAGACTATCGAATACAATGCGAAGAAGAAAGCTGCCAAGAAGGATCCTGCCAAGATGCCTCCATACAATGCAAAGCTAGAAGCTATGATACCCGTGATCGAGGGCAAGATGCCGCTCAAGGCTCACGCGCACAGAACAGACGACATTCTGACTTCAATCAGAATTGCCAAGGAATATGGACTCAAGATGACTCTTGACCACTGCACAGAGGGTCACCTCATAGTTGATGAAGTTAAGCGCTCAGGCTTTAACGCAATCATCGGTCCGACATACGGCTTCAGAACAAAGTACGAGCTCAGAAACAAGACGTTTGACACTCCGGGTATCCTGAGCAAGGCGGGAGTAAAAATAGCAATCATGACAGATAGCCCCGTTCACCATCAGTCGGAACTTCCGCTCTTTGCTGCGATGGCAGTTAACTCTGGAATGGACAGAGAAGAAGCCCTCAAGGCAATTACTATCAATGCTGCAGAGATTACCGGAATCGACAAGAGAGTAGGAAGCATTGCTCCCGGTAAAGATGCGGACATAGTAATCTGGGATACGGATCCTCTTTCGCTCGAGCATCGCACATATATGGTGCTCATCGACGGAGAAGTGGTTCATAAGAAATAAGTCTTAGGATGTAAGAAATGCGGGTGAGCGTGGTAATCATGCTCACCTGTTTTAAAACCTGTACTAATATCGTCTATCAACAAAGACTTTAAATAATGCGACGGCTATTAGTGACTTTTGAGGTGTGTGGATATGACAAGGAATGAAGCAATAAAATGGCTCACGGAGTTTAGTGATATCATCGATCAATCAAACGGAGCAGTAGATTTGGGGGAATTAACAGCCAGGGGGTTGATGGACCCCAAGCTTGCCTTGACTGAAATCTCGGAACTGTTTGAATCACTGGACGAAAAGCATGGGGAATGGATAGTGGAGGAGTATGGCTGGGGTAGAGTATACCATTGCAGCAATTGTGATTTTGAAACCTCAAGTATAAGAAGCCGGCTTTTCTCCTGGGGTTACCCCACCCATTGTCCCAGATGCGGAACAAATATGAAAAATATTCAAGAGGCAAGGCATATTGCCTGGCTCAGGGACAATCTGGAGGAATTGATAGAGACTGGCAGGTTATCAGACTATGAACAGAAGTTTAAGATATTTACCTACATCCTCGAAACGAAAAGAATAGACAATTGCATCTGGGTTAAAAAAGAATCCCGCGAAGGGGAGACAATATACGAATGCTCTAATTGTGGACACACAATATATGATCTGTACGAAAAATATGGGACGACAGAATTGCCGGACTTTTGCACCTATTGCGGATCCGACATGACTCCGACAATAGTGGCAACAAAGGATGCCCTAACAATTAGGCTGGAAAAGAAAGAGGAACAAAGAGAGGTCGAAAACCTCATCCGTGAATCCTTCTGGAATGTCTATCGCCCGGGTTGCTATGAGCACTACGTAATGCATACGCTACGAGACGATCCCGCCTTTGTGAAACAGCTGAATTTTGTGATGGAGAAGGACGGCAAACTCATTGGCCAGAATATGTTCATGAGAACCATCATCAAAGCTGACAACGGAAGTGAGATTCCCGTGCTTACCATGGGCCCAATCTGCATCACTCCAGAGCTAAAGCGTCAAGGTTACGGAAAAAAGCTCTTGGACTACTCGCTAGAAAAGGCAAAGGAACTGGGCTTCGGCGCGGTGCTCTTTGAGGGAAATATTGATTTCTACGGCAAGAGCGGTTTTGATTATGGTCGTAACTTTGGTATTAGATACCACGACCTGCCGGAAGATGCTGACGACTCATTTTTCCTTTGTAAGGAACTAAGAGTCGGATACCTCGACGGCGTATTGGGAGTATATCAGACCCCACAAGGATATTATGTGAGTGAAGAAGATGTGAATGAATTCGATAAGGAGTTTCCGCCAAAGGAAAAACAGAAGCTACCGGGGCAGATTTTCTAAGAAATATAAGAAAACCAAGCAAGGTTCTCAAAGAGGAGATACATATGAACAACTTCAGTGAATGTAAAGAAATAGTGCCGGGACTCATACTGGGAAGCGTGAGTGACGTTGAGCAGATGGTGGAGATGGGGGCGGATGTTCTGGTGCCATTGGCATATCTGGACTCCGACGTTTGGAATACAGATTTTCGCGGCGAAATCCTATATTGCCCAATCAAAGACAGGGGAGTTCTGCCCCTCGATGTTCTTGACACAATGGTGCTCAAAATCCTCATAAGGCTAGACAAAAAGAGAAAGGTGGCTTTGTTTTGCGCCGGAGGTCACGGAAGGACCGGATAC
This sequence comes from uncultured Eubacteriales bacterium, assembly GCA_902776725.1. GTDB lineage: Bacteria > Bacillota > Clostridia > Peptostreptococcales > Anaerovoracaceae > Eubacterium_B. The sequence continues at coordinate 10,461 of CACYQX010000001.1, read as the reverse complement.
CTTGCAGCATGTGTCCTTGCCGCGCTGGGGATCAAAGACCCTATTGGCCACCTTCGCAAGGAATATTCACCCCATGCGGTAGAGACAGATGCTCAAGCGGAAGGAATCCTTACTTATATGGAAAAGCTCAAAGCCGAGATGGATGAAATATATGTTCCGTGGATTGATAATGTATCTAAGGAAACAAATGAAAGAGTAAGAAAACTCTTTGCAAAGTTTTACCAAACCGGGGCTAAAAAAGAAATAGAAGCTCAAAGGGGTGACACTATTCCTCTGCCGTTTGAGGTTGTGAAACTCTCCCCGGAAGAGAGCAAGGCGGCTTTGATGGAGGATGTTCAGCGTCTCGGATTTTTGCTGGATATCGGGTTCAACCGCGAAGCATCATACAGTCTTGCGGGGATTATAGGTTGCATAGCGAGTGGAGAATACGATGTAGAAGAGGGAACAATCAAACAACTAATTGAAGCAATTGACGCAAGAGAGGGAAGCAATGAATAAAATAGGTGATGATATTCCATATCGGGGAGAAGATGTGAAGTACGACACCCCAGAAGAAGGGCTGGAAGCTTTGAAGGAGGATGTTCAGCGCTTAAGCCTTATGCTGGATAGTGAATTCTATGGTGATGCCGAAGGCGATCTTAGATGGATTATAGAAGGCCTAAGCAACGGCAGATATAATGTGGACGAGGAGACAATTAATCAGCTGCTCGAAGCCCTTGAAGAAAGAATTAGTTTTTAATAAAGATAGGCGCAAGAGCCCCTTGGGGTGACCAAGGGGCTTTTTGTTATTTCAGAAACAACAAGAATGGAGTGTACTATTTTTATTCGCTGAACGGAACTACGTGAGCTACGGCTTCTTCCTGGGTAATCTCCTGATCATCATTATCGATATCTATGAGTTTATACTTCCAATTTCCCATGCCCATCTCGTGCATGTATGAAAGCTGCCTGAGGCCGTGCCTTGTGGTGATGCGCTCCTTCATGGCTTTTCCGTCTTCCTCTTTCATCGCCCAAATGAGATCTACGCAAGCGGAGTCAAGCGCAACTATATCGAGTGACGCGAGGATTCCGACATTTGGTGTAACTACTGGTTCTGCAGCAACGCCTTCGCAGTCGCAGGAAACTGACATATTTCTCATTACATTTATAAATGAAATTTTATAGGCAAAATGATCGACTACCGACTTGGTTGATTCAACCATGCGCTCCATCACTTCTTCTTCTGCGATTCCCCACTGGTCGCCCCACGAACCGTCTTCGTTCTGCGGGCAGTGAATCCACTTCTTTCCGTCACGACCGTCGGCGCAGCCGATTGCGATATTTTTGTTGGAGCCTCCGAAGCCACCCATGGTATGACCTTTGAAATGGGTGAGGGCAAGGAATGAATCGTAGTTAAGAAGACTCTTTCCTACGGACATTTCGGTGAACCATTTGCCGTCTTTGACCGGGAGGAGTGCTGTTCCGTGCTCGTCCATGATGTCAACGGGTGAGAATGTCCAACCGTTAATCTCCAGAGTCTTTCTGTGGTCCTCAGTGGTGAAACGGTCGCCTTCATAATATGTATTGGTCTCAACGATTGTTCCGTTTGGAAGATCTTTTTCTATAAGTTCCCGTACCCAAGGTCTCGGAATGATGTTGGGGCCGTTTGGCTCTCCGGTATGGAGTTTGATTGCGACTTTTCCTTCTAGCGGTGCTTTGATGCGCTCGTAAATTTTTCTAAGTCCTTCAGCGGATAGGTCGCGAGTAAAGAAAACTACGGATTCATCGCCTGTGCGCTCGCTGATAGGAACATACTTATCGCCGTCCAGTCCCGGCATTTTTCTTGCTTCAAACATTTGGGTATCTCCTGCCATCTATGTATAGCAAATATCGACTTAAAAGTATTGAGATTTGAATACTCACTTTCTATATTATTATACCACAAAAAAGCTGGTCACAGATGCAGGCAGTTCTGTAATTGCTAGCCCCGAGGACTAGGAAGAATTGCACACCTCTGTGGTCGGCATAGTATTTATGATATAATTTTTGTGACCTGATAAACCAGATGGGTACTTTATGGGTGAACGATTCCAAAACCATAAAGTTAATACCATAAAAGGGGATTACACATCATGGAAGACGAAAAAATCATTGAGCTGTACTGGAACCGGGATGAGGGCGCGATTGCGGCCACCGATGACAAGTATGGAAACTACCTAAAAACCATAGCCGGAAATATCCTGAAGGATGACAGGGACACCCAGGAATGCGTAAGCGATACGTATATGGGCGCTTGGAATGCGATTCCGCCCGAGAGGCCAAGCATTCTAAAGGCTTTCCTTGGAAAGATTACGAGGAATCTCTCCCTCAAGAAGTATCGCGATATGACCGCGGACAAGCGAGGTGGCGGAGAGCCCACTTTGGCTGTGGAAGAATTGGTGGAGTGCATAGCTTCGGGAAGTACGGTTGAGGGCCAGCTGGAGGACAGGGCTATAACGGAAGCCCTGAACACCTTTTTGTCCGGGCTTGCCGCAGAGGAGAGGAAGATTTTCGTCTTGCGCTACTGGTATTTGGAATCGGTAAAGGATGTGGCAGCCCGGTTTGGTTACGGCGAGAGCAAAGTCAAGATGACGCTTAAGCGTACTAGAGACAAATTAAAAGACCATTTGGCGAAAGAGGGTATTTACGTATGAATAAAGAAATAGAAAAGAATTCATTGCATCGAGGAGAGCAGCTTCTCGACGCGATTGGAGAAATAAAAGACGAATATGTGATTGAGGCGAGCCGTGAGGATATAAGCGAGGCTCAGAATACATTTACGGTGATAGAGGGCTCATATGCAGAGGATGCAGCGGACAAGAGAGCCAAGAAACGCACGTGGATGAAAGTAATGAGTGCAGCCGCAGTACTTATCCTATGTGTAGGTGTTGTCAGCATAATCAAACCCATGAGCAAAAAGGAAACGGGCGATTATCCTTACGAAGTTGAGACTGCGGAAGAGCCCGCATCCAGCGGTGCGCTTGCCACTGCGCCGGGAGCCGAAGAAAAAGAGGCGGCCGAGGGAGATATAAACTTTGCTGAAGAGGCAGCCGAAGCAGAGGTGGAAGAAATATCTGACGGATCAATCGAGGGAGATATTGAACCGATTGACGATCCTTTCGTTCCTTATGAGCCGACGCAAGGAGAGGCCTTTGTTCTTACAGCCGGTCAGTGGAACGATAATGCGAATTGGCCGTTCTTTACGAATCTGGTAAACTCGGGAAGAATTGAGTTCCCAAGCTACGGAATTGATCCGCGAACGAGGTATAAAGTTACCGTGGTTGACGAAGGCGGAAATCCTCTTGCAAACGAAACGGTTACGCTCAGAACGGGGGGAGCCGGAACGCTCTGGACCGCAAAGACCAATAAAGAAGGAGTGGCATATCTATTTGTTCCCGCCTGGAGCGGCGAGACTCCGGCATATGCCGAATGCAATGGCGAAATGGCTATGATTGAATCAGCGGTAGTTGATTATGATGAGCCTGAAAGCGAAAACAATCCGGGAACGACACCTGCGCCTGTTCCCTCCGACGATATAACGATAGTGACGAGCAAGGCCGGCGAAAACTTATCCGGAGTTCAGGTAATGTTCATAGTCGACACGACCGGATCCATGGGTGACGAACTCGCATATCTGCAGATGGATTTTGCAAAGATTGCCGAAGATACTGCTGAAGATGGAGTTTTGTACTCGGCAAACTTCTACCGCGACGAGGGAGACGATTACGTAACAAAGACCAACGGATTCACGTCTGACGTAAACGAGGTTCAGAGATTGATTTCTTCTGAATATGCGGCGGGTGGCGGAGACACACCTGAGGCTGTTTCGGATATTCTGTACGAAACGATTACATCAAACGGCGACTGGAGAAGCGACATGAATAAGGTTTGCTTCCTGATCTTTGATGCACCACCGCACTACGGAACAGAAGATAGGATAGTGGAGGCTGTGGAATCGGCCGCGGCACGCGGAATTCATGTAGTTCCGGTTGTCGCATCAAACGCGGAAAGGGAAACAGAACTCTTTGGTAGAACGCTTGCAATTTGTACGGATGGAGAATACGTATTCCTTACGGATGATTCGGGAGTGGGAGATTCTCACCTTGAACCGATCATAGGTGATTACAGCGTAGAACTTCTTCACGACATAATCGTGAGAATAATCAACGGCTACAAATAATCAGAAAAGAAAAGAGAAGTTTATATACCAGAGGAAAACCAGGTACAAAGCTGCTGCAACTGATATATAGGGAACCATGGGAAGAGAGTCGGTTATTTTGACTCTCTTCTTTGATAGCAGGTATGCAAAGCAGGCTGCGCTTATGAGTGCGGTTGCGGCAAAGATAAAGAGTATTCCTTTGATTCCGCTTATGAGTCCAAGCGCAAAGAATAATTTGATATCGCCTCCGCCGATGCTCTCGCGCTTATATGCAAATTTGCCGACGAGTGCGATTGCGGTCATAAGTCCAAATCCGATGAGTCCGCCGAAGAGTTGGGCCTTCCATGAACCGTGGAAGGGGATAAAGCCTATCGCAGTTATGCAGAGTAGTATTACGAGTTGATCCGGAACGATTGAATATTTTTTGTCGGCGAGTGAGAGTTCAAGAAGTATCAAGAGTACAGCGCTTGCTGCAATGGCATATTGCCAGTCATCCATGACGAGTTTGATATTAAGTATTACAAAACCCATGGAAAAGAGGTATTTCCACGGTGAACTTTTGATTCTCTGAGTTGTTGGGTTAAGGAGTTCGTCGCTTGGCGTTTCGCCGTAGTCGCAGAGCCAGGTGCCCGGCATTTTGTTGAAGAAATAAACTGCGCCGTTTCCTTCGAGAATGCCTATTATGACTGCGATTATGACTTTGGTGAGGACGATTCCTCCTTCTATGAGTTTGCCGTTCACATTTTTATGCTACCATATTTTTACAGAGAAAGCAACTCGCCATTTGGCGCATTCACTATGCTATACTGTATATATGAAAAACTATCTTTTGAAACTTGAATACGACGGGAGTCTTTTTCACGGCTGGCAGGAACAGAGGAATCTCCGTACGGTGCAGGGGACTCTGCAAGAGGCACTAGCCGCTGTCTGCGGGCAGGAAATCGCGGTTTCGGGCACAAGCAGAACCGACGCCGGCGTTCACGCGCTCGGGCAGTGCTGCAGCTTCACTGCTGATATCGGGATTCCAACGGAGAATCTTCCAAAGGCGCTTAACAATATGTTGTCGGGCGGAAGATACGGAGAGGGCAGCAAAGGATCAGATGTGAGAGTTCTTTCCGCGGAAGAAATGCCCGAGGATTTCCATGCGCGGTTTTCATGCAAGGGAAAGACGTATAAGTATTTGATAAACTGCGGCGAGCAAAGTGCGTTTAGGAGAAATTATTGTTATACGATCGATGCCGATGAGCTCGATATTACTGCCATGCAGGAGGCGGCTAAGCATCTGGTCGGTACGCATGATTTTGCTGCATTCCAGGCGGCAGGAGGAACGCCACGCGAGACGACGGTTAGGACGATTTATGACGCGCGCGTAGAAGAGGCGGATGGCGATATCGTTTTTTGGGTAAGGGGAGACGGTTTCCTCTACAATATGGTTCGCATCATGACGGGAACCTTGATAGAGGTCGGACTTGGAAAGATTAAACCGGAAGATATTTCGGAGATAATTGCAAGTTGCGACAGGACCAATGCCGGGCATACCGCGCCCGCATGCGGACTCTATCTCGCGGAAATTTTCTTTGATGATATAGGCTGAATTCTTTTGACGAGTAAAATAAAAAAATGTAGAATAGGAAAAGCAGTTGTTACATATTTAAGTGAGATTTGGAGATATTTATGAGCGCTGAAAAAGAAGTTGTAATGGGTGAAGCGGGAACGGCTAGCCGCCCAAGCTGGGACGAATATTTTATGGAGATGGCGGAGCTGACTGCTACGAGATCAACCTGTCTCAGAAGACATGTGGGAGCCGTGATCGTAAAGAATAAGCATATAATCGCGACGGGATATAACGGAGCGCCAAAGGGCCTTGCGCACTGCGGTGAACTCGGTGGATGCCTGAGAGAGAAACTCGGAGTTCCGTCCGGCGAGAGACATGAACTCTGCAGAGCGCTTCATGCAGAGCAAAATGCAATTATCCAGGCAGCCACGCTTGGCGAGAGCGTGGAAGGTGCTTCGATATATATTACACATCAGCCTTGCGTGATTTGTTCAAAGATGATCATCAATGCGGGCATAGACAAGATTGTTGTAAAAGAAGGTTATCCGGATGAACTGGCGGAAGAGCTCCTCGGCGAAGCCGGAAAACGCATTATAATGTTAAAGGAAACACGCTAAAAAGATTAGCTAGTAGTACGTGTAATCCTCGCGGTTTACGCGAGGATTTTTTATGGGGTGTCAACCGGGATGAACAGGACAAGTGCAATCGACAAGAAACAACTGAATAGAAAACTGAGAATGCTTGCGGTGCCGATTGCGCTGCAGGGAGTTGTGTCTGCGACGTTGAGCCTTGTTGACAACCTTATGGTTGGCTTCTTGGGTGAGACTGAACTTGCTGCAGTCGGCGTTGCTGCGCAAATCTTCATGATATTCCATCTTGTCAACTTTGGAATGATGGGTGGTTTTGCTACGTTCTCATCTCAGTTCTACGGAGCCGCTGACAAGGCGAACATTAGGAAAGTCATTGGACTCGCAATGACGGTTTTATTTGGAACCGGCGTGCTCTTCTTTGCTGTTGCGATGTTAAAGACCGAGACAATAATAGGTTTTTACACAAAGGATCCTGCGGTTCAGGAATTGGCCGTGCAGTACGTAAGGATTAATGCGCTCTCATTCTTGCTTCTCGGCGTTTCGGGTCCACTGGAGATGGGATTCAGATCAACGCAACAGACCAAGGTTCCGCTCGTTGTGAGTACGGTTACTTTTTCAACAAATACAATCCTGAATTATATTTTGATCTTTGGTAAATTTGGCGCTCCGAGACTTGGGGTTGCCGGTGCCGCAATTGCAACCGTCACAGCAAGATTCTTGGAAATAGGAATCAATGTGTTCTGCGCAACGAGAAAATGGAATTATTATTACGGGCCGATTAAGTCCTTCTTTGGGTGGAACGGCGAACTCGTGAAGAGAATAATAAAGAATGCAACTCCAACAACAGTGAACGAACTTCTTTGGTCGCTCGGGCAGACAATGTATGTTGCTGCATTTAACAGGATAGGAACAACAGAGTATGCTGCATATCAAGCGGCCAATATTATAGCCAATGTATTTTCGTTTGCGGGGTTCAGTATAGGGGATGCGGCCCTCATTATGATTGGCGAGAAGCTTGGAGAAGGCGATAAGGATTACACATGGGAAATGTCCAAGCACATACTGAAGGTGGGAGTGATCATGGGTGCGATAATAGGCGGCATTGTTATGATTGCTGCATACCCAATGACCAATCTCTTCAATTTGACTCCGGATGGAAAGAGTTATGCGTTTAAGATTCTGATGCTGATAGGGCTTACCACTCCAATCAGCATCTATGGGGGAATCCATATTACCGGAACGCTACGTGGCGGCGGCGATACCAGGTTTGCCATGCTCGCAGAAAGTGGCTGCGTCTGGCTTGTAGCGGTTCCGCTGGCCTTCCTGGGTGCAACGGTTTGGCACCTTCCGATTCACTGGTGCTTTATACTCATCCGTATAGAAGAAGTAGTAAAAGGTATCATCCTTACCTGGCGCTATTTGTCCAAAAAGTGGATGAACACGGTAATAAGAGATATAGATTAGGACAAGGTAGAATTAAAAGGCGGCAAGAGGCCGCCTTTTTGTTGCATGGAAAGTGTTGTTCAGTATTATATGTTTATCTCGCCCTTGGCCAAAATCCTAGCGCTTCCTCCTACGAAGATTTCGTGGATTGTCGGATACTCAGATTCCAGTGATGGTCCGTCTAGGACATAGACACCCGCAGGGTTTGCCTGGATGCTTGTCATGATGACGGAGGGGCGTCCCATCTTTTCTCCCTGAATTACTTTGCAGGTTGAAGGGATATCGATTATGTTGTTAAGCTTCAGATAGTAGGTGAGGGCGCCGTTGGCGGTTCCGGTGGCAGCTTCTTCATCTATTCCATAGAGCGGAGCAAAGTTTCGTGCGTGAATCAGAATGTCGGCGCCGGAGACTTCGTTATTTGATACTGTGAATGCGTGTACTCCTGTTACGCCGTATGCTTTGGATAGTTCTGCGAGTTTAGCCATATCGGGAGACAGCGCGTTCAGTTCGTCAATACTTGCTACGGGCATCATTATGTCGGGAAGTCCCGTGGATATGATCATCGGAAGGAGCTCGATGCTTGCGTTATACTCTCCGCCCATGATGTCATAGAGCCTGTCGAGCTCGATGGGGTCTGAAATAGTCGCTATATGCCTTGGTTCGGCCATGGACATCATTATGTTTCCGTCGGATATGCGAACTGTGATATCTCCCGCCATCGTCCTGACGAGATAGTCTGTGTCTTCTGCAACCATTTCTGCATCTAAAAGAGCGTGGAAGGAAGCTATCGTTGCATGACCGCAGAGATCGACTTCTTCCGTAGGAGTGAAATATCTCAAATGGAAACTGCCCGAGGCGTCCGGAAGAACAAAGGCGGTTTCGGAGTATCTGAGCTCAGCAGCAACCTTTTTCATAACTTCGACTTCCGGAAAGGATCCGCCCTGAGGCAGGATAACGACTCCCGCGGGATTTCCGCCGAAAAGCTCTTCTGTAAAAGCGTCGACTATATAAAACTTCATAATTCCCTCCCGTTATTTTGTGCCAAAACTATGGAAATAACGTGCTATTAATTTAGCATTAAAAAGGATTCTTATCAAGGCATGGAAGAAGGCGTGAAGGGACATATGTCCTCTAAAATATAGTGGTAAAGGCGGGTTTGGAGTGGTAAACTCGACATATGGAGAAGTTTCTGTCCAAATATGCCAAAATACTGGTTGTCCTTGCGACCATACTCGGTGCACTTTCCGGTCCGCTCGGAAAGGCGATTTCCGCACCATCTCTTGCGATAGGGTTTTGGCGTCTTACGATGGGACTTCCCTTTTTTATTATCTCGGTTTTTTCGAGTAAATACAGAAGAGGGGAGCTTAAGAACATCGACAAGAAGAGCCTTGCCGGTGCGATGACTGCAGGTTTCTTTCTCTTTGTTCATTTCTATGCGTGGTTCAATGCCGTAAAAATGACAAATATCTCGAGCGCCGCGGTGCTTGGCGCGCTGCATCCTCTGGTGGTACTTTTTATTTCGATTGCGATATACAAGAGAAAAATCGGTGTAAAGCCAATCGTTGGAATAATAGTCGTTATGATTGGTGCGACACTTACGGCGGGACTTGATTATGCAAATCTTTCTCTCACCCATTTCAAAGGGGATATGCTCGCTGTAATCACAGGAATCGCGATGGGAATCTTCTACGCGATAGGCGACAAGGTGAGGGAAAAGGTCGATGGAGCGGTCTATGTGCTGATACTCTTTGGTACGTGTTGGATTTGCTTTTTGATCGCGATGCTCGCAAGCGGAACATCCTTCTTTGATTATCCGTCAAAGGATTGGCTTTTGCTTATTGTGATGACGCTCGCCTGCCAGGTGGGGTGCCATGCCCTGAACAACCTATGCCTCGGGCATGTGGACTCAGTCTATGTTTCGGCGTGGAGCTCAAGCGAGACGGTATTTGCGATGTTCTTTGCATGGGTGATGATTGGCCAAATTCCAACAACTTGGGGTGTTATAGGGTCCGTAGTGGTAATTGCCGGGCTCCTGTATTATGTCTTCAACAGTAAGGATATCAAAGGGGGCAGAGCCCGAAATTTGTGATATAATATAAAGGTTAAAATATATAGGTAAATATATAAAGTAAATATAACGGAAAGGAAGAAAGATATGGCTTATTTGGAAATTGTACAGGTTATCGGAAGAGAAATTATGGACTCCCGCGGAAATCCGACTGTTGAAGCTGAAATCACTCTCGCTGACGGCACTGTTGCAAGAGGTACTGCTCCGAGCGGTGCTTCTACCGGTGAATTCGAGGCTCTCGAGCTCCGTGACGGCGGCGAGCGCTATCTCGGAAAGGGCGTTACTAAGGCTGTTGAGAACATCAACTCTGTTATCGCCGAAACTATCACAGGCATGGACGCTTCTGACATCTACGCTATCGACGCAGCTATGATAAAGGCTGACGGCACTAAGGACAAGTCTAAGCTCGGCGCAAACGCTATCCTCGCTGTTTCTATCGCCTGTGCAAGAGCTGCGGCTGCTTCACTTGACATCCCGCTTTATCGCTTCCTCGGCGGCATTCAGGGCACAAAGCTCCCCGTGCCGATGATGAACATCCTCAACGGCGGAGCTCACGCTGACAGCGCTGTTGACACTCAGGAATTCATGATAATGCCCGTAGGAGCTCCTTCTTTCAGCGAGGCTCTCC